>NZ_JBHIXV010000022.1:0-68352 GCF_041984545.1 Marinobacter sp. | reverse complement strand
ACAGGATACGCCACCCCTTCAACCTGCTTCCATACACCAGAAATCACCATAACTCAGCCCAGAAGAATATCAACTTAAAGGTTTTGAACGAGCTTCGCCTGCCATTCCCATCTTTGACGGAACAAACCGAAATCGTCCGCCGAGTAGACCAACTCTTCGCCCACGCCGACCGCATCGAACAACAGGTCAACAACGCCCTGGCCCGCGTCAACAACCTCACCCAGTCCATCCTGGCCAAAGCCTTCCGGGGCGAACTCACCGAGAAATGGCGCAAGGAGAATCCGGAGCTGATCCGTGGGGAGAACAGTGCGGAGGCGTTGCTGGAGCGGATCAAGGCGGAGCGGGCGGCGCAAAAACCGTCGGGACGCCGCACAAAAATCAGGAAATCGGAACAGGCTGCAAAATGACCAGTGAAATCGACAACTCGACCACCATTTCGGTGAATTGTCCTGCCTGTTCTGCCGTCAACGAGCTGAATCAGCACCGAAACATCGAGTGCGAAAAATGCGAGAAGCCCATCACGGGGCAGAAGTATGGCGCACGAGGTGCTTTGCCAGCAGTCCTGGCATTCACGGTTGGTTTTACTGGATATGGCCTGGTCGATCGCAACTTGCTGGACGACAAGCGTTACCCCATGGAGCTGGAGTATGCGATGGTGAATGCGTGTACCAATGGGGATATCAACGTTCTGCCACGCGGGCTATACGAATCAAAACAGGAGATCTGTCTTTGCGCCGTGGGTAAAACCGTGGAGGCGTTGCCCTACAACGAACTCGACGAGCGCAAATCAGAACTCAAAACCGTGCTGTCAGCGAGCGCAAAGGAGTGCAGGTAAAACGGGGGCAGAAGCGCCCCCGCTTGTGCAGCTCTAGTTACTTGGAGCGGGGCGGATTGTTTCCACGTCCCTTGCCAGATTTGCCGCCTGTTGTGCTTGGTCCATTCGGTGGTCGTTGACCACCGGAAGCCATATTTTTGGCCGCCACGGATTGTGCTTTCGCTGCAAAGGAGCCTTTCGGTGTGGTTCCACCATGCTGCTTTGCGGTAGCGCTCTGAATACGTGCAGCAGCGGCCGGCGACATCGGTGTTTTTGCTTTGCTCATGGTATTTCTCCATCAATGTTTGGTGTATGTCCCCGCTGGGACAGTTCAAAAGATACAGAGGGGGCCGGGGACAAATGGGGACTGAACGAACGCTGGAGCTTCAAAAAGTCATTGAGTCTTTGATCGCGAGAGTGGGATGGTCACGCAAGGCGCTTGCCCGTCAGCTGCATTGGGAGCTGAATGACACTGATGATGAGGACGAGCTGAAGCGGTTCGAGGAGCGGCTCAAGAAGGAACTGACGCGGCCAACAACGAAACCCGAGTTGCTGGAACGTTACCTGGACGTTCTGCGCCAATTACCTGAGGTCGAGAAGGCCAGACTTGTTGTACCGCAGTACGTGGCAACCGCAAGTCTGGACCCGGAAATTGAGTCCGCTTTGATGGACATCTCGAGAGATCTGTCACGTTCGCTTGGAAGTAAGAAAGCCACATGACGACCAGCCGTATGGAGAAGTGAACAACTTAACAGGCGGGAACGTTAAAATATCGCCTACTATTTCAGATGCCTTCGTCAGGTGAAAACATCTGTTCTTGAACCGCTGGCGGTTCAATATCCGCCAGCGATCTAACCGTTAATCCCTGTACGCTAGCAATTTTGCGAAGCGAGTCATCATGCGACCAGACTTCATTGGCCATCGCAGCCAGCGCAATGGCAACGATCTGCCGGTCGTACTTGAGTTTGCTGGCAATTTGTCCAGGCGAGATCTGGGCAAGCTCTTGTCTATCGGGGAGCTGAGCGCATTCAATTGCCGCCGCCGTATCAAAATCGACAATCTCAAAGCAGGCACTGCCGTTCAACGTATCGAGGTATTCCTGATACTTTGACACCTCGACCCCCATCAGAAATTCAGAAAGAACCGGCGTTGGCATCAGTATCAGCGCGTTCCTTCGTTCTACCTCAGAGACGAACGCCTGAGCCCGTTCATCAACTCTATCAAGTTCAAGACTGCTATCCGGGCGGGTAAGGCCCGTTTTGTTCGGAGCAAGAATCTGGATCAGGATGTTGGTGTCTACTAAAAGCTTCAAATCAGCCTCTCAGATCCTTGGCCACTCCCTGCGGATCTTCCATGTCCGCCCATTTCAAACCCCCTACTGCCTGAAGCCGGCTGACCACATCACCGAAACTGGTCGTTTCCAACTCTTGGTAAGATTCGATCTTGAGCTTTCGGAGCTTCCAGCCGCCTTCTGGCAGGCGCTCCCACAGACCTGGACCCGCCACTCGGATCTGTTGGAACAAAAGCGCAGAAAGCTGCTGGGCCATCGCCATGGTGGCCTCGCAGTGAAGGGTTTCGCCGTTAGCACCTTCAAGCCGGACCGGAACCGTTTCATCCTTGCCGCCAACAAGATACAGCCGGCCCTGTACTGCACCAGTTTTTTTCACGACCAAAGGGCGATCGTCGTCCGCTCGTTTCCTGAACGAAAGGATGCTGGTTTGGGTATCGTTCAAGATCGCACCTCCTGTGCCGTCCTCATCCATGAGTTGTTGCAAGTTGCGGTAAGCTAATTGCTGCTTCTTCGCACCGATGCCATTTGGCACTTCACGCACGTGGGCGAGTACCTTCTCATAATGCAGATCTTCAATATCTACATTCAGTTTGGCGCTACCTCTGCTGACCGAATCAAAATGCACATGCTCCACCTCCCCAAGCATATCGGAGAGGTGTGCAATGTACTGTCCGAGACGCTTCATAGAGAGCGTTTCAGGGGTACGGTCATTCAATTTAAGGGTTAGCTTTTTCATGATTACGATTATAGAAGGGCAATCTTACACTTGCTACCGCGCCTCCCTGCAGTGTCCGAAATCACAGCACTCCAATACCTTGACCGCACTACGCCATAACCCCAAAAGCACAAACCAAAACCTGCACCCATTTATAGTTGCAAATACTCATTGTTCAATAACAAATTTATACCTAAAACTGCGCGTAAAATACGGCTTTGTATCCTACGCTCCAAATGAAGCGGCTAGGCCGTAATGTCCGGGAAACCCAAATGCGCAAGAACCTGCCAGTCACCAACCATGAACGTACCTATTCACCGTCCCAGAAACTGATTTCCTCCACCGACCTGAAAGGCAAGATCCGACATTGCAACCAGGCGTTCGTGGACGTCAGCGGCTTTACCCGTGAAGAACTCATCGGCCAGCCCCACAACATTGTGCGGCACCCGGACATGCCGTCGGAGGCCTATGCCAACATGTGGTCCTATCTCAAGGCCGGCAAGCCCTGGATGGGCATGGTGAAGAACCGCTGCAAGAACGGCGACTATTACTGGGTCAGCGCCTATGTCACGCCGGTGACCGAGAAGGGCGAGATCATTGGCTATGAGTCTGTACGTTCCTGCCCGGACCGCAAAGACGTAGAGCGGGCAGAAAAGGTGTATGCGGCGATTTGAGCCGGCAAATCCGGGACCTCGCTATGGCAACGGGTTTCCGGCTCGGCGTTGTTCCTGGCGGGCGTGATTGTCGCCGCCGCTGCGCTGTTTCTCGCCGGACAAACGCTGCTCTCGGAACTCGTGCTTGGTGGCGGTGCTATCGCTTATGGGCTCTGGATGCAGCTCTCGAAACAGCGCCTGGTCAGCGCTGTGCTCGGCCAGCTTGAGCAGAACTTTTCCGATCCCCTCGCGGCGCGCACCTACACCGACGACGATGTCTCCCTGGGTCGAATCAAGGTCGGAATCAAGGCCATGCGCTCCCATCTGGACGCGGTACTGACGCGCATCGAGGATTCCGCCGGACAGGTCAAGACGTCGGCAGTCAAAGGGCTGGAGATCGCCTACGACGCCCAGGATACCCTGCACAAGCAACAGGCCGAAACCGAACAGGTCGCCGCCGCTGTGCATGAGATGTCGCAGACCATTGCCGATGTGTCGGCCAACGTGCAGGCCACCGCCGACAAGGCCGAAGGCGCCCGGGAGTTTGCCGACCAGGGCTCGGAAGTGGTGGCGGGTACTCGCAAGGCCATCGAGCATCTGAAAACCACCGTTCACGAAATCAGTGCCTCGGTGGGCGAGGTGTCCATCCAGACCCAGCAGATTGCCGCAGCCGCCAAGATCATTGAAGACATTGCTGACCAGACCAACCTGCTGGCCCTGAACGCCGCCATCGAAGCCGCCCGTGCCGGCGAACACGGCCGGGGATTCGCGGTGGTGGCTGATGAAGTGCGCGGCCTGGCGAAACGTACCCGGGATTCCACCAGCGACATCCACAACATTGTCAGCGGGCTGATCACCCGCTCGTCGGAGTCGGTGAAAGTGGCTGACCAGGGCAAGGCCGCTGCCGATACGGGCCTGGAGCAGATGCTGGAGGCGGAGAAAACCCTGAGTGACATCGCCACGTCCGTGAGCACCATTGCCGAAATGGCCATGCAGATGGCCGCGGCCGTGGAAGAACAGGCCCAGGTGTCAGACCAGATCAACGAACAGGTGGAGAATATTTCCAGCCTGGCCAAAAACAATCTGGCGAAAGGCGAAGAATCCACCCATAGTGTCAAGGAGATGGAGCAGATTGCAGGCGAGCTCCACGAACTGGTTGTCAGGTTCAAGTAGTCACGGAACCTTCCTGGAGCGCTGGATGACAAACCCGGGTATCGAAAAACGCAGATTGGCGGCGCTTGAACGCCTGGGCATTCTCGACACCCCGCCGGAGGAACGGTTTGAAAGGCTGACTCGGATCGCCAAGCATTATTACGGCGTCAAAACTGCACTTTTCTCGGTGCTTGATGCCGAGCGCCAGTGGTTCAAGTCTCGCCAGGGGCTCGAGGTAACAGAAACACCGAGATCCGTGGCCTTCTGCGATTACGCTATCCAGCAGGACAGGATCCTGCTGGTGGAGGACGCCACCAAAGATCCCCGGTTCCGCGACAATCCACTGGTCACCGGCAAACCGCATATCCGCTTCTACGCGGGCATGCCTGTACGGGAGCCCAGCGGCTTCAAGATCGGCAGTCTCTGCATCATCGACGATAAACCGCGCCGATTTACCGAGATCGAGCTGGATGTTCTGCGCAGCCTCGCCAGCATCGTTGAGGACGAGCTCGAACGGGCCTTTCTCGAGACCGGTGACGGCGAGTTTGTGAAGGTTTCACACCTGAGCCGGGCTATCCATCGAGCGCAGAATGTGTTCCTCACCAATGACAACGAGCACGCCGCTTTCGAGCTGATGCTCAATGATCTGCTGACGCTGACGGGCAGCCAGTTCGGCTTTATCGGTGAGATCCTGCACCGGGAGGATGGCACGCCATTTCTCAGGGTCGGCGCCATCACCAACATTGCCTGGAGCCCGGAAACCCAGGCGCTTTTTCAGGAAGTCGAGCGCCGGGGCATGGTGTTCGACCGCCTGGATAATATTCTTGGCCTGCCCATGACCACCGGCGAGGTCATCGTTTCCGCCGATGTGGCCTCGGATTCCCGGGCCAAGGGCCTGCCCGAGGGCCACCCCCCGATCACCAGCTACGTTGGCATACCGGTTTTCTCGGGCGACCAGCAGATCGGCCTGATTGGCCTGGCCAACCGCGCCGGCGGCTACTCCATGAGACTGGCCAATGAGCTGGAACCGCTGATGCAGACCCTGGGCAACCTGATCGAACGCAAGCGGCTCTATCAGGAGAAACGCGAACATCAGCGAAACCTTGAGCAGGCCGCCAACTACGATGCACTGACCGGTCTTCCGAACCGGCGTCGGATGACCGAACTGTTCGAGCAGGAGCTGGAAGAGGCCCGAAAGCGCGAAGGTCTGGTGTCGGTGTGCTTCATTGATCTGGACGGTTTCAAGGAGATCAACGACCAGCACGGCCACGCCGTCGGCGACGCGGTGCTGAAATCAGTGGCGGAACGGCTGCTGGGGAGCGTGCGGGCCCACGACGTGGTCGCACGCCTGGGCGGCGACGAGTTTGTCGCCATTCTCCGGGATGTGGACGACGAACGGGTCTATGCCAGGCTGCTGGAGGCCATCCGCGAGCCTATCAGTTACCGGCGCCATGTGCTGCACCTCTCAGGCAGCATGGGCGTTACCGTCTATCCCGAGGATGATTCCGACACCGACCAGTTGCTGCGCCACGCCGACCAGGCCATGTACGCGGCCAAGGAAGCCGGCAAGAACCATTACGTGCTGTTCGACCTGGATTCCCATCACTCCCGCAAGGAACGCATCCGGGTCATCGAGCAGATGGGCACGGCCCTGGCACGGGACGAGCTGGAGTTGTACTACCAGCCGAAGATCCATTTCCGCAGACGTCAGGTGGAGGGTTTCGAGGCGCTCCTGCGCTGGAACCACCCCGAGGACGGCGTACTGGGCCCGGGGCATTTCCTGGATCACATTGAATACACCGAATACGCCTGCAAGGTCGGCAACTTTGTGCTGGGAGAGGCCATTGCGCGGCTCCGGGATTTCTACAGCCGGAATCTGCCCTACAGCATCAGCGTGAATCTCAGCCCCTCCCATTTCCTGGGGCCGGGCTTCCGGGAGGACCTGGAGCAGGCCCTGTCTGACTGCCCGGCCGAGATCCGCTCGCGCCTCATTCTCGAGGTGCTGGAAACCACGGCGCTGGACGATACCGACCGGGTGCTCGAGCACCTTGCCTTCTGCCGGGAGCTCGGGGTGGATGTATCGCTGGATGATTTTGGCACCGGTTACTCGTCGCTGGATCTGTTCCGGCGGCTGACCGCCCAGGAGATCAAGGTTGACCGCTCGTTCGTAACCGACATGCTCACCAATCCGGACAGCGAAATGATTGTGAGCGCGATTGTCAGCCTCTCGAAAAGCTTCCGGCGCCGACTGGTGGCGGAAGGCATCGAGTCGGCCGAGGCCGAGGCGAAGCTGATCGAATTGGGCTGTGACCTTGGCCAGGGTTTCTTCTACAGCAAACCCATGCCCCTGGCCCGCGCCCTGGCGTGGGCCGCCCGCTTTGACTGGGAATCCCGGCGTGACCAATCGGCCTGAACACTGAGTGAACAGAAGGACTCATGGAACTGACACCGGAAATACGGCTGAAAGCCATTCTTGAAGGCACCGGCGCCGGCACCTGGGAATGGAACCTGGACTCGGGCGAGGTCATCTACAACCCGCGCTGGGCGGATCTGTTGGGTTACTCTCTGGAAGAGCTGGAACCGGTGACTTTCAAGACCTGGGAAGACCTTTGCCATCCGGTAGACCTTCAGAATGCCCGGGAGGTCCTGGCCAGCTACCTTGATGGCCAGAATCCCCAGTTCGAGTGTGTGGTACGCATGCTCCACAAATCCGGCGACTGGCGTTACATCCATACCCGGGGCTGCCTGCTGACGGACGACCAGGGCCGCAATACCCGCTGGCTGATGGGCACTCACCTGGACGTTACGCGGGAGAAAGTCAGTGAACACCAGCTGGAGCAACTGTCCAAATCCCTGCCCGGCATCATTTACACCTTTGTGATGGAGCCGAGCGGGCACTACTACTTTCGCTATGTAAGTGAGAAGACCCAGGATTTCTACGGACTGTCTCCGGCACAGTGCCTGCAGGACGCCGAACTGCTCTTCAACCTCGTTCATCCGGATGATCTCGTGGCCCTGCGTGAAAGCATCGCGGTGTCGGCAGAGACATTGTCCGAATGGGTCTGCGAATACCGGGTACAGGTGGCAGGCCGGGTTACCTGGCTCAGCGGCGTGGCCCAGCCGGAGAAGGATCCGGATGGCACCATCACCTGGCATGGCATTGTCACCAACATCGACCGGCAGAAGACTCTTGAACAGGAACTGGAGCAGCTGTCCATTACCGACGAACTGACCGGGCTTTACAATCGCCGGTACATGCTGCGCAAGCTTCAGGAATCCGTGGCGCAAGGGGAGCGTTACGGCGAGACTTTCTCTCTCATCTCCCTGGACATCGATTTCTTCAAAGCCATCAACGATTCCTACGGCCACCCCATGGGCGACGGGGTGCTGAAACGGTTTGCCGAGATCATTGACGCCCGGACACGCAAGACCGACGTGGTGGCCCGCACCGGCGGCGAGGAGTTCATGATTTTTATGCCCAACACCGGCCTTTCGGAAGCCGGGCATGTGGCGGAATTACTGCGCACCGCCATGGAAAACGAGCGGTTTGTCAGCTTCGAGGGCACGGTGTTCAACGTCACCTTCAGCGCCGGGGTGGTGAACTGGTCGGACGAGGGCGGGGAGCACACCTCGGTGCGCGATCTGCTCGCCGCCTGCGACCAGTCGCTGTACGCGGCCAAACGGTCCGGCCGGAACCGGATTGTCTCGGGTGATCAATCCGATTGATCCCCGCCTCTGGCCCGGCCAATCAGAACCGAAGCAGGGCCGGTCATCCGGCTGCAGCCGCCACTTCCGCCTTGCCGGTTTTTACCAGCGCGTAGCCAAATCCGATCACCAGCGAGCCGACTGCAATCGCCAGCAGGTAGGGCAGGACCGCGCTCACCGCATTGGGAATGGCCAGCACAAACAGGCCGCCGTGGGGTGCCATCAGCTTGACGGCGAACAGCATCGACAGCGCGCCGGTGATGGCCCCGCCAATCATGCACACCGGAATTACCCGCAGGGGATCCTTGGCCATGAAGGGGATGGCGCCCTCGGATATGAAGCACAGGCCCAGCACAAACGACGCCCGACCAGCCTGGCGCTCGGCCTCGGCAAACTTGCGCCGGGCCACAAACGAGGCCACGCCCATGCCGATGGCCGGCACCATGCCTGCGGCCATGATCGCGGCCATGGGGGCTGAACCGCCACTGCCTTCCGACAGCAGCCCAACCCCGAAGGTGTAGGCGGCCTTGTTCACGGGCCCGCCCAGGTCGAAGCACATCATGGCACCGAGGATACCGCCGAGCAGGATGGCATTGGTGGTGCCCATGCTTTCCAGGAACGAGATGAGGGTGTCCATGATCGCCGCCATGGGCTCGCCGATCACGTAGATCATGCCAAGGCCGGTCACCAGGCTGGCCAGCAGGGGAATGATCAGGATGGGCTTGAGGGACTCGATGCTCTCGGGCATGGGCAGCTTCTGGCTGATAAAGCGGGCCACGTAACCTGCCAGGAAGCCGGCGGCAATGCCGCCCAGGAAACCGGCCCCGAGCTCACCGGCCAGGTAACCGCCAATCATGCCGGGCGCCAGGCCGGGCCGGTCGGCAATGGACCAGGCGATATAGCCCGCCAGCAGCGGAATCATCAGCTTGAAGGCAGTGCCGCCGCCGATCTGCATGAGCGCGGCCGCCAGGGTGCCTTCCTGCTGGAAGGCTTCAATACCAAACACGAACGACAGGGCAATCAGCAACCCGCCAGCCACCACCATGGGCAGCATGAACGACACGCCGGTCAGCAGGTGCTTGTAGGGCCCCCGCTTTTCGCCGCCGGCACTGCTGGCCGCCTTCTGCGGACCAGACTCAAGAACCTTCGCCTCGGCCAGGGCATCGCGGATGGTATCGGCGGGCTTTTTCAGGGCCGTACCGGTGGAGGTACGCCACACCCGCTTGCCGGCGAACCGGCCCGGGTCCACCTCAATATCACAGGCCAGAATGACCACGTCGGCGTTGGCGATCTCATCGCCGGTCAGGGGGTCCTGGGCACCCACCGAGCCCTGGGTTTCCACCCGGATCTGGTGGCCCTCCGATTCTGCCGCGGCGGTCAGTGCCTCGGCGGCCATGAAGGTGTGGGCAACACCGGTGGGGCAGGCGGTTACCGCGACGATGCGCTTGCCGGCCGAGGCACGGCTCTCCTCAGCGCCAGAGGAGGCCGGTGGCGCGCCGGCGCTGGCCGGATCCCAGGGCGCGGCTTCTGCCCTCGCCCGGTCGAGAATGGCGTCCGGATCCGGAAGCGCCGCCGTTACCGGCACCTGCAGGAGGGGTTTGCCGGCATAGGCATCGAGATTCACCGGCACGCCCAGCGCGGCGATGACCAGATCGGTATTCTCGATCGTGGCCGCATCGGGCAAGCTGTCCGCTTGTCCATCCGGCCCCCGGCTGTCGGTGGTTACCGACCAGCCACGCCGGTTCGCGGCCCGCTCCAGGGCCCGGGCGGCCAGAAAACGGGTTGCCACGCCCTGGGGGCAGGCAGTCACAATGATCAGGTTCATAACGGCATCTCTCCGGTCTTGTTGTCCTCGGGCCATGCCTGCACCCGGGTCTGTTGGAGAAGGGAAGAAAAGTCCGGCGCCCCGGGGTTTCCGACCCCGCTATGGCGCACACATTCAGCGGACAGGGCAGTGGCAAACGTCAATACTGCGGCATCGGGCTGGCCTGCGAGCACGCCGTGGAGCATGCCCGCCAGCAGGGTATCGCCGGCACACACGGTACTGACCGCCGGCACCGGCGGTACCCGGGATCGCAGACTGCCCCCGGGTGAGGACCACAGCACGCCGTCCGCGCCCATGGACACCACCACGCTGGCGATACCGCTGTCATGCAGACGGGCAACCGCGCTTGCCACAGAAGCCAGGTCCGTCAAAGGCTCGCCCAGCCATTCCGACAGTTCCTCAGTGTTGGGTTTAACGGCGAAAGGCCCCGCCTTGAGGCCGACCTTCAGGCCCTCGCCACTGGCGTCCAGCCATACGGGCTTGCCGGCATCCGCGGCCTGCCGAACCAGGCTTGCCACCACCGGCGCCGGCAGGCCCGCGGGCAGGCTGCCGGCAATCACCACCGCATCACAGGTTGTCAGTAACCGGGCCAACCGGTCTTGCAGGCGTTTCAGGGCGTCATCCGGCACGTGGAATCCGGGCCCGTTCAGGTCAGTCATCCGGCCGCCATTCTCGGCGATCTTGATGTTGATGCGGTTCTGGCCCGGGATACGCACAAACTGGTCACCCAGGCCCTCAACCTCGAACAGGCGCTCGAAGGGACCGGCATTGGCCTCGCCCAGCAGGCCGGACACCGTGACCGTATGGCCCAGGCTCGCCAGCACACGGGCCACGTTAATGCCCTTCCCGGCCGGCTCAAGCCGGGTGTTGCCGGTACGATTGACCTTCCCCGGAACCAGCACCGGGGTTTCGACACTCAGGTCCAGGGCCGGATTCAGGGTCACAGTAAGCACCTTGGCCATCACCAGGCCTCCAGGGCGTCACGCACCTCGGACGCAGTTGCCAGGGACAGGGCGGCCTCGGCCTGGCGACGGGCATTTTCAAGGCTGAGGCCTCGAATACAGGCCTTCACCAGGGGCACCCGGCGACTGGTCACCGACAGTTCGTCCACCTCCAGGCCCACCAGTACCGGAATGGCCTGGGGGTCCGAGGCCAGCTCGCCGCACACCCCAACCCAGCGATCATGGGCATGGGCCGCCTCCACGGTCATCCGGATCAGCCGCAGCACCGAGGGGTGCAGACCGTCCGATTCCGCCGACAGCTGGCCGTGGCCACGGTCGATGGCCAGGGTGTACTGGGTCAGATCGTTGGTGCCAACCGAGAAGAAGTCCACTTCCGGCGCCAGGGTGGAAGCCAGCAGGGCACAGGAAGGCACTTCGATCATCACGCCCACCTGGACATCACTGGCCCTTACTTCCGCCTGCACCCTGGAGACGATGGCCCGGGCTGCACGGAACTCCTCCACATCCTTCACCATGGGGAACATGATACGAAGGGGCCGGTCGCCGGCGGCGGTCAGCAGGGCCCGAACCTGGGTTTCCAGGATGTCCGGGCGGGTCAGCGAGAGCCGGATACCCCGCATGCCCAGGAACGGGTTGTCTTCCTGAGGCAGCGGCCAGTAATCCAGGGGTTTGTCACCACCTACATCCAGGGTGCGCGCCACCAGCGGCAGGCCGTTCAACGCATCGAACGCCTGTTGGTATTCCCGGACCTGGGTGGCCGAATCGGGCGCTTCCGGGTGGGCCATGAAAATGAACTCGGTACGCAGCAGGCCAACGCCATCGGCGCCGCGGTCCACGGCGTCCGGCGTGTGGGCGGTATTGCCCAGGTTGGCGCAGACCTCGATGGTGTGGCCATCTCGTGTGGTGGCCGGCTGGTGCCGGTTTTCATGTGCTTCTGCCTGCAGGGATTCCAGTTGCTGCAAACGCCGCCGGATCTTCTCGCATCGCTCGGCACCGGGGTTCGGCACCAGGCAGCCGCGTTCACCGTCCACCACCAGATTGGCACCCTCGGGGATGGTCAGTATGCGCTCCCCGGCACCCACCACCGCCGGCAAACCCAGGGCCCGTGCCAGGATGGCGCTGTGGGAGGTGGCGCCGCCCCGGGTAGTGACCAGGCCTCGCACCCGGGTTGTGTCCAGCCGGGCCACGTCCGACGGCCCGAGATCATCGGCCACCAGAATATAAGGGGTGTCCGGGGGCGTGGGCATGGCAACACCGCAGAGATTCGCCAGCACCCGGCGGCCGACATCCCGAAGGTCCGCGGCCCGTTCCGCCAGCAGGCGATCGGCCAGGGCTTCCTGGGCCCGGGCAGCGGTATCGATGGCCTGCCACCAGCCGGCCTCCGCGGAGCTGCCTTCATTGATCGCTTCCAGCGCCGCCTGATACAGGTCCTCGTCCTGCAGCATTTCCACGTGCACTGAGAGAATCGGTGCGGCTTCCCCGCCTTCCGCCTGTCGGATCAGCCTGCGCAGCTGGCCGTCCGAGTCGTCCAGGGCCCGGTTCAGGCGCTGAATCTCGTGCTCGCTGTCGGCTGCGGATGCCGGGTATTCCAATACTGGCTGGCGCATGACAAAAGCCGGCGCCAGCGCCAGGCCCGGCGAGGCCGCCACGGCTTTCACTGGCTGGTCATCAGCCAGGGGTTCAGCGGGTTGGGGTTTCGGCTCGGAGGACGGCCGCTCGGCCTGACGCAGGGGCGACACCGTTTCGCCAAGGCCTTCCTCAATGGCCCGGGTCAGGGCCTGGATGGCCGTTTCGGCCTCGTCGCCGGTGGCCGACAGCAGGAGCGTCTGGCCCCGGCGAGCGCCCAGGCCGATCACCCGGGTGAGGCTGGTGGCCGATACGGCACTGCCGTCGCCTTCCAGCAGCCGAATCCGGATGGCGGCATTGTGGCGACGCGCCTCCTGGACCAGCTGTTTGGCCGGCCGGGCATGCAAACCGTGGGTATTGAGCAGGGTCACCCTGGCGGTGACCGCATCGGCCGCTTCGCCGGAGAGTCTGGCCAGCACGGCGTCGGCGCTGAGACCTTCGATCGGCTCGCCGCTGGCCAGGAAATAGTCGATGCGATCAAGCAGGTCGTGGCATTCGTCACCGGGGCCGGCCAGGCAGAACACCCCTCGCAGCTCAGAAGTGGTGCGCTTCGGAGTCGCCAGCGACAGGGTCGGACGCCGGGCGCCAACGGTATGGTGGGTCAGCCAGAAACCCTGGCCCAGTTCCACCGGGGGCTGGCCAATGATGCTGGCCAGGAAGTCGGTGTCCACACAGTGCAGACTTTGCAGTCGCGCCGCCGCCACCAGGGCCAGCTCGTTCGGGGTGGTTGCGTCAACGCCCAGGCACAGGGTCTCGCTGTCGCACTTGGCCACTGCGGGGGCTTTTGACAGCAATGCCACCAGCTCCTCGGCATCCGTGGCCCGGGCAAGCTTGTCCGCAAGGCCGGGCTTGTCCAGCACGCGGGTGAGGTGGCGGAGAATCTCCAGGTGTTCATCTGACTGGGCGGCAATGGCCACCAGCACGTGAACGCGGGCGCCATCGTGCCAGGTGACGCCATCCGGGAACTGCAGCAGCCGGATACCGGTGGCCAGCACCGCCTCGCGGCTCTGGGGCGTGCCGTGGGGAATGGCGATGCCGTTGCCCAGTACCGTGGAGGATTGCTGTTCCCGGGCCATCATGCCGTCCCGGTAAGCGGTGGCGGTGCGGCCGGCCTGTTCAAGGTCCTGAGCCGCCTGGATCAGGGCATCCTGCCAGTCTGTGGCCCTGGCACCCAGTCGAACGTCGTTGGCAGTGAGCGTCAGCATGTGCGTGCCTCGCTTTTTGTTCTGGTTGCGCGTTCCGTTCTGGTAGCGCGTCGTCGTTTTTGTTTGCTGAATCGTGTCAGCATGCTTAAAATCGATCATGAAACAGATATGATCAGAAATCAAGCAATCTTTGAGGGGAGCGGTTCACCATGACGCTTGCGGAACTGGCCCGACTGGCCGGCGTATCCCGAACCACCGCCAGCTACGTGCTAAACGGCCAGGGGCCGGCCCGGCGCATCAAACCGGAAACCATCGACAAGGTGCTGGCAGTGGCACAGGCCCATGACTTCCAGGTGGATACCCAGGCCGCGGCCCTTCGGGGTGGGGCCAGCCGCACGCTTGGCTTCATCCTTCCGGATCTGGAAAACACCAGCTACGCCCGGCTGGCCAAGCTGCTCGAGCAGGGTGCCCGGGCCAAGGGTTATCAGTTGCTGATTGCCGGCTCCGACGACAATCCCGCCACCGAGAAAGCCCTTGCGAAAGCCCTGAAAGCCCGGCGCTGCGATGCCCTGATCGTGGCTAGCGCGCTGGCGCCGGACGACCCCTTCTACCCACAATTACAAAAGGCCGGATTGCCGGTGGTGGCGGTGGATCGGGCCCAGTCACCCGACCAGTTGCACTGCGTGCTCAGCGACAACCGCGCGGCGGCCCACGAACTGACCCGCTCGGTTCTGGCGCCTGGCACCGCCCGCATCGCCTGGCTGGATGCCGTACCGGAACTGGCGATGACCCGGGACCGGCGGGCAGGTTTTCAGGCCGCCGCTGGCGAGGCCGGGGTCTCCACGCTCATCGAGAGCGGCTCCCATTACGACCGGGATTCCGGTGCCGCCATGATGCGGCGGATTCTTCGCGAAGACGGGCTGCCGGACGCACTGGTCACCGCCTCGTACACGCTGCTTCAGGGGGTACTGGACGTGTTGCTCGAGCTTCCGGGAGGGCTACCGGAGCAGCTACGCCTGGCCACCTTCGGCGATGACCGGCTGCTGGATTTCCTGCCGGTTTCGGTCAATTCCCTGCCCCAGGACCACGAAGCCATCGCCCGGGCGACCCTTGATCAGGCCATGGCGGCGCTGGTGCCCGGAACCCCGTGCAAAACGGTCACCATCAACCGTTCGCTGAAGACTCGCCCGAGAGCGGCGGGCCCGCGGGCTCCGCAAACCACCAACGGGGCAGCAGCCGACTGACACCGGGCTGCAGGAAGCGGTCGTCAATCAGCCAGATCACGCCCCGGTCCTCCGGTGTCCGGATGACCCGGCCTGCCGCCTGGGCCACTTTCTGCAATCCTGGAACCTGGTAGGTGTAGTCGTAGCCAGCCTGGAAACGCTGTTCCAGGCGAACCTTCAGCCGCTCGTGCCAGGCATCGAAGGGTGGCAGACCGAGGGTGGCCACAAAGGCGCCGATCAACTGGTTACCGGGCAGATCAATGCCCTCGCTGAACACCCCGCCCAGCACTGCAAACGCCACCGCGCCCGCCGGCTCCCGGAATCCGGCCAGAAACTCGCTCCGCTGCTGTACCGACATGCCCGGCTGCTGGGAGCGCTGGGGCACGTCCGGCGCCTGCCGGGCCAGTGCTTCACTGACCAGCCGGGCGTACTGAAAGCTGCTGAAGAACGCCAGGTAATGCCCGGGCCGTTCGCGGAACTGGCGGGCAATCAGCTCTGCAATCGGTACCAGCGATGCCTCCCGGTGAACCTGGCGGGTACTGATGCCGGGCGTGAACTGTACCTGTAGCTGGTCGGCGTTGAACGGACTGGGCAGTGCGGCAAAGCGGGCATGGTCCGGCAAGCCCAGCAGGTCCCGGTAATACACCCCGGGGCTCAGGGTGGCGGAGAACAACAGCACCGAATGCGCGGCCTCGAACCGCTCCCGCAGGAAATCGGCCGGAATCAGATTCTGGATACTTACGCTGGCGCGGCCCCGGCCAGCACGCTGGAACTCACACAGGGAGTGGTCACCGAAGGTGTCCGCCAGTTTCATGAAAGCCACGCTTTCGAACAGCAGCTCCTGCAGGGCCAGATCGGGCGGATGTTCCGCCAGGTAATCGGTGAGACTGGAAACCAGACCCTGGAGAGCACCGATCAGCGGCCCCGGCAAGGTATCCAGGAACACCGGCGCGTCCTGTTCGTTCCCGTGGTCGCGAATCAGGCTTTGCCAGGCCCGGGCGGTACGATCCAGCGCCGATTTCAGCACCTTCGGCGCGGATTTGCGCAACCGCAACAACCGTTGTTGGTCCAGCCGTACCGAATACATGCCCCGGCCGCGGTCCACCAGGTTGTGGGCCTCGTCCACGAGCACGCCAGCCTTCCAGTGGTTCTGGCGAAGCAGGCCATGGAGCAGGGCGGATTGATCGAACAGCCGGTTCACATCACCGATCACCAGATCGCTCCAGCGGGCCATTTCCTGGGCCAGAAAATAGGGGCAGATGTCGTGGCCGGCGGCAATCCTCGCCAGCGCGGCCTGGTCCAGAACGCCCCGGGTCTGTGCCGCCTCGGCGCGGGCATCCGGCAGCCGATCGAAGAAGCCTTTTGCCAGCGGGCAGGATTCGCCATGGCAGGCCTTGTCCGGGTGCTCACAGGCGTCGTCCCTGGATACAAGCTCCAGGGTCCTCAACGGCCAGGCCGGACTATCCTGGGCATCATGCAAACGGGCCACGGCGTCCCGGGCCAGCTGACGGGCGGTGTTGCGGCAGGTCAGGTAGAACAGCCGGTCCTGGCCGGTGGTCGGCATCGCCTTCAGGGCCGGGAACAGGGTACCCAGGGTCTTGCCCAGGCCAGTGGGCGCCTCCAGCAGCAGCGTGCCGGATCGCACCGTGTTCTTGTACACCGTTTCCGCCAGCCGCCGTTGCACCGGGCGAAACGTCGGGAATGGGAAAGTCAGGCCGGCCAGCAGCCCGTTACGCTGCTCGCGGTGGTGTTCCTCCTGTTCAGCCCAGGCCCGATAGCGCCCGCACAGGTTTTCCAGCTCCTGCCAGAGTTCACCCGCCGTGGCGGTTTCCACCACGGTGGTTTCCCGGTCCTTACCGGTGTCGTAATAGATCAGTGCCAGCTCCACGCTGGCTCGTTGCTCCTGCCGGCACAAGAGCGCGCCGTAGGCCCGCAACTGAGCCCGGTGAAGCGCCCGCTGGTGCTCGCGGATGCGGGAGAGGTCGCCCCGGTGGGTCTTGATCTCTTCAAGCCGACCCGCGTGCGGGTGGTAACCATCCGCTCGCCCGGAAAGCCTCAACCCCAGGCATTCACCGGTCAGCGGGTACTCACTCTGAAAGCCGTAGCCACGCCGGGACTGGATGGACTGATGGCCGGCGATGCCCTCCTCGGCAGTGGGTGCGGGCGTGTACCTGAAATCCAGGTCGCCCTGGCGGGCCGCGAACTCACACAGTGTTCGGACCGCGACCTTGATGGTCATCCGGCCTCCTCGCCGGTCTGCCAGCGCACGTAGCAGACGCTGGCGGGCATCCCCTCCCGGGCGAAGAACTCGAGCCAGCGCACCTGGTGGTCCTGCAGCCGGTCGCCCGGGCCTTTCACCTCGATCAGTTCGTAGCGCTTCTGGCCATCGTTGCGGTTGGGGAAAAAGCGGATCAGATCGGGCAGGCCGCTGCGGTGCTCGCGGATGTTGCGCAGCAGGCGCCGGAACAGTTTCTCAAGGTCGTCGGCCGGCAGGCAGTCCAGCGACACCTCCAGAAGGTCTTCGGTGAGCACCGGCCAGACTACGAACGGGTTGCTGATGCCGTACTTGGCCCGGTAATGATCGAGGATACGCTGCCGGTAGCTGCCATCCTGCAGATAGCCGAAGGCCTGCTCGAGGGCAAGGCGCCGCCGGCTGACGAAATCTTCCCGGGTCAGATCCGCCGGCCCGACATGGAAGGGATGGAAGAAAGCCCCGGGCACCGGCGCGAAGATCGTTGGCCAGCACAACAGACCAAACAACCCGTTGATCAGGGTGTTCTCCACGTAGTAGGCGGGTGCATCGGGCCGCGACAGGTGCTGCTGGACGGCGTGCTCCACCGAGCCCGCCTCGGGTTTTGGCAAGGTGAGAACGGTTTCGCCAATGGTGGGCGAGGCGGCCGTTACCGGCGTGGGTTCGCCAACCTTCGGGGCCAGCCGCCGGAGGATTCGACCGAGCCCCTGGACTTCGGCGTCGCTCAGCTCCTGTGCGTCCCAGGCGGTGGCGACCTCCCAGGCCTGAGCGAACCGTTTCATCCGCTCCAGCAGGCGCAGCTGCTTCAGCCGGGCCTCCCGGTGGCTGCTGGCAGAAAAGGCCTCCAGGGCCAGTTCCCGATCACCCTGGCGCTCGGCCTGGCGGCCCAGCTCCAGCAGCAGCCGGTCGCGGCGGCTGGACAGCCAGGCGTTATCGTAAGGGGGCGGCACCTCTGGCCACACCTCCCGGGCGGGCAGGCCCTCATCCAGCCATTCACGGCACTGATGCATGGCCAGGTACAGGTCCACTTCCGCCCGGTGCTGGAACGCCCGGGATTCCGGTGTAAAGGGGACGGTTTCATAGCGCTGATGACCCAGCTCCACGAGCACGAAATCCGACCAGCTCTGGCGCAGATTGCCGAAAAACATCAGGCGGACGCGATCGAACAGGGCCATGGTGTTCAGCTTCACAACGCCTGGCCGACCCGCACCCAGCCAGTCTTCAATGGACCGCGCATCGGGAAACCGGGCGCGTAACGTCTCACGCATCTGGGCTTTGGGGAGGGAGGGAGGCGCGCCGGCGCCCTTGAGGGTGTCGGCGAAAACAGGGCGCAGTTCCGCCAGGGTGAACAGCCTGAACAGGTCATCCAGGCTCACCGACGGTTCGGCGTCCAGCCAGCCGGTGCCGGCCAGCTCGGCCAGCGCCTGCGACGCCGGCGCGCCAAGCTCCGGGTAATGCAGCTTGTCGGTGCGGAACAATTCACCCGAGCGCATCACCATCCGGGTCAACAGGGCCCGGGCCGGCACCGTCAATCGGGCAAAGTCCGCCAGCCGGTCACCTTCCTCCGGGGTGAGCAGGTCCGGGTGATGACGGTACACCCAGCCCACCACGGTCTCCATGTTCTCGAGGTAGTACAGCGGATTGTTCAGATCTGCGGTACCGGGTTTCGCCTTGACAACGCTCAGTGCTGCCATTGATTCAGCCATGAAAAAGTTGGATTTGGGAGAAGATGTTGGAAAGTTCCACTGACCCGCAATGGCGGAAACAACGTAGTGCGTATGATTGCTTCAACAGTGGAAACATAACATGACCGCCCCCATCCTGATCACTGGTGCCGGCCAGAGAATTGGCCTGGCCTACGCCAAAGCCTGCCTGTCCCGCAACCAGCCTGTAATTGCCACCTATCGCTCGCACCGGCCGGGAATCGACGAACTACGGCAAGCCGGCGCCTGCTGCATACAGGCGGACTTTGGCACCAACGAGGGCATCGACCGGTTTATCGAGACACTCCGGAGTGAGACCGACCACTTGCGAGCCATCATCCACAATGCCTCCGACTGGCTCCCGGAAAATCCCGACCAGCCACCAGAAGCCGTGATGAGCGCCATGATGCAGATCCACGCCATGGCGCCCTACCGCATCAACCTGGCCTGCCGGGATCT
The DNA here is from genome assembly GCF_041984545.1 of Marinobacter sp. GTDB lineage: Bacteria > Pseudomonadota > Gammaproteobacteria > Pseudomonadales > Oleiphilaceae > Marinobacter. Next base: position 48,828 of record NZ_JBHIXV010000022.1, on the reverse strand, counting down.
GCTTGAGAGGGGGGATTCGACCACCGATATCATTCACATGACCGACTACGTTGTGGAGAAGGGCAGCGCCAAACACATTGCCTACGCGGCGAGCAAGGCGGCGCTGACCAACCTCACGCTGTCGTTTACGCGGCTGCTGGCGCCCAGGGTGAAGGTGAACAGCCTGGCCCCCTCGCTGATCATCTTCAACGAGGACGACAGCGCCGAATACCGGGAAAAAACCCTGAAAAAATCCCTGATGGGCATCGAACCGGGCACCCGGGTGGCCGTAAACACCATCCAGTTCCTGCTGGACAACCCTTACATTACCGGCCGCACGCTGCCGCTGGACGGGGGCCGGCATCTGGCCTGAAGCCCGGGTTCAGATACCCAGCTCGGCGGGGTGCAACCGCACCCCCGCAACTTTCCAGTCGCCCTCGCTCATCACCATCCGGTAGTAGGCATCCCAGCGCTTGCCATCGGGGCCCTGCAAACGCACCACCTGAATTTCGAAGGCGCCGTGGGGCACCCTTTCGGTGAACTCGATGGCCGTGGCCTGGTGCACCGCCGGGTAGGCCTCCCGTACCATGGCGACGAAGACATCAGACGAACCGAAACGTCGTTTGACACCTTCGGAGGCAAAGGCCCAGGCCTGTTCACAATCATCGTTGGCAAACGCCTCGATCTGCCGGAGGATGGTTTCCTGGATGTCCGCGTCTTTGTCCGCGCCATCGGCCTGAACACCGGCCGCCCAGACCAGTGCCGAGGCGAAAACCGCCACCAGCAGCCTTAGGGCCGGTGGGATCCCGGCCCGCTCCTGTTCGTATCTCATAGCACCACCTCGTGGTTGCTCGTTAACGGATCAATACGACCTGCCCTGGATGCCTCCCTTTTCTGATCATTATATGACCTGTTTGCCAGGATCTGCCGTACTGGTATTTACGACAACAAACCTGCGGGAGACTTCCCATGCATATGGATACCGGCGAGCTGAGATCCCACAAACACGACCGCATTTCCCTGCTGGAAATTGTCTCCATGGAGGGTCGTTATTACATGGCGCGGTTTTACCTGGACGGTCAGGGCTACGTGCTCACCGACGCCTACGACAAGCCGGTGATGTTTTCCGGCGCCTGCGCAGTGAGGGACTATTTCCACGATTACCAGGTGGATCAGACCGAGGTGATTCCGCCCACCGGCACCGATGAGATGATCGGCATGCCGGAGAGCGGTTCGGAAACCATGCGGGTGCCGCTCTAACCTGCAGCGGGTTGATGAGGCCTCCGGGCCCCGTTAACTGGCTGCGAACGACAGCGAGTCCACCAGATCCCGGCCATTGAAGACCGCTCCATGGAAATCGCTGTCGGGCACCTGCCTGAGGGTGAATACCAGAGCGCTGGCCGCCTGCTCCGCGGTGAGGCATTCGCCGGCGTCAAGCCGACCCGCCAGCCAACGGCCATGGGGCAGGTCGAGGCTTTCCGCCTTGGCGATGTGCTTCCGGATGCCCGGTGTGTCCACCAACCCCGGTTGGAACAGACTGACCACCGGGCCGTCCGCCATGGAGTCGAATTCCACCGCCATCTGGCGCACCAGCCGGCGCAGGGCCATCTTGCTGATACCATAGCTGCCCGTACCAGGCTGGGCCTGTTTGTCCATGCCCGCGCCGATCATCACGATGCGCGACGCCACATCGCCACCACGCATCAGCGGCAGCAGCTGCTGGCAAAGCAACAGGGGCGCCGAGACATTCACCGCCAGCGCTTCCTGGAAATCAATCAGTTCCAGGCTGGCGAAATCCGGCGCCGGCTCGCCAATGCCGGCGCAGTACACGAAGGCATCGAGGCGTTCGACCACATCACCGATCCTGGCCGCCAATTCCCGTGTGCTGCCCGGATCGGAGAGATCGGCAGGCAGGATCTCACACCGGCTTTCAGGCGATTGCTCCCGGATCGTTTCCGCCACCTGGCTCAGCCGGCTCTTGTCGCGACCGGATAACAGGAGGTTATGTCCCTGTTGCCCCAGCTCCAGGGCCAGGGCCCGGCCGATGCCGGAGCTCGCCCCGGTAATCAGTGTCCACATTGCGCTGTCTCCTCGGTTGCCTGGGTGTTCGCTTGTTGGCATCGATGTTCGGTTATCGGCATCTGAGGTCACATACGGTAACCTTTGGGATCAGGATTGAACCGACTCCCAGACAAGGAAACCCATGGCCACGCCATCCGCCATTGAACCGGGCTTTCACGCCATCCACGCCAACCATCTGGAGGACCTGCGCCGGGCCGTGGTGTACATCTGCCGGCAGAACCCCATGCCGCCGCTGCAGAGCGAGACCTTCCTGGTGCAGAGTAATGGCATTGCCCAGTGGCTGAAGCTGGCACTGGCGGAGAAGCGCACTGAGGAAGGCATGGACGGCGGACTGGGCATTGCTGCCGGCATGGATTTCCTGTTCCCTGCGCGGTTTATCTGGCAGGCCTACCGGGCGGTGCTGCCCGACGGCGAGGTGCCGGAGCAGTCTCCTTTCGACAAAGCCCGCCTGGTGTGGCGGCTGTACCGCCTGCTTCCCGCGCTGGTGGGGCAGGACGATGCGTTCACACCCCTGGCGCGCTTCCTTGACGGCAGCGACACCGACCTGCGCAATTTCCAGCTGGCTGAAAAGGTGGCGGACCTGTTCGACCAGTACCAGGTGTTCCGGGCCGACTGGCTGGCCGCCTGGGAGCAGGGCAAGGATGTGGTGATCAGCGCCCGGGGGGAGGAAAAGCCGCTGGAGGCCGAGACCCGCTGGCAGCCGCTGCTCTGGCGCACCCTGGTGCAGGATGTCGGCGCCGAGGCCCACACCAGCCGCTCGCAGATCCACACCCGATTCACGGAACAGGGCCAGCGCCTGAGCCAGCCGGCCAATCCGGGGAGGCTGCCCGGGCGCATCGTGGTGTTCGGGGTGTCGTCCCTGCCCCGGCAGGCGCTGGAGGCTCTTTATGTGCTCAGCCGGTTCAGCCAGGTGGTGCTGTGCGTTCACAACCCCTGCCAGTACTACTGGGCAGATATCATCAGCGACCGGGAACTGCTCAAGGCCGAACGCAAGCGGGGCGCGGCGCATCCGGTGCTTGCCACCATTGACGATCCGGATCAGCTGCACCAGCACGCCAACCCGCTGCTGGCCGCCTGGGGCAAACAGGGCCGGGACTACATCCGCCTGCTCGATGAGTTCGACAACCCGGACGAGTACCGCGCCAGCTTCCAGACCCCCGGCCAGAAGATCGACATCTTCACCGACCACGGGCACCCCGACGAGCCCCGGCTGCTGCACCAGCTGCAGAACGATATCCATAACCTGACGCCGCTGCAGGAGATCCGCGACCAGCAGCGCACTGTGGATCTCGCCGCCGACCACTCCCTGGTATTCCACGACGCCCATAGCCCCCAGCGGGAGGTGGAGATACTGCACGACCAGCTGCTCGCTGCCTTCAACGCAGACCCAACGCTGCGGCCCCGGGATGTGATCGTGATGGTGCCGGACATCAACGTCTACGCGCCCCACATCCAGGCGGTATTTGGCCGCTATGCCCCCGGGCGCAGGCGCCACATTCCGTTCACCATTTCCGACCAGGGCCAGCGCCACCACGAGCCGGTACTGATTGCCCTGGAAACCCTGATGTCGCTGCCCCGCAGCCGCTTCGGCGTGAGCGAGATCCTGAGCCTGCTGGAAGTGCCCGGCATCCGCGACCGCTTTGACATTCGCGAGGACGAGATTCCCCTGGCCCGGCGCTGGGTGGAAGGGGCCAACATCCGCTGGGGGCTGCACGGCCAGCACCGGGCAAGCCTGGACCTGCCGGCCGAACTGGAGCGCAACACCTGGCAGGCGGGCCTGCGCTCGATGCTGCTGGGCTACGGCATGGGCGACGACGAGCCCTGGGCCGGCGTCGAGCCCTACGGCGAGATCGGTGGTCTGCAGGCCAGCCTGGCCGGACGGCTGGCGGACTTTGTACACCAGCTGGAAACTCTGTGGCAGGCGCTGCAGAGCCAGCGCACACCGGCGGACTGGGAAGCGCTGTTTTCCAACATGCTGGTTGGTTTTTTTGACAAGGTGGAAGGCCAGGACCTGCTGTTGCTGAACCGCTTCCGGCGCCAGCTCGAACAGTGGCTGGACGACGCCCTGGCCGCCGGCCTTGGCGAGCAGGCGCTGCCCTTGAACATCGTCAAGGACGTTCTGCTGCAGGGACTGGACGAAGGCGGCCTGAACCAGCGCTTCCTCGCCGGCAAGGTGAACTTCGCCACGCTGATGCCGATGCGGGCGATTCCCTTCCGCCGGGTGTGTCTGCTGGGCATGAACGATGGCGACTACCCCCGCTCCCGGCCGCCAGTGGATTTCGACCTGATGGCCCGGGACTACCGGCCGGGGGACCGCTCCCGCCGGGAGGACGACCGCTACCTGTTCCTGGAAGCCCTGCTGTCGGCCCGGGAACAGCTGTACGTCAGCTGGGTGGGGCGCAGCATCCGGGACGATTCCGAACGGCCACCGTCGGTGCTCGTGGGCCAGTTGCACGATCATCTGGACAGCTTATGGGCGGTGGACGGGCAGCCTGACCAGAACGTCACCCGGGCGCTGACCACCCGGCACCCGCTGCAACCCTTCAGCCGGGATTATTTCCCGAAAGCGAATGGCTCCGGCGAGGGCGCAGAAGCTCAGCCCCGGCCGCTAATCGAGGTGCTGGAAGCCCGGCGCCTGTTCACCTTCGAGCGGGAATGGCGCAGCGCCCATGGTGTCGACACGGCCGAGCAGTCGCACCAGCCGTTGCCCTATGTTGCGCCGGAGGAGCCCATCAGCCTGAGCGACCTGGCCAACTTCCTGAAACGGCCCATCGAGACCTTCTACCAGCGTCGGCTGCAGGTGCGGTTCGAGGCGGTGGAAGACGAGGACACCGACAACGAGAACTTCGACCTGAACGGCCTGGACCGCTGGCGCCTGGACAACGAGCTGATCCAGGAAGGCGTGGTGAAGGCGGCCAGCGAGGAGGAGCTGCACGAACGGCTGGAACTGACTCTGGACCGAATGGCCAGGCGCGGGGACCTGGGCATGGGCGTGACCGAGCACCGGCTGCGGACCGAGCTGGCGGGCCGGCTGCCGAACCTGTTCGAGCGTTATCGCAGGGCGCTTGCCGACTGGCCAGAAGCGGTGGCTGAACCCCTGCCGTTCGAGCTTCGCCACGAAAGCGATCTCGGCTCGGTGGAGGTGGTCGATCTGATTGACAACCTGCGCTGCAACCCGCAAGGGCAACTGTGCCGGCTGGTGATCGCCGGCTCCAGCCTGCTGAGCAGCGCCGGCAACGGCAAGAAAGTGCGCTACGCCAACCTGCTTCGGGACTGGCTGATTCACCTGGCCGGCCAGCTCGGCGGGCAGCCCTTCGAGACGGTGATCCTGGGCAAGGAGGAAGACCGCAGATTCCACTTCCCGGCCATGACGCCGGAGCAGTCCAGGGCGCCGTTCCACGCCATTCTTGCGCGCTGGATGGAGGCCACCACCCGCGCCCTGCCGCTGCACTGCGAGGCGGGCTTTGCCTGGGTCACCAGCTATTACGGCGGCAAGAAGTACCTGGGCGACCACGAACGGGCCATCAGCGAGGCGGAAACGGCCTACCTGACCGCCCTTGAACGGGACACCGGCTACCTGCGCGGCAGCTTTGACAGCCCCGAGGCACTGATGGCCAGTGGCGAATTCGAGGCCCTGCTGCACCAGCTCTATGTGCCCCTGTGGGAAGCCGAGCAGGGCAAATCGGCGGCCGAGCAGATCGGGAGCGTGGCATGACCAATCAGACCCCCGACCGCAACCCGAACCTGGACCCGCTGGCACTGCCCCTGCACGGCAGCGCCCTGATCGAGGCCAGCGCGGGCACCGGCAAAACCTTCACCATCGCCATCCTGTACGTGCGCCTGGTGCTAGGTCATGGCCAGCCCGACGACAGCCCCCTGCAGAACCTGCTGCCGCCCAACCTGCTGGTGGTGACCTTCACCGACGCCGCCACCAAGGAGCTGCGGGACCGCATCCGCACCCGGCTGACCCAGGCCGCCGAGGTGTTCTCCGACGGCCCGGACGACCCGAACCCACCGGCCGAAACCAGACTGATCTACGACCTGCGGAACCAGAGCTACCCGGACCGGGCCAGCTGGCCCGACTGCCGCAAGAAACTGCTGCTGGCCGCCGAGTGGATGGACGAGGCGGCGGTGTCCACCATCCACGGCTGGTGCAATCGCATGCTCAGCGAGCACGCGTTCGACAGCGGCAGCCTCTTCAAACTGACCCTGGAAACCGACCAGAGCGAGCTGCTGGACGAGGTGACCCGGGATTACTGGCGCACCTTTGTGTACCCGCTGCCCCCGGCGCTGATGGACGAAGCCCTCGGGCACTGGCAAACGCCGGCGGACCTGCGCAAGGCCGTGCGCAACCTGATCGACGATCCGCATGCCCTGGGAACGCCACCGGAGAGCGTGCATCAGGCCATTGGTCAGGTGGTGGATCAGCGCCTGGCCCGGTCCGCCGAGCTGAGGGCCCACCCCTGGGCCGCCTGGCGCGACGAGGTGCTGCCGCTGTTGGACGACCTGCAGAAGGCCAAACGCCTGCACGGGGGCAGCAAGAAGTCCATGCTGACGGCCTGGGATGCCCTGACCGCCTGGGCCGACTCCGGGGACCTGCTGCCTGCAGATCTCGACAAGGCCGGCTTCAGGAACCAGACGCCGGAGGGGCTGGACAACATTCTCAAAGGTGAGGACCCGGCCCCCCGGCACCCGGCATTCGACGCCATCGGGGCCATCCTGGCGTTCAGCCGGAACCCACCCAGCGCCAAATCCGACATCCTGCGCCACGCCAGCCACTGGATCGCCAATCGGCTGGACGCGGAAAAACAGCAACGTTCGGAAATGGGTTTCGACGATCTGCTCACCCGCCTGGACGACGCCCTCCACGGCCCCAGGGGCGACCAGCTGGCCGCCACCATCCGCCGCCAGTTCCCGGTGGCACTGATCGACGAGTTCCAGGACACAGACCCGGTGCAGTACCGCATCTTCAACCGGATCTATCAGGTAGAGCAAAACCGCCCGGACACCTGCCTGCTGATGATCGGTGACCCCAAGCAGGCCATCTACGGCTTCCGGGGCGCGGACATCTACACCTACCTGCAGGCGCGGCTCGGCGTGCAGGACCGTACCTGGACGCTGGGCACCAACTACCGCTCGGCCAGGCCCATGGTCGCTGCCGTTAACCGGGTGTTCGAGCACAGCGACCGGCACAGCCCCCAGGGCGCGTTCCTGTTTGGCCAGGGCGACACCACGCCGCTGCCGTTCCAGGGGGTGGACGCCAACGGCACCAAACGCCTGTGGTCGGTGCAGGGGGAGGTTCAGCCCAGCCTGGTGTTCTGGACCCACGAGTCCGGGGACACCGGCAAGGAGGGCAGCCCGAAAAGCCTCGCCAAGGGCACCGCCACCGCCGACCTGGCCGAAACCTGCGCCAGCGAGATCGCCAGGCTGCTCACCCTCGGCCAGGCGAACCAGGCCGGCTTTGCCCTGTCGGAGAACCCGGCGGATCTGGAGCCGGTGCAGCCGAAAGACATCGCGGTACTGGTGAACAACCGAAACGAGGCCGCGGCGGTACGCGATGCCCTGGGTCGCCGGCGCATCAAGAGCGTGTACCTGTCGGACCGGGATTCGGTGCTTACCTCGCCGGAGGCGGCGGAGCTCCTGTGCTGGCTGCAGGCCTTCGCCGAACCCCGCCAGCTGTCGCTGATTCGCGCCGCCCTGGCCACGCCGACGCTGGTCCAGAGCTGGCAGGCCCTGGACCGGCTGCTGACCGACGAAAACGTGCTGGAGCGGGAGATCGCCCGCTTCCAGGGCTACCAGGCCCAGTGGCAAAGCCAGGGCGTGCTGCCCATGCTGCGCACCTTCCTCATGGATTTCGAGGTGCCCGGCCGCCTGCTGCAACGGCCAGACGGTGAGCGAAGACTCACCGACATCCTGCACATCGCAGAGCTGCTGCAGCAGGACAGCCTGCAGCTGGACGGGGAACACGCGCTGGTGCACCACTTCACCCAGATCCTGCGGGCGGCCGACGAAGAAGACGAACACCGCACCCTGCGCCTGGAAAGCGACGCCGGACTGGTAAAGGTAATCACCGTGCACAAATCCAAGGGCCTGGAATACCCGCTGGTGTTCCTGCCCTTCGGCACCGCGTACCGGGCAGAGAACCCGAAACAGGCCTACGTGCGCTACCACAATGAACAGGGTCGCCTGGTGACCGTGTTTGATCCCACCCCCGAAGACATTGCCCGAGCCGACCAGGAACGTCTGGGCGAGGACATCCGCAAACTCTACGTGGCCCTGACCCGCGCCCGGTTCGCCACCTGGGTGGGTGCCGCTGCCCTGGACAACTGGCACCAGAGCGGCCTGGGTTACGCCATTTCGGGCAGTCCGGAACAGGGGCTGGCGGGCGCCCTGGCACCCCTGGCCCAAGGGCGCCCGGAAATTGCGGTGTTGCCACTGCCAGAACCCGAGGACCGGGTGTACATCGAGACGGCACCCGAGGCGCTGGGGCCGGCCCTGGTATCAACGCGCGAAGCGAAGGAAGACTGGTGGATTGCCAGCTACTCCAGCATTGAGTACACCGGTCTGTCCGGCAGCGGCATCGGGTTCACCGGCGAGGTGGAAGACGCCCAGACCCAGAACCTGCTGGAGGAAAGCGCTCAGGACAACGCAGACGCCGACGAGCCCTCCAGCCCGGTCGCCGCCCGCGATCACCATCAATTCCCGAAAGGCGCAGGCCCCGGCACGTTTCTTCACGAGCTGCTGGAATGGTGCACCGCCCAGGGTTTCCAGCGGGTACTGGACCAGCCGGCGCTGCTTCACGATCAACTGGCCCGCCGCTGCGGCACCCGTGGCTGGAGCGAGTGGGTGGAGCCCCTGCGCCAATGGCTGCTGGCGCTGATCCGCCAGCCGTTACCCCTGGGAAGCGACGGCCAGCGCTCCGCCAGCCTGGCGCAACTGACCAGCCTGCGCCCGGAGCTGGAATTCTGGTTCGAAAGCCGCAATGTGGACATTCCGACACTGGACCGGCTGGTCACAAAGCATACCCTGAACGGCGCCGACCGCCCGCAAGCCGAGACCGGTCGGTTCAACGGCATGCTCAAGGGCTTTATCGACCTGGTGTTTGAACACGAGGGCCAGTACTACGTGCTCGACTACAAATCCAACACCCTGGGCGAGGACGACGACGCCTACACCCGCCAGGCCATGGGCGACGCCATCCTGGCCAAGCGCTACGACCTGCAGTACGTGCTTTACCTGCTGGCCCTGCACCGGCTGTTGAAAGCCCGGCTGCCCGACTATGACTACGACCGCCACATCGGCGGCGCGGTCTACCTGTTCCTGCGGGGGGTGAATTCCGCAAGCCACGGGGCCTTCACCGACAAACCGCCAAGAGCACTGATGGAGCAGCTGGATGCGCTGTTCGATGGCGAGCTGACCGAAGGGGAGGTGGCCGCATGAGCCGGACCCGCAACAGTGAGAATCAGTTCGCCCTCGACCTGGGTGACGGCGCGCCCGACCGGCCCGGCGCTGTGGATAACGTTGAGCGACTGGCCAGCCTTGTAGAGACCGAGGCCCTTCTGGACCAGTGGCAGCAGGCCGGCTGGATTCGCCCCCTGGATGTGGGCTTTGCCCGGCTGATCCGGCAACTGGGCGAAGAGCAGGGCGAGAGCCCGCAGCCCCTGGTGCTGTTGCTGGCCGCGCTCACCTCCCACCAGGTGGGCCGGGGCCACGTGTGCGTAGACCTCAAGCACCTGCTGGCGGATGCCGGCAACACCCTGGCGTTGCCGCCGGAAGAGCCGGCCCGGCCGGCGCTGACCGACACCGAGGCCGCGGCACTGCAGAGCCTGCACCCCCAGGATCTGCTGGCCCGGGTGCAACTGGCCGACTGCCTCGCCGCGCTCCATACATCAGCGGCCGTGAGCGACGGGGCGGTGCCGGCACCCCTCGTGCTGAACGATACTCGGCTGTACCTGCGCCGGTTCTGGCGTTACGAACAACGCATTGCCGAGGGTATCCGGCAGCGGCTGGCGTTGACCTCGGCGCTGGCAGACCCGGACGCGTTGCCCGCACAGACCCTGTCCCGGGCGCTGGCCACTCTGTTTCCGTCGAAAGAGCCCGTGGACTACCAGAAGCTGGCCTGTGCCCTGGCCGCCCGCAACGGCTTTGCAGTGATCACCGGCGGCCCCGGCACCGGCAAGACCACCACCGTGGTCAATCTGCTGGCGGCGCTGCAGGCTGTGGCCGGCGCCGACCCGGGGCGAGCAGGGCGCAAATACCGCATCCGCCTGGCGGCTCCCACCGGCAAAGCCGCGGCCCGCCTGAACGAATCCATCGGCGGGGCGGTGCAACGGTTGCCGCTGGCGGAACTGCCCGGCGCCGTGCAACTGGACGATATCCCGACCAGGGTCACGACCCTGCATCGACTGCTGGGCAGTCGGCCGGACACCCGTCAGTTCCGTCATCACCGGGACAATCCGCTGCTGGTGGATATCCTGGTCATTGATGAAGCCTCCATGGTGGATGTCGATCTGATGGCCTCGGTGTTCGACGCCCTGCCCGCCAGTGCCCGGCTGATTCTGCTGGGTGACAAGGATCAGCTGGCCTCGGTGGACGCCGGCGCCGTGCTCGGGGAGCTGTGCCAACGCGCCTTCGACGCCCACTACACCCCGGAAACCGCCCACTGGCTCGGTGCCATCACTGGCGCCCAGGTGCCACCCAACCTTGTGGATGGCCGCGGCCAGGCTCTGGACCAGGCCGTAGCGATGCTGCGCAAGAGCTATCGCTTTGGCGAGGACAGCGGGATCCGCCAGCTTGCCGAAGCGGTCAACACCAGCGCGTTGACCGGTACCATGCTGGCCAGAATAAGGGATTCTGAATTTGACGATGTGGTCTGGCTGAATGGCCAGGGGCCAACGTCGGATCCGGAGCAGACGCTCGAGCAGATCTGCAACCATGCCATCGGCGGCAGCCCGGAGCGCTTCCGCAACAGAGGGCAGGGCCGGGTTGTGAATGGACAGGCGCTGCCGCCGCCCGTGGGCTATCGCCACTATCTTGAGGTGATGGCCAACGCAGGATTGACGGCAGACAGCCCCCGGGAGGCCTGGGATACCCACGCCGCGGCCGTACTGGACGCTTTCAGCGATTTCCAGGTTCTATGCGCGCTGCGTCGCGGCCCCTGGGGAGTGGAAGGCCTGAATCAGCGCATCGCCCAGCAGCTCATGGCGGAAAAGCTGATCGACAAAACCGAAGGCTGGTACTCCGGCCGCCCGGTACTGATCACCGGCAACGACTACAACCTGGGCCTGATGAACGGCGATATCGGCATTACCTTCCGGGTACCCTGGGACACCACCGACGACGGCCAGCCAAAAGACACCCTGCGAGTCGCCTTCCCCAGCGCCGATGCCGAGGGCGGTATCCGCTGGATATCCCCCAGCCGCCTGCAACAGCTGGAAACCGTGTACGCCATGACGGTGCACAAGTCCCAGGGATCGGAGTTCAACCACACCTGCCTGGTGCTGCCGGATCGCCTCAGCCCGGTACTCACCAAGGAACTGGTGTACACCGGCATCACCCGGGCCAGGAACTGGTTCAGTCTGATTACTGGCGATACCCAGGTGTTCAAAGACAGTGTGGAGCAACAGGTCGTGCGGGCTTCGGGGCTGGCGCTTCGGCTAGCGGAGTTCTAGCCCCGGGCTCCGGCGGGGGAGGCCTTTCCAAAACACGCTGTGGATACCTCCCTGTACGCTCTGCTCCGCCATCCATGGCTCCGCAAGGTTTTGGAAAGGCCTCCCCCGCCAAATCCCTGACTTCTCAGTTATCCTCACGTCGGTGCTGCTGCTCCCACAGATGGGCGTAGTGCCCGCCGGCGGCCAGCAGTTCATTGTGGCTGCCGCTCTCTACAATCCGTCCGCCATCCATCACCAGAATGGTATCGGCGTCACGAATTGTGGACAGCCGGTGGGCGATGACCAGGGTGGTGCGCTGCTGGCTGACCTCCTTGAGGGCGCCGAGGATGGCCTGTTCTGACAGCGAATCCAGTGACGACGTCGCTTCGTCCAGAATCAGCAACGGCGGGTTCTTGAGGATAACCCGGGCGATGGCCACGCGTTGCTTTTCGCCCCCGGACAGCTTCAGGCCCCGTTCGCCCACCCTGGTCTGATAACCTTCCGGAAGGCTGTTGATAAAACCGTCCAGGTGGGCCATGCGGGCCGCGCGGTAGACCTCCTCCTCGGTGGCCTCGGGTCGGCCATAGGCCAGGTTGCGGTAGAGGGTATCGTTGAACAGCACAGTGTCCTGGGGCACCACGCCGATGGCCGAGCGCAGGCTGGCCTGGGTTACCGTCCGGATATCCTGGCCGTCGATACGAATCGCTCCCCGATCGACGTCGTAGAACCGGAACAGCAGGCGGGCGAGGGTGGACTTGCCGGCGCCGCTGGCCCCCACCACTGCCACTTTGTGGCCGGCCGGAATGGTAAAGTCCACATCCTGCAGGATCGGCCGGTCGGGCCGGTAGGCAAAATGGATATGGTCGAAGCGCACCTCGCCCCTGTCCACAGTCAGCGGCCTGGCATCCTCCGCATCCTGGATCACGGGCTGGTCGCCGAGCAGTTTGAACAGGCGCTCCACGTTCACCAGCGCCTGGCGAATCTCCCGGTAGACAAACCCCAGGGCATTCAACGGTATGAACAGCTGCAGCAGGTAGGCGTTGATCATGGTGAAGTCGCCCAGCGTGATCTGGCCACTGGCGACCTCCCGCACCGCCATGGCCATGATCACGATCATCGCCAGGCCGATAATCAGCGCCTGCCCGGAGTTCAGGGCCGCAAGGGACAGCCGGTTCTTGAGGCGGGCCTGCTCCCACTCGTCCAGGTCCTGGTCGTACACCTGAGCCTCATAACGTTCGTTGGTGAAATACTTCACCGTCTCGTAGTTCAGCAGGCTGTCCACCGCTCGGGAATTAGACTGGTTATCGCGGGCGTTGGCTTCGCGCACGAAACGGGTGCGCCACTCGGTCACCTTGATGGAGAACACCACGTAAACCACCACGGCCACCAGAATCGCCAGCACATAGCCGACGTTGAACACCACAAACAGAATGCCGGCAACCAGCAGGATTTCCAGCAGGGTGGGCACGATATTGAACAGGGTAAAACGAAGCAGGAAGCTGATGCCGTTGGTGCCCCGCTCGATATCCCGCGCCAGGCCACCGGTCTTGCGGTCCAGGTGAAACGCCAGCTCCCGCTGGTGCAGGTGTTCGAACACCCGCAGCGACACCCGCCGCATGGCCCGCTCGGCTACCCGGGCAAACACCGCATCCCGAAGTTCGTTGAACAGCGTGGCGCCGAAGCGCAACGCCCCGTAGGCCACCACCAGGATGACCGGAATCCAGAGCAGCATGTCGGCGCCACGGTTCTGGTCGAGATAGTCGACGATGTATTTCAATGCGATGGGCGTCGCCACAGTCGCCAGCTTCGCAAGCACCAACAGTGCCAGCGCCAGCGCGACCCGGCCCCGGAACTCGGTAAGGTACGGCCAGAGGCCTGAAATGATTTTCCAGTCCGGTTTGTGATCTGCCGGGTAATCGTTGTCGGCGTAGGCGCGCACTGTAGAAGTATCCTTTGGCAACGGTGTCGGATTACGCTGCGCTAATCCGACCTACGAATTATCTCCAGACTCTGGGAGCCCGCGTGGGTGGAAGGGCTTTCCGGGACCGTCAAAAGCCATGGATGGCTTTTGCCGAGCGTACACGGACGTATTTACAGCGTGTCCCGGAAAGCCCTTCCACCCACGTGGGCTCTGCCCGAAGGTATGATAGGTCCTGATTCGAGAACAAACCGTATTGACGCTGGAGTCTACAGCAGCCAACACCCTGGAGGCACATCATTAACACACGCCACCGTAAAGCCCTGAAACTCGTCATCGAGTTTATCAGTCCCTATCGCCGGGCCGTGGCCGGCGCCCTGGTGGCGTTGGTGATCACCGCCGGCATTACCCTGGGGCTGGGCCAGGGGCTGCGTATCCTGGTGGATCAGGGGCTGGCCACCGAATCGCCGGAGAACCTGGCCAGGGCCATCGGGCTGTTTTTCGTGCTGGTGCTGGGCCTGGCGTTCGGGTCCTTCGCCCGTTTCTACCTGGTGTCGTGGATTGGCGAGCGGGTGGTGGCGGACATTCGCAAGAAAGTCTTTAACCACCTGATCGACCTGCACCCGGGGTTTTTCGAGCAGAATCGGGCCCTGGAAATACAGTCCCGGTTCACCGCCGACACCACCGTGCTGCAATCGGTGATTGGCTCCACGGTGTCCATTGCCCTGCGCAACGCACTGATGCTGGTGGGCGGCCTGCTGCTGTTGTTCATCACCAACGCCAAGCTGGCGAGTATCATCCTGCTGGGCTTTCCGCTGGTGATCGCGCCCATCCTGTTCTTCGGCAGGCGGGTGCGGGCGCTGTCCCGGCTCAGCCAGGATCGCGTCGCCGATGTCGGCAGTTACGTGGGGGAGAATCTTACCCAGATAAAGACGGTGCAGGCGTTCAACCACCAGCCCCACGATCGCCGGTATTTTTCCGAGGTGTCCGAGCGTGCGTTCGAGATTGCCCGGCAGCGTATCCGCCAGCGCGCGTGGCTGACCACTTTGGCGATTTCCCTGGTGATGGGCGCGGTGGGCGTTGTGATCTGGATTGGCGGGCTGGATGTGATCCACGGGCGCATCAGCCCGGGCGAGCTGGCAGCCTTTGTGTTTTACAGCCTGCTGGTGGGAGTGGCGGCCGGCGCCATCAGCGAGGTGATTGGTGAGCTTCAGCGGGCGGCAGGCTCGGCGGCACGTCTGTTCGAGTTATTGCAGACTGAATCGGTGTTCGCGCGTGAAAGCGGGCCGGAAAAGGCCGTTGGTGATCTGCCGGCGGTCGTGCGCGGCGAACTGCGGCTGGACCAGGTGTTCTTCAGCTACCCCGGCCGCCAGGACCGGCCCGCCATCGCCGGCCTTACCCTCGATATCCGGGCTGGCGAAACCCTGGCCCTGGTGGGCCCCTCGGGTGCCGGGAAATCCACCCTGTTCGATCTGCTGCTGCATTTCTATCAGCCGGACAGCGGCCGCATTCTCATCGACGGTGTGGATACGGCCGGCTGGCCACTGGACTCCCTGCGCCGTTGCTTTGCCCTGGTGCCCCAGACCCCGGCCCTGTTCCATGGCACGGTTGCCGACAACATCCGCTATGCCCGGCCGGAGGCCAGCCAGCAAGCGGTAGAGCAGGCGGCAAAGGTTGCCCACGCCCACGATTTCATTCTGGCCCTGCCCCAGAGCTATGACACCCGGCTGGGTGACGCCGGTCAGGGTCTTTCCGGCGGCCAGAAACAGCGGCTGGCCATTGCCCGGGCGCTGCTCGCCGATGCTCCGATCCTGCTGCTGGATGAAGCCACCAGTGCCCTGGATGCCGAGAGTGAAAACCTGATACAGCAGGCCATGCCGGCGCTCACCGAAGGCCGCACCACGCTGGTGATTGCCCACCGCCTGGCCACGGTGCGGGACGCCGACCGGATTGCCGTGATGGACGGCGGCCAGCTGCTCGCCGTCGGGTCGCACGAGCAACTGATGCGGGAAAACAGTCTCTATCGGCGCCTGGCCAACCTGCAGTTCCGTGAAAATACCGACTGACGGAGACCATGGTCGGTTTGTTTCCTGCTCCCGTACTACTTACACTGGTATGTGAAACTTTCGAACCTGAACTCAGGGAGAATGGCAAAGTGAGCAATAAAGAATTGCAGGCACTCAAAGAACGCTACGTTGCGGCGGGCGCGGCAAGTCCCAATGAACAGTTTGCCGACCACGCAACCAATGCGGAACTGTGGGATGCCGACGGCAAGCGCATGATCGATTTTGCCGGCGGTATCGGTGTTCTCAACATTGGCCATCGTCACCCGAAGGTGGTGGAGGCCGTCAAGGCGCAGCTCGACAAGCTGATGCACACCTGCCAGACGGTAATGCCCTATGAGGGCTACGTGAAGCTGGCACAGAAACTCAGTGAAGTGGTTCCGGTTAAGGGCCACGCCAAGGTCATGCTGGCCAACTCCGGCGCGGAAGCCCTGGAGAACGCCATGAAGATTGCCCGGGCGGCCACCGGCAAGACCAACGTTATCTGTTTTGACGGCGGTTACCACGGTCGTACTTTCTACACCATGGCCATGAACGGCAAGGCGGCGCCCTATCAGACCGACTTCGGCCCCATGCCAGGTAACGTCTATCGCGCACCCTATCCGGTGCCTTACCACGGTGTGTCCGAGGAAGAAGCCCTGCGCGGCCTGAAAATGGCCATGAAGGCGGATTCCCCGGCCCGCAATACGGCCGCCATCGTGATCGAACCGGTCTTGGGCGAGGGCGGTTTCTACGCCGCGCCCACCAGCTTCCTGAAGGAAATTCGCAAGATCTGCGATGAGAACGACATCCTGATGGTGGTGGACGAAGTACAGAGCGGTTTTGGCCGTACTGGCAAGATGTTTGCCATTGAGCACAGCGGCATTGAGCCGGACATCATGACCATGGCCAAGAGCATGGCCGACGGCATGCCTATCTCGGCGATTGTCGGCACTGACAAGATCATGGATTCCTCCGGCCCCAATTCCCTGGGCGGCACCTATACCGGCAGCCCGACGGCCTGTGCCGCGGCGTTGGCGGTGTTCGACGTGTTCAAGGAGGAGGACATCCTTGGCAAGTCCCAGGCCCTGGGCGAGAAACTGAAGCAGCGCTTCAGCCAGTGGCAGGAGCAGTTCGAGCACGTAGACAATGTTCGCAACCTCGGGCCCATGGCGGCGTTTGAGCTGGTGGAAAGCAAGCAGAGCCGGACACCCAAGCCGGAGCTGGCTGCGGCCGTGACCAAGAAGGCCAAGGAGAAGGGGCTGATTCTGCTGAGCTGCGGTATGTACGGCAATACCTTGCGGTTCCTGATGCCGGTGACCATCGAGGATGATGTACTGGAGGAAGGGCTCGCGATTGTGGAAGAGAGCCTCAAGGAGGTGGGGGCCTGAAACAGGCACTTCATTTCCGAATGATCGAGCCGGGCTGATGCCCGGCTTTTTTTGGTCTTCAGGTTTGGGTGGGTGAGCCTGGGAGGGGTACAGCCTTCTGAAACACGCTCCTTCCGGCACATCCTTGTGACGCTTGGGCTCCGCCATCCATGGCTCCGCACAGTTTCAGAAGGCTGTACCCCTCCCAGTCTCGCGGAACTTGGAATGTGACCAAAAAATATACCCTCCCTTTTTCTACGCCCCACTGATTTTCGGTAAGGATGTTTTGAGCAATAGTTGATCACTGCATGTTGTCCTGTAGCAGGCGAAAAAGGGGTTCTCCTTTTCAAATCGGCTGTTGAATGCACCACAACAAAGACAAGACAGGAGCATGCAATGAGTCAGTTTTCTCGGTTTATCGCCGGTGCCACGCTAGGCGCGGCCTTGGCACTTCCGGTTCAGACGGCCCAGGCCGGGGCGTTTGTGCATTTGTTCGAATGGAAGTGGAGCGATGTCGCCAAGGAGTGTGAAAACTTCCTTGGACCGAAAGGCTTCAGCGCGGTGCAGGTATCGCCGCCCCAGGAGCATATCCTGGGCAGTGCCTGGTGGACACGCTATCAGCCGGTCAGTTATCAGTTGAGCAGCCGCAGCGGTGACGCGGCGGCCTTTGCCGATATGGTTCAGCGGTGTAACGCCGCCGGGGTGGACGTGTACGCCGATGCGGTCATCAACCACATGGCTAACGGGAGCGGCACGGGTACCGCGGGTTCTTCCTACAGTTCCAGCTCCCTCAGTTATCCGATGTACAGCAGCAACGATTTTCACGCCCCCTGCGGAATCAATCCGGAAGACTACGGCACCGATGCCTGGCGGGTCCGGAACTGCCAGCTGGTCGGGCTTCCGGATCTGGATACTGCCGATAACTATGTTCAGGACACGATTGCCGGTTACCTGAATGAGCTGGCCTCGTTGGGGGTCGCCGGCATCCGGGTCGACGCCGCCAAGCATATGTCGCCCTCGGACATCAGCGGCATTCTCGGCCAGGTGAACAGCCCGCTTTATGTTTTCCAGGAGGTGATTGACCTGGGTGGTGAGGCAGTCAGCGCCACGGAGTATACCGGCACGTCGGATGTCACCGAGTTCCGCTACAGTGCGTCCCTCGGCAATGCCTTCAAGAACCAGAACCTGGCTTACCTGGCCAATTTTGGCGAAAGCTGGGGCTTTCTGGCCGGCGGTGATGCGGTGGTCTTCACCGATAACCACGACAACCAGCGGGGCCACGGTGCTGGAGGCAGCAATGTGCTGACCTACAAGGACGGCAGTCTGTATAACCTCGCCAATGTGTTCATGCTCGCCTGGCCTTATGGCTATCCCAAGGTGATGTCCAGCTACGGGTTCTCGGACGGTGACCAGGGACCTCCCGCGCAGACGGTGTACCAGAACGGCAGTGCCCAGTGCGGCGGGGCCTGGATCTGCGAACACCGGTGGGATTCCATCGCCAACATGGTGGGCTTCCGCAATGCCACCGACGGTACCGGGGTTTCCTACTGGTGGGATAACGGCAATGACCAGATTGCGTTCGGGCGCGGCGACCGCGGTTTTGTGGTCATCAACCGGGAGGGTGCGCCCCTGTCCAGAACCTTCAACACCGGATTGCCGGATGGCCAGTATCGCAACGTAGCGGGAGACGGCAGCTGCGCAACGGTGCAGGGTGGCCAGGTAACTCTCAACGTCGCCGCGATGGAAGCAGCAGCGTTGCATGTCGGTGCCGATTGCAGTGGCAGTGACGGTGGTGCCGCGGATGGCGGCACGGTGGCCACCCTGTTTACCTGCGGCAACGGTACCACCGAGTGGGGTCAGAGTGTGTACGTTACCGGCAACCTTGCCGAACTGGGGGCCTGGTCACCGGCCTCCGCCCGCAAGCTGGAGCCCTCCGCCTATCCGACCTGGACCGGGCAGCTCGACCTGCCGGCCAACTCCGCCGTAGAGTGGAAGTGCCTCAAACGCAGCGAGACCGACCCGGCGGCCCAGGTCCAGTGGCAATCCGGGGCCAACAATACCCTGCAGACGGGCAACGCCGGCAGCACCGCCGGCACATCCGGGAGCTTCTGAGGGCGGTTACGTCCTGGCTCGGATTCGTCGTATACTGCCGGGAGTCTTCCGGCAGTCCGCCCGGAGCTGCCGCTGTTTCACCAATCAGGTTCCGTCATGACGTCTCCGAGTTCTTCCAGTAGTTCCCAGTCGCAGTCCAGAGACCACAAACCGAGGCCCTGGATTGATCTGCTGGTGAGTATCGTTATTCCCTCCGTGATTCTGATGAAGTTCAGCGGAGAAGAGCACCTGGGCAGTGTCAATGCGTTGATCATTGGTCTGGCGTTTCCCCTGGGGTGGGGTCTGTTCGAGCTGGTCCGTTATCGCAAGAAAAACTTCATCGCCGTGCTGGGGCTGATCAGTGTCGGGCTGACCGGCGGTATTGGCCTGCTCGAGCTGGACGCCGGCTGGCTGGCCATCAAGGAAGCGGCGATTCCCGCTATCATTGGCCTGGCGGTGCTGGTATCCACCCGCACCCGGTACCCGTTGGTGCGGACCCTGCTTTACAACCCGAGCGTTCTGGATGTGGATAAGGTACACCGGTCGCTGGAAGAGAAGGGTTGTGTGGAAGAGTTTGAAGCACGCTTACTGAAAGCCAGCTACTTTTTTGCCGGCACCTTCCTGTTCTCCTCCATCATGAACTATGTACTGGCCAAGTGGATCGTAGTCAGTCCCTCGGGTACCGAAGCGTTCAATGAGGAACTGGGCCGCATGACGCTGGTTAGCTACCCGATGATCGCCATTCCCTCCATGATCATGATGATGCTGATTTTCTACTACCTGTGGCGGACTATCCGGCGGCTGACCGGGTATACCCTTGAAGAAGTTATGGCGCCACATCTGGCGGAGAAGGAAAAGGCGGCCCGTGAGAAATCCTCCGAGTCCTGATAACCCCATCAAGTCCGGGGTGGATCTGCCTGGGCAAGGTCCAATAGCCAATAAAAAAGCGGCGGGGGTTTTAAGCCTCCGCCGCTTTTTTTGTTCGGCCAGGTCAGGCCATACGGATCGATCAGACGTCCAGGTTGGTCACTTCCAGGGCGTTGGTCTGGATGAAGTCCCGGCGGGGCTCTACGTCGTCGCCCATCAGGGTGGTAAAGATCTGGTCGGCGGCGATGGCATCCTCGATGGTTACCTTCATCATCCGGCGGGTCTCCGGGTCCATGGTGGTTTCCCACAGCTGTTCCGGGTTCATCTCGCCGAGACCCTTGTAGCGCTGGATGTTCAGGCCGCGCTGGGCTTCCTTCATCAGCCAGTCCAGGGCACCCTCGAATGACAGCACCGCCTGCTTGCGCTCCCCGCGCTGCACGTAGGCGCCTTCTTCAATCAGCCCGTCCAGGGTTTCGCCCATGCGGGCAATGGCCGCGTACGATGAGGATTCGAAGAAATCGTGGCTGAACACGTGCTCGTGGGGAATACCGTGCACGTAGATGGTCACCTTCGGCAGGTACAGGTCGCGCTCGGTGTCGCGGGTCACTGAGAAGGTGTACTTGGTGCCGGTGCGGGTGTCCAGATCCAGACCGTCGCCCAGACGTGCAACCCAACGAGCGACTTCGGCTTCGTCTTTGAGATGCTCGGATTTCAGGGTCACGTTCTGGAGCATCTGCTCCAGCACCTTGGCCGGGTAGGCACGGGAGAGGCGTCCGATCATCGTCATAACAGCCTGGTAGTCCTTGACCATGGTTTCCAGGGCGGACTCCTTGATCGCCGGCGCCTCGGGGTTCACAAACAGCTGGGCATTCTCCAGGGCGGTCTGTGTCAGGTAGGCTTCCCTGGCCTTTTCGTCTTTCAGATACTGCTCCTGCTTGCCACGCTTGACCTTGTACAGGGGCGGCATGGCGATGAACACGTGGCCGCGCTCGATAATCTCCCGCATCTGGCGGAACAGGAACGTCAGCAGCAGGGTGCGGATGTGCGAACCATCCACGTCGGCATCCGTCATGATGATGATGGAGTGGTAACGCAGCTTGTCCGGGTTGAACTCCTCGCGACCAATGCCGCAACCCAGGGCCGTGATGAGGGTGCCAACTTCGGCCGAAGAGAGCATCTTGTCGAACCGGGCTTTTTCCACGTTCAGGATCTTGCCTTTCAGGGGCAGGATGGCCTGGGTTTTGCGGTCCCGGCCCTGCTTGGCGCTACCGCCCGCGGAATCACCCTCCACAATGTAGAGTTCGGAAAGGGCGGGGTCCTTCTCCTGGCAGTCGGCCAGTTTGCCGGGCAGGCCGGCGATGTCCAGAGCACCCTTGCGACGGGTCATGTCGCGGGCCTTTCGGGCCGCTTCCCTGGCGCGCGCGGCCTCGATCATCTTGTTGACGATCAGCTTGGCTTCGTTGGGCTGTTCCTGGAGGTACTCGGCAAAGCTCTGATACAGCTCCTGTTCAACGGCGGTTTTCACCTCGGAGGAGACCAGCTTGTCCTTGGTCTGGGAGGAGAATTTCGGGTCCGGCACCTTGACGCTGATGATCGCCGTCAGCCCTTCACGGGCATCGTCACCAGAGGTGGCCACTTTGGCTTTCTTGCCCAGACCTTCCTGTTCAATGTAATTGTTCAGGGAACGGGTCAGTGCCGCCCGGAAACCAGCCAGGTGGGTACCACCGTCGCGCTGCGGGATGTTGTTGGTGAAGCAGTAGATGTTCTCCTGGAAGGCGTCGTTCCACTGCATGGACACCTCCACGGCGATGCCATCCTCCCGCTCGCGGTTGAAATGAAACACCCGGTTGATCGGCGTCTTGTTGGCATTCAGGTGCTCAACGAACGCCCGTAGACCACCCTCGTACTCAAAGACTTCTTCCTTGCCAGTGCGCTCATCGGTCAGGCGAATGCGTACGCCGCTGTTCAGAAACGCCAGTTCCCGAAGCCGTTTGGCCAGGATGTCGTAGTGGAACTCGATGTGGGTAAAGGTGTCCGGGGACGGAATGAAATGGACCTTGGTACCCGAGGCATCGGTTTCGCCCACTTCCGCCAGTGGGGCATTGGGCACGCCATGGGTGTAGCTCTGTTCGTACACTTTCCCGTCGCGACGGATGGTGAGGGTCAGGGTGGAGGAGAGGGCGTTCACCACGGAAACACCAACGCCGTGCAAACCACCGGAGACCTTGTAGGAGTTGTCATCGAACTTGCCGCCTGCGTGCAGGACGGTCATGATGACTTCCGCCGCCGACACACCCTCTTCTTCGTGCAGGTCCACCGGGATACCGCGACCGTTATCCTTGACGGTGACGGATTCGTCGGGATGAATCACCACGCCAATTTCCGAGCAGTAGCCCGCCAGCGCTTCATCAATGGAGTTATCCACCAATTCAAAGACCATGTGGTGCAGGCCGGTGCCATCGTCGGTATCACCGATGTACATACCCGGACGCTTTCGCACCGCATCGAGGCCCTTCAAGACTTTGATACTGGAGGAATTGTAGTTCGATTCGCTCATTCGGAAACTCCTGAAGCCTGGAATGGGAGGGTCCCTGACAGACCCCGCCGCTTTATTCTTCCGTCAATTTTCCATGTTCCACGTGGAACAATCTGTAATCCGGGGCGCTACCCCGGGGCCAGAGCTGGTCAACGACCGGATGTTCGATCGATGTCATAAACACCTGGCAACGAAGGGACTGCAGTCGCTGCGCCAGCATGGCCCGGTGCCCCTCATCCAGCTCGGCATTAATATCATCCAGCAGAAATGTCACCTGCTTGCCCAGTGCGCTCAACACCATGCCCTGAGCGATTTTCATCAGAATCACCAGCGTTTTCTGCTGGCCCCGGGAAAACGTCTCCGCAACGGGCCTTCCCTGGAACTTCAGCCGGACATCCGCGCGATTAGGTCCATACAGGGTATGCCCCACCTTTCGCTCCTGTTCCCGATGGTTCAGCAACAGGCTCTCCAGGGATTGGGTGACATCCCAACCCGGGAAAAACTCCAGCTTCAAACCATCGGTCCAGGGTACATCCACTTCATGCACCAGTGTCTCGAATGCCGCTTTGAACTGGCTGAAAGTGGCAGCACGGGCCTCGGAAATCTGAGTGCTTAGCGCGGCGTATTGTTGGTCCCAGACCCGCATCATGGCTTCGTCTAGTCTACCATTTCTGAGCGTTTGATTCCGCTGTGATGTCACTCTCTGGCACTGCTGCCACACCGATCCGAACGAAGGTTCCACGTGGAACACTGCCCAATCCAGAAACTGTCGACGTTTTCCCGGTCCACCCGCCACAACATCGAATACCCCGGGATCTATCACCGACACCGGCAGATGCCTGGCCAGGGACGACAGACTTCGCACACTCTCACCATCAACCCGCAACGTGGTTTCTTTCTGGGAAAGGTCCCGGCCAATGCCAAGCCTGTGTACCAGTTCGTTGTCACCCGACGAGCCGGAACCACCGGTTTCCAGCCCCTGATCCAGACCGCCAAATACCGTGAAACGCTGCTCGCCATGCCTCGCCACAGCCTGATGCCGACTCACCCGAAATGACCGGCCAAGCCCAAGGTAACCGATCGCTTCGAGTACGCTGGTCTTGCCGCTGCCATTCTCACCGTAGAGCAGGTTAAAAGAGGGAGAAAAGCGGACGGGCTCAGAGGACAGGTTTCGGAAGTTCTCGGTCTGGAATCTGACAAGCGCCATACGGGAGCAAGCTCAACGGGGAAGCGAGGAGGGCGGCCAAGCCCGGTAAAAAAGCGGAACCCAACGAAAAAGGCAGCACCCGAAGAAGGTGCTGCCTTAGTGTACAAAAGCCGGTGCCCGAAGGCGACAGGCTCAGTGCAACATGTTCAGGCGCTCATCCATGAACACGTCCATTTCCGGGGCCAGGATATGCACGTACCGGTCAAAGTACAGGAACTGTTTGAGCAGCAAAGCGAATTCCCTCGGAAAATGAAGACCGTGGCTTTCTCCGATCTTCACCATATCCATCAGAATGTGGTTTACATCGTCTTCCGCCTGGTCGGCTTCGTAGGGCACCTGATCCGGAACCATCTTGTCCATCTGCTGGTAAAGACGACGCAGGTCGCCGGCCAGATCCTCTACCCGAACCGTCTGCCGGGTGATTCCGATCCGGATCATGGCGTCTGCCATACCTTCAAAGTTACCGACCATGATCGAGGAAATGAAATCACTGACCGCCTGCCAGGTATCCGGCTTGATCCGGCCAACAATGCCGAAATCAATGAAACCGACCCGGCCATCCTTCAACACCATGAGATTGCCCGCGTGGACATCGGCGTGGAAAAACTCGCACTGGGTCAGGCTCGCAAACCAGGTATTCATGGCAGTGATCAGAGTGCGCTCCGGATCCCGGGCATAACCACGGATGCTTTCCAGATCGGTCAGCGGCACCCCATGGAAGCGCTCCATCGTCAGAATGCGGCGTGTGCTGCAATGCTCAAACACCCGGGGTACCGCCGCATCCTCGTTATGGGTGTCGTGCAGAAAGTCCCGGAACACCTTGAGATTGTTGGCCTCCTTGATAAAGTCGCATTCCTCCATCATGGTGCGCTGGATCTCCTCAACAATACCCGACAACGAGGTCCAGGACAGTTTCGGAGCCAGCGTCTCCAGAATTCGCGCAGACAGATAGAGAAAGTTGAGATCCGTCAGCAGGATGTTCTCGACACCCGGCTTTTGCACCTTGATCACCACTTCTTCGCCTGACACCAGGCGCGCGGAATGGACCTGCGCGATGGACGCGGAGGCCAGAGCCACAGGATCAATCTCCGAGTAAACTTCATCCAGGGGACGACCCAACTCGTCACGGATAATCTTCTTGATCACCCCGAACGGAAGCACGGGCGTCTTGTCGAGGCAGTATTGAAACTCCTCCACATACTCCTTGGGGAAAAACGTCGGCGAGCTCGCAATGAACTGGCCCAGTTTGATGTAGGTGGCACCCAGGGATTCAAAGGTCTGTCGCAACAGACGGGGCGTCGGAGGCCGATCCCCCCGAAGCCAGTTGATCCCGGTGCGCCCGAGCACCGACACGGTTTGTCCGATCCGGAACGCACCCTTGATTCCATTCGTTACGGTACTCATCAAACTAATAACTCCTACAGCCTCATGGGCATAACGACATACAGGCAGCGACTGTCGTTTTCCGCTTCAATCAGTGCGCTACTGTTCGGATTGGAGAGCGTTATCTTCACCTGATCCTCATCCAGCGCGTTCATCACATCCACCAGATAGCCTACATTAAATCCGATCTGCAGGGATTCGCCCTGATACTCCACGGGCAGCGCGTCTTCGGCCTGTTCCTGGTCCGGGTTGTTGGCGAACACCTGCAACTCGTTAGCTGAGAGATTCAGCCGCACGCCACGGATATTCTCGTGGGAAAGGATGCCAGCGCGCTGGAGCGTATTCTTGAGCGTGGCCCTGTCGGCCAGCACCACCTTGTCGCCGCCACGGGGGATCACCCGGTTGTAGTCCGGGAACTTGCCCTCGATCAGTTTCGAGGTGAAGGTATAGCTGCCTACGGTGGCACGAAGATGATTATCACCAATCACCAGGGTCACCGGCGTTTCCACGTCATCGAGCAGCCGCGCCAGCTCCAGAACCCCCTTGCGGGGCACAATCACCTGCCGCAGATCCGGACACTGGGTAGCCAGTTCCAGATGCGCCATGGCCAGTCGGTGCCCGTCAGTGGCGACCGTCCGCACGTGATCCTTGTCCACCTCCAGCAAGAGACCGTTCAGGTAATAACGAACGTCCTGTTGGGCCATGGCAAAGGCAGTTGCATCCAGCATTCTGCCGAGTTCTTTCTGGGGCAATTCCAGACGGAAACTCTCGGCTTCGTCCTCAACGTTCGGGAAATGCTCCGCCGGCAGGGTGGACAGGGTGAAGTGACTGGCGCCCGAACGCACGTGCAGCCGATCGCCCTCCAGAGACAGGTCGATGGGCGATTCGTCACCCAGGGCCCGACAGATGTCGGAGAGTTTGCGGGCCGGTACGGTAATCTGCCCCGGTTGATCCACATGTACTGGCGTAACCCGCGCCACCAGTTCCACTTCCATATTGGTACCGGTAAGGGTGAGGGTGTTGTCCTCGGCCACCAGCAGCACGTTCGACAGCACCGGCATGGTCTGTTTCTTTTCCACCACGCCGGCAATGCTTTGCAGCGGGGTAAGCAGGGATTCACGGCTGATCGTCAGTTTCATGGCACTCAGCTTTCTTGATGTTGGAAGGGTGAATGTTGTTCGCCGACGCCCGGCATCAGGTGGTCAGCAACCTCATAAAATTCTGATAATCCTCGCGGATGCTGGGGTCAGTCTCCTGCAACTCCACGATCTTCTTACAGGCATGCAACACGGTGGTGTGGTCCCGACCGCCAAACGCGTCACCGATTTCCGGCAGGCTGTGGTTGGTCAGTTCCTTCGACAACGCCATCGCCACCTGGCGCGGTCGGGTTACGGTACGGGTCCGACGCTTGGACAACAGATCCGCCACCTTGATCTTGTAGTACTCCGCCACCGTGCGCTGAATGTTGTCGATACTGACCTGCTTTTCGTGCAATGCCAGCAAATCCTTCAGGCTTTCCCGGATGAACGGCGGGGTGATCTCGGAACCGGTGAAGTGAGCATTCGCTATCACCAGACGCAGCGCGCCTTCGAGTTCTCGAACGTTCGATCGTATTTTCTGGGCAATAAAAAACGCCGCTTCGCTGCTGAGTTTCACATTCGCCTGGTCGGCTTTTTTCATCAGGATGGCAACCCGGGTTTCCAGTTCCGGCGGTTCTACCATCACTGTCAGCCCCCAGCCAAACCGGGACTTGAGCCGCTCCTCCATGTCCACGATCTCTTTCGGGAACCGGTCGCAGGTCACAATCACCTGCTGGCCGCCTTCGAGCAGGGCGTTGAAGGTGTGGAAAAACTCTTCCTGGGAGCGTTCCTTTCGGGCAAAGAACTGAATATCGTCAATCAGCAGGGCATCCACCGACCGGTAATACCGTTTGAACTCGTTGATCGCGTTCAACTGCAGCGCCTTGACCATATCAGCCACAAAGCGCTCAGACCGCAGATAGGCGACTTTCGCCCGGGGATTGCGGCGCACGATCTCGTTGCCAATGGCGTGCATCAGGTGGGTTTTACCCAGGCCCACACCACCGTACAGGAACAGCGGGTTGTAGGCGCCGCCGGGATTTTCCGCAACCTGCATGGACGCGGCCCGGGCCAGCTGGTTGGATTTGCCCTCAACGAAGGTCTCAAAGGTAAAACCTTCGTTCAGAAAGCTCTGGTGCTTGATGTCCCCTTCCACCTGAACGGGCCGCCGGTCAGCGCTGCTCTTGGGTTTGATCGAGGCAGGTCCCGCCACCGTTGCGGCGACCCCTTTCTCTTCCTCGGTTACCTGGCTGCCGGTCTCTTCGTGAACCTGTCCATTAACCCGGGCCGGCGCTTCCGAGCGCTCGACGGGTTCACTTTCCCTCGGGGCAGAGCCCACCTTCATATTCACTCGAGGTGCCTGTCCGCCGTTCAGGTCCTTGAGGACTTCCTCTATACGACGCAGGTATTTCTCGTTCACCCAGTCCATGACGAACCGGTTGGGCGCGAACAGCATCAGCTGGCCCTCCCGGTGATCGGATTGCAATGGCCTTAACCAGGTATTGAACTGTTGTGCGGGAAACTCATCCCTAAGAACTTCAAGACATTGATGCCACATACTGTTCGGCACGACAGCCTGCTCCCGATAATCCAGAAATGTCTCCCCGGACAAGGGGCGTCCTGTCCTGTGAGATGACCCCGAATTCTAACCCGCCGGGCCCGCCAGTGAAAGAGTCAAACCGCGTTAATAAACAGCCTGTGGAAATTTTAAAATATAGTTTTCAATACTTTGCGAACTTACCTACAGGGTTGTGTACAGAAAAAATGTTGCACCAGAGTTACTCACAAGCCCCTGTGTGCAGCCAGGGGTCAACCCTGTTGGCAAACACTGGACCCAACCCTGAATAACTCGCCCCGGGATCACAGACCCGACTTTTTCACATTTCGCCCCGGCTTCGTCCACAGAGCTCACGGCCAGTTTTCAAAGCACCTGTCAACGGCTCAAGATTCTGTTATTCAGACGTTTTTCCTGGTTACCCACAGAAACAGGCTGTGCTAATAACAGTAATAATTAATCCTTAAAAGAATTCTAAAAAGACCTACAACATTTATTAGCGGCCTGCCTGTTCCGGCCATCCGATCGCCTCCGCAAAACCCCCTACCGATAGCCATTGAATTCCCACCGGTATTTGCATAGAATGCCGCTCCTGTTTTGGCTGTACATTTTCCGGCCAGCAACCGAACACCCAACTGACGAATTGTGAGATCATCACCATGAAAAGAACGTTTCAACCTAGTGTCCTGAAGCGTAAGCGCGTTCACGGTTTCCGTGCCCGTATGGCCACTGCCAACGGTCGCAAGGTCCTGTCCCGTCGCCGTGCCAAGGGCCGCGCACGTCTGTCTGCATAAGACCAGCGTGCCTTTATGAAGGCTTTGAGTTTCCCGAAATCGCACCGGCTACTGCGACCTGCTGATTACGGCAAAGTCTTCAACAATGTGGAACTGAAGGTTCCACACCGGAATTTTCTGGTCCTGGCAACGCCCAATACTCTCGGCCACGCCAGGATCGGTCTGATTTTTTCACGGAAGAACCTGAAACTTGCGGTCCAGAGAAACCGCATCAAGCGCCACATCCGGGAAAGCTTCAGGCATCAGACCGATTTGCCAGCCCTTGATATCGTAGTCCTCGGACGACAGGGTCTCGCCGCTCTGGGTAACCCCGCCATCCGGACATCAGTCGACGATCTCTGGCGCCGACTCAGGAAAAAACACGCCCAGACAAAACCATCCGCTACGGCTTCCTCCCAGGGTGCCAGTCGAGGAACGGGGTAATGCGCAAGCTGCTGCTTCTGCCCATTCGCGTCTACCAGTATGCGATCAGTCCCCTGATGGCCAGTCATTGCCGCCACTACCCAACCTGTTCCCAATACGCGATTGAGGCCATCAACCAGCACGGTGCGGCGAAAGGATTGTTGCTGGCAATCCGCCGTCTGTTAAGGTGTCATCCTTGGGCCCAGGGTGGCTACGATCCGGTGCCCGGCACCGGGACATCAGAACAGCACCAGGCCGGGACTCACTGCGGGCATACCGACCACTCTTACACAACAACCCAGACCAGACAGTAACTCTATGGATATTCAACGCATCGTATTATTTGGCGGCCTGGCTATTGTCAGTTATCTGATGGTGCTCGCCTGGAATGAGGACTACCACCAGCAGCCACAAACCGCCCAGGTAACCGAATCGGTACAGGCCCAATCAGGCGCCGATAACGGCGCGACAGATGATATGGTGCTCCCGGAGGGCAACACCGGGCAGGCCAGCCAGACAGAGGAATTCAGTACCCCTGAATCCGGCCAGACGCTGGCGGCGTCCGAGCCCTCTGAAACCGAGGTTGAGGATCAATACATCCAGGTCACCACCGATGTGTTCGATCTCGTGATTGACCGGGTCAGTGGCGATCTGGTCCGGGCGCAACTGCTCAACTACGACAAGACCCTGGACAGCGAGGCACCACTGACGCTTCTGAACAATACCCAGAACCGTCTGTACGTGCTGGAAAGTGGATTGATTGGCCGGGATGGCCCCGATAGCCGGAACAGCGGCTCGGCACCGGTGTACGAAAGCGCCTCGACCAGCTACACCCTGGCCGACGGCAAAAACCAGCTTCAGGTGGACCTGACGTTCACCACCGAATCCGGTGTCAAGATCACCAAGCGCTACCAGTTTGAGCGCAACAGCTACGAGATTGACGTTCGCTACCTGGTAGACAACCAGTCCGGTCAGCCCTGGCAGGCCAACTTTACCGGCAAGATCGTGCGGGACCAGTCACCGGATCCCACCTCCCAGGCGAGCATGGGTATCCAGGCATTCCTTGGCCTGGTCATCAGCTCTCCGGAGGATCCCTACGAAAAGTTTGATTTCAGTGATCTGCAGGAAACCCGCATCAACCAGTCGATCACCAACGGCTGGCTGGCCTTCCTGCAGCACTACTTCCTGTCGGCCTGGGTGCCGGAGCGGGATGTCCCGGCCCAGTTCCAGACCACCCGTCGTGGCTCCAACTACGTGATGGGCTTTGTCTATCCTGCGACCACTGTGGCCCCCGGCGAAACCGCGGAAGTGGGTGCCCGAGCTTACGTCGGACCGAAAATCATTGATCGCCTCGAGAACATGGCCCCCAATCTCGACCGTACCGTTGACTTTGGCTGGCTGTTCTTCATTTCCCTGCCATTGTTCATCATTCTTGAGTGGTTCCACAGTCTGGTGGGCAACTGGGGCGTCGCCATCATCCTGTTGACGGTTCTGGTCAAGGGCGTGTTTTTCCACCTCTCGGCCACCAGCTATCGCTCCATGGCACGAATGCGTGCGGTTGCTCCCCAACTGACCCGCCTCAAGGAGCTCTACGGCGATGATCGTCAGCGCATGTCCCAGGAAATGATGGCGCTGTACAAGCGGGAGAAAATCAATCCGCTGGGTGGCTGTCTGCCGATCCTTGTGCAGATGCCGGTGTTCATCGCCCTGTACTGGGTACTGTTCGAAAGCGTGCAGTTGCGCCATGCGCCATTCATGCTGTGGATCAACGACCTGTCCCAGATGGATCCGTACTTCATCCTGCCGATCCTGATGGGCGCCAGCATGTTCCTGCAGATGAGCCTGAACCCGACGCCGCCGGATCCCATGCAGGCCAAAATCATGAAGTTGATGCCGCTGATCTTCACGGTCTTCTTCCTCTGGTTCCCGGCCGGTCTGGTACTGTACTGGCTGGTGAATAACATTCTGTCGATCGCCCAGCAGTGGTACATTACCCGCAAGATCGAGACAGAAATGGCCGGCAAGAAACACTGACACCCGTCAGTTCGCCGACCTGACAGAGGCTCCGCTACGGAGCCTTTGTGCTTTTCAGACGGTGGAAAAACCATGAGCCAGACTTCAGACACCATTGTTGCCATTGCCACCGCGCCGGGTCAGGCCGGTGTTGGCATTGTGCGCGTCTCCGGCCCCAGGGCCGGCGTCATTGCCAGCCGCATGCTCGGTTTCACACCCAAACCCCGCTACGCCCATTACGGCCCGTTCCTGGACCAGCAGGGTGAACTGATCGACGAGGGCATCGGGCTGTTTTTCCCAAACCCACACTCGTTCACCGGCGAGGATGTGTTCGAGCTGCAGGGCCATGGCGGCACCGTAATCCTCGATCTGCTACTGCGGGAAGTCTGTGCCCAGGGGGCGCGGCTGGCCAGGCCGGGGGAGTTCTCGGAGCGGGCCTTCCTGAACGACAAGCTGGATCTGGCCCAGGCCGAAGCCATTGCCGACCTGATTGAAAGCAGCTCTGAACAGGCCGCGCGCTGCGCCGTGCGTTCCATGCAAGGGGTGTTCTCCCGTCAGATCGATGAGCTGGTGCAGGCGGTTACCCATTTGCGGATCTATGTGGAGGCCGCTATCGATTTTCCGGAGGAGGAAATCGATTTTCTGGCGGACGGCAAGGTGGCCAGCGATCTTCAGGACCTGCTGGCACGGCTCGACCGGATCCTGGGCGAAGCCCAGCAGGGCACCATTCTTCGGGACGGCATGAAGGTGGTGATTGCCGGCCGCCCCAATGCCGGCAAGTCCAGCCTGCTCAACGCCCTGGCCGGGCGTGAAGCGGCCATCGTCACTGCCATCGAGGGCACCACCCGGGACGTGCTGCGGGAGCACATCCACATTGACGGTATGCCCCTGCACATCATTGATACCGCCGGTTTGCGTGACAGTCCGGACGAAGTGGAACAGATCGGTATTGCCCGGGCCTGGGAGGAAATCCGCCAGGCCGACCGCATTCTCCTGATGGTGGACGCCACCACTACGGACCGCACCGAGCCCCACGAAATCTGGCCGGATTTCATCGACCGGCTACCGGCCAATGCCCCGGTTACCGTGATCCGTAACAAGGTGGATCTGTCCGGTGAAGCGGTGGGTATCACCGCCGAGCCCGGTCAGAGCGCGCCGGTGATCCGACTGGCCGCCAAATCCGCCGAAGGCCTGGAGATTCTCCGGGACCATCTGAAGCAGTGCATGGGGTTTGCCAGCACCACCGAGGGTGGCTTTCTGGCCCGGCGGCGGCACCTGGATGCCCTGGAGCGCGCCCGGTCGTCTCTGCTCCAGGGCCAGGATCAGCTTGAGGGTTTTGGTGCCGGCGAGCTTCTCGCCGAGGACCTGCGGGCAGCCCAGGACGCCCTGGGTGAGATCACTGGCCACCTGACGCCGGACGAACTCCTGGGCAAGATCTTCAGCAGTTTCTGCATCGGCAAGTAGGGCTTGCCGGCAACGTGCCGGTTTCAGCCGGTTTTGCGTGTATCCCTGGAGTCGTTCGGTGCCAGCGCGCGGGTGTTGGTCCGGTTGCCCAGGAAATCCGGGCGAGGTTTGTTGCCGCAGTAGGGCGCTTCCAGTTGATTTTCCACACTGTTATAGACGAAGAACAGGTTGCTCCGGGGCCAGGGTGACATGTTCGCATTCGAGGCGTGCAGTGTGTTGCACTCAAAGATGATCAGCGAACCGGCGGGCCCGGTAGGCGCCTTGATGCCGTTGCGGTCCACCAGCGCTGCCAGATCCTGTTCGTTGGGAACGCCCAGTTCCTGTTTTTTCAGGGATGATTGATAGTTGTCCTCCGGCGTGCGGCCAACGCAGGGGACAAAGGTCTTGTGGGAACCGGGGATCAGCATCAGCGGGCCGTTGAACGGGGTGTTATCGGTCAGGGCGATGGAAAAGCTGACAGCGCGCATGCGGGGCATACCGTCCTCGGCGTGCCAGGTCTCGAAATCCGAGTGCCAGTCAAAGCCCTTGCCATGGAACCCGGGTTTGAAGTTGATGCGGGATTGGTGGATGTAGGCGTCGCTGCCCAGCAACTGGCGCACCATGGCCAGAATTTTCGGGTCCCGCGTCAGCTGGTCAAACCGGTCAGACAGCTCGTGAATGCCGAAGATTGAACGGATTTCCTGCTTTCCCGGCTCGGTGATGGTGCCTTCCGAACGCAGGATGCTGTCATCTTCCTCGTAGGCGCGCAGATCCTCGCGAAACCGGCGAACAGTGGACGGGTCGAGAAATCGGTTGAAGACCAGGAAACCGTCGCGCTCGTATTGGGCCAGTTCGGTTTCACTCAAAGGTCCGTCGGTACGGTCCTTGCCGGTGCTGTGGACAACGGGATCCAGGCGTTCAAAGTTTGGGGTGGGGCGCTCGAGGCGGGTCGGGTAAAAGTCGTCAGTACGAGTATCCATATTCGAACCTCCTTCTTTTATTGTCGAAAGCCTGTCTGCTTGTTCCGTTTCCTTATTTAACTCATATAGTTAATGTCTTTTTCAAAGAAGCCTGCGAAAAAGTAAGGGCGCGTCCCGGGTTTTCAAGGGCAAAAAAATCCCGGGCCGCGCCCGGGATCGGAAAGCACCGGAAAACGGGGCGTTTAACCGGTGAAGGCCAGATCGTCGGCATCCAGCTGCATCAGGTTCTTGCTGGGGCTGAGCATGCTGGAGGCATGGCTTTGGGCACGGGGCAGTAACCGCTCGAAGTAGAACTCTGTGGTAGCCAGCTTGGCCTGGTAGAAGCTCTCCGAGTCAGCGCCGCCGTGGTCCAGTTTATCGACCGCCACCGCGGCCTGGCGCAGCCAGATGTAGGCCATGGTCACGTAGCCGCTGTACATCAGGAAGTCGTAGGCAGCGGAACTGACCACATCACGATCCTTGCGGGCCGCCAGCATCAGGCGCACGGTCAGCAGGTTCCACTGGCCGGTCAGCTTGAGCAGCTCCAGGGCCCAGGGCCGCAGCCGCTTGTCGGTCAGGTGCTTGCGGGCAAAGTTGGCAATCTTGAAGGTGAACTCCCGAACCGCCCCGCCCTGGGTCATCAACAGCACCTTGCGCCCCAGCAGATCCAGAGCCTGAATGCCGGTGGTGCCCTCGTACAGGGTGGCAATCCGGGTATCCCGGACGATCTGCTCCATGCCGTGTTCGCGGATATAGCCGTGGCCGCCGAACACCTGAACGCCCAGGTTGGCCGCCTCGTAACCCAGCTCGGTCAGGAAGCCCTTGAGGATCGGCGTGAGGAAGCCCAGTTTGTCGTCGTACTTTTCTGCCTTTTGCTCGTCGCCTTCAGTAAAGCCTTCCACCATGTGGTCGGCCAGCCGCGCGGCGTAATAGAGCATGGCCCGGCCGCCCTCGGCGATGGCCTTCTGGGTCAGCAGCATGCGGCGCACGTCGGCGTGGTGGATCAGGCTGTCGGCCACCTGATCCGGTTCCTTCTTGCCGGAGAGCGCCCGCATGGAGCGGCGATCCTTGGCGTAAGCGAGTGCCCACTGATAGGACAGCTCGGCGGGTCCGACACCCTGGATGGCGGTGCCGATGCGGGCCGTATTCATGAAGGTGAACATGCAGTTCAGGCCTTCGTTTTCCGGGCCGATCAGGTGGCCGGTGGCACCGTCGAAGTTCATGACACAGGTGGCCGACGCCTTGATGCCCATTTTCTTTTCCAGGCTGCCACAGACCACGGCGTTGCGTTCGCCGACGCCTCCATTCTCGCCCGGGAGGTATTTCGGCACGATGAACAGGCTGATGCCGCGGGTGCCCCTGGGGGCGTCCGGCAAACGGGCCAGTACGATGTGCACGATGTTCTCGGTCAGATCGTGGTCGCCCGAAGAAATGAAGATCTTGGTGCCGGTGAGCTTGTAGCTGCCGTCGGCCTGGGGTTCGGCTTTGGTTTTCACCTGGCCCAGGTCGGTACCGCACTGGGGTTCGGTCAGACACATGGTGCCCGCCCAGCGGCCTTCGGTCAGCGGCGGCAGGTAGGTCTGTTTCTGTTCGTCGGAGCCGTGCAGAAAAATGGTGTTCATGGCACCCAGGGACAGTCCCGGGTACATGGAGAATGGCCAGTTGGCGGTGCCCATCATTTCCTGCTTGAACAACCCCATGGATGCCGGCAGACCCTGACCACCGAATTCCTCCGGTGCCGAGAGGCCCTGCCAGCCACCGATGGCGTATTGCTCATAGGCTTCCCGGTAACCTTCCGGGGTGCTGACCTCGCCGTTTTCAAGCTTGCAGCCCTCTTCGTCGCCGGTCAGGTACAGTGGGCTCAGAACTTCCTCACAGAATTTCCCGCACTCGGCCAGAATGGCGTCCACAATATCCGGCGTGGCGTTCTCGCCGCTGGCCAGGGTGGCGTAATGGCCCGGATAATCGAACACCTCATTGAGCAGAAATTTCATGTCGCGCAGGGGCGCCTTGTAAACGGGCATGGCGGATTCCTCTCTTACACGTTGATCTGATGCCTGAATGGCGTGCTGGCCGCATCTTGATGGCCTCGCTTGTCTTCTGTTTTACGCCAATCCCCGGCCACTGCCATTGACGAAAACCGCCGGCACGGATGTCAGAATGGACAATTGGCCGAAATGACGGTTTTGCCGTCGGGCGGCTACGGCCACGGAATGATCGGCGAACCTTCCGCGGGCGTATCACTGAACGCCTGCCTGCAACCCATCCGGAAACCCGAGCAAGGAGTGTAAAAGTCATGCAAAGCCTGATCTCCCTGGTATCGAAAAACGCGGCCACCCCTATACTGTGGGTAGCGTTGTCGGCACTGCTGCTGGGCGGCTGTGCCAGCCCTTCCCTTGAGGATTACGCAGATCGCACGCCCACACTGGTTCCCGAGCAGTTCTTTGACGGCGAACTTTCCGCCCGCGGTGTGGTCAAGAATTTCTCCGGCGAAGTGATCCGCACCTTCGACGCCGACATCACGGCGTCCTGGAATGACGAGGGTGTGGGCACGCTGGACGAGGTATTTCGCTTCAACGACGGCGAAGTCCAGACCCGGGTCTGGACCCTGACCCCGAGCGACGAGGGCTATCGTGCCAACGCCGGTGACGTTGTGGAGCCGGGTACCATGCGCTGGCGCGGCAATGCGATCCACATGAACTACGTGCTCCGGGTGGCCTATGGTGATGGCACCCTGGATGTGCGAATGGACGACTGGATGTACCTGATTACGCCGGACACCCTGATCAACGAGACCACCATGAGCAAGTGGGGGATTGATGTGGGCGAGGTGGTGCTGGTGATCCAGAAAAAATGACAGCGAACAATTCGACAGACTGAGACGGCGAACAATCGGGAAAAGCTATGTGGAAACAGTGTGTGATTGCGTTGGTGCTGGTGGCCGTTGCCGTGGGTGGTGCCCTGATGTACCGCAATCTCGACGGCGATGGCCAGGCCATGAGCGCCCGGGAGCGGCCTGCCAGCGCGGTCAACACGGTGCTTCCCACCCGCGAGACGGTACGGGATGTGGTCAAGGCGGTGGGCAGTCTGCAGGCCCTGAATGCGGTGGAACTGACCTCCGAGGTCAGTGGTCGGGTGGTCCGGCTGAACCTCGAGGCTGGCAAGCGGGTTAACGAGGGAGAGGTGCTGCTGCAACTGGATGATCGCCAGGCCCGTGCCGACCTGCAGGTCATCGAGGCCCAGCTCTCTGATGCCCGCCGGCAACTGGAGCGGGCACAGAGGCTGCGCTCCAACAACAGCATTTCCCAGTCCCAGGTGGATGAACTCAGAACCGCTGTGGATGTGGCCGAGGCCCAGCGTCAGGCGGCCCGGGTGCGGCTGGAGAATCATCGCATCCAGGCGCCGTTTTCCGGTGTGGTGGGGCTCAGTGATATCAGCGTCGGCGCCTACGTAACCGCTGGTACCACGGTGACCACGCTGGATACCACCGACCGCATGGAGCTGGGTTTTGCCATTCCCGAGCGTTTTCTGGGGGCGGTTTCCCTGGGCCAGGCGGTAACCGGCACCTCACCGGCCTACCCCGACCAGGCCTTCTCGGGCGAACTGGTAGAGCTGGGTTCCCGGGTCAGTGAACTGAGCCGGTCGCTGCCGGTTCGCGCCCTGATCGACAATCCCGACGGACTGCTCAGGCCCGGTCAGTTCATGTCGGCCACCCTGACCCTGCGCAAGCGCGAAGCCCTGGTGATACCGGAGCAGGCGGTGATGGTGCGCGGTGATGAACAATACGTGTTTGTAGCGGACGACGGCACCGCCCGTCGAACTTCTGTAACTCTCGGCTCGCGCATGCCGGGTCTGGTGGAGGTGGCGAGCGGACTGGGGCCGGAGGATCCGGTGATTGTCACCGGTCAGGACCGTCTCAGCAGTGGCGATCGAATCCGGATTCTGGACGATGCCAACGCCATTCCTGATAACCGGTTTGTTACTGCGCGGGAGCTGTAATCCGTGATTCTCTCCGATGTTTCCATAAAGCGACCGGTGTTCGCCACTGTCCTCAGCCTGCTGATTGTGGTGTTCGGACTGGCAGCGCTGCTGGGCCTGCCGGTGCGGGAATACCCGGACATCGATCCGCCGGTGGTCTCCATCTCCACGGATTACACCGGCGCGGCGGCGGAAGTGGTGGATACCCAGATTACCCAGGTAATCGAAGGGGCCATCAGTGGTATCGAGGGTATCCGGTCGATCGAATCCTCCACCGAACAGGGCGAATCCCGCACCAGTATCGAATTCAACACCTCCCGGGATGTGGATATCGCCGCCAACGACGTGCGCGATGCGGTATCGCGGGTGGCGAACCAGTTGCCGGAGGAAGCCGATCCGCCGGTGGTTCAGAAGGCGGATTCGGATGCCCGGCCGATGATGTGGATAACTCTGCGCAGTGACGTCTGGGACAGCGCGGAGTTGAGTGACTTCGCCGACCGGGTGCTGGCGGACCGGCTTTCCGTGCTGGACGGCGTGGCCAGTGTGCGGATTGGCGGTGAGCGTCGCTACGCCATCCGGGTCTGGCTCGACCGGGAGCGCCTGGCCGCCCGGGACATCACCGTGGCCGAGGTGGAACGGGCCCTGCGTGCCAACAACATTGAACTGCCCGCCGGCTCAGTGGATTCTTCCACCCGCAATTTCACGGTTCGCGCCGAGGGCCGACTGTCCAACGTGGAAGAGTTCCGCCAGCTGGTGATTCGCAGGAACGGCAACGACCTCCTGCGCCTGGGCGAAGTGGCCAATGTCCAGATGGGGGTGGAGTCGGACGTCAGCCGCCTGCGGGCCAACGGGCAGACCGCCATCGGCATGGGTATCATCCGCCAGTCCAAGGCCAACACCGTGGCGGTTTCGGACGCCGTTCGGGCGGAGCTGGATAACATTCGTGAAACCCTGCCCCCGGAAGTCACCATTGCCGAGAGCTACGACGAGTCGATCTTTATCCGGGCCTCCATCAAGGAGGTGGTGACCACCCTGACCATTGCCGTATCACTGGTAATCCTGGTGATCTTTCTGTTCCTGCGCTCCTGGCGGGCGACCCTGATTCCTGCGGTGACCATTCCGGTGGCGGTGATCGGCGCCTTTATCGGCCTGGGTTTCCTGGGCTTTTCCATCAACGTGCTCACCCTGCTGGCGGTCATCCTGGCCATCGGGCTGGTGGTGGACGACGCCATCGTGATGTTGGAAAACATCCAGCGCCGCATCGACGAAGGCGAACCGCCACTGCTGGCCTCCTACCGCGGCGCCAAGCAGGTGGCGTTTGCGGTTATCGCCACCACCCTCACCCTGGTGGCGGTGTTTGTGCCCATTTCGTTCATGGGTGGCAACATCGGTCGCCTGTTCGCGGAGTTCGGTTTTACCCTGGCGGCGGCCGTGGTGGTGTCCAGCCTGGTGGCCCTGACCCTGGCGCCAATGCTGTGTTCCAAGTGGCTGAAACACAGTCCGGAATCGGCGGAAGGTCACCGGTTGTGGGCCGCCAGCGAGCAAGTGCTGAACGGACTCGCCAGCGGTTACCGTCGGCTGTTGCAGTTTTCCCTGAACCAGCCCGGTCTGCTGCTGGGCCTTGGCCTGGTGGGCCTGGTAATCGCGGTCGTGGTCTACCCGA
This sequence comes from Marinobacter sp., assembly GCF_041984545.1. Classification (GTDB taxonomy): domain Bacteria; phylum Pseudomonadota; class Gammaproteobacteria; order Pseudomonadales; family Oleiphilaceae; genus Marinobacter. The sequence continues at coordinate 9,817 of NZ_JBHIXV010000022.1, read as the reverse complement.
AGCTGCCCCAGGAGCTGGCACCGACCGAAGACCGGGCGGTGATCATCATGCCCACCAGCGCCCCGCGCGGCTCCACCGTGGAATACACCGATCACTACGTGCGCCAGGTCGAGGAAACGCTACTGCCCTATCTGGATCAGGGCATTGCCAACCGGTTGCTGTCCATCGTCGGCTTTCGCGATGAGGAGGACAACGCGTTCCTGATCATGGGCCTGGTGCCCTGGGAAGAGCGGGACATCAAGCAGCAGGAAGTCACCAGCCAGATTCGTCAGAAACTGTCCGATGTCTCCGGTATCCGCACCGTGGCCGTGAATCCGCCGGGTCTCGGCCAGCGAGGCTTCAGTCAGGCCGTGGAGTTTGTGATTGCCGGCCCGGACTACGAATCGGTGCAGGCCTGGAGCGAGGAAATCGTGCAGCGGGCCCGGGAAAACCCCAATTTGCAGAACCTCGACACCGATTTCGAACTGACTCGGCCGGAGCTGCGGGTGAACATTGATCGCGAGCGGGCCGCGGATCTGGACATCACCATCGAGGATGTCGGCCTGACACTCCAGACCATGCTGGCCTCCCGCCAGGTCACCACCTACATCGACCGGGGCCGGGAATACGATGTGATCGTGCAGGCCGAGGATGCCAACCGGGCAACTCCGGAGGATCTGGAGCAGATTTTCCTGCGGCCCCGGGAAGGCGGCCGCCTGATTCCGCTCAAGGCGCTGGTATCGGTTCGTGAAATCGGCGCCAATCCGGATCTCAGGCGCATCGACCGACTGCCTGCGGTGGTGATCAGCGCCTCCCTGGCCGATGGCTACGACCTGGGCTCAGCACTGACTTACCTGAACAACCTGGCGGTGGATAACCTGCCCCCGGAGGCCCGGGTCAGCTACAAGGGCCTGAGCCGGGAATTCCAGGAATCCTCGGCCGCCATCTACGTGACCTTCGCCCTGGCGTTTGTCATCGTGTTCCTGGTGCTCGCCGCCCAGTTCGAGAGCTGGATCCACCCGTTGATCATCATGCTCTCGGTACCCCTGGCGGTGACCGGTGCCCTGCTGGCATTGTGGTGGGCCGGTATCAGCCTGAACATATACAGCCAGATCGGGATCATCATGCTGTTGGGCCTGATGGCCAAGAACGGGATTCTGATCGTGGAATTCGCCAACCAGCTCCGGGACCGGGGCTATGAGGTGCGGGATGCCATCCTCGAAGGCGCCTGCCTGCGGTTCCGACCGGTGTTGATGACTACCATTTCCACCATTTTTGGCGCGGTACCGCTGGTCATCGCCACCGGTGCCGGTGCCGAGAGTCGCGCCGCTATTGGCATGGTGATCCTGGGCGGCCTGATTTTCGCGACCACCCTGACCCTGTTCATCATTCCGGTGCTCTACAACCTGCTGGCCCGTTTTGCCAAGTCCACCAACGCGGTGGAGAAGGAACTGGAGCGTCAGGCGGCGGGTACCGCCGGTGGCACCGGGGTCGCCGCCGCGCCTCAACGTCGCGCCGATGACTTCTGAGCCCGCCCAGGGCGGGTTCAGAGTGTTGCCGGGAACGTGATTTTGCCGCCAAACACCTCATCGGGGTGGATATCCACACAGAACACCCGCTGCCCCGGCAGCATGGTAGACAGCGTGATGGTACGTTTGGCGTCCGGAAGGGCCACGTAGGGCCGGCAACTGCTGATGCTCTGCGGCCGCTCGAGGGCATTGCGGAAATATTCCCGATGCGACCAGCAGGCGCCTGCGGAGTGGTAGAGGGGGTTGAACCGGCCACGCTGAAGGTCCGGGTTTGCCCGGGCCAGATTGCCTTGCTGAATGCCCCGGCTGTCGAGCAGGAAACAACGTTTCACGCCGTCCACCTCCAGCAGCCGGCGACAGGCGGTATCGAACGGCAGCTCGCGGCTGAGGGAATGGCAGGCTTCGAGGATCTCGAAACGCAACAGTCTCAGGTAGCCTTCCCGATCGCGGACATCCTGTAACGACCACTCGCTGGAATCCGCGACAACAGTGCGCAGCCGATGCTCGGTCAGCTCCTGGGAATGTTCTTCAAGCACCGAAGGTCGGGCCAGCAGAAAGCCCTGCAGCAGATCCGCCTCGGTTTCCAGGGCGATACGCGCCTGGGTGTGGTTCTCGATACCTTCCAACAGGACCAGGCTACCGCTTTCCCGGATCATCTTCACCAGGCTTTCCAGCAGCATGCGCGCACGGCTGTGACTCTCGGCGTTTACCAGCAGGCTGCGATCGAGCTTCACGATCAGTGGGTTGATGCGCCAGAGCCGCTCGAAATTCGAGTCCCCCATGCCGAAATCATCAATGGCAATCTGGAAACCGCAGGTTTTGGCCTTGTCGATAAATTCCAGCAGTGCGGCCGGGTCGTCGGAAGCGCTTTCCACCAGCTCCAGCACCACTTTCTCCGGATGAATGCCGCTCTGCTGGCACTGGCTGGCCAGCCGTTCCAGCGATGCCTCCGGATGAATACAGGTGGCCGGATTGATGTTCAGGAACAACCAGACCGGCTGGCCGCTGGCGGCAAAGTTATCCAGGTGCAGCTGTAGCAGGTGGCGGTCCAGAGCGGGCGTCTGGCCGTGGGCTTCGGCCTGTTCGAACAGGGCCAGCGGCGAAACCGCCTCGCCGTTTTGATGCACGCGGACCAGTGCCTCGTAACCCACCAGCTTCTGGTGCGTGGGGCTCAGAATAGGCTGGTACACGGAACTGAAGTCGTGGCTGTGGATAATGTCCGGAACGGGCGAATTGCCGTCTGGCCTGGAGCTGCGACGGGAGAGTCGGACTACGCTGCTCATGGTCAGGAACCTTTCTACTGCTTGTGCGGTTAAAGCCTTCCTGGCCGTACGTGATGCTGGTGTGCAGACGAAACACACTGCGAATTTCGTACCAACCAGGGGACAGGGCTAGTGGCAGCAAGGGGCAGAGGGCGCGTGGAACGACTTGCCCGGCCAGACCCCGATTACTTTTGCACCGATTGAGGGCAGAAGTACGGGGCAAAGGGTGAATCTGTGCACCGGATCGGCGCCAACCCCCGAATCCGGCCTACGGCAGCCACAATCTGTGGATAATTACTGGGAAAACCTCCGGAAAGACGCTGGATGAAATTTCAGGATTATATATAAAACAATTAGTTATGGTCTTTAAAGGGGGTCTGTGGGCTACCGCTGACGTGTGGATAACTTTCTTGAAAAGTTTTCTGAGAAGAGTCAGCCAAGCCTCTGAAAAAGCATAAATTTCGGTTTTCACTTATCCAGTACAGGCGGTTAAACCGGGCCATGGGACGATCGGGCGCTGTGGCCGGCTTTCAAGTTCTGCTTCCTCTGGTTAAAATTTGTGCATTCCCACTGCAATTTGCCGGGTGAGGCGTTATACTCGCCGCCCTGTTTTTGCCCCTTATTTTCAGCCCGATGTTCGAGGTGAACCGTGGATTTTCCGACCCGTTTTGATGTCATTGTCATTGGTGGTGGCCATGCCGGCACCGAAGCCGCCCTGGCGGCTGCGCGCATGGGTTCCCAGACCCTGCTGCTGACCCACAACATTGAGACACTGGGCCAGATGTCCTGCAACCCGGCCATCGGCGGCATTGGCAAGAGTCACCTGGTGAAGGAAATCGATGCCCTGGGCGGCGCCATGGCCGAGGCCACCGACAGGGCCGGAATCCAGTTCCGGGTGTTGAACAGTCGCAAGGGCCCGGCGGTGCGCGCCACCCGTGCCCAGGCTGACCGGGTGCTGTACAAGGCGGCAATCCGGCATACCCTGGAGAACCAGCCCAACCTGACCCTGTTCCAGCAGGCGGCGGACGATCTGATTGTGGAAAACGATCAGGTGACCGGCGTGGTGACCCAGACTGGTATCCGCTTCAATGCGAAAACGGTGGTGCTGACCACCGGCACCTTCCTGGGCGGCGTTATCCACATCGGCATGCAGCACCATTCCGGCGGTCGTGCCGGTGATGCCCCGGCGAACGCCCTGGCCAAACGCCTTCGGGAGTTGCCCTTCAATGTCGGCCGGCTGAAAACCGGTACGCCACCGCGTATTGATGCCCGCTCGGTGGATTTCTCGGTGATGCAGCAACAGTGGGGCGACGACCCCACCCCGGTGATGTCGTTCATCGGCAGCCGGGACCAGCACCCGGAACAGATCTGCTGTTACGTGACCCGCACCACCGAGCAGACCCACGACATCATCCGCAGTGGCTTTGACCGCTCACCCATGTTTGCCGGCAACATCGAAGGGGTTGGTCCCCGCTATTGCCCGTCCATCGAGGACAAGGTCAACCGGTTTGCCGACAAGGACTCGCACCAGATTTTCGTGGAGCCCGAGGGCCTGACCACCAACGAACTTTATCCGAACGGTATTTCCACCAGTCTGCCGTTTGATATCCAGCTGGCAGCGGTGCGCTCGATTCCGGGTTTTGAGAACGCCCATATTACCCGGCCGGGCTACGCCATCGAGTACGACTTCCTGAATCCCCAGGACCTGCGCCACACCCTGGAAACCAAGTTCATACAGGGGCTGTATTTTGCCGGTCAGATCAACGGCACCACCGGCTACGAAGAAGCCGGCGCCCAGGGCCTGTTGGCGGGCATCAATGCAGCCCTGCGGGCGCAGGAGAAAGACGAGTGGTACCCGCGCCGGGACGAGGCCTACCTGGGCGTGCTGGTGGACGATCTGATCACCATGGGCACCTCCGAGCCCTACCGCATGTTCACCAGCCGCGCCGAGTACCGGCTGATCCTGCGGGAGGACAACGCCGACCTGCGCCTGACCGAGACCGGCCGGAAGCTGGGCCTGGTCAACGATGACCGCTGGCAGAAGTTCAACGCCAAGCGTGAGGCGATCGCTACCGAACGCAGCCGCCTGGAATCCACTCGCATCCATCCGAACACCGACGCGGGTGAGCGGGCCAATGGTTTCCTGAAACAGCCGATGACCCGTGACCAGTCACTGGCCGAGCTGCTGCGCCGTCCGGAAATCGCCTATGGCCACATCGCCGAGATCGGCGCCGAGCAGGCCGGCGACCCGGTGGTGGCGGATCAGGTGGAGATCGAGATCAAGTACGAGGGCTATATCTCGCGCCAGACGGATGAGATCGAGCGTCTGCGCCGGAACGAGAACACTGCCCTGCCGGTGGACCTGGACTACGACGTGATCGGCGGGCTGTCGAACGAGATCAAGCAGAAACTCAAGACCGTACGCCCGGAAACCGTGGCCCAGGCTTCCCGCATCCAGGGTGTGACCCCGGCGGCGGTGAGCCAGATCCTTGTGCACCTGAAAAAGCGCGACCTGTTGCGCAAGCAGTCGGCCTGAGCGCCGGCCATGAACAACGCGCAATGGCAGGACCAGCTCAGCACGGGGCTCGCAATAATGGGGCTGGACCTGGGTGACGACCAGCAGAAGCGGCTACTGGCGTTCCTGGGTCTGCTCAACAAGTGGAACCGTGCCTACAACCTGACCGCGGTGCGTGATGAAAGCCAGATGGTGTCCCGGCAGCTGCTCGACAGCCTGAGCATCCTGCCCTGGGTAACCACCGATCACCTGCTGGATGTGGGTGCCGGAGGCGGCCTGCCCGGGATTCCCCTGGCCATTACGCTGCCGGGCCGCCAGTTCACCCTGCTTGACAGCAACGGCAAGAAAACCCGCTTTCTCAACCAGTGCGTTCTCGAGCTGGGCCTCGATAATGTCCAGGTGATCCACGGCCGGGCCGAGGATTGCACACCCTCCCGCCCGTTCAGCCAGATCAGCAGCCGCGCCTTTACCGCCCTGGAAAATCTGGTGCACTGGTGCGACGGTCTGCTGGCAAATGGCGGCGAGTTCCTTGCCATGAAAGGCCAGTTTCCGGATGATGAAGTGGCTGCCCTTCCGGCCGGCTGGCAGGTAAAATCCAGCCACTCCCTGGAGGTCCCCGGCGCCGACGGCGAACGCCATCTGCTGGTGGTTGCCCGGGCAGCCGATTCCCGCTAATACCGAACAAGGAGGCACGACATGGCGCGCGTGATTGCAGTGACCAATCAGAAAGGCGGTGTGGGTAAAACCACCACCTGCGTCAATCTTGCTGCCTCCCTGGCCGCTACCAAACGCCGGGTACTGCTGGTGGACATGGACCCCCAGGGCAACGCCACCATGGGCAGCGGTGTCGACAAAAACAGCCTGGAGCTGTCTGGCTACGACATGCTGACCAAGCGCGCCAGTGCCGCCGAAACGATCATTCTGGCGGAGGCCTCGGGTTTCGATATCCTGCCGGCCAACGGTGACCTGACTGCCGCGGAAGTGGAACTGATGAACGAGATCGGGCGCGAGCACCGCCTGCGCCTGGCCCTGAACACGGTTCGTGACAACTACGACTACATCCTGATCGATTGCCCGCCGTCCCTGAACCTTCTGACCGTCAATGCGCTGTCTGCGGCCGATGCCGTGCTTATTCCCATGCAGTGCGAGTACTACGCCCTGGAAGGGCTGGCGGCGTTGATGAACACGGTGGAGCAGATCCAGGAAACAGTAAACCCGAACCTGCAGGTGGAAGGCATCCTGCGCACCATGTACGACCCCCGCAACAGCCTGACCCTGGATGTCTCTGGCCAGCTCAGCGAGTATTTTGGTGACAAGGTGTACCGGGCGGTGATCCCCCGTAATGTGCGATTGGCCGAGGCGCCAAGCTACGGCGTTCCGGCCCTGGTGTACGACCGCGCCTCCAAGGGCGCCATTGCTTACCTGGCCCTGGCCGGTGAGATGGTGCGCCGCCACGGTTCAAAAAAGACATCCGCGCCGGTGGCGGTGTAACATACCGCCCTGTCACTCACTTAAGTACAACGATTTTCAACGGGAAGAATGACTGACACCATGGCGGCGAAAAAACGAGGATTGGGTGAACGCGGACTGGGCGCTCTGCTGGCGGGCTCCAAGGTCAATCTGGACCAGGAGCTGAAGGATCACGACGGCGAGCTCCGCGAAGTCCCCATCGATCTCATCCAGCGTGGCCGCTACCAGCCCCGTCGTGATATGGACCCGGCGGCGCTGCAGGAGCTGGCCGATTCGATTCGCCAGCAGGGTGTGATGCAACCGGTGGTGGTGCGTCCCATCAGTGAGGGCCGCTACGAGCTGATCGCCGGTGAGCGCCGCTGGCGGGCGACCCAGATGGCCGAGCTTGACCGGATTCCCGCCATCATCCGCGATGTGCCCGATGAAGCCGCCATCGCCATGGCGCTGATTGAAAACATCCAGCGGGAAAACCTGAACCCCATCGAGGAAGCCTTTGCCCTGCAGCGGCTGCAGGATGAATTTGGCCTCACCCAGGCCCAGGTGGCTGAAGCGGTGGGCAAGTCCCGCACCACCATCACCAATCTGCTGCGGTTGATCGGGCTGTCCGAGGACGTCCGGATCATGCTTGAGCACGGTGACCTGGAAATGGGCCACGGTCGCGCCATGCTCACCCTGCCGCCGGAGCTGCAGATGCAGGTGGCCAAACAGGTGGTGGCCAAATCGTTGTCGGTGCGTCAGACCGAGGCGCTGGTGCGTCGGGTGCAGCAGGAGACGCCCGACCGCAAGTCCGGTAGCAAGGCCGCCCTGGACCCCAATATCCGCGCACTCCAGGACGACCTTGCCGAGCGGCTCGGCGCCCGGGTTTCCATTGATCACGGCCAGCGGGGCAAGGGCAAGCTGGTGATCGAATACAGTTCCCTGGACGAACTGGACGGTATCCTGGGCCATATCAAGTAACCGTCTACCTGCATTGGTCGACGTTCGATCCGCCGTCCGGCCCCCTACGAAAGTTCGTATTTGTCGGCACACACAACATGTAGTGTTGAAAAATTGAACGCGTGTCTATTTGTGTCGAAAACGGCCGAACGCCCTTCATAACGCCCGCCTCGGGCCCGTCGCCGGTGCCCGGTTTTGTTGATTCGTGCACATTGAACACATATAATCTGCGGCGCTCGTATCGGTGTATTTGCTTACTTTTTAAACTGCATCGTATATAAAGGCACCGTACTCCCGGAACGAACATGACGAAGGCTAGCTCAGGCGGTATTGGTCGGCCGCCCATCGCACGGTGGTTTGCAGTTGAGAGTGTGATGCTGGTCTTCGCAAGCCTGGCGTTTCTCCTGTTCCGAGGCCAGGTGTCCGGTTATTCAGCGCTGTTGGGCGGACTTATTTTTCTGATCCCCCACGGTTACTTTGCGCTCAAGGCATTCCGCTACTCCGGCGCGCGGTCTGCCAAAAAGATCATGAGTTCTTTTTACCAGGGTGAGGCCGGCAAGCTCATCCTGTGCGCCATCGGTTTCACGGTGGTGTTCAAATGGATTCAGCCGATCGATGTGTCGGCACTTTTTCTAACATTTGCGATCATGCTGGTCACCAACTGGTTGACACCGCTCCTGGCGGGCAGCAATACGCAGCAAAGCTAACTGGACCTGGGAAACCGTTATGGCAGGAAGTGCATCCGAATATATCCAGCATCACCTCCAGAACCTCACCTACGGTAAACTGCCGGCGGGCTACGAGCGTGCCGACGGAACCGTAATCGAAGAATCCACCTGGACGCTCGCGCGGACTTCTGCCGAAGCCTCCGACATGGGCTTCTGGGCCCTGCACATCGATTCTCTGGGCTGGGCGGTTGCGCTCGGTGTCCTGTTCCTGTTTCTGTTCCGCATGGCCGCCAAGAAAGCCACGTCCGGGCAGCCCGGTGGCTTGCAGAACTTTGTGGAAGTCATGGTCGAGTTTGTCGACAACAGCGTGAAAGAGACCTTTCACGGTCGTAACAAGGTGATCGCGCCGCTGTCACTGACCATTTTCTGCTGGGTATTCCTGATGAACCTGATGGACCTGGTGCCGGTGGACTTCCTGCCCCAGCTGTTCCATCTGATGGGCCTCGAGTACATGAAGGTAGTACCGACCACCGACGTGAACGTCACCCTGGGCATGTCCCTGTCGGTCTTCTTCCTGATCATCTACTACAGCCTGAAGGTCAAGGGCGTGGGTGGCTTCCTGGGTGAACTCACCCTGCACCCCTTCTCTTCCGACAACCTGTTCCTGAAGATCCTTCTTGTTCCGGTGAACCTGCTGCTCGAGGGCGTGAGCCTGATCGCCAAGCCGATCTCACTGGCACTGCGTCTGTTTGGTAACCTGTACGCCGGCGAGCTGATCTTCATCCTGATTGCACTGCTGCCGCTGTGGGCACAGTGGACGCTGTCTGTCCCCTGGGCGATTTTCCACATTCTGGTTATCACCCTGCAGGCATTCATCTTTATGATGTTGACGATCGTGTACCTGAGCATGGCTCACGAAGACAGTCACTGATCGGACACCATTAAGCCGTAGTTCTAAACCCTAAACCCTTAAACTGAAAAACCTAACTGAAACTGGGAGTTATCATGGAAACTGTAGTTGGAATGACCGCGATTGCCGTTGCACTGCTGATTGGCCTGGGTGCCCTGGGTACTGCGATTGGCTTTGGTATCCTCGGTGGCAAGTTCCTGGAAGGCGCTGCGCGTCAGCCGGAAATGACCCCGATGCTGCAGGTTAAAATGTTCATCGTTGCAGGTCTGCTGGACGCCGTAACCATGATCGGTGTTGGTATCGCTCTGTTCTTCACTTTCGCCAACCCGTTTGTCGGCCAGATCGCCGGTTAATCGAGTCGCCAGCCGGGGGCTTTTCCCCGGTCAGATGATTCTTAACAAAACAGGCGAGAGGTGAAGACGTGAACATTAATTTGACGATGATTGGTCAAGCCATCGCGTTCTTTATCTTTGTCGTCTTCTGCATGAAGTACGTGTGGCCGCCGATCATGGCCGCACTGCAGGAGCGTCAAAAGAAGATCGCTGACG
>NZ_JBHIXV010000021.1:0-70382 GCF_041984545.1 Marinobacter sp. | reverse complement strand
TGCAGTTGGCGATGGCCGTATTATCGCCGATTCCGGCGACTTATTCAGAGTCTCCTTAGAACTATCCAATGAGACTGAAGGAATGTGAGCAGTAGTTCCTCCCTCAGTCCCTAAGTATGTTGAGAATTCTTTTATATTTAGGGCTGTTGTTGGCTCTAGCAGATAATTGAAGTCGTTGGTGTAATTAACCTCGATCTTATCGCCACTTTTTGACCAGTTAACGGACCCATGTAGATGAATAATGTTTAGCTGGGGAATACCATAGGTCGCACGTTCAAATATGCCAGTTTGACACTGAAATGTGTTGAAGTTCTTAGCATGCAGATGCTTCTTGTGAAATCCTGACGTGCCATCGTTCACAACAAAATCATGTGAGCCGCTCATAAGTAAGCTGTCGGCACTGTGCTCCAAGCATCCATCGTAATTTGTAGTGAAGATGTTTATTTTCCGATTGAGATCGTTTCTTCGATCCAGTAAACCAAGGAGGGTTTTTAAAAATATTTCGTAGTTTTCAAGGTTAGCCAAGCCTTTCGCATCTTTAACTTCGGATTGTGTGAAATTCTGCACTGGATAGATGCACGTATCGTAGTAGTGCATGAATAGTGCAGTGAGTTTTTCTGAGTGTGTGTCAAATTTAGTAGCAAGTTTTTCGATCGTCTCTCGGCTACCGTTTTCGTCCTTGATTTTTAATGCCAGTGTCGGGAACAGGTCAGCTGAAGCGCCTGAGCCAATGAGAACATTGATGTTCTTATTGTATGCGTCCAGTGCCTCAATCGGCTCGAACATAACTTCCTCTTTCTTTGGTTTCTTAGAGTAGTGCGTAGTGCGTTGTATGTCCCCACATGCAACGAATCCTAGTTACAAATACCCAAACACGAAAGGTGGCCTCTCCAATGGTTTGCAATACGACGTTGCTATGGCGCTATTCTCTAAACGAATGCCTCTATTGTCCGAACAGGCAGCGAGAGGCCCTCTCCGCACAAGGGCATCGCTAACACAGTAAGCTTCACGGGCCGATCTACTAGGTTCAAGCTCATCTGGTACTCCCCCCGAAAACCCGATTGCTCAGGATACAATAGCATCACCTGGTCACAGCGGTAGGCGCTAGCATAAGTACTCAGTTGATAGAGATCCGCTGAGGAGAGAGAAGCCAGAGGGTTACTGGATTCCAGCAGTTTCCATTTTGTGTCCAGAATGGCTACCGGCCGGTTCAGTTCATCCAATAAGCTGATATCCGGTCGCATCAACAGCCGGCCTTTGCCGGAGTCATCTTCGCCCAGGTATTTGCGCGGGCCTTGCTCCATCAGGCGCAGGCCCATCTTTCGGACGGTTGGCCTAAGTTTGACGGCTACAAAGCGCTCGAATAGCTGGTTCATGTCAAATAGCAGGCTGTAAACCTGTTGGTGGCCGGCCCGGGCGTCCAGGTACTGGCCGTCAATAAACAGTCGGGCCAGATCCACCACGCTGGCATAGCGACGCTGCATCCGGTTCAGGTCGTCGGCGCGGGGCAGGTGATCGCCTTTGTGAATGACACCGATGCCGCCAAAGCGCATCCGCATACTCTGAATGTGTTGGCGAAGCATGGGCGAGCTTGCCAAATGAGTCATACAGAGTAGGGCTGTGTGCAAGAGCCGGTTCACCGGAATATCCACTAACAGCTCATTGAACCGGCAAGCGAGGCGCTGGGGCTTGAACAGGTTCTCCCGTTGCTGGCGGATCAGGTCGATCCGGCCTCGAACCTGGTCGAGCGTATCCTCCACATCCTGGTAGTCCCGAAGCAGGCCCTGTTGAAGCTGCGCTTCGAGAAGCTTTAGAAAATGGCGTATGAATACATCCAGAAGTCGGTGATTGCTGGTGCCCAGGCCCGCTTGCCGGGCACTGAGCCCCTCGATGTCGCCGGCGGTGTCCAGCATTTCGATCAGGGTGGTGCGTTGCTGTTCCGGTGTCTGATGCGGAAAGACCTTGGGCAGAATTTCGATTTGCAGCACCTGCTGAACCTGCACCACGCCACAGAACTGCCGGAACTTTACCCGGTTACGGCCCCATTCAAGACAGTTCTTGGGAAGCACGCTCTCTGCGGCGGCCAACGCATCAGCCTCCGGCGCCGTTAGATCGCCTTCCTTGCCGATGGTCAGCCAGCCATGCTCAACGGCACTAACGAGTTTCACGCGGGCATTTCCAATGAGTCATAGATTTTGCGCAGGGCATCCGGCGTGATCTCGCCTGGCTGTTTCACGCGGAAGTCAGGTTTCTCCGGCAGATCCAGCTCTGCGCCCGCAAACAGCTGGCCGGGGTCCAGTATCTTGCGGGTAATAATCTGATGCTCGGCCGGCGCTGTGTCGTCCGCCAGCACTCGGCGAATCTGCTGCCAGTCGTCATAGAAGTATTCCGCCAGCATGGGGATAATGTCGTACACCATAGCGTGGCGCAGGCTGTCGATATCCTTTACTTCCATGAAGTAGGCATGCCCGAAGGTCTGGTCCCGGTGTAACAGATAGCGCAGGCGCAGGTTAATGGCATTCAGCAAATCACGCAGGCTCAGCAGGCCCCCTTCGCCATCCGGTATATAACCATCCCCCTGATTACCGGTTATCTGTTTGGGCTCCGGCATCAGCTCAATAAAGCGGAACCGCCGACGTAGTGCAGCATCCATCAGGGCAATGGAACGGTCAGCGGTGTTCATGGTGGCGTAGATATCCAGGTTCTTCGGCACACCAAAGCGTTCACCAGAATAGGGCAGCGTAATCTCCATGCCGTCCACCAGTTGGCCTTCTTCATCCCACCAGGCCCGTTTGTCGGCCTCGATCAGGGTAATTAGCTCCCCAAAGATGCGGGAGATGTTGCCCCGATTTATTTCATCAATGAACAAAGCGTAGCGTTGATTCGGATCTTGCCGAGCCCGGTTACAAAAAGCTTTGAACAGGCCATCTCGTACCTCATAGCTGATGCCGCCTTCGGCGGTGGTTTGAGGCCGGATGCCTTCTACGAAGTCCTCGTAGCTGTAAGATTGGTGGAAGGTCACGGTCAGGTGGCGTTTGATCCGTGTTTCCTCGTTTTGAGGTCCTGACTGTAGTTTCTTGAGCTGCTCGCGCAAGCCTTCCCCGGCTTCCTCCCAATCGCCGGCGAAGATCCACTGTCCACCGGGTTTCTTGTCAAAGATAAGCGGAGGCTGGCGTTTATCCGGTGAGTAGTTGACGGTTTCCGATTCCATTACCGTGTGGCTCTGCAATGCGGCCCAGCACTGGGCGCGGAGGTTATTGCTGCCAACACGGCCTTGCACCCGAGTCTTTGCCTTGAAGTAAGGGTGCAGCAACAGTTCGTTGACCGTTGCACTTTTTCCCTTCTGGGTCAGGTCTGCGAGGGCCAGCGCCACGGCCTCCCACCAGGACGTATTGGCCAACTGCTCCTCCAGCCATTCGCCCGTTGAGACCTGGCTGGCGGCCCGTTCGTATTTTGGCTGGATGTGATTACGCCAATGATGGGTTTTGCCTGTGCCGGGTGGCCCGTAGAAAATCTGATTCACCGGTCTGCCGATATTGATGGCCTGTTGCCGAGACGTAGGTTGATGAGCCTCCACGACCTTTACAGGCGGCAACTTGTTCCAGAGGCCCGCCACGAGTTTCGCGGACCTGGGTTTGATTTCGATACCAGAGCCTTGCGGTGTCCAGTTCTGGCTATCCACAGTGCCGGCTTTCAGGTCCGCTAGACTGATGTAGGGCTCGGCCTTTGGATCTCGCAGATCGGTCAGTGTGATGTCCACATACAGCGCTTTCTCGCCCTTGTCCGCCAAATCCGGGTCGTAGTGGACATCTTCATAGGGTTCACTTGTCACGGTGCCCCGGGCAACCAGGCCTTTCGGCTCTTCACCCAGTCTCACCAGGTAGGCGGTGTCGCCTTCTTTCAACTGCTTGGAGACGGTTCGCCAGGGTAGGGTGACATTCTCGCCACGTGCAACCCGAAGCCGGTCATCCTGAAAGGATTTCCACTCCCAGTTCTCCGGGTTCCAGGCCATTAACCAAACACGAGGCGACGGTCGCCATTGGTCGATCCAGGGTGAGGCGTAGAAATCAACGCCTTGCTCCTCCTGCTCTTCCAACTGCTTGCGTATTTCCAGCAGGGTTTCATCCACTTCCCGGTTGCTCATTGCCTTGAGCTTGGCTTTGGGTAGGTCGCCGAGCACCCGGGCTATTTCTTTCTTGTCACTGCCCACGGATATGGATTCAAAGTGATCGGGAAAGAGCAGGAAACAGATAATATGGCGAAACTGTCTTGCCCTGGCATCCGGAATGCTTTCCAGCCAGTCTGCAAAAGACCAGGGACTTTCCAGTGTCTGGCGTTGGGCCTCGGGTGCCAGGGCCTTTAAAGCTTTCATCATTTCGATCAGGAACACTAACTCACGCCACCGCAAGGTGTTGTAGCCAGTGCCTGTACTCCCGGCTCCTGAGAGGGTCGCGTCTTCCAGTAGCCAGCTTTCTGGTAGCGTGTCGCCGGATAACTCCCAGATATTGCGCACCAGATCCCGCTTGGTACCGGGTTTGATGTTGGTGGAGAACAACAGCAACAACCAGTTCAGCTCTGCCATCAATTTGATGGCCTCGGGGGTGGCATCCGACAGCTGTAGCGCCAGTTTGTCGAAGTAGCTCTCGTCGCCCTCCTGGGGATTCTGAATAAAGCGCTGATCCAGCTCCGCCAGTTTGGCACTGCTCCAATACTTGCCATCACCCAGCAAAGGGCCGTCATCCAGGAGGCATTGGTCCTTCCAGAGCTGGGCGGCCTCTAGCAAAGCTTTGATGTCATGACGGGGATTGTACTGGCTCATGACGGAGTTCCTTCAGTTGCGGCGAGTTGATCAAAGGCTTCCAGTACCCGGCGCTGGGTGAGGTATTCGCCGTATGTGGCGATTTCCTTGCGCTTGAGGCCGGGGAAGGTGACAGATGGATAATCCGGGCCCATAACATCAGCTGGGTCGAGGATGTAGCGCAGTTCGTCCCGGGTCAGGCCGTACAGCCGGGCATAGTAGGCATCCAGTTCGCAGCGCAGTTGGTGCCGGCGGTCTGGCTCCCAGGCGAATGGCTCGCCGTCGTAGCCCAGGTCGCGGGCGAAGGGCGCGAGGTCGTGGCTGGTGTAGGTGAGTTCCAGAGCGCGTGGGGCGATGTAGTTGAGGTCGGCTTCAGAGTAGGCTTTCGGCGGTAAGACTGGCAATTGTTTCGCGATAAAAAAGTTCAGGTGGGTGCCGCCAACCTTATGCCGCGTCACGAAGTCGAAGACGATTGTAGAAAGGTTTCCTTGCAGCGCGGCAACCAGATTTGCGGGTGTGGTAACAGGCAAAATACATAACGGGAAGTTGTTACCGACTCCGGCGAAAGGAACTGAGCTGGCAATTGTCGTGCGTTCGTTTGTGGCGTTTGTAATATCCCTGAACCCGAGAAGGTATCTA
This sequence comes from Marinobacter sp., assembly GCF_041984545.1. Classification (GTDB taxonomy): domain Bacteria; phylum Pseudomonadota; class Gammaproteobacteria; order Pseudomonadales; family Oleiphilaceae; genus Marinobacter. The sequence goes on along the minus strand of NZ_JBHIXV010000021.1, from coordinate 64,945 downwards.
GGGCTTCGACTCTTCAGACGATCCTCCACCAGTACTGCGTAATCTTGCTGTGCGGAAAACGCCGCCACCCAATCATCCAGCTCCGCATCGGTCATCGGGTGATCTTCAGCCATTTTGCGGGATGCCAGGCCATCTTTGGTGAACTCCGCGGCTTGGAACAGGTTGCCGGTGGTGCCGCGTTTGGTCACCCGGCTACCCAGCAGTTGCGAGGCTTCTTCAAACTGCTCACGGACCAGCAGTTGGCCCGCCAACCATTGGCGCAGGCCTTCCTCCAACTTGGCGGTGTCCTGCTTTTTCAGGCCGTCCAGCACGACACGAGGCATATCGGCGGTGCGCAGCAGTACCTCACGCTCTTCCACCCAGTACCGGGGAAGCGGGGCGTAATCTGTCTGCTGCTTTTCGGCTACCGTCGTGTCGCGGGTAGTTTCGCCGTCTGTTTCGTAGGTAGCAAAGCGATGGTCGTAGTGGTGCACCATTTTGGCTTCGTACAACGGCAGGTAGCGGGTGCCATCAAGGTGGAATTGGTTGTCTTCGAGCTGGGCGCCTCGATCGTCCAGTTGCTGATAGGTGCGGAACAGATCGCTGTCGGCGGACATGTGGAACATCGCCTGGAACTTGATATTCCAAGGATTGGTTTCAGGGTTCTCCTGCATCAACACCGGCGCTTGGCGATACAGCTTACGAGTCAGCTCCGCGTCTTTTTTCGCCCGGAACACCGGGCAGGTGCGGGTGTTCGGGTTGATTAGGGCGAAGTCTTCCGGAGACAATTGGAACAGCCGCTCTTGGTCGTCCAGGTGCTCAATCCGGGTGGAGAAGAACATCAGGTCCGCGTGATCAATCTGATCAGCGATGGTTAGAAGGCTGAATTTGTAACTACGGTGTACCCCTTTGAACAGTCCTTCGCGATTCTCGAAATCGAACAAACTGGCCAATCGCTTGCCGGAAGCCAGGGCTTCAAAATAAGCCTTGGTGCTGTCGTCCGTAGCAATGCCTGTAGGAACGATGATACCGGCTCGGCCACGGCTGGCGGTCAGGTTCAACGCCAACTCGGCAAACAGAGCATAGAGATTGACATCACCGGTGCCGGTCAGGGGAAAGCGTGTGCTGCCGCGCACAAACTGGCTCGCAGCTTCCGCAGCATGTCGAGCCTCAAAGAAGTCCCGGTGCAGGGCTTGATCGTGTTCGCTGTTGCTCGACTCCAGCGCCTGAATCATTCTTCGGCGGGCTGCAGCGTTGGGTGCCGTAGCGATTTCAGGGGACCGGGAGGCGAAAAACTCCTGTTCCTGAAGCTTGATGCGCTCCCAAGGCGGGTTGCCCAGCACCACATCAAAACCTGCGTTGCCCCGGTTGAATACTTCCGGGAATTGCAGTGGCCAGTGGAAGAAACGGTTCTGTTCTGCGCGCAGCCGAACTTCCGCTTCCACTTCGGGGCTGAGTTCGCCCCGGTGGGCCGCCTTCAGTGCACCGTTATCCGGAATGCGGTTGGCGTAGCCCTGGTTCTTCGGGACAAAGAACGCAGCGGTCCACAGGTCTTCCAATAGTCGGGCGCGACGGGCTTCCTGGCTTTGCTGGGCGGCCTGCCATTGCTGACGCTTGTTGAGCACCTCATCCAGGGATTCTTCCGGTAGTTCCTCCACGGCAGCGAGTTGCTGGGCGTTGATGCGCAAATCAATCGCCAGGGTTTGGGCCTGCTGTTTATTGGTTTTCTTCAGGTCTTTCAGCAGCGCCTTGTCGTCGCCCTCCAGGGCTTTGAAAGCATCGTCGGGTATGCCGGTTTCCAGCACAGTGGGGTCATACACGCCAACCAAAGCATTGCCACACTGGATGTGGCTGTCGAGGAAGGTCAGCGGTTTGCCGGGCTCCAGGGCTTCCATCCACAGTGCTGTGCGGCACAACTCCACGGCCATGGGGTTCACGTCTACCCCGAATATGCAGTGTTGTACCACCTCGCGTAGGGCGTGCTGGAACTGGGCCGGCGTGGGTTCGCTGCCCTCGGCATCCAGTTGTGCCAGTTCCCGGGCCAGGGTGCGGGTGGCCGCCAGCAGGAAATGGCCGGAGCCACAGGCCGGGTCTACCACGCGCAGATCGAGCAGGGCCTGGCGCGGTTCGTCCGGGTTATCCGCCAGGCGCTCACGAATCACCGGTTTGAGGGCGGTATCAATCAGTGACTGTACCAGCACATCCGGCGTGTAGTAGGAGCCGGTCAACTTGCGAAGGTTTCCGGCAGTGGTATTGCTCTCATCCAGGCCGATAAAGCTGAACTGCCAGGGCGTGGTGGTAATGGCCGGTACCAGTTCCAGAAGGGCTTCGTACACCGAGCCCAGTTCTTCGGCATCCATATTGGCGTAGTCGGTGGCCACCAGGCTGTTGCTGGTCTCGCTGGGGTGCCAGGTGAGGGCCTTGATGGCTTTGAGCAAGGACTGGTTATCGATCAGTGCGTTGTCGAGGTTGGGGCACTGATCATTGCCAAACAGGCCGCCCAGGGCCGGGAGTGCCAGTAGGGGCTGGCCGGAAGCCAGGCCGTTCATGGTGTGTTGCACCGTCAGCCAGAGATCGTGATGGCGGGCTTCAAAGCGATGGGGCTTGCGGGCCGCCCGGCGCAGCACATCCAGGCTGTAGCCTTCCCGATAGCGCTCCCGGGCCAGTGGGTCACTCCCTTCCGGATGCAGCAGGTCCCGCGCTTCTGCCCGCAGCAGGAAGAGCATGCGATACACCATGCGCAGCAGCTCTTGGTAATAGGTTTGAGCATCCAGCTCACGGGATTCAAACTGCTGGCGGAGTTCGTCGTTTTGCGGGTGACGCAGGAAACCGTTACCCAATGCACCCAGCGCTTCGGTAACGCCCACGCGCAGCTTGTCCAGCAGCCGTTCGCCCTGTTCTTCCGCCTCGGCGCGCCATTGCTCCAGCCAGCATTGGCTGGGTGCTATTTCGCCATCGCTATTGGTGCCCGGCTGAAAGCGGCTGGCGTGTAGCAGCAGCCAAAGAATACGAAACTCCGGCAGCTGTTCCTCGGCAAAGCACGTGGCCAGATCCACTTCTATATAGGCTGGCCGGGTCATTGAGGGGTTGTCGCGCAGAATGCGGAGGCGTTGGCCGTCGCTGACCAAGCCCCATAGCGCCTGGTCGTTGGCGTTCAGGTATTCCTGCAGCAGGCCGGTGGGGCTGCGCCGGCGGCCTTCGTGTCCGAAGCGTGGGTCGGCGGTATCCAGGGCTTTGTCGCCCGGTGCACAAAACACCATGGGTACCCGGCTACCGAAGGCATGATGGGTAATGGGGAAGCCGCGCTCGTCGATCATTTGCGGTTCGGAATAGGCGTGCAGGTCGGAAAAGCCAAATACCTGGGTCAGCAGGCTCTGGAGCCAGTGCTGGGCGGCTGCGGTCGGGTTGGAAAGGTCACTGCGCTGGCGTTGCTGGTCAAAGTTTTGCCAGTTGGCCTGGGCAATACGCCAGAAGCGGCCGATTTCGTCCCGGAGTGTCAGGCCCTGGGGAATGTTGTAGTCTGCTGCGGTTTGCCCCTTCAGCTGGAGGCCTGCCAATTGGTTGAATAGGTCGGCGGGCAACAGGCCGCCCTCCAGAGTAAAAATGCCGTTCTGGTTGGCTTGTGTGTTGCTCATGGATAAAGCTCCTGAATCAAGGCGGTGGGGCCTTGCTGGTAGATCTCGTTAAAACGGTCAGTATGTTCGAGTACCCGCGCCGCTTCCGGGTTGAACCATTGCAGCAGTTCTATGGCATCGGTATGGCGACGAGGCAGGTCTTTCCAGTGCCAGATGGGTTCGTGGTGAAATACCCGGTTCCGGAGTTGTCGCAATCGGTTGACGGCTCGGCTGAGCTCTTTTCTTTGCCGCTGGCGCTTCGGCAGTTGTCTCAGCGGTGAGTGGCGCAGCAGTTTGGGCCAGAGAATCTGTTTGTGCTCATACCGGGTGTCGCACAGGCTGCACCAGAACCCGAACGTCAGCTCTGACACGACCTGGTCCGGATTGATGGGCTGCTCGTTGTCTCGCTTGCGCAGTTCGGCGATCACTTTCTCGATAGAGCGCTGCTCGCGCTTGTGCAGCCACAGGCCCTGGAACCAGTTTTCGGTATCAAACTCTGTGCTGAGGGCCCGGTGCATGGCATTGCGGAACACCACTTCATTGAGGTGCAGTACCGGGTATAAAGCCTCGCTCAGGCGCAGGTTCCAGTGGTAATGTGCCATTGCAAGACGGTAGTCACCCTGGCTGTAGGCCAGGTAGGGCCCCAGACGCTGGGGAGACAGGCCGGCGATCAGTGAGTCCAGTTGGCTAGTCATTGAGCATGACCTCTCAACCGGTTATACTGTTTACACAGTCCCCGGGCTATTCCTCTCCCAGTCTTGCTACTGGTGACGAACCCGGGGTTATTTTTTTCTCCTCTCTGTTTTTCTTCCCTGATCAAAACGCGACCTCTGGCATTAGTACGTACACGCCCAGAATGTCGGCTGGCAGTTGTGGGTTAACCTGGAAAGTTCCGCGGCCCTCCCGTTCTGAGTCTCGCACCCTTCGGTGATCCTGCAGGAGTTGTTGGCCATGCCCGCGGGCAATGTCATCCAGCGCGGACTGTTGTTCCTGAAGACGCTCCAGAGCCTGCTTAACGGCGCGCTCGCGCACATCGGGCGTGGTGTTTTGTGTCGCATCCAGATTAAACAGTGATACCGCTTCCTCTGTGCTGAGCTGGCGGGGCATCTGGTTGCCTTCCATCACGACGGTTACGGCTTCTTCCGCCAGCATTTCCCGGCGATTGCCTTCCCGCTCTACCACCAGGTTGGTGCGCAAACGCAGCAGGGCGATGATGGTGCGTCGATCCACCTGATTGGTGGTGATGGCACCCGCCCGGCGGGCGGGGCGGTCTGCGGCAGGTAGGTCTTCCGATTCCAGGGCGCGTTCGGCCAGTTCATCCGCCAGCACGGTGACCAGAGGGTGGCTGCGGTGAATGTAAGCCACATCTCGTGGCAACGGTAGCGTAAAACCGATCTGATCCAGTCGGCGGATGCCATGCCCTTCCAGTCTTTGCTGGATGGCGGCTGGCAGTTCACCCCAGCTCATGCGGTAGTGTTGTCGGTGGGTTTGAAGTGGTGCCCGCAATGCCGCCAGAGCTTTGGTAATGAAGCGCTGCACGTCAGCCTGGCTGCCCAGAACCTCCTGCATACGCTGCCATTCCGGCAGGACTTCTTCCGGATGGATGGCTTGCTGGGCAAAGATGGTGCGGTTGCGTTTGGCTTTGTCCCGGGCACTTTCCCAGCTTACGTCCACTTGTTGTTCTATGTCGTCCAGGTTTTCGACTTCCTCCAGCCCCAGGCCCATCTGGCTCATGCCGCTGTCCAGGCCGCGGGTGAGCAGAACGGTCTGCATGATGGCCTGAGTTACCCGATTTTCGTCTTCGGGCATCGGCACGCTGACCCCCAGTGCTTTGCGGATGGCTTCGGCTTTGCGGATGATGACCCGCAGTACCGCGCCATCTACCGGATTGTTGTCGCCATATAGCATTAGCGCTTTAACCACCGGCGTGCGCTGGCCGAACCGGTCTACACGGCCCTCTCGCTGCTCATGGCGAGTGGGATTCCAGGCCAGGTCATAGTGAATGACGGCATCAAAATGCTCTTGCAGGTTGATACCCTCTGACAGGCAGTCGGTGGCCACAAGAATCGGTGGTTCGTCCTCGTTGGCCTGCGCTTCTACACGCTCTTCCCGCTCGGCCGGGTGCAGCTCACCGGTGACACATTGAACGTTGTACCCCTTGAACGCCTTGGTCAGGTGCTCTGCCACATAATGCGCCGTTGGTATGTAACGGCAAAAAATGACGGGCCGGAAGCCTTCCTCAAGCATGGGTTTGAGCCGGGCAATCAACTGCTTCAGCTTGGGGTCGGCTTTTGGGCCTTGCAGGCTGGCGGCTCGTGCAATCAGTTGTTGCAGCAAAGGTACGTCTTCAATCTGGGCGCAGGGTTCCAGGTCGTCCTGGCTTTCGTCACTGCTGTCCAGAATGGTTCTGTTGCCGAGCTCGTCCAGAGTATCGATGGCTTTTGCGGAGTCTGTTTCTGGCTGGATGGAGCGGTCTATCCGATTCTGGAGTGTTCGAACGGCCGCTGCAGGTGACGAGGATATGCAGCGCAGCAAGGCCAGGGCGGCCCACCAATGCAGGCGCTGCTGGAATTGGTCCAGGTTCTCGGCGCGGTCTACCAGCTCTCTGGCGTAATTGACGACATCCTGAAACAGCCCCATCCAATCGCCTTGCATGCGGTAGGCCGTTTCAGCCACCTCGCGATCCGGGAACTGGGTATTGTCCTGCCATTCGGCGATATCTTGACGGCGACGCTGAACCATATGCTTGGCAAGGCGCCTGCGAATGGGGTTTCGACTGTCGTCCAGGCGCGTCAGGGTGGCGAATTCTTGATCGAGCAAACCAAGAAGGTTCTGAAATGCTTGCTCATCGCCGCTGTGTGGCGTGGCTGTCAGCAAGAGCAGGTTGCGAGTAGCCTTTTCAGCCAGCCCTTTGAGCAGGGCATAGCGTTGGTGCCGGCCCTGGCCACTGCCCTGGGCGCAGGTGTGGGCTTCGTCTACGATCACGAAATCTGGGCAGCTGCTGAGGAATTCGTCCCGGCGACGGTTGGATTTTATGTAGTCCAGGCTGACCACCGTGTAAGGGTAGTGCTGGAACAGGGATTCGCTTTGTAGCAGGCCTCGCTCAAGCCGGGCGGCTGTGTGGCGGCTGACAATAACCGGGCGCAGGTGGAATTTTTCGCTCAGCTCCTCCTGCCACTGTTCGCACAGGTGGGGCGGGCAAAGTACAGTGAAGCCTTTTACCTCGCCGCGGTCGATCAGTTCACGCAGAATCAGCCCAGCCTCGATGGTTTTACCGATACCCACGTCATCGGCAATCAGCAGACGCACTACCTCTTGTTTGAGTGCCATTAGCAGAGGCACCAGTTGGTAGGCCCTTGGTTCGAATGCCAGGTTGCCAATGGCCCGGAAAGGCCCGGCACCAGCCCGAAGCTTCAGCAGCATGGCATCGCGCAGTAATTGGCCGGATTGCTGGTTACCTTCGCGGGCATCCTCAGGGTGCGGTGCAGGGAAGAGGGCCTGCTCCACGCGCTCAAGTGCCGCCAGCAGTCGTATGCGGTCGTCATCTCCGCTACCCAGGGCTCTCAGGTAAAGGTCGTCACCGGCAGACTCCGGGAGCACAACCCACTCCCGATCGCGCGCCCTGACAATGCTGCCCGGGTTATAAGCGGGTGAAGTGGCTGGTGCATTCATGAGTCGGAAGTCTCCCGTTTAGCTGGTTCAGTCATGGTGCCGAATACATCCGGATGGCGCGCAAATAAGGCGGGCCAGCTGTTGGTTTCTTTGGGGAAGCGCAACACCAGGAAGCCCGCGTCTTCAAGATCCCGTGTTTGTTGCTGGTCGATCATGCGGCGGTCTTCGTGGTCGTGATGGGGGCCGTCTACAAAGATCAGGGCCCGGCTATCGCGGTAGGCGAAGTCCGGCCGTACATTGAACTCTTTGAGGTAAGGCTGTGCCGCATCCGGTTGGCGCAGTGAATAGCGCTGGAGCGCATCCAGCCAGGCTTGCTCAAGACTGCTTCCGCTGGCCCGTTTGAGTTGCGCCGCCTGATCCGCTGGCCGATTGCCGCCAGAGCCTGTTTCCAGCGTCATTTCGGTTAGCTGGGTAAGCCACTGCAGTGCTTCCTGGTTGCGGCGGTCGATGTTTTCGTGATCTGGCTGGTTGAAGTAGCTGAGAATGCAGCGATAACAGCCCGCCTCGCAGCTGGCGTTGGTGTCTTGCCATTGGCTTTGAGGCAACTCATGCCAGGCAACGGTGTCATCCGGGCGCTGCCAGTGCATTAGCTCTAGGGCGGTTTCAGCCACCTTGCGCCATGCAGAGGGTTCTGTGGCAAGGCGCGTCAATACCCCGGCACCGCCTTCTGCGGCTTCATAAAAGAGCAGTGCATTGCGCTCATGCATGTTTGGCAGGGGCTCTGCCATCAGCTCGCTTTCTTCCAGCTGGAAGTTGAGCTCAATGCCGCGTTTGATCGCATATTGCAGCGTGGCTGCCGTGGTGGGCGACATGGCCAGTCTGGGCCGAATTACCAGGACATTGCGCCGATCGGTGACGAAGGGAGAAATACGCTGGCGCTGATTCACCGGTTCGTCGGCCTCGTTGTCTTCGTTGCCACCCTGTTCATCGTCTTTCAGCCAGGTGCCATTGAGCGGGTCAATCATGAACCCGTCAATTTCTTTATTTTTGCGTCGTTTCCAGCCCAGGTTGATGCGCCAGATGTGGGCTTGTTGCGCATACTCCATCTCAGCGAGCGGGTCATCGCCCTGTTGCATGTTGCTGCGCACAGCTTTCAGAACACCATTTTCTTCCGGGTACTGGAGCGTGGTGCGAAGGTCGTAGCCCTGGCGCATGCGCTCTTCTTCGTCGCAAGTGATGCGGGTTACCGGGCGCGTGGCCACGTTTTCAATGCGGAAAAGGTTGTGCACCATTTTCCCTTCCGACAGTGGTGTCTGGCAGGCGACGCACAAATCCAGGTCAAGTTGCTCGTTGAAGTGCCCGTAACCACAATGCCCGCACATTTTGGCCTGCTGCTCCGGTAGCTTGGCCTCTGTCACTTGTTGCTGATCCACGGCGCCGAGAATGACCCGTTTAACTCTGTACTGCTGGCCTTCGTGGTAGATAAGACTGAGCGGACCGAATTCCGAAATCGCCAGGAACCGGGGCCGTGACAAGACACGGTTATGGTTTTCCCGCCGACTGGTTCGGGTGCCGGGGATAAAGGCCGCCAGCGGCAGGCGGGGGAAGTTGTAGCCTGGAAGGAAACCCTGGCCAGCCAGATAACGGTAGGTTTCAAAATCCGACTGCCGCTTGCTGTTATCCTGAAGCAGACTGAACTGAATCGAACCTTCCTCCCAGCGCCTTTTTGCAATATCCCGCTCCCGCTTGCTGCTGGCCGGGCTGGTCATCAAGCGATTTGCTTCCTCGATCTGTTTCAACGTGGACTTATAAAGATCACGCCAGCGAGTGAAGCAGTCGTTGAGCCTTGCCATGGCCTGCTGAAGGCGTTTATCTGCCCACCCTGATGCAGCTACTTCCAGCGGCTCCTGGCTGTTGAGCCATACGCCTTGGGCCGGCGTTAGCGCATCGCCGAGCAGCTGCATCAGCCGCTTGCCACGTTGTTGGGCACCGGCAAGCGCCTTTTCGTTGGCCAGGGAGTCGGCATAGCTCTCACTGATTGGCATACCCTCTTCGGTTACGTCGATCAGTTCGTTGATAGCGGCTGGTAATCGAGTTCCCGTTTCAGATAGCCAGGTGGCGAACAGGTGACTGCTGACCAGTTCTTCGTTTGCCAGATCCAGCATGGGCGGGGTCACTTGCCCGTGTACCATGCGTCTCGGCTCTCGGAAAAAATACTGATCATGCGGACTTTGTGCTGCGCAGTACGTGACTACCAATGCTGGCTGGCCAGATCGGCCGGCCCGGCCGCTACGCTGGGCGTAGTTCGCCGGTGTTGGCGGAACGTTTCGCAGGTAGACCGTGTTCAGGGAGCTGATATCTACACCCAGCTCCATGGTCGGGGAGCAGAACATAACCCTCAGCTCACCGGATCGGAATGCACGTTCCCGATCTTCGCGGTCTTCTGGATCAACTTGTGCGGTGTGTTCGTGCGCCAGGAACTGGAACCAATCATGGTGCTGATGTTTCAGGCTGTCTGCGACAGCCTGGTAAAGCGCGGTGAAGTAAGGGTTGTTGGCAATGGCGGGTGCCAGGGGATCGCGCTCCGGAGTTCCACTGCCACGTTTCCAGACCAGAACTTCCCCAATCAACTGGTAACCGTCGAGCTCTTTATCGACGGCTTCGGCTTCAATCAATCCGTAGGTTTCCAGTGCCTGGAGAAGCGCTTCGATGAGCGCCGGCCAGTTCTTATCGTTCAGGGGCTCGTAAGGAGCATTGCCCCAAATACCTGGCTTTTTGAGCTCCTGGGCAAGACGGGACCGGCTGCCCAATGAAACGAGGTCGAACTCCCGGCCCTTGGGTCGGCGGCCGATGATGGCGTGGCTGGCTTTCGCCATGTCTCTTGCGCTGCCCAGCTGCCATTTCTCTGTCAGATGCGTAGTAGCCAGGTTCACCCATTGTTCGTGCTGCAGGTGATCCAGGTAACGGGTGCGGATGCAGAGGTTCTTGCGCATGACATCCAGTACCAGTTTGCACACCTGATAACGAACTGCAGGGGTTGCCTTTGCCAGCATATCGGGGGACTTTTCCCAAACGCTGTCATCTTCTGTCAGTTCTGTCAGTCCGTCGTAGGCTATTTCCAGCAAACCTAATTGTTCGAGGTTCGGCACTGTGAAGCGCCAGCCACGGCGCAGGTCGTGGTATGCCCGGTAGCCCAGTACGTTGCGCATGGCTTCCTCGGCATCACGCTTGAGCCGGGGAATACGTTGCTCTGGGTTCTGGAGGTAGTCTGCCCGGATGGCGGGGTCGTTACTGTCCATTCCCAGGGCGTTGAAGATGTGCTGGGCGAGGTCCCGGTCGGTTAACAGGGCACCATCCTGTTGCTCAAGAGAGGCAAGAACACCGGCTCGAACCAGCAGGATCTGCATAAAATCGTTGAAATGGCCGGCCTGGAGCGCAGCATCCTGGCGGTTGTCGCTGAATCCAAGCAGCTTTCTGGCTTCATCCGCCAGCTCATTATCAGCACCCAGAAGGTATCTCAGTGACGACAGTGTGAGGGTTGTGGTGGCCGAACTCCGACCTTCCGCTGATAAAGAGCCGAGTCGGGTCCAGTCGCGTCCGGAGCTGTGCGCCTGGCCACAGTTCAGGCAGAACCGGAAGCCGCCGGGTAGATAATAGCCGCGCGCGCCTTGTAAGTGCTGGGTGCCACTGGGCAGGACGTGAATCTCCTGGGGCCGGAACTTTGAATAGTAAGACTTTATTTTGGGTGGGTCTTTTTTGAAGTCCAGCCAGGTTTCCGGGTAGTCCTCTTCGTTCCAGTGACCGAGCATGACAAAGCCATAGCCCGTCTCTTCCTCTTCCGCAGACGTTTCCTTGATGTCTCTGGGCTGGAATCCGAGTTCGCCGGTTTCATCATTTTGTTTATGCCAGACAGGGTAGTAATCCTGGCCGCAACTACGGCAGAAATGCACGGTGTAAAAGCGTCGAGAGCGATCACCAGGAACGTATTGTTGGCCGTGTAGATCGAGGGTGCGTTTACCCGGCTCTTCGAGTGTGGCGTAGAGGTCGCCTGCACCCGAGATAAACTGGTGCAGGCGGAACGCAAACAATGGTTTATCGTTTATGTCTCTGGTGCGGTAGGCCAGTAACAGGAACTGTGCGTGGTAACGCTGGCAGTGTTCGGGGGCAAGGCCAGAGGCCTGACTCAGCAGGTCCGCCGCTTCTTCGAGTGTCTTGGGTTTTGCTCGGACCCACATCCCTTCTTCTTTAACAATGCCGAGAGTGAGTTCCACCCAGGCGGCGACAGGGTGCTTTCGTAGAGTGTCGAAATCGATCTGCGCCGGGAGTGGCTGTTGCAGTGCCGCTGCAAGTTCGCCTTTATCCGGCATGTCACCGGGGATTTGGCGCTGCAAGGTTTCGCCAATTATGTTCGCCGCAGGCACTTTCTGGCCAAACATCTTGGAGGCAACCTCTGCTACCTTGGCCTGCCGCTCTTCCCGGGTGCCATCGGTAGCCATGGTCGCAGAGGTACCGATGCAGACAAGGTTTAGATTCATCCGTTCCCGAACACGGCGGACAAGCATGGCAACATCGGCACCCTGGCGGCCCCTGTAGGTGTGCAGTTCGTCCAGTACCAGGAACTGAAGCCCATTGGAGTGCCTGATAACTGCCTTGTCCCGTTCGTTCTGCCGTGTCATCAGCAGTTCCAACATCATGTAGTTGGTCAGGATAATGTCGGGAGGGTTCTGCATGATTCTTTCCCGCTCTTCCTGATCTTCCTGACCGGTGTAGCGGGCGTAACTAATAGGCCGGGTGTCGTCGGCGTAGTCAGATAGAAATTTTTCCAGTTCTTCCTTCTGGCTGTTCGCCAGAGCGTTCATCGGGTAAATGACGATAGCTCGAATTCGAGCGGTGGGGTCTTGCTGCTTATCCCGGATGATGGCATCAACCATGGGAATGAAGTAGGAGAGTGACTTGCCAGAGCCGGTGCCTGTAGTCAGTACGTAGGGCTCACTGCGCTCACAACAATCAATAGCCTCTCGCTGGTGCTTGTAGAGCGTTGCAGGCACTCCAGTGGAAGTGGCGCTCTTGCCGAACCGGAAGATGCTGGCGGTAACGGGCGTAAGAATGCCTTCAGAGGCCAGGGAATCGACGGTGCCAGTGGTGACGTAGGACGGGTTGATCTGAATCAGTGGAGAGGGCCAGTAGCGGCCTCCATCATATTCACTGTCCAGGAAGCTGCTGATGTCTTCAGCCTTGGGTTGAATAAAGGAGCGGGTAAAGTCTCGGTAGTCACCGACCAGCTTGTCCCGAAATTCAAAAACGTCCATCAGGCTTGGCGCCTCCCTTGCCTTATTATTGGTGCCCCAGCAGGCAGAATACTGTTGGCATTGAGCGTTTCAGACTAGCTCCTAAAGTCTACCAAAGTTTCAGGAGAAAACGTGGATAGATCAAGGGCATATTAGCGGCCCTACAAGCGACGAGGCGAGATTTGAAAGCGCGCGATGCATCCGCGAGTAAACGCTGGCGGATTTAAGTATCGTTGCTGGAGGCAAAAATCGTGCGGGTGTCTATTTATGAGTCTAGCTGGCCGAAGCCCACCCTCGCGAAATTGGACTCGGAGGGTGGGCTTTTTGCGACGCCTCAGTGTATGGTTTTCCTCGCATCAAGTTGAGCGTGCTGGCTGGAAGAGTAGTCAACGGTCGCATAGAACTTATTCGGCTCCTCAGAATTCTGGAAGAGATCGAGCGTAATCCAGTCCTCTGCCCGTCGCATCTGGACGGTGAGGTTGATCTCCTCGCAATTGAATTCTTTGGTGAGCGTCGCGGCCAGGTTCTGGGTCTTTTTCATGAAGTCCATGTTGAATCCCTCCGCTCAGAACCAGACGTTCTTTTTGATGGTGCCCAGCTGGTCCGCCGCGCTGGCGGTCGCTGGAGTCAGCTGTGACAGAGAGCTGTCACCGGTGGTGCCATCGCTGTAGTTCTGGAGACTGTCGCCGATCACCAGGCTGGTGCCGTCCGTGCACGACACCCGCACTTCGGCTTTACTCAGCTCGAAGTTGTCGAGAGTTTCCGCCAGAGCGTTGGCTTGTTTGAGCAGGTCGGTAATCTGGTCAATCAAGTGTTTCATCATTTTGGAATATCCTCTGCTTGCTAATTGAATTGGTCACGCCATTCGAGACCTATTTCGACGTTACCCCATTTCGTCGTTCTAGCAAGCAAATAGATTTTGGCCGGACCGTGTGCTTGAATGTCAGGCAAAACAGAGAGATATCGCCCCTATTGAAAAACGGCGGTCGCCAAGTCATAAAAATTGTGTGGCTGGGGGTGAAAGGTTTTGGCTAAAAATTGATCGTTTTAGGGTTGAGGGGTAGGTTGGTGGGTCAGTTGATTTTCTTGGTCTAACTATTTGATTTTAATGCTGGGATGGTACCCCCGGCAGGAGTCTAAGGATTGGCTTAAAGATTTGATTTTATTATCGTTCAATCAGTGCCTATACTCTGAGTACCCTCAAAAGTACCCGCAAAATCTCGCGCTGCATTTCCTAACCATAGACGGAGATGCAAACCATGAACAAATTCTCAAATCGCCTAACTGATTGCCGTTCACGCCTGCTGGATGCTGAGGCTACGCTCAATTTCCTGCGCAACCGTGAGAACCTGAACAACCTGCTGGAGCACGACTCGCCGGATGTTGTCGTGGGTGCAATGATTGACCAGGCTTGGAATCTTGTAGCCAGTGCCTCGGGTGACTGTGAGGCCATGACAGAGGCCACCAACGAGGATCTCGGGGCAGAGCTGCAGAGGACCGCGAATCAGATTATTGAGGCGGGCGGCATCGCTCGGCAGAAGGCTGTCGAGGGCGAGACAAACCAGGCGCTTGATTATTTCGATGAGCTCAACGAGATTCACATTCAAACAGACTCGCTGTTGGCGATGTTTCATCTTTACCTGAATCAGGCCCAGGACGGCGGGGAGACCTTCAACGAGCATCTGTTGGCCAACTACGTCTGGCAGCTTCAACGCAATATGAGTCAGGCCCAGAAGCTGGCCGAGGCTTTGTACGATACGAAGAAGTGAAAGGGTGGGCCCCGGTTCGCCGGGGCTTACGGTTTACTGCGGGATTGTCTGACAGTCAGGCGTCCTGCTGTTCGAGGTAATCCTCGAGAACGTGCTCCAGCGTGTCGCCGGTCCTGGCTATCGCGTTCTGCGATTTCACCACTTGCCGCTTGATCGACTCAATCACGGCAGTCTGCAGCTCGGGATGCCGGCGCCGAATGTCGAGCGGGAGGCTGTCGAGTATCCCGGTTGCCTCTCCGGCAATCTTCGATAACACCAGAGAGATAATCTCGATCGGCGCAGTCTTGCCCTTGGCCAGCTCGTTTTTAATCTCCTGGCCTTCAGCCTGTGCGCGGGTGAGCCTGAGCCGTTCAGCTTCCATATCGCCAGCGGTCAGGCTGTTGCCTTCGGCATGGCTCAGACGGTTGTCCAGAACGCTCCGCACATCGTAATAGACGTTTTTGCCGATCCTGGCCACGGGCTCCACCTTCCAACGGGCGAAAGCGTTTACCGTGATGCCCAGGCTCTCGGCCATCTGAACCTGATTTAGCCAGTGTTCTTGCTTCTTGGTCATACAACAACCGCCCTCAGAAAATTTCGTATGTAGTGAAGAATCACGCCTCCACGGACCCACCACGGGCCCCCGGCCAGGAGGACCCGCGTCAATGCTGCACCTGGTCGTTGTTCACCTGGCGGTGAGCTTCAGAGATAAACCAGTCGCGCTCTTCCTTGGTCAGTTCCTTCTGGAAGTACAGCAGCTCTGCGATGGTCAGCACCACAACATAAGCGGTCTGCCTCGTCTCCTCGTCGGGTGCGCCGGTCAGGTTTCGGAGACTGAAACCCAGCGGGTGAAAGGTGTAGCGCTCTGCGAGTTCGTGCGGCTTCATGGCTCTACCTCATCTCGGAATGTGTGGCAGTTTTGTTGAGGGTGGTCTGCCAACACCCAACCGAACCGTCGGCTGATCGAAGCAACGCTCAGCCAACAACCCAGGCACATTGTCAGGGCCATGTGCCAGAGCCCATACCTCTGCCTCGTCTAGGAGGAGTCAGGACAGAGAGTATTCTCACGATCTGCGGCCTTTCTTGAGCTGTTCGATGTACGTATCCCGCCTGAGCCTGTCCGCTGTCTCGGGTGCGGCGTTCATCGGGTACTGTCTACCGCCAAGGTTCAGGTTCACGGGTGTGCCAGTCGATCCGCCAGAGGGGGCCTGCACCAATCCACCAGCGGCGAAACCCTGCAGCCTTCCCGCGTTCAGCTGATTGAGGAAGTCCAGCCCGTATTTCTTCACGGCGGCAGCCCTCAGCACGTATTCGCCTTTGGAGAGCCTGGCCAGAATGCTGTCTGATGTGGTTGTCCCCGGTCCCTGAATGAAACCACCACGGGCAAACCCGGGCGCCTCTGCTGAGCCTCCAAGGTTGTTGGTCGGCTTCAGCTTGACCGGAACCACGATAGGCTGCTTACTCACCAGATCCTTGATTTGATCGATGACGCGCTTGGCTTCCGCCAGGCTCTTTGTCTCGTCAAAACTGAATGAGATGGATTCGATCAGGTTGATTTGGCTCTGGATCTTGGCCAGGGCGTTCTCGGCTTCTGCCAGGGCGCTGGCTTCCTGTTCTTCGATGCCACCCGAGGCCGCCTGCTGCACCTGAAGGGCCTTTTTCAGCGTTCCCGATAGTTGGGCCTCGGTATACTTCCCGGTCTCCTGCAGGGCCAGAACCACGTTCTTGGCTTCGATGGCGGCCTGAACAGCCCCTTCGTTATCTCCCTCGTTCAGCAGTCGGCGTGCTTCGGTAATCTGCGTGCTGAAGTCGAGCAGGTCGGGATCTTCATTCGACTGTTTCCCGCCACGGATCTTGGCGAATGCCTCGTCAAACTCGGCCGCTGCGTTCTGGGCGTCCCGGGTGGCATTGTTCAGGGCGGCTCGGCGTTGTGCGACAACCTTCTCCTGCGCCTTAAGGGCATCCTCCAGGGTTTTCACTTCCTCTTTCACCAGCTTATCGATGTCCTTGTTGTACTTCTGGCGGTCCTGAATCAGCTGTGAGGTTGTGTTATCGGAGGCGGTCGCAATGTCCCGGGCGCCGTTTTCATAGGCCGCTGCGGCTTCCTGAATGCTTTTCTCGATGCTGTCGCCGGAATCGTCCACGGCGTTCACCAGCTTCTCGAGAGCAATCTCAACCGCCAGGAAGGCTACGCCAACTACTGAGGCAATCTTGAGGCCTCTCAGAGCGGCCCTGGTGGCGTTCAGGCCTTTGGCAGCGGCAATGGATGCAGCGGCTATGCCATAGAGTCCCTGAATCATTGAGGCCAGCTTGATGGTCACGACGAGCTGGGCCACGTCTGCCAGGGCGGCAACGATGGAATCGAAGTTCTCAGCCACCAGAAGGGCGCCATTGGCGAGCCGGTCCAGCTGTGGGGCAAACTTGACCAGGGCGGCGGTCATCTTCACCGAAAGGGTCTTTTGAACGATGGTGAGCTGGTTACTCAGTTCCTCGGCGTTCTCGATGAGTTCGGGCGGAATAATGAGGCCCAGCTCGCCGGCCTGTTCCTTGAGGTTGGCCAGATTGTTGCCCAGCTGCACCAGCTTCACGCCTTCACTGTCGAACAGTTTGGCAGCGAGGGCGTTACGGAGGGTTATGTCCTCCAGGCCCGCCAGCTTCTGGATCGCCTCATCGAATACCTCGTTGGTTGGTCTGAGGTTGCCTTGAACGTCCCGAATGGCAATGCCGAGAGACGCCAGGGCGGGGCGGGCTTCACCGAATCCCTGCGCGGCCTCACCGAGTCGGCGGCCTAATCGCTGGAAAGCGGTATTGAATTCGTTGGTCGAAATCCCGGAAACCTCAGCGGCGAATTGATACCGCTGCAGCTCGGTTGTTGCCAGTCCCAACCGCTGTGCAGTTTTGCCAATCTCGTCAGCGGCTGTAATGGCATTGTTCGCCAGGGCCAGCAGGCCACCGCCACCGAGAGCGAAACTCCCTATGGCAGTGACCAGGCCTTTCACTTTCAGCTGTGCGCCATCGGCGGCACGACTGATGGCGTTGTAGTCGCGGGCAACGGCTTTGCCGCCCCGGCCAGAGGCCTGCTGCATTTTCTTGAACGAGCCGGAGAGGGTTGCCTCAGCTCGGTTCACGACTCGGTTAAAGTCGGCAGCATCGCCTTTAAGCCGATAGGTAACATTGCGATCGACCATTGCCCGGACTCCTTACGCTGCGGGGTTCTTGACGAGGCCCCGGAAGTCTACCGGCACCGCGGCGAACTCCATCCGACACTTCACGCTCCAACCGTCTACTTCCCAACCTTCGCGGGTTTCGTAGTAGGGGCGGGCAGCGCCAGCCAGGTAAGCGCGGGTGATGGTGTCTACCTGAGTCGGGCTGGCGGCCACGTACCATTCAGTTTCGGATACCTCATCCAGGCGGGCATCCACCACCAGTTCCATGTTCCGGATAAACTGAAGGTTCGGCGTGTCATTGTTCTTGGTCGGGTCAACGGTTGAGGCCAGGATTTGCTCTGCCAGGCCTTCCATTGCGGCAGGAACAATCAGGTAACGCGGCTGCAGGTTCAACGGCGCCTTACTGTTCAGGCCTCGCTGTTTGCGCATGATGGTGCGGGCTGCGCTCAATGAAGACACTGAGAGGCCGGCTGCAGTGGCGATGTTCTTATGGTCGGCATGGAACAGGGCCTTGCCGTCCGCCAGCTTCGGGTTACTGGTCAGAGCCGCGTATACCAGGTCGCACTCTTTACGGCGGGCAGACACACCGAACAAGCGCGGTAGGCGGGTGAAGGCCTGCAAGTCATCGTTAATCATGGCCTCGTAGGTCATGGTGTAGGTTTTGCCGAACTTATCCAGCTGGAAAACCATGCCATCGTCAGAGAAAGAGCCGTGCTTGTACTCGGCGCCCTCTTTGACCTTGTCCAGGTCTGGAGCTTCACTGAGCTGAACCAGAGATTGGGGCTTGAAGTCGGGAACTTCCGCCTCGCCGGTCCAAATCATGTGGCTCTCGTTGGCTTCCTCGTAGGCACTGCGCAGAGCCTTGCCGGCGGTGTTGCTCAATACCTGGCTAAAGTCGGCAGTGCTGTGCGTGAAGGCTTCGTTCAGGATCTGCTGCTTATTCATCAGCATGGTCGATTTGCCGGTGAGCTCCACGCTCTTTTTGGCCATATCCACCAGGCTCATGCTGGCCAGTTCCCGGGCGCCATCAGAGGCGTTTTTAACAGGAATGTTGTGGCGCATCAGAATCGCGTCTGAGGCGTCGTTCTTAAACTTTCTGAGTTGGTCGTTCTGGTCCATAACGATGGCTCCATAGGATGAAGGTTTTTGATCTTTGCCGAGTTCGTCCATCAGGTGGGCGCGTACGGCTTCGGGGGTGGTCTTGCCGGAAGCCATCAGCGTTTCGGCTTTCAGCGGTTCGCCTTTCTGGAAGCTGTTGTGCAGTTCCACGATGTTCTGAATTTCCTGATAGTTCTCGCGGGCCTTGGCGTGAACCTGTGCGATTCGTTCCGGCACTTGGTCGAAGGCTGATAGGTCAGCGGAAGCAGCAACGGCCATTGCTTCGATCACCTCATCCACGAAACCCATCTCCAGAGCCTCGGCAGCGGTGAGCCAGGTCTCAGCCGCCAGCATCTCGTTCAGCTTGTCGTCACTGAGGCCGGTCTTTTTGGCGTAGGCACTGACCAGAGTCGGCTGGAACTTGTCGAGGATCTCGCCGGCCTTGCGCATGGCGTCAGAGTCACCAACGGCGCCGGACCAGGGGCGGTGAATCATCATGATGGCGTTTTCAGCCATTCGGCATTTACCGGCCATTGCCACGACTGAGCCGGCACTGGCGGCCAGACCGTCAATGCGAATCACCACGTCCGCCAGCTCGTTCAGGGCGTTGTACATGGCCAGGGCGTGAGCAACGTCTCCACCTTCGGAGTTGATGCGCACATTCACGGTCTGGGAGGTGTTCAGGGTCTTGAGGGAATCGATAAAGGCTTTGGCAGTGATACCGCCTTCACCGATGGGGCCATAGAGGTAAACCTCATTTTCGGCCAGAAGGGCTTTCACTTTGTGGGTCATGGAATCGGGCTCCTGTGATGACTTGGAACCAGATTACCGGGTAGGGTAGGTGTCTGAAATAATGGGTGTTTCGTCGCAATCGGGGAGGCGCTAGCAGCCGTCCCCGTTCATGATTTCAAGGGTTCGGCGCCAGCCGAGGGCCAGGGGCGAATCACCCCGATGATTCATGCAGATTTGCCGGAGCTTGCAGAGTGTGCGCACGGTTTCGTTGCGCTTCAGGGTGAACAGATCCGGTATTGCAGTGTTCATTGCACAGGCTATGAGCTTGGCCGCTGTCACCTTGCCGTAATCGGGAACGAGGTTGCCGGCCGCCTCCCGTATAAGTTGGTTACGCTCCCGGGTCCGCCAGACGTAGCAGAGTTTCTCCCTAGCCTGGCCCTGGCCAACGGAGAGCCCCAAGCTGTCATCCAGCGTTTTCACATAGCCGGCGCGGTAGCGTTTGAGCCCAGCCAGCAACCAATCCTCAACGTCTGTTCGATCTGGTTTCCCTTCCAGGGTGTCGATCAGTTCAAGGGCGGCATCGATGGGGGTTATGGATCTCATGACGCACCTCGGATTTTTCGGCGCGTTTTGGGCCGCCCGGCGTTTTCCCTTCGGTCAACGAGGGCAAATACAACACCCATCCCATGGCATACTGTATGGGGGTACTGATTTAGGACAGAGAGCGGTTTTTCTAGAATCGTAACCATCTGTTTTTCCTCGAATTGCAAATCCTTAAAAATGGTCGATTTTTCGCTCTGGGTGCGTTTTTAGGACAGTCTGTCCTAATTCGTTACCCAGCTCTGGGGCATATTTTGACCCCGGGAATTTTTATGCAGCCCTCCGTGCCTGCGTCTGTTTCCTCGGCAAAGTGAATACCGGCTTGCCGGGTTCCCACTCTGTCCACTTGTCCGAGGGCTCTTTGTTGTTGAGCGGCTCAAAGGTCAATATCCACTCTCTAGCCATTCGCTCCTGCCACATCTCGCCATGGTTGAGCTTGATGAATCCATGCTCTGTCAGCTCCCTGAATGCCTCCTGCGCGGTGTTCTTGGCGCATCCGAGTCTTTCCATTGCCCGCTGCACCGAGATCGACAGGCGGCCATTACGGCCTGGCCTGTAGATGTGCTGAAACTCCATCAGCAAACAGCGGGCGGGCGGGGACAGATCGCGGTACGCTGGCGAGTCAAACCACTGAGCCCAAACCTCGAAATAGCCCCCTTTGCGCTTCTTCCGAAGGGGCTTATTGCTCGACATTCAGATACCTCAGTTTGCCGCGGCTCCAGATGGTCCCGCCTTTTATGAGCCGGACTCCTTCGCTTGTGACTTCCGCAATGGTTTTCCCGCTTTTCTCCCCAGCTCGACAGCAGACAATGCTTATTGGCCTTCCTGTGGCCTCTGTGCGTTGCTGTGCCCATCTCAGGCAGCCGGGAAAGTTGTTTGTGTGCGCCACCTTCTCGATGGCATCGATTGCGAATATGACGCGCATCAGGCAGCCCTCCGTGCTTCGTAGGCCTCAATCAGAGCCTCTACTCTGTCTCTGCCTTCGGGCTCCAGGTGATAGACGCCAGGTCGGGTTTTGAAGCCATCGCGGTCGATCACTTCAATGCGCTCCGTTTTAATCTGAAGCCTGAATTCATGCCGGAGCCGGCTGATGTACTCAGGGGCGTTTGTCGTGCCCGCTACGCGGTCTGCTTCGATGCGGGGGAGAGGGCCAGCCAGAAGGCGTTTCAGCAGCCTTATGTGCC
Organism: Marinobacter sp.; assembly: GCF_041984545.1. Classification (GTDB taxonomy): domain Bacteria; phylum Pseudomonadota; class Gammaproteobacteria; order Pseudomonadales; family Oleiphilaceae; genus Marinobacter. The sequence continues at coordinate 43,923 of NZ_JBHIXV010000021.1, read as the reverse complement.
TGCAGGTGAGATGAGTGGCAAGGACTAGCAGACCTTTCTGATTCTGGTTACACTGCTTACTCGACCTAAGTGCATTAGGAGAGCCCTCTACCGGATTGCGGCCGGTTTGGGCTTTTTTTTCGTCTGTCATTTTCTGCCCTCCAGCAAATCGATGAATCTCAGCAGTTCCTCAAACTGAACCACCTTGCAGCCAGACACGCGCTCGATCGGCAGATCCCCACGGGAGACTGCATCTGTGACGATGTGCGCGGGTACTTGCAGGTGTCGGGAAACTTCGGAAAGGGCTATGTACTGGCGGCCTGCTTTCCAGAAAAAACCGGGTTTTACTTGAGTATTGACTCTCATGCTGTCGCCTCCGCTCGCTCGTCCATCCATTTCTGAATGTCACGCTCGCGCCAGGCGATAGCACGGCCAATTTTGAGGGGTTTCGGGAACAGGCCTTTGCTCATCCAGAAGTAGATGGTTGAACGGCGAAAGCCGGTCACTTCCTCTACCTCGCGATAACGCAAAAGGCGGTCAATATTTGATGCGGGGCGTTTTGTTTCGCTCATTGCTGATTAACCTCATCCATTGTTGTACACGGAATCAGTAAATCAGCGGGGGCTATCGGCTTGGCCGAATTCGGTTATGAGTTACCCGAATTCGGTTTTTTTATCTGGGGAGGTGTGGCGGCACTGGCTGCTTTTAGGTGTTCACGGATAGTGTCAGCGTCAACTTGTAGGCCTGCCTTTTCGAGGTCCGCACATATTGAGCCATGGTTCTCTCCGGTGGCTGTATTTCTGCGGCTATCAGGGTCATATCCGTATTTCTCAATGGCCATTCCTAAAATCATCTTGTAGAGGCTATGGTACTGCTTGGAGGATAATGTCTCGGGCGACCGTTGCTCATCGTCAACAAAGAGCTTCTGCAACTCAGTTCTCCTAATCCCGAGATAGCTGTCCTCGGGTATCAGATGTGTTGGTACTGAGTAGACGAGGCCTGTAACCCTGTTGAACAGTTCAATGTGATGGCTGAAACTAATAGTCTTACCACCATCTTTAATTAAGCTGGGCGCCTCCGGCCTTAGGTGGCTGGGATCCTCATCCATTTTCTTTTGAAACCGGTTCCATAGCCTCGTAAAGAAATCTTGGCCACTAGCAAACGTGTTGATATCCCATATAGCCGGCCAGAGCGGTTCTTGGTGCACATAGTCTCCGAGGAACACTTCATTGCCGATTACCGTCGTCATCACCAGTTGCTTGCTTCTTGGAGACTGTTCCATCAACTTTTCATGAGCAGTTATTTCGTCTTTGCTGTATTCACGAATATCAGTGAATTCAGCCATCCATACCGGCGCGTCCGTGGGTTTGGTGGTTCGAATGGAGAGCATGATCTCTCGATCCATTGCGAACTCAAGGAGATCGGTAGGAGAGACTGGGCCATTGTCACTGATTTCAGAAAGCATTCGAGAGGCATCTGTAATCGTCATCCATTCCTTCTGCTTTAGCTTTGCCACGTCAAGCCTCCCGCTTTGCTTTGAACGGCACAACAGAGCCGCCTTTTTTCAAATTGTCTAGGTAGTCAGCCCATTGCTGCATCATTGCCGTGCGCTCATCCATTCGGGCAGATCGGTTGTACGCGGCTGCTACTTGGTTGCGCTGTTGGTGAGCCAGTTGGAGTTCAATGATTTCTGGAGGCCAGCCCATCTCATGCAGGAGCGTTGAGGCTGTGGCCCTGAATCCATGCCCGACCATCGTTTCACTATCGTAGCCCATGCTTCTCAGGGCGGTGTTGATGGTGTTATCTGAGAGGGGGCGGCCTGGCTTGATCGATTCAAATACATAGGGCCTTTTCCCGGTCAGCTGCTTTAGAGGTTTCAGGATCTCGATAGCCTGGCGTGGTAGGGGTATTTTGTGGTCTGGCACACGGCCCGCACGTTTGGCCTTCAATGTGCCTTTCATCCGGTCGCCGGGAACAATCCACATACCGGCCTTGAGATCGATCTCAGCCCAAACGGCCTTTCTCAGCTCCCCAGGGCGCAAGAAAAGCATCGGGGCTAGCTGAAGGGCTGCACACGTTGCCGGCTGGCCTGAATAGGCCTCAATGGCTCTGAGAAGTCCTCCAAGCTCGTCAGGTTTCGTGATGGCGGCTCTGTTCTTTGCGGGTACCGCCTTCAAGAGTCCTCGCAAATCGGCGGCAGGGTCTCGGCCCGCTCTGCCCTCGGATATGGCGAAGCGGTAAATCTGGCTGATTCTTTGGCGCATCCGGTGCGCGGTTTCGTGCTTGCCCTTGGTTTCGATCTTGCGCAATACCTGCAGGACCAGGGGCGGCTCAATCTCAGTTATTGGCATACTGCCAAGGTGCGGATAAATCCAGTTGGTCAGGCGGTTGCGGGTAACGTCTATGGTACTGTCCTGCAGCTGGCCTTTCTGGAGTTTGAGCCAGTCCTCGGCAACGGCCTTAAAGGTGTTGGAGGCCGCTGAAAGGTTCTTGGCGCCCTCTGAGCGGCGATGCGTAACGGGGTCTTTTTTCTGTTGCAGCAGCTTGCGGGCTGCGTCTCGTCCCTCGCGGGCGTCCTTGAGTGAAACCTCTGGATAACTGCCCAGGCTATAGGTCTTTTCCTTTCCGCCAAACCGATAGCGAAACCACCAGACTTTTGATTCGGGTTTGATGACCAGTGTCAGGCCGCCACCGTCCGCCAGCTTCCGCCTTTTCTGGCCTTCGGGTTTGGCAGCTTTGACCATGCTGTCGGTCAGCTTATTGATTTCTCTCGCCATACGCGCCACCTGTGCATCATTGCGGGTACCAGTGGTCATTCATTGACCAAGTACCCGCAACAGTACCCGCATTTTGTGGGTACGTCTAGTATTGTGCAGAGGTGTACAGTGTGTGCTATGGTTGTTCTTGAAGTCTTGCAGCGCGCGGCTTTCGGGCTCTTTTGTGGGGCGGGGTAGACACTGAACTGGTACCCCCGGCAGGACTCGAACCTGCTACCTTCCCCTTAGGAGGGGGACGCTCTATCCAGATGAGCTACGGGGGCAAAACCGCGAGAAGGGCGGTATGATAGCGGTCTGGACCGTGCGGCTCAAGGTTCAGCCCTGTTTCGTTGACTTTCCCGGAGTGTGTTTTGTCCGAACCTTTCTCGTTAAGCGTGATCGTGCCGGTGTGGATGGAAGCCGCCTCCGTGGTGGACACGCTTGAGGCCCTGGCGCCCGTCCGTGCCCGCGGCCATGAGGTAATTGTGGTGGATGCCGGCAGCAGCGACGGTACCGCCGAACGTGCCCGGCCCCTCTGCGATCGGGTGCTTCAGTCCGATAAGGGCCGGGCGGTGCAAATGAACGCCGGTGCGGCTGTGGCGAGGGGAGATCTTCTGCTGTTCCTGCATGCGGACACGCGCCTTCCCCCGGGTGCGCTGGAGCAATTGACGGCCTTCGTTCAATCCCGCCGGGCCTGGGGTCGGTTTGATGTTCGGCTGACTGGCAAGCGGCCGCTGTTTCGGGTTATTGCCTGGTTCATGAATCAACGCTCCCGCCTGACCGGAATCTGCACCGGCGATCAGGCCCTGTTCGTGCGTCGAGATGTGTTTGAGGCCCTGGCCGGGTTTGCGCCGTTGCCGCTGATGGAAGATGTCGAGTTGTCCCGGCGCCTGTGTCTGGTCTCGCGCCCTTTTTGCATCCGGGAGCCCGTTTTGACCGACAGCCGTCGCTGGCAGAAACACGGGGCCTGGCGTACGATTTTTCTCATGTGGCGTCTGCGCTGGCGTTATTGGCGTGGCGAGTCGCCGGAGAGTCTGGCCCAAGTCTATCGATCGGATGTTCGTCATGCCCCAGAGTAGTCCCTGTTCGGCGGTGTTCCTCCAGTTTGCCAAATGGCCGGAAGCGGGCCGGGTCAAGACCCGGCTGATGCCGGAGCTTGGTGCCGCTGGCGCTCTTGAGGCCCATGTTCAGCTGACCCTGGCGGTGCTGGATAACCTGTGCACTACCGGGTATCCGGTGGAAGTCTGGTGGGACAGGGCGCCCGGAACTGAACCGGGTGAACGGAGTGAGGCACTGCCGATTCTCGAAGAGATTGAGGGGGCGGGCCTGGCTCAGGGCGTACAGCAGGGCGGCGATCTTGGCGCGCGTATGTACAACGCCCTGACCGAAGCGCTCTCAGCGTGTGACCGCGCTGTGATCGTGGGCAGTGACTGCCCGTCGGTGGATCCGGACTATGCCCGCAAGGCCATAGCCTGCCTGGCGGATCACGATGTGGTGCTGGGTCCCTCGGACGATGGCGGTTATGTGCTGATTGGTGCCTCCCGCGTGGTTGCGGGGATGCTTGAAGGCATCGAGTGGGGCACTCCGAAGGTGCTTGAGCAGACTTCCGGGCGCCTGGATAAAGCGGGGCTCAGCTACTGTTTGCTTGAGCCCCGCTGGGATGTGGATGAACCCGAGGACTGGCAACGATTCCTCGAGATGGGCGTTGCCGGTTAGCCCGCCGGTACCGGTGGCAGCTCCAACAGCTGGCTCAGGGCCTTGTCTTCGTTCAGGCCTTCGCCCCCGGTCACCACGCGCAGTGCCTGAAGTCTTGCCTGCACAGCCTCCCGGAAGGTGGTCAGAAGTTCCTGCCGACCCACCTGCCGAACGGCGTCTGCCAGTTGTTCCCGCGAGTTGAACCCGGTTTCGCCCCGGTCAATCTCCTGCCAGTACCGACTGGAAATTTCCCCGAGCTGTCGATCTTTCTCCAGCAAGCTGCTGATTACGGCCTGCTTCTCCCTGGCCAGACCGGCCTCAGTCATTGCGGTGAGGCTTTGTTCGAACTCGGCAGCGAAGGCCTGAACGGCCTGGTCAATCTCCTCGGGAGAGGCAGACGGCGATTGGACCACGAAGCCCAGGGCAGGGGTTTCCAGCATCTCGAATGGCGTTGCATAGACGATATAGCCAAGTTGCCGGTTGGTACGGATGGCCTCATAGAAGGGGCTGCTGATGATCTGTGCCAGCAACCGGAAGCGGGCCCGTTCCCGGAAACTGGTGTTATCACCCTGCATATACAGGGTGTACCCGGTGTCCGGATGGTCGACCTTGAGCGAGACCTGGGTTTCGCGCTCCGGCAGTTGGCGCACCCGGCTGCGCTCCACGGTGATCAGCTCGCTGTCGCGAAGCACAAGGGCGTTAACCTGGCGGGCCAGGTTCAGGGCAGACGCCCGGGTAAGATTGCCGTGGGCCAGCATCACCGGATCCACCTGGGACAGCACTGCCTCGGAGAACGACACCAGTTCGTCGAAGTTAACCTGCTGAGCCGCCCGCAGTTTGTCGTCAGTATTCCAGACGCCTTCGATCAGGGCGCTCTGGATAAACTCGGAGGTCTGTTCCACCGGCCGGTCTTTGGCCTTGTTCTGAAGGCTGTCGATCAGATTCTGCCGGGCAATCCGGAACCGTTGCTCGGTCAGCTCCGGCTTGGCCAGCTGCAAGAGGATGCGGTTCATCAAAGTGTGCAGTTTGTCGTTGTAGCCGCCCACGCGCACGGTGATGCCCCGCAGATGCGGGTAAACGCTGTAATCCAGCCCGGCCAGGCTGGCGGAATAGGCCCAGGCGTTGAGGTTGGCGTTGATGCTGTCTACCAGCAACTGGGTAAGCACGTAGCTTCTCGCCGATGCCCGCGTGGCCGGGCTGCGTAGGCCAATGAACACGTTTGCTTTCGGGGTTTCAAACCGGGTATCTCTGGCAAACCACACGTCCATGCCTTCTATCGAACCGAGTTTGGCCGGCTTATCCATGGTGGCGCCAGCCACCATTTCCAGGTCTTCCGGAACAAACGGGTTGGGTTCGGGCAGGCGAAGCTGCGCTGCGAGTGCAGGCAGGCTCTGGGCTGTCAGGGCCTGGCTGTCCAGCTGCTCGATGGACCAGGCCGCCTCGTACCACTGGGTGCGGTTGGGATTGTCCAGTCCGGGTTCCGGGGCCAGGATAAACGCCAGCAGGTTGGATGGCGTCAGCCGGTCCAGTATTTCCCGATACTGCTCAGGCGCGTAGCGTTCCAGCAGCCAGGGGGCGCGCAGGATGTCTTCGGGCGGGTATTCCTGCAGGTAACTGGACAGGCGCGTTACTTCGCTGATCGGGTTGCCTTCCTCCCGAAAGCGGAAATCAATGCGGGCCAGGTTCTGCATTTCCCGAAAACGCTGCTCGCTGATGCCTCTGGTCCGGATTTTTTCAATGTAATCGAACACCAGGGGCAGAATGGCGTCCTGGCGTTCGAGGCCCTCCGGTGTCAGGGCAATGTTAATCTCCAGGGTGGCGTTTTCGCCGGTATCCATGCCCAGACCTGCGGACAGGCTGTCGGCGAGGCCGGCGCGCTTGAGCACGTCGAACAGGCTGCCCGGTCCTTCATGCCCCAGCAGGTTGGCTACGTAACTGGCGGGCTTGGTACGGTACTTGTCCTGCTGGGACGGAATCGGGAAGGTCAGGGTCAGGCTGCGCACATCCTTCAGCGCCTCTACCGTCACCTTGGCAGGCAGGTCTTCACTTTTATACAGGGCCGGGCGGTGACGTTTGGCCTCGAGGTTGCGGTTTTCGATGGCGTCAAAGCGACTCCGAACCATGGCTTCCAGCTGATCCAGCGATTGCGGGCCGTACACCGCCAGAGTCATCAGGTTGGAGGAATAGTGCTGCTTCCAGAACTCGATCAGGTCAGGGCGCAGCGGGTTGTCCTCGGTGTTTTCAAGCGTACTCAGGTTGCCCACCGCAAACTGGTTGAAGGCGTGGTCGGGATTGCTGACGGCTTTCTTTACCGAGTAAAAGCGCCGGCCATCGTCCTTCTGCTTCGAGCTGAATTCCGAGTGCACCGCATTGCGTTCCCGGTCCACCAGTTCGGCAGTAAACAGCGGCGCGGCGAACTGCTGGGCAAAGCGATCCAGAGCGGGCTCAAGAAACTCGGCCTGGATGTCGAAGAAGTAATTGGTGTCCTGGAAAGCCGTGAAGGCGTTGTGCTGTCCGCCGTGGCTCTTGATGAACTGCTGGTACTCGCCCGGGTCCGGGTATTTTTCGGTGCCCAGGAACAGCATGTGTTCGAGAAAATGGGAGAGCCCCTCGCGGTCCTTGGGGTCGTCACCGCTGCCCACCGCTACGTTCATGGAGGCCGCTGCCTTGTCGGCATCACTGTCCGACACCAGGATCACCCGCAGTTCATTGTCCAGTTCAATAAACCGGTACTGGTTGTCGTCGTTCGGACTCTTCTCCGGCACCGTGGCCGCCAGGGCGGAACCGCCGGCGAACAGGAAAAGGAGCAGGGTTGCCAGGCGTATTGCCGGCTGCAGCATGGTCACTCTGGAAGCGTTGCGGTTGCTCATAGGCTCTCTTGGGTCCTCGGAAACGGTTTGACGATCAGTGCATCAGCGCGTTACGGGTGCTTTCCGGCTGCTGGTCAAGGGTTTTACGGGCGAGGTCGGCGGCTTTCTCACCATCCAGCTGGCCGGAGGCAATGCGCTCCAGCACCGTTGCCATGATGGCCACCGATTGCCGATAGTCTGAAAATTCCGCCTGGAAGGCCTGATCGATGGCCTCGTATACCGCCTGAATCTTCTCTTCACGGCTTCCGGTGTTCTCCGCGGTGTCGTTGATTGCCCGCAGGCAGGCTCTGGCGATGGAAATATAACGTTCGGCGTTGGGATTGTCGTTTTGCATGGCTGGTCGTCCGGAATCTGTTCAGGGGTCGAAAAAGAGAGAGGCCCAAAGGCCTGATAAGTTCCCGATTATGTCATTGCTGGCGGGGTGTTTCATTGCCTTGTGGTAATTGTTTGCCGGGGCATGCACGGGTGGATTCCTGTGCTAGTCTCAAACACATTGTGTCGGCGAACCGGACAGGCGCCCAGGCTGCGCAGGTGCGGAATTTAGAGTAACGGCTCTAATAAAAACAAGGGCTTACAGAGTAAAAACTCTAAAAAAGTTCGGTACATGAGGGTTGCAATTAAGTGCAATGCCGGCGTTTCCGGATCGATATACGACTTTAGTCGTAGCGAGTCGAGCGATCCGGCATGGATAGACAACAACTGAGCAACAGGCAGGGTGGAAGATCGATGAATTATTTCCTGACGGGTGGCACCGGATTTATTGGCCGGTTTCTGGTAGAAAAACTGCTCGCACGGGGTGGCACGGTTTACGTGCTGGTGCGTGAACAGTCGCAAGAAAAGCTGGACAAGCTTCGTGAGCGCTGGGGTGCAGACGACACTCAGGTAAAAGCCGTGATTGGCGACCTTACCAGCAAAAACCTGGGTATCGACGCCAAGACTCTCAAGTCGCTCAAGGGCAACATCGACCACTTTTTCCACCTGGCGGCTGTCTACGATATGGGCGCCGACGAGGAGGCGCAGCAGGCGACCAACATCGAGGGTACCCGTGCCGCGGTGAACGCCGCCGAGGCCATGGGCGCCAAGCACTTCCATCACGTGTCATCCATCGCGGCAGCCGGACTGTTCAAGGGCACTTTCCGCGAGGACATGTTCGAGGAAGCCGAGAAGCTGGACCACCCGTACCTGCGCACCAAGCACGAATCCGAGAAGGTCGTGCGCCAGGAGTGCAAGGTGCCGTTCCGCATTTACCGCCCGGGTATGGTCATCGGCCACTCCGCCACCGGTGAAATGGACAAGGTCGACGGCCCCTATTACTTCTTCAAGATGATCCAGAAGATCCGCCATGCCCTGCCGCAGTGGGTCCCTACCGTTGGTGTTGAGGGTGGCAGGCTGAACATTGTGCCGGTGGACTTCGTGGTCAACGCCATGGACCACATTGCTCATCTGGAGGGTGAGGACGGCAAGTGTTTCCACCTGGTGGATTCCGATCCCTACAAAGTGGGTGAGATTCTCAATATTTTCAGCGAAGCCGGTCACGCGCCCAAGATGGGCATGCGTATCGACTCGCGCATGTTCGGCTTCATTCCCCCGTTCATTCGCCAGAGCCTGAAGAACCTGCCGCCGGTGAAGCGTCTGACTGCCGCGGTACTGGACGACATGGGCATTCCGCCCTCCGTAATGTCGTTCATCAACTATCCGACCCGCTTCGACGCCCGTGAAACCGAGCGGGTGCTGAAGGATACCGGCATTGAAGTGCCCCGCCTGCCGGATTATGCACCGGTGATCTGGGATTACTGGGAGCGGAATCTGGATCCCGACCTGTTCAAGGACCGTACCCTGAAGGGCACCGTGGAAGGCCGCGTGTGCGTGGTGACCGGCGCAACCTCGGGCATTGGTCTGGCGACTGCTCAGAAGCTGGCTGACGCCGGTGCCATCCTGGTGATCGGTGCCCGCAAGCTTGAGCGCCTGAAGGAAGTGACCGCAGAGCTGGAGTCCCGGGGCGCCAGTGTGCACGCTTACCCCTGCGACTTCTCGGACATGGACGCCTGCGACGAGTTTGTGAAAACCGTTCTGGATAATCATGGCCACGTGGATGTGTTGGTGAACAACGCCGGCCGTTCCATTCGCCGGTCGCTGGATCTGTCGTTCGACCGTTTCCACGATTTTGAGCGCACCATGCAGTTGAACTACTTTGGCTCGGTACGCCTGATCATGGGCTTTGCGCCGAAGATGCTGGAGCAACGTCGGGGGCATGTGGTCAACATTTCGTCCATCGGTGTACTCACCAACGCGCCGCGGTTCTCTGCTTACGTGGCCTCCAAGTCGGCGCTGGATGCGTTCAGCCGCTGTGCTGCCGCCGAGTGGTCCGATCGGAACGTTACCTTCACCACCATCAACATGCCGCTGGTGAAAACGCCGATGATTGCGCCCACCAAGATCTACGATTCGGTACCCACCCTGACACCGGACGAGGCGGCGGGCATGGTGGCCGATGCTATCGTTTACCGTCCCAAGCGGATTGCAACGCGTCTGGGCATCTTTGCCCAGGTGCTGCACGCCCTGGCTCCGAAAATGGGCGAGATCGTCATGAACACCGGTTACCGGATGTTCCCGGATTCGCCGGCGGCCGCCGGCAGCAAGTCCGGCGAAAAGCCCACGGTTTCCACCGAGCAGGTGGCCTTCGCGGCGATCATGAGAGGTATCTACTGGTAAGTCCCGGTAGCCATAAAAAAACCCGCTTCGGCGGGTTTTTTTATGTGGGCGTTATTCGGGGTCTGTCGGCACCGGCGGGGGCGGGAAGCCGCCCAGCTCACGCCAGCGATTGACAATCCCGCAGAACAGGTCGGCAGTTTTCTCGGCGTCGTAGGCTGCCGAATGCGCTTCCTTGTTGCTGAACGGAATGCCGGCCAGCTTGCAGGCCTGGGCCAGCACGGTATGCCCGTAGGCCAGACCCGCCAGAGTGGCGGTGTCGAAGGTGGAGAACGGGTGAAAGGGGTTGCGGCGGATATCTGCCCGCTGCGCGGCGGCAAAGATGAAATTGTGGTCAAACGTGGCATTGTGGCCGACCAGAACGGCGCGCTTGCAGTCGTAGGCCTTCACCGCCTTACGGATGGGGCTGAAGATTTCGCTCAGGCCTTCCCGTTCCGGAACGGCTTCCCGCTCTGGATTCCACGGATCGATGCCGGTGAAATCCAGCGCCGACTGTTCGAGATTGGCACCCTCGAACGGGTCGATCTGCTGCACATGGGTCTCAGCGCGGGTCAGCCAGCCGTCCTCATCCATGGTCAGGATAACGGCCGCTACTTCCAGCAGGGCATCCCGCTCCGGGTTGAAGCCGGCGGTTTCAACATCGACAACCACGGGCAGAAAACCGCGGAAACGGCGGGACATGGGGTGGGGTGGTTTGTTCTCGTCAGTCACTCAAGCTCCGGTCTTGGCCGTGTGAGAAGGAATCCGTTCAGTGAGGTTTACGCCTGCCGCCAGTTAACGGTTTCACCTGCCTTCAGGGGCACAATGGTGCCGTCTGCGAGGGGCAGTTCTGCCGGCATGGTCCAGGGCTCGCGCACCAGGGTGATGGTATCGGTATTTCGTGGCAGGCCGTAAAAATCGGCGCCATTGAAGCTGGCAAAGGCCTCGAGTTTGTCGAGAATGCCCAACTCCTCAAAAATGTCAGCGTACAGGCCAATAGCGCCGTAGGCCGAGTAGCAGCCCGCACATCCGCATGCCGTTTCCTTGCGGTTCTTTGAATGGGGCGCGGAATCGGTACCGAGGAAGAACCGCGAATCGCCGCTGGCCACGGCATCGCGCAGGGCCTGCTGGTGGCGATTGCGTTTGAGGATCGGCAAGCAATACAGATGTGGCCGGATGCCACCCACCAGCATATGGTTGCGGTTGTACATCAGGTGCTGGGGAGTAAGGGTGGCGCCCAGGTTGCCGCCGTTGTGCTGCTTAACAAACTCTGCGGAATCGGCGGTGGTAATGTGTTCCAGCACTACCCGAAGCTTCGGAAAAGCCTCCAGGATCGGGGAAAGAACCCGCTCGAGGAACACTTTCTCGCGATCAAAGATGTCGATGTCGCCGTCCGTCACTTCACCATGGACCAGCAGTAGCATGCCGCAGTCGGCCATGGCGTCCAGCACCGGGTAGATGTTGCGTACGTCCTTCACGCCCGAGGCCGAGTTGGTAGTGGCGCCCGCCGGGTAGAGCTTGGCGGCCACGACACCGGCGGCCTTCGCCTCGCGAACGATTTCGGGGGTGGTGCTTTCGGTCAGGTACAGGGTCATCAGTGGCTCAAAACCCATGCCTTCGGCGGCGGCCAGAATCCGGTCCCGGTAGGCGCCGGCGTCCGCTGCAGTGGTCACCGGCGGCACCAGGTTGGGCATGATGATGGCCCTGCGGAAACAGGCGGCGGTTGCCGGAACCACGTCGGTCAGGATGTCGCCGTCCCGGACGTGCAGGTGCCAGTCGTCCGGGCGTGTGATAGTGAGCTTTTCAGTCATGTTGGTTGTCCGCGATGCCTTGGGCAAGAGGAGTTCCGGAGCGGCGGCATGTCCGGAGGCCGAAAATTTGGCGGATTATACCAGATCGGGCCCGCGATTGTTTTCTGGTTAAGCCCTAAAGACACCGGCGAATCGGCCGTTAACCGGGGTATACCGATTTGGATTCAAGCAGCCATGGCCATGCCGATAAGATCCCCTGATTTCAAACGATCACTGTTGCTGGCGGCCGGCGTGTTGGCCGGTGCGTCTACTCCCCTGGCGGTGCAGGCCACCAGCTATGGCGCCGGCATTGAGAACAGCCAGTGGTATCTGTCCGAGTCTGTGTTCGAGTGTCGCCTGGTACACGAGGTGCCCGGCTACGGACGCGCGGTATTCAACCACCGCGCCGGCGAGGACCTGTCGTTTTTCCTGGAGGCGAGTACGCCTCTGATGCGGCCGGGTCGTGGCGATCTGGTCGTTGAGGCGCCGGTATGGAGACCTGGAATCGCTCCCAGACCCGTGGCCAGCGTCAATGTCGCGGAGGGCAACAGACAGGTCTCGCTGGGAACCCGCCAGGCCCACGTTCTGGCACACAGCCTGCTGGATGGCATGCGACCCACGATTACTCGCGAGGCCTGGTTTGACGACCGACCGGTGCGGGTGCAGGTGTCCAACATCAACTTTGCGGGCGAGTTCGAGCGCTATCAGCGCTGCACTTCGAACCTGCTGCCGGTGAACTTTGATCAGATCCAGCGTTCCAGAATTCCGTTTGGCAGCGGCAGCACCAGCCTGTCAGACGCCGACCGGAAACTGCTCGATAATATCGTGTCCTATGTGATGGCGGACTCAACGGTGGAGCGCATCTTTGTGGACGGTCACAGTGACAGCATCGGAAGCCGGATCGACAACAGGGCGCTCTCGGAGGAGCGGGCCAATGTGGTGGCCGACTACCTCAAGGCCAGTGGCATCGACGAAAACATGATTACCGTCCGGGCGCATGGCGACCAGTACCCGGCATCCAATCGCCCGGCAGATAACCGGCGCACCAATATCCGCCTGCAGAGGGCCGGCGACCGGCCAGAGTTGCAGCAGGCCACGGGCTACGGTGGGGAGCCGACGGGGTAAGGGCGTCAGTAGACGGAATCGAGCACTTCCAGGTGGGCGTTGACACTCTCGGCCAGCGCCCGCAGGTGATACCCGCCCTCCAGGGTTGAAATAATCCGGTCGTTGCTGTGCTCGTGGGCGACGCCCACAATCAATTCCGTCAGCCAGCGATAGTCGTCGGTTTCCAGATTGAGCTCGGCCATGGGGTCCAGCCTGTGGGCGTCGAAGCCCGCAGAAATCAGAATCAGCTGTGGCTTGAAGTCATTCAGCCTCTCCATCCAGCCATCCTGTACTCGCTGACGGTATTCCTCCGACGAACAATCGGCGGCAATGGGGATGTTCACGATGTTGCCCGCCTGCCTGTGCACATGCGAGTGGGGGTAGAACGGGTGCTGGAAGCTTGAACACATCAGGATGCGCTCATCGCCGCCCACAATATCGACGGTGCCGTTGCCCTGGTGCACATCAAAGTCGATGATGGCGACACGCTCCAGGTGGTGAAACGTCAGCGCCCGCATGGCCGCAATGGCCACGTTGTTGTAGAAGCAGAAGCCCATGGATTTCGACCGCTCCGCATGGTGCCCCGGTGGACGCGCGCAGACAAAGGCGTTGGTCACCTGGCTGCTCATCACCATATCAACCGCCTGCACGTTGGCTCCGGCGGCCAGCCTGGCGGCCCGTAAGGTGTCTGGCATCATTGCGGTGTCCGGGTCGGTGAACACTCGGCCCCGAGTCGGCTGCATCAGGTCTAGCTGGTGCAGGTATTTCTCAGGATGCACCATCAGCAGTTGGTCGCGGGTTGCCTCTTCGGGGCGCACCCAGTCGAGTTTCTGGTCCAGTCCGGTGTCGGCCAGGTAACTGATGATTGCAGCCAGCCGTTCCGGACTCTCCGGATGCTCAGGCCCCATGTTGTGCTTCATGAAATCATCGTGGGAAAAAAATGCCGTGGTCATACGTTCGGACTGTCCTGGATGTACTTATATTTTCTTTTACTCTATCAGGGATACCCGTGGGGTGCCGTGTTTCTTTGGTCTTATAGGGGTGATAGACGTTTTACATCGTCCGCTCTGTGCCTAAGATAGGAGGACACATAGAAGCGACCGCTGCCCTTTATAGGCCAAAGGAGCGGTCGACCGATCGCCAAGGAGAGACCGCTTGAGTACCCGTTACCTGGAAAGCCTGTTTAACCCTGCATCCATTGCGGTGATAGGCGCGTCGGAGCGGGCTGACAACCTGGGCGGCATGGTGCTGCGGAACCTGATGGGCGGCGGCTACCCCGGGCGCTTGCTGGTGGTCAACCAGAACGACTACGACAACGTGCACGGTGTGCCCTGCGTGCGCCGCGTCTCGAAGATGGATTTTTGCCCGGACCTGGCCATCATCTGCACGCCGCCCGATACGGTGGCCAAAACCATCAAGAAACTCGGTGAGGCCGGGGTGCGCACTGCCATCGTGATGACCGGCGGCATGTCGCGTACCCACAGCAAGACCGGCCAGCCGCTGATGTATGCGGTGCGGGAAGCGGCGAGGGAAACCGGCATTCGTGTGCTCGGCCCCAACACCATCGGCCTGATGGTGCCTGCCCGCAGCCTCAACGCAACCTATGCCCACATGGGCGCTATCCCGGGTCGGGTGGCGTTTGTGGGGCAGTCCGGCACCATTGCCAGTTCGGTTCTGGACTGGGCTTTCGCCCGGGGTGTCGGGTTCTCCTATTTCCTGACCCTCGGCGATGGCATGGACATTGATCACGACGATCTGATCGATTACCTGGCCCAGGACACCCAGACCCGCGCCATTCTGCTGCACATCGAGAACATACCGAATGCCCGGCGATTCATGTCGGCGGTTCGTGTGGCCTCCCGCACCAAGCCGGTGATTGCCGTGAAATCCGGCCGGGTACCCGAATCCGAGTGGTTCCCCCATGAGCTGCCCGCGGGCCTGAAGCGCAGCGATCCGATATACGACGCCATGCTGCAGCGGGCCGGTGTGCTCCGGGTTGACGGTCTGGGCCAGATGTTTGACGCCCTGGAGACGCTGACGCGGATGCGCCCGTTGCGCAGGGAATCCCTCGCGATCATGGCCAATGGCGTGGGGCCGGGTGTGCTGGCGGTGGACCGGCTGGCGGATCTGGGCGGCGAACTGGCCCGTTTGTCCGAAACCAGCATTGAAGCGCTTGCCGAACTCCTGCCCCCATACTGGACCCGGAAGAACCCGATTGACCTTAATTACGACGCCTCGCCGGAACTCTATGGTAAAGCCATCAAGATCCTGGCCCGGGATCCGGAAGTGGCCAATGTGCTGGTGATGTATGCGCCCAGCCTCACTGAAGACAGCCTGAGAATCGCAGACGCGGTGGTCCAGGCGTCCAAGGGCACCCGGTTGAACGTGTTCACCTGCTGGCTCGGCCAGAGCACGGTGATGGATTCGAGGGAGGAGTTCTACCGGGCCGGCCTGCCTTCGTTTTTTAATCCGGAAAAGGCGGTGATGGCGTTCATGCAGCACGTTCGCCACCAGCGGGTCCAGCGACTGCTTACCGAAACACCCGAATCCTTCACCGATCATTTCGCCGATCGCACCCAGACCCGGCGTCTGGTGGCATCCGCCAGGCGTTCGGGACGCTACCATCTTTCCAACCGGGAAGCCCGAGACCTGGTGCGCGATTATGGCATCAGCACCATCGAAACCATGTACTGCGACGACATGGAGGAGGTGCTGGAGGTATTTGCGGTAGAGCGCCGCCCCATCGACATCACCATCATTCACGAGCAGGCCTGCCATCCGTTCCTGGATCTGAGCCCGACCCAGCGCCGCTATAAGGGGACCGTCCAGAAGCTCAACAGCGAGGCTGCCATCATGGATTCCTGCCGCTACCTGATGGACGAGTACCGCAAGCATTTTCCCGACAGCGGTTTTCTCGGCTTTGCGGTTCAGCGTTCCTACCAGCACGTGGGCGGTATCGAGTTCAGTGTCGGTATTACCCGGGACCCCCTGTTTGGTCCGCTGGTGGTGTGTGGCGCCGCCGGCGCACAGATCAACGTGATGACCGACCGGCAGATTGCACTGCCGCCGCTGAACATGGTGCTTGCCCGCGAGCTTTTGCGCCGTACCTACATGTACAAGCTGCTCAAGGAGCACAGTCTGAAGCCGGAGGAGGATATCCGGGCGGTCTCCGAGACCCTGGTGACACTCTCACAGATCGTCATCGACATTCCTGAAATCCAGGGCCTGGAAATTTCACCGCTGCTGTTCAACGAGCAGGGCGCGGTGGCGGTGAACATTGCCATTGATCTGTCGGACAAGCCCGGCAAGCCCATTATCCAGCCTTACCCGCGAGAGCTTGAGGAGTGGATCGTGCTGCCGAAATCCGGCCGGAGGGTGATCATCCGTCCCGTGCTGGCCGAGGACGAGCCCGCCCACCGGGCCTTTCACGAACTGCAGTCGCCGGAGTCCATCCGTTACCGGTTCTTCCAGTATCGCAAGCACTTCTCCCGGGAAGACGTCGCCCAGATGGTGCAGATCGACTACGACCGGGAGATGGTGTTCATTGCCAACGCGCCCCGGGAGGACGGCGAGGGTGAGGAAACCCTGGGCACCGTGCGCACCTGGACAGACGCCGACAACCTGCAATGTGAGTTTGCCGTAATGGTGCACGACAAGATGAAGGGCGAGGGGTTGGGCGTCGCGCTGATGCAGAAAATGATTGATTACTGCAGGGCCAGGGGCACCATGGAAATGGTGGGCAACGTGTTGCCCGACAACCGCCCGATGCTGCAACTGGCCGAACACCTGGGGTTCGAGATCAAGTTCAATACCCAGGAAGAAGTCATGGATTTGCGTCTGGTGCTGAACGAGCCGGAAAAGGACTGGCAGCGGGAGCGGCTGGGCAAGAGCGCCCACTGAGGGCGCTCACCGGGATTCACTCTTCAACGATGGCCGAGCGATCCTCGCCACCCAGGGCCTCCAGCAGTCCGGGAATCAGGCGGGACAGCTCCAGGGTCATCAGGGTGAAGGCGGCGTCGAACTTGGCGACAGCGTCGTCCACGTCGACATCGTCGAGCTGCTCCTGCAGCGTTTCGCCGAACTTCAGGCGACGAATGCCCAGCTCTTCATCCAGCACGAATGAGACGTTGTCGTCCCAGGTCAGGGCAAGTTTGGTGACCTGCATTCCGGCGTCGAGGTGATTGCGAATCTCGTCGGCCCTCAGATCCAGGCCCTTGCAGCGCACCACGCCGCCATCTTCCGACGGGTCTTTCAATTCGCACTCGTTGCCCAGAACAATGCTTCCGGGCAGATCGATGGTTTCATTAAGCCACCCGGTGAAGGTAAACGCCGGTGCCTGTTCCACGGCTGGAGGCCGAACCGGCAGCGAACCCAGGCTCTTGCGCAGGGTAGACGCCAGGTCTTCGGCCTGTTTCGCCGAGCCGGCATCCACCACCAGAACGCCGTCCTGTGGTGCCAGGTAGGCATAACAGCGCCGGTTTCTGGAGAAGGCCTGGGGCAGCATTTCCAGCATGACCTGTTCCTTGATCTCGTCTTTTTCCTTGCGCCGGACCTTTCGGCTCTGTTCAAACTCGATGGCTTCGGCCCGCTCTTCAACGGCCTCCTTGACCACCGGGCCGGGGAGGATTTTTTCCTCTTTGCGCAGCGCAATCAGGTGATAGCCACCGGCGCTGTGCACCAGCATTTCTCCGTGTTTGCCCAGGGGAGGCACCCAGCCCTGGCGGCTCGTTTCCTGAGGTCCGCAGGGTTTGAAGGCATCCGCCCCCAGCTTTTCCTCGAGTTCTTCAGCGGTAATGGCGAAGGGCTTGGTAAAACGGAATACGCGGGCATTACGAAACCACATCAGGCTCGGTCCTTGCTGTTTATTTGCATCGATCTGAACCGGTGACGGTTCGAAAAACGGAGAGGGATGATACGGCCACCGGGCAGTGGCCGTAAAGTGACGGTTCTGGCGCTAGATCTGCATGATCTCGACAAGTACGGTCTTCACGATAAAACCCACCACACCGGCCCCCAGCACGGTAAACAGGGCGATGGTGCCAAACCGGCCGGCCTGGGATTTCTTGGCGAGGTCCCAAACGATGAACCCCATCCAGACAATCAGTCCGGTCAGGAACACCAGCAGCGCGAGTTGCGAAAAGACGGCTTCGTTCATTGCTTGCTCCGATATCAACGTGGATTACTGTTCGTCACGCAGGAAAACCCAGTTGTTGTTATCGGATTGGTCTTCACTGAAATAATAGCCTTCGAGGTTGAAGCCTTTCAGGTCGTTGGCCTGGGTGATGCGGTTCTGGATGGCATAGCGGCACATCAGACCCCGGGCCTTCTTGGCATAGAAGCTGATCATCTTGTACTGCCCGTTCTTCCAGTCCTTGAATTGCGGGGTTACCAGGCGGCCATCCAGCTCTTTCTTTTTAACCGACTTGAAGTATTCGTTGGAGGCCAGGTTCACCAGCACCCCGTCGTCCGCTGCCAGCAGGCGATTGATTTCCTCGGTTATCTTGCTGCCCCAGAACTCGTACAGGTCCTTGCCTCGCTTGTTTTCAAAGCGGGTGCCCATCTCCAGCCGATAGGGCTGCATCAGGTCGAGCGGTTTCAACACACCATACAGCCCGGACAGCATGCGCAGGTGATTCTGGGCGAACTCGAAATCCTGTTCGCTGAAGCTTTCTGCGTCCAGGCCGGTGTAAACGTCGCCCTTGAAGGCCAGTACTGCCTGCCGGGCGTTTTCCGGGGTAAATGGCGTGTGCCAGTTCTGAAACCGTTCGGCGTTCAGTTGGCCAAGTTTGTCACTGATGCTCATCAGGTTGCTGATCTGGTGTGGCTCCAGCTCCTTGAGCTGATCGACCAGTTCGCAGGCGTCGTCGAGAAAATCCGGCTGGGTGTAGCGCTCCGTTGCCAGCGGGCTCTCGTAATCAAGCGTTTTTGCAGGGGAAATAACCATCAACATGTCAGGCAATCCTCATTGCAGGAATGTGAGTAATTCATCCCTGGTAAACGGCCAGTCCAGCTCCGCACCGGTGTCGTTGCGTCTGAGCACCGGTATACGGGTGCCGTAGCGTGCCACCAGCTCTTCGGACTGGGCAATGTCCACCACATCGACCGGAATCGGTTCCGGCATGGGCGTGTTAACAAGCAGGGCTTCGGCCAGTTCGCACAGATGGCACTGGCTCGTGGTGTAGAAGAACAGTTCCATTACTTTGGCTGGGCATCCAGCTTCTGGCCGTTTACACCCTCGCTGTCCTTGCCCATGAGATACAGATAAACCGGCATCAGATCTTCCGGGGCAGGATTCTGCTGCGGGTTCTCTGCCGGGTACGCATGGGCTCTCATGTTGGTACGCGTCGCGCCCGGGTTCAGACTGTTTACCCGAATGTTGTGGCGGTCGTCGTCCAGTTCCTCCGACAGCAGCTGGCTCAGGCCTTCTACTGCAAACTTGGACACCGCATAGGCGCCCCAATAGGCCTTGGCTTTCCGGCCTACGCCGGAGGACGTGAAGATCACCGAGGCGTTATCGGATTTGCGAAGCAGGGGGATCATGGCCCGGCTCAGCAGAAACGGCGCCGTTGCATTCACGTGCATGACCTTGTTCCAGGTCTCCGGGTCGTAGAGCTCAACGGGGCTGCGATCACCCAGAATGGCCGCGTTATGCAGCAGGCCATCCAGTTGCCCGAAGTTGTCTTCCAGGGTCATGGCCAGTTCTTCGTAATCCTTGACCGCGGCCCCTTCAAAGTTCATGGGAACGATCGCGGGTTTGGGATGGCCAGCTGCCTCAATCTCGTCGTAAACCGTTTCGAGCTTGCTGACGGTACGCCCTACCAGAATGACGGTCGCGCCGTGGGCGGCGTAGGCCTTCGCGGCTGCCCGGCCAATACCACTACCCGCGCCCGTCACCATGATGATGCGGTCTTTCAGAAGATCGGCGGGTGCCTGGTAATCCTGCATAACCTGTCTCCGTGTCGAGCTGTGTGCGGTTGGAAACCGCGTCCTGAAAATAAGCGCTTATTGTAACAGCTTTGCCAGGTCTCTGACGGTATCGGCGATCAGGTCCGCTTGCCAGAGATCAACGCGCTCCGGCTCCTCAATGTAGCCATAGCGCACGGCCACGGTTCGCATTCCGGCGTTTCGACCGGCCTCAATGTCGCGCTCGTGGTCACCCACGTACAGGCCGGTACCGGGCTCGGTGCCGATCTGGCGGCAGGCCAGGATCAGCGATTCGGGATGGGGCTTGCGGTGTGTAACATGATCGGGGCAGACCAGTGTGGCGCAGCGGGAGGACAACCCAAGTGCCTCAATGAGCGGAACGGCAAAGCGGGCGGGCTTGTTGGTCACAATTCCCCAGGGGATTCCCCGATGCTCCAGCGCCTGCAGGAGCTCCTCCATACCTTCGAACAGTCGGGTTTCCTCGGCAACGCCTGCTTCATAAAGGTCCAGGAACGCCGTGTGCTTTTCCAGATAATCCGGATGCTCGGGTTCCAGCCCGAAACCGACCCGGATCATGGCGCGGGCGCCGTTGGAAACGGAGCGTCGGATCTGCTCCGCTGGCAACGGTGCCAAACCGTGTTGCAGGCGCAGCTGGTTCAGGCACCGAATGAAATCGGGCGCTGTGTCGATCAGCGTGCCGTCCAGATCGAACAGAACGGCGGAAATCGGGGGCGAATCAGGCGTCACGAGCGTCCCTGGCGTGCATCAGATAGTTAACGTCCACATCCCGGCCGAGCTTGTACACCTTGGTGATCGGGTTGTAGGTCATGCCCGTCAGTTCCCGGACCTCCAGACCCGCGTGGCGCAGATGGTCGGACATCTCGGACGGCCGGATGAATTTCTTCCACTCATGGGTGCCTTTGGGCAGCAGCCTCAGTACGTACTCGGCGCCGACAATGGCAAACAGGAACGACTTCGGGTTGCGATTGATGGTGGAAACGAACATGTGTCCGCCGGGCTTGAGCATGGCCGCGCAGGCTCGAATGACAGAAGCAGGGTCGGGCACGTGCTCGAGCATTTCCAGGCAGGTGACCACATCGTACTGGCCCTTGTGCTCCGGATCATTGGCCAGCTCTTCCACGGTGGTCTGGCGGTAGTCGACGTTCACGCCGCTTTCCATGCCATGCAATCTGGCAACGGACAGGGGCGCTTCACCCATGTCGATACCGGTTACGTGGGCACCTCGCCGGGCCATGCCTTCGGACAGCAGGCCGCCCCCGCATCCCACGTCCAGCGCTCGCTTGCCAGCCAGGGATACCCGTTCGTCGATGTAATTCAGACGCAGCGGGTTGATGTCGTGCAGCGGCTTGAACTCGCTCGTCGGGTCCCACCAGCGGCTGGCGAGCGCCTCGAACTTGGCGATTTCGTTCCGGTCTACATTCTGGTTTGTCATGTTGCTTCTGCCTGATGAATCAATCGGAAATCGGTCAATCGGCCTGACGGCGAATCTGTTCAGCCCAGTCCCGGACCCGGAGCGCAAGATCGGCCACGTCAATCCGGGTTGGGCGGCCGTCCTGTAACTGTGGTACGCCGTTGATCCAGCTATGGCTTACCGCACGGCCATGGTTGCTGTACACCAGATGCGAGGCGGGGTCATATACTGGCTGCAGGAATGGGTCGCTGAGATCTATGGCAATGATATCCGCCAGTTTGCCTTCGGCCAGGGTGCCCAGTTCGTGGCTTCGGCCCAGGGCTCTGGCGCCGTTGATGGTAGCCATCTCGAGGGCCTTGTGGGCCGACAGGGCGGACGCATCGCCGGCCACGACTTTAGCGACCATGGCGGCGGTACTCAGCTCGCCGAACAGGTCCAGGTCGTTGTTGCTGGCCGCGCCGTCCGTGCCTATCGCCACGTTCACGCCGTTATCGAGAAGCCTCTGGACCGGACACAGGCCGCTGGCCAGTTTCAGGTTGGACTCGGGGCAGTGAATCACATGGGCACCGGTTTCGCGGAGCAGGGCCAGGTCGCTGTCATCAATTTGCGTCATGTGTACACACTGGGTATTGGCGCCCAGCAGACCGAGCTCCGCCAGGCGGGCGGTCGGTCGTTGCCCCAGTTTCTCGCTGGCCTCGGCCACTTCAAACGCGGTTTCATGAAGATGGATCTGGATGGGCGCGCCCGTGTCCCGTGACAGGGCCACGGCCTCCTTCAATGGGGCATCGGACACCGTGTAAGGTGCGTGCGGGCCAATCGCCGGTGTGATGTATCGATTCGATTGCCAGGTCTCGATAAACTCGCGGCCTTTTCGCAGGTATTCCTCCGGGCCAGAGCCCCATGGCGTGGGGAAGTCCAGCAGTGGAAAGCAGATCTGGGCACGCATGCCGGCATCGTGTGCCACCTGGGCAGCAACCTCCGGAAAGAAGTACATATCCGAGAAGGTCGTGGTGCCGGTACGCAGCATCTCGGCCATTGCCAACTGGGTGCCGTCGGCGATGAACTGCTCGCTGATGAAACGGCCCTCCGCGGGCCAGATGTGATCGTTCAGCCAGGTCATCAGGGGCAGATCGTCGGCCATGCCGCGGAACAGGGTCATGGCTGCGTGGCCATGCATGTTGATCAGGCCGGGCATTACGACGTGATCGGGCAGGTTCACGGTTTCCCGGGTCCGGTAAAGCCGGTCGGCCTCGGACTGGGAGAGCACCGCCGCAATCCGGTCGCCCTGAAGAATGATCGCCTGATGTTCAAGCACCGTGTCGGCCGGCTCGATCGGGATCAGCCAGCGGGCATTGATGCGGATATCGGCCGCGTTGATGGTGTCTGCCGTCATTGATCCTGCCTTTCAGCGCCCGGTGACTTACCAGCGCATGTCAGAAATGTAGCCCGGAAGTATAACCGTTATACTGGCGGTTTTCAGCGCTTGAAACTGGAGCAAACCACATGGCAAGACAAGGCACCTCTTCCACCGCTATGGGCACAGTGGCGATTCGCTGGCATGGCAGCCGTCTCGAGTTGCTGGACCAGAGGCTGCTGCCCGGGGAGGAGCACTGGATCACTCTCGAGGGGGCTTCCGGGGTGGCCCAGAGTATCCGCGATATGGTGGTTCGGGGGGCGCCCGCTATCGGCATCAGTGCGGCCTATGGGGTGGCCCTGGCGGCCCGGCATGCAGGCGGCGGCGACTGGAAGGCGGAAATCAAGCAGGCGATCCGCGAACTGGCGGCCTCCCGCCCGACGGCGGTCAACCTGTTCTGGGCCCTGCAGCGAATGGAACGTGTGTTTCACGCCTGTCACTCACTGGATGAGGCGGTTAAGCGACTCGCCAGCGAGGCGGAGGCCATTCACCGTGAAGACGTGGAAGCCAATGTGGCCATGGCCGACCATGCCCTGGAGTTGATGGGCCTGGAGAAGCCGGTTTCGGTACTGACCCACTGCAACACCGGCGCACTGGCCACGGGCGGCTATGGAACGGCTCTTGGCGTGATTCGGCGAATGCATGAGAAACAGCTGCTCAAGGAAGTGTTTGCGGATGAAACCCGGCCCTGGTTGCAGGGTAGCCGTCTGACCGCCTGGGAACTGGCCCGGGACCAGATCCCGGTGACCCTGAACGCCGACGGTGCGGCCGCCTCCATTCTGGCCCGCAAGGACGTGCGCTGGGTTATCGTTGGCGCCGACCGCATTACCGCCAACGGCGACGTGGTGAACAAGATCGGCACTTACAGCCTTGCGGTACTGGCACGGCATCACCGGGTCCGCTTTATGGTTGTGGCGCCTTCAAGCACTGTCGACATGTCCCTGCCATCTGGAGCGGAGGTGCCGTTGGAAGAGCGGGATGGCCTGGAAGTGCGCGAGATCCGGGGTATTCCCCTGGCCCCGGAGGGAGTCAATGTGTTCAACCCGGTGTTCGACGTAACGCCCGCCAGCATGATTGATGCGATCGTCACCGAGAAAGGGGTTGTACACAGCCCCAACATCACAGGAATGAAGGCACTGTTTGGCTAAAGGTATGCAGGGGTTCAGGATTCTCCGGAGGGCGGTTTTCTGCCCTTGGGAGCCTGCCCGGCCCTGGTGCTCTCTGAGGGCTGGCCCTGCGTTTGTGCGGCCTTTATCTCGGCCACCTGTCGTTCTTGCTCCTCGACAAAATGCAGTGACATCTCAAAGCTCTGTCGGGTGAACTCGAGCACCCTGCGGAAACCCTCGTCGGACAGGGCGCGGGCGTCGTCGTGGCGCCGGAAAATATTGATGAACTCCCGCTCGCGCTCGAACTGCAATGGCAGTCGGGCGACGCCCCAGTCGTTCAGGATCTGCCAGACCTCAGGATTGTAGTTCCGGGTGGTGCGCATGATGAACGGGATGGGGTCGTTACGGGCGATCAGGGCTGCCAGACGCAGGATCAGCTCGAAAGAGAGGGTGGTTGTGCCGTTTTCAATGGCTTCGAGTACGGACTTGTCCCGGAGATTCAGGGCTTCGCTCATCTCGGAGAGCGTCAGCCCGGCCACCTCACGAATATCCCGTAAGGATTGCCCGGCGGTGAGCATGGCCCGAAGCTGATCCTGTGAATTGATCAGTGCCCGGCCCACCCGCAGCGATGTATCCGTTGCTCTGGCGCCAAAGCGCAGGGCCGAACCGGTAAGGCTGGCCAGCCGGTCGACCAGGCCCTCTGGCGTACGCTCGGCTGCGTCCGGTTTCTCCAGGCCTTCCACTTGTTCCATGGAGCGCATGGCGTGCAGCGCATCCAGGAGCATGTCCTGGAGTACGCGTGCCTTTTGGGGACTGGCCGGCGTTTCCTTTTCCCTGTCAGTCATCGTTCATCCATGGTGGTGCCGGACTATCGTACAGCCGCTGCCGGGGCTTGCACGGCAAACTGCTGCGGGTCCAGGATGGACGCCATTTTCTGATCCAGGTCCAGCATGTCTGCCATGATGTGGCCGCCTTCACGGATAATGAAGTCGAGTTCGTCGTCGGTGGTGTCCGGATCGGCTGCCTGCTGGTCCTGCCAGTCCTCCAGATCTTCCAGAGAGTCGAACGGCTCCTTGCCCTGCAGTTCGCGACGGGCATTGGCGATGGTCAGTCGGGTACGCTCGATCCGCTCGTGCTGGGCCCGCCGCTCTTCGAGGTTCAGGCTGACCGTGTCGGTTTCACGCTGCCTTTCCAGGAAATCGATTTCCTGTTGCAGGAGGCTGAACTCCGGATTGGTGGCGAAACGCTCCTCGTGGCGCTTGCGAAGTTCATCAATGATGCCGCTGAAATCGAAGTAGCGAGTGTGCGGAACCGCTTCGATCTGGTCCCAGGGCAGGGCATGTTCCAGTGCGTCTTCGCCAATCCTGGATTTGTCGATCCGGGACGGGATTTCAATATCAGGAATCACACCCTTGTGCTGGGTGGAGCCGCCAGAGACCCTGTAGAACTTGGACTGGGTGATCTTCAGCTGGCCATGATTCAGGGGCCGCACGGCCTGCACGGTGCCCTTGCCAAAGGTCTGGGAGCCCACAACCAGGCCGCGACCATAATCCTGGATGGCACCGGCGAAGATCTCAGAGGCCGAGGCGCTCATGCGGTTGGTGAGTACAACCAGCGGCCCGTCGTAGGCAACGGAGGGGTCCTCGTCGTTAAGCACCTGGACATCGTTGTTGGCGTTACGGATCTGTACTGTGGGCCCTTTGTCGATGAACAGTCCCACCAGATCGTTGGCCTCGTGCAGGGCGCCGCCACCATTGTTGCGCAGATCGATCACCAGGCCTTCAACGCCCTCGGCTTCCAGCTCGGTGATCAGCTGTCGAACGTCACGGGTGGTGCTCTTGTAATTCGGATCACCGGCCTGCATGGCCTGGAAGTCCGCGTAGAAGGTGGGAATGGTGATCACGCCGATGCGGTAGTCCTTGCCGCCCCGGTTCAGCTGGATTACATCCTTGCTGGCACTCTGTTCCTCGAGCTTCACTTCATCGCGTTTGATGGCAATGGTCTCGGTGATGGTTTCATCCGAGGCGTTGGCCGGAATCACCTCAAGGGTCACGGTAGAATTCCTGGGGCCGCGAATCAGGTCAACCACTTCGTCCAGGCGCCAGCCGATCACGTTCACCGGCTTCTCACCCTCCTGAGCGACCGAGACAATACGGTCCGCGGGCTGCAGTTCGCCCTGCTTGGATGCAGGTCCACCCGGTACCAGTCGCACGACTTTGGTGTACTCGTTGTCCGACTGCAACACAGCGCCGATACCTTCCAGAGACAGGCTCATGTTGATGTTGAAGTTTTCGGACGTACGCGGTGAGAAGTAGGAGGTGTGCGGATCCCACATGCCGGTGAAGGCGTTCATATAGGCCTGGAAGGCGTCTTCACTGCGGGCCTGATAGGCACGCTTTAACTGGCCTTCGTAGCGGCGGCGCAGGGTGTCGGCAATGTCTTCATCTTTGGCTCCGTTCAGGCGCTGGGCCAGAACGGCATTCTTGATGCGCTTGATCCAGAGCTCGTCCAGGGCCTTGGCATCCGGTTCCCAATCGGCTTCGGAACGATCCACGAGGATTCGCTCATTCGAGGAAAAATCCAGAGAGTCCAGGCCGCTGTCGATGGTATTCAGTGCAAACTTCAGGCGCTCGATAATCCGCTGCTGAACCAGATTGTAGATATCAAAGCCCGGCTGCAGTTGGCCGGTCTTGAGTGCAGAGCCCAGTTTGGTGCGTACCTGATCGAATTTCGCAATGTCTTCCTGGGAGAGATAGATCCGTTGTCCGTCCAGGTAATCCAGGTAGGCGTCAAAGACATCGCCGGACAGCTCATCGCTGATTCCCAGATCGCGGAAATGGGTGAACTGAAGCTGTCGAGCAATCAGGATGTTCGCCCGGGCCTGGTCGATGGTTGGAGAAACCGGCTCATACACAGCATTGGCGTCAATTTTCGCCTGCAAACCGAGTGGTGCCGACAGCAGGAGGGCAATCGTGATTGCCTTGCCTACCCCGGTGCGGCGACTGCCTGCCAGGGTGGAACGAGCCGAGATGATTTCCGCAATGGTCATAGAATTACTTACCTGACGGTGGGACAGAGGCCCGATGCTGCTGGCCATTTCCCGTGATCGATTAAAATGATTGTAGGCAAGCGCCACATCGGTTGCCATAGGCGCGGCGTATCGGTTCGTGACAATCTGTCCATGAAGTTGGCAGGTTGGTAACGATGGCACGGGGTAGAGAGGGCCCGATCGGGACGTGCGGCGGGAAGCAGCTTTGGGGCGCACGGAGGTGCTCAGATCACGAGAAAGCCGTATTGCTTTCGGCCTTTTCCAGAAGCAGCCTGGGCGGCGCAAACCGCTCGCCGTAGGCGTCAGCCAGTTCTGCCGCGCGCTGGGCAAAGGCCCTGACACCGTACTGGTTGATGAACTGGATGGCGCCACCGGTCCAGGGGGCATAGCCAATCCCGAAAATACTGCCGATATTGGCATCTTCCACGGTTCTGAGAACGCCCTCTTCGAGACAGCGCACCGTCTCGATGGCCTGGATAAACAGTATCCGGTCTTTCAGTTCCTGCAACGGCACGGATCTGGCGGTTTCCGGGTTCACGAACAGCTGCTCCAGCTCGGGCCAGAGGTATTTCTTGCCGTTGGCGGGGTATTCATAGAAACCGGCGCCGGCGGCCTTACCCTTGCGGCCGTGCTCGTTCACCATGGCATCGATGATGGCTTCGGCCGGGTGCGGGTTCCAGGTACCGCCTGCGGCTTCGGTATCTTTCCGGCTCTGGTTACGGATGTGCTGCATGAGCGTCATGCTGACTTCATCAGAGATGGCCAGGGGGCCCACCGGCATGCCCGACAGCAATCCGGCATTTTCAATGCTGGCAGGGTGGATGCCCTCGCCCAGCATACAGATGCCTTCGTTGACGAACGTGCCGAATACCCGCGAGGTGAAGAAGCCACGACTGTCGTTGACCACAACCGGGATCTTGCCAATCTGCTGCACGTAATCGAACGAGCGCGCCAGGGTGTCATCGGAAGTCTTCTCGCCCACGATGATTTCCACCAGCTGCATCTTGTCCACCGGCGAGAAGAAATGCAGACCGATGAAATTCTCGGGTTTTGCCGACGCCTCTGCGAGCTGGGTGATGGGAATGGTGGACGTGTTGGACGCGAAGATTCCGTTAGTCACCAGTTTGGGCTCCGCTTCCTGGGTGACTCGGGCTTTCAGTTCGCTGTCCTCGAACACGGCTTCAATCACCAGATCACAGCCTTCAAGATCATCTGCGGAATCGGTGGGCCTGATGCGGTCCAGGACAGCGGCTTTCTGCTCTTCGGTCATCCGGCCCCGGCTGACCTTCTTGGCCAACAGTTTCTCGGAGTAGGCCTTGCCTTTCTCGGCATTTTCCAGGGATACATCTTTGAGAACCACGTCGATGCCTCGGGTCGCCGTGGAATAGGCAATACCCGCCCCCATCATGCCGGCACCGAGCACACCCACCTTGCGGAAGGTCTCTTTTTCAACGCCGTCCGGCCGGCTGCCCCCTGCCTTGATGGCATTGAGCTGGAACCAGAAGGTGCCGGTCATGTTCTTGGCTACCTGGCCAATGACCAGCTCGGCAAAGTACCGGGTCTCAATCAGGCTGCCGTTGTCGAAATCCACCTGGGCCCCTTCCACGGCAGCCGAGAGAATCCGCTCGGGCGCCGGGTAACAGCCCCGGGTTTTCTGCTTGAGCATGGCCGGGGCAATGGCCAGCTTCTGGGCCATGGCCGGGTGGTGGGGGGCACCGCCGGGAAACTTGAAGCCTTTCTGGTCCCAGGGTTGCTGACATTTCGGGTTGGCGTCGATAAACGTGCGGGCCCGGATCATCATGTCTTCTACCGAGTCGGCCAGCTCATCGACGATGCCGGCTTTCAGGCCCGCCTTTGGATTCACCTTCTTGCCTTCCATCAGGAAGGGGAAAGCCGCTTCCAGACCAATCATTCTTGGCAGCCGCTGGGTGCCGCCTCCGCCCGGTAACAGGCCCAGGGTCACTTCCGGCAACCCCAGTTGAATGCTGTCGTCATCCAGAACAATACGGTGATGACAGGCCAGCGCAATTTCCAGCCCGCCACCCAGGGCGGTGCCGTTGATGGCGGCGACGACCGGCTTTCCGGCGGTTTCCAGAAACCGCATGTCGGCTTTCAGGCCGTTGACCATGTCCTCAAAGGCCTGGGCATCATCACGAGTGACCTTGTGGAGCTCTTTGAGGTCGCCACCGGCAAAAAAGGTCTTCTTGGCAGACGCGATGATGACGCCCCGGATCTTGTCGAGATCGCCTTTTACCCGGGCCGTTGTCTCCGAAAGGGCGTCCCGGAAGGCAGCGTTCATGGTGTTGGCGGACTGGCCGGGCATATCGATGGTAAGAGTCAGAATCTGGTCTGACCCCAGGTCGTAACGAATGGCATTCATGTTCGGTTCTCCTTGAAACGTGATCGGGGTCAGATGCGCTCGATAATGGTGGCAATGCCCATGCCGCCGCCCACGCACAGGGTGGCCAGGCCATAGCGCAGTTCCCGCCGCTCGAGTTCGTCCAGCAGGGTACCGAGGATCATCGCGCCCGTGGCACCCAGCGGATGACCCATGGCGATGGCACCGCCATTCACGTTCACTTTGTCGTCGGGAACCGAGAGCTCCCGCTGGAAGCGCATCACCACCGAGGCGAAGGCCTCGTTCACTTCAAACAGATCGATCTGGTCGACGGTCATGCCGGCTTTAGCCAGAGCCTTGCGGGCGGCCGGGGCAGGGCCGGTGAGCATGATGGTGGGGTCGGTACTGGTAACCGCGGTCGCGACAATCCGGGCGCGGGGTGTCAGGCCCAGGGCCTTGCCCTTGGCTTCGCTCCCGATCAGCAGGGCGGTGGCGCCGTCAACAATGCCGGACGAATTGCCGGCGTGGTGCACGTGGTTGATTTTCTCTACATAGTGGTACTTCTCGCGTGCTACGCCGTCGAAGCCCATTTCTCCCATCATCTGGAACGAGGGCTTCAGGCCGGCTAGCGATTCCACGGTGGTATTACCGCGCACGTGTTCGTCACGATCAAGGATCACCACGCCATTCTGGTCACGGATCGGAATGATGGATTTTCCGAAGTAGCCCTTTTCCCAGGCATTGGCCGCCTTCTGCTGGGATTTCACGGCAAAGCCGTCGACATCTTCCCGGCTGAAGCCCTCGAGGGTGGCGATCAGGTCGGCGCCGATGCCCTGGGGCATAAAGCCGGTGTGCAGGTTGGTTTCCGGGTCGGTTGCCCAGGCGCCGCCATCGGAGCCCATGGGAACCCGGGACATGGCTTCTACGCCACCGGCAACCACGAGATCCTCCCAGCCGGAACGCACCTTCATGGCCGCGAGGTTGACCGCTTCAAGGCCAGACGCACAGAACCGGTTGAGGGTAACGCCGGCCACCTGTTCGTCCCAGTCGGCTGCCAGCGCAGCGGTTTTGGCAATGTCGGCACCCTGATCACCCACGGCGGTGACGCAGCCCATAACAATGTCGTCTACCTGCGCCGTATCCAGGCTGTTTCGCTCCTGCAGGGCGGTAAGTACCGTGGTGAGCAGGGTGATTGGCTTGACGCTGTGCAGGGAGCCGTCTTTCTTTCCGCGCCCCCTGGGCGTGCGGACCGCATCGAAGATGTACGCTTCGGTGGTCATGGTCTGTCCTCTGATTGTCGTTGTCCTGAAAGTGGATAACCTGTGTGATGCAACCATAGCCGGTTGCAGCGGCGCGGGGTAATGACGCCGGCTGCCAATCGCATTGACAAAATTGCTCAGGGTCCATGACAAGCTCCGCCGGGGCTTCTATGGTGATAGCAAGAGCGGTATGGATTCAGGGGGGGCGAGAGCCATGTCTCTGCGCGATGCGATCGACAATTTTTACGAACGCCTGGTGGTGGACGCAATAGACGCGACCCGGGAGGAGGCTGACACGGCGGACTTCCTGACGGACGTGATGTGCGTGGCTTTGAATCGGCTGCCAACGCGCTATTATCGCCATTCCATCGATATGATGTTCTATCTGGCTGACGATGAACTGAAGGAGATGAAGCGCAAATCCCTGGCCGCTGTGAAAGAGGCCAGGGCATTTGTCAGGGAACACCAGCGGGACTGACTGGCCTTGATCGATCAGCTCGGTTTGAGGCTGGCCACCGCTGAGCTGAGACGGGCTGCCAGGTCCGAGTCGGCGCTGTCCGATTGTCCCAGACACCAGGACGCGACCAGCGACTCGACCTCTTGCAGCGGATCGGCCTCATTGCCCGAGGCACCCATACCGTCTGCGAGGCGTTTAACCTGGATTTCCATGCGGCGTTGCTGGTCACTCTCGGGCGATGGGACGCCGCACAGGATTTCTGCCCGGATGACCAGTTCGGCCGGGCTTTCCACGCCAATCCCCTGTGCCAGTGACGGCCAGTGGTCTGGAATCTGCTCATTTACCGGCTCGCCGTTGGCGGCGGCTGTGATCAGCTTCTGCCAGGACACCACCTGATTCTGCAGGCGAAGGGTGGACAGCAGTGCCTTGACTCGCTGCTGCTCCTGCTGGACCTGCTCCCGAACAGTTCGTGAAACCGTCGATGTGTCGATAACGCGCAGTGTTGACAGGGCTTTGCTTGCAGATGCCTCGTCGTTGGCCACAGCCAGCCCGGCTGCCTCTTGCAGACGGGCTTGTGCCGCTTCGTCAGCGGCCCGGGCGGCTTCCTGCTGTTCACTGCGCTCGGCATCCCGACGGGCGAAGATCTGGTCGCAGGCCTTGCGGAATGCCTGCCACAACTTGCGGTCTTCCCGGTGCCGGGTAATGCCGATGGATTTCCACTCGGACTGCAGGGCCTTGGCCTGGTTCATGGCGTCCTGCAGTGGTTCGTGCTGCACCAGTGCCTCGGCCCGCTGCACGATGTCCTGCTTCAACTGCTCGTTGTTCAGACGCTCCTGATCCAGTGGCGCCTCCAGGCGTTTGAGAAGCTCATCGAAGCGCTTCTGCACCTGTCGGTTATCCCGGAACTCCACGGGCCAGGCTTCTTTCCATTCCTGCCTGGCGGTCTGGTGAATGCGCTCGGCCGCTTTCCAGTCCACGGACGACCAGTCGGCGTTGTCGAGGAAGGCTTCCAGTTGGTCGCAAATGGCGGTGCGCTTCTCCAGATTCGCCTGCTTTAGCCCGGATTTTGCGGAGAAGTAGGCCTTGCAGGGTTCGAAGGCACGATCCGATGCTGCCTTGAAGCGTGACCAGAGCGTGCGGTCGGAAGAACCGCCGAGTTCCCGCCACTCATTTTGCAGTTCCTTGATCCGTTCGGCTTTTGCCTCCGGGTCCATGGGCTGCTCGGCCAGATATTCCATCTGCTCACAGAGGGCGATTTGCTTGGGTTCGGTGGCAAAGCCCTGCCAGTCGCTCAGTTCCCTCAGTTGGCCATTAAGCAACTGCATTCGGGGCTGGAACGGTTTGCTTCGGCGCCCATCCAGCTCACGAAGTTGTTGCTGGGCAGCCTTGAACAGCTGTTTGGATTCCTTGAGCTGTTTCGCCTCAAGGGCGGTTTCCAGCTGCGCAATGGTGCGTTCCAGTCGTTCCACCAGGGCTTTCTGGCGCTCTGGGTTGTCGGAGGTGGTGCTCGTTGATGCGCGTTTGCCGGACAGTTGCCGCAGAGACGCCACAGGCTCGGGCTCGGGATAGCCGTCCGGCCAGTTGATTTCTTTCAACAGAATGCTGGCTCTGGCGCGCTGTTCGTCAGAGGCGCTTTCTCCGTTTGCCTGTGTGGCAGTAATGTGGCTGATTTCCTCCCGTGCCTGGGTGGCCCGTCTTACGGCGTTCACATAGTTGCGAAGCGTCAGCATGGAGGTCTCGTAGCTCTTTTGCTCCTGTTTTTCCACGGAGGTGTCGCGGGTGGCCTCCAGCCAGCGGTTCTCCTGGGTTTTCTGCAGCGCATCAAGGGATGCCAGGGAGGGCAGGGTGTCAGGCGTATGGCGTT
Organism: Marinobacter sp.; assembly: GCF_041984545.1. Taxonomy (GTDB): domain Bacteria; phylum Pseudomonadota; class Gammaproteobacteria; order Pseudomonadales; family Oleiphilaceae; genus Marinobacter. The sequence goes on along the minus strand of NZ_JBHIXV010000021.1, from coordinate 11,198 downwards.
TCAGCTCATCGAGTGTATCAGCCAGCAGGCTCAGGGTTTCTGCTCGCTGCGTTGCCTGGTCGCGCTGGCGCTGTTCGTCCTCCGCTGCCGATTGCATGGCAGCCAACCGCTCCCGGCAACGGTGGATCGCCTCCAGGAACGCCTGGGTCTGCTCGGGCGTGGCGTGCTTTTCCACCTCGGCCCACTGGTTAATCAGGGCATCCAGTCGCGCCTTGTAGAGTTTGGTGTCTTCGCTTTTGGCCTGCTCGCTGGCATGACTGATCAGGGTGGCGATGCTCTGGTGGATGTTGCCGAGCCGGGCCTGTTTTTCCCGGTGCGCCTGCAGGGCCAGTTTGACGGTCTGGTAAACGCCTTTGTCTTTGCCTTTTGCCCGCTTCTGCACGTCCTGCAGCGTATCGGGGTCGGACAGTCGGGCAGCCGCACTCTGGCGTATGTCTGCCGTGGCACCGTTTATGGCGAGTTCTGCGAGGTCTGCCTGTGAGGGTGAGCCATCCAGAATCCGAAGCTGTTCCTCGCGCTGGTCTGACCGCGACGGTTCCTGCTCGTCCGCTACGGGCGCCGGTGCACGTTTTCCAGTGCTGGGGGTTTCCGGTGTTTTTCTGGATCTGAACAGTTTCTGGATGAACGCGGCCATTAGAGTATCCTTCGGTATTGCAACCAGTTCACGGTGTCGGGCATGGTTTCGCCGCCACCGGCCATCGGCCCCGGAGAAGGGCCGGACAGTTCTGATCTGCCAGGGGCTGGTCAGTCAGTGAAAATCGCGGGTAGTCTAGCGTTTTGTGAGCATCAGCGGAAAGGGTCTGTATGGCAAAACCGGAAAATCAGGACGATCAGGAATACCGGGCCCGGTCGGCAGCGCTGAGGCTGCTGGCCCGGCGCGAGCATAGCCGGCTGGAACTGACCCTGAAATTGCGCCAGCGAAAGCTGCCAGGGGAGATTATTGAGGCGGTTCTGGATGAGTACGAGCAGGAGGGCTGGCTTGATGATGACCGGTTTGCGGATGTCTACGCCCGGCAGCGGATGGATCTGGGGTATGGTCCGCTCCGGATTCTCGGTGAACTCCAGCAGCGGGGTGTGCATCAAAGCCCGGAATGCCTTGAGGCCATGACCGACGAGGATTGGTGCCAACAGGCCATCAGCCTTCGCGAGAAGCGTTTCGGTCTGGCCAATCTCGCCGACGACTGGGACGAAAAAGTACGACAGGCGAGATTTCTGAGCCGTCGCGGCTACTCAGCCACCCAGGTAGAGAGGGCTCTGGAGGCTAGGGAGGACTGACGGGTTGGCCCGGGCTACAGCGTTGGCGGAATCATGCCGAGTTCACGGGGCAGGGCGGCGCGAAGTTCGCCCTCGGCAGCGCCGGTGTCCGGTTTGGCTTTTTCTGGGCCCTCAATCCGCACAAAACGCTCTGTTTGATCGGGTTCCGGCTCCAGGGGCGCGTTCAGCCTGGAGAGTACGTCGTAGTAACGCCGGATGTTCTGAACGTAGATGACCGGTTCGTGGCCTCGTGCATAGCCAAAGCGGGTTTTGCTGTACCACTCTTTCTGCGCCAGCAGGGGCAGAAATTCCTTCACGTCCATCCAGCGGTCCGGGTCCCGGCCCGCGCCCTCTGTTAGCCTCCTGGCGTCCTCCAGGTGGCCGAAACCAACGTTGTAGGAGGCCAGTGCGAACCAGGTGCGGTCCGGTTCTGGAATCCGCTCCGGAATTTTTTCGTGCACGATTCGAAAGTACTTGGCGCCGCCCTGAATGCTCTCCTCTGCATCCAGCCGGTTGTTGATGCCAATGTGGCTGGCGGTGTTTCGGGTCAGCATCATCAGGCCCCGTACACCCGTGGGTGAAACCGCATTGGGGCGCCAGTGGGATTCCTGGTAGCCAATGGCCGCGAGCAACCGCCAGTCCATGTTGAATGCTTCCGCATAGTCCCGGAACAGGTCCTCGTATTTCGGCAGCCGGTTTTCGACGTGGTGCATGAAGGTGCGTGCGCCAACGTAGTTCAGTCGATCCAGGTGGCCGTAGAAGCGTTCGGATATCTGTGCAAGGGTGCCATCGTTGCTTTTTTGTTCGAAGAACGCTTTGACGGCATTGCTCAGGGAGTTGTCTTGGGTCGCCGGGAAGAACCACGCCAGGTCGGTGGTGTCACCCACCGCAAACGCTTCTTTCACCATCGGGAAGAACACGTGGTTCAGATCGAGCTCGTTGGACGAGACCATGGCATAGGGGAATTCGCCACTTTCGACCCGCGCCAGGACTCCCGCTGCGTCGAGTCCCGAATGAACCTGCCACTGGAGACCTTCGTGGGCCTGCCTCGCCGTACTGAGCCGGAACTCGTGATTGCTGTCGGCGGCAACGTGGATGGTTTTCCCGGCCAGCTCTGCCAGGGATTCCGGGCGGTCAAGCTCACGGTGGTACACCAGCATGGATTGAGCGGCAATGCCAATGGAAACGGTCTTGTAGCGGCCCTCCAGGGCGGGCTGTGGTGACAGGCCGGCCATACCGATGTGAGCGAAGTTCTTGTCGAGGACCGAGAGGATTTCGGTGTTGTCGCTGGCCACTCGTACCCGCAGCTCCACGCCCAGCTCGTCGGCGAGCAGTTTGGCGAGCTCGTAGTCGTAACCGCTGGGTCCGTCCTGGCCTTCTATATAGATGGAGGGAGACTGCCGTGTGATGACGTGGAGAACGCCTTCGTCCCGAATCTCCTGCAGCGTGGAGGGTTGGGAGCACCCGGCCACGACCAGCACGGCACACAGCGAAACCAGCGCCTTGTGTGGAGCATGTTTGATGGCAGTGAGCATTCTGGACAAATCCCTGATCTCCGGTACGGCTGGAACGTCTCGCTACGTGCGCCCTGACGGGGCACTATTTGCGGGCACTTTGCAGGCGCGAATTGCGCGCCGGCTACGGGGTAGATAACCCGCTTGCCTGACTATCGGATACGCAAAACTCCCTTTTGCGTTTCACAATGATCCTTCCTGACGCATGGTCGGTCAATAAATCTGCTCAATTAATATGCAAAATAATGTCAATTCGACGGCGTGTGAATAATCCTTTCCGCGCTGTATCCCGGCCTGCCTTTCGAGTATCATGGCGGCCTTTCAGAATGCACCCGGATTTCCCCGTTACGCGCGATACAGGTTGATATCATGCTTGAACTTCGCGGCGCTCCCGCGCTCTCGCCTTTCCGCTCCCGCAAGCTGCACTCCCGGATTCAGGATATCGTGCCTGAAGTCGAACACATCTACGCCGAGTTCATGCACTTCGTCGATCTGGAGGCTGATCTCTCGGATGCGGAACAGGCTATTCTCGATCGTCTGCTGACCTATGGTCCGAGTGTACCGGTTGAAGAGCCGGATGGCGTACTGTTTCTTGTGGTCCCGCGGCCGGGCACCCTCTCGCCCTGGTCGAGCAAGGCGACGGATATCGCCCGTAACTGCGGGCTTCGGCAGATTCACCGTATTGAGCGCGGTACGGCTTTCTATGTGCGTTCCGGCTGCAAACTGGGTCTGGAACAGCGCGAAAAGATAGCGGCGTTGTTACACGATCGGATGACCCAGAAAGTGTTTCACGAGATGGGCGGGGCAGAGCTTCTGTTCAGCCATGAGGAGCCCCGCCCGCTGGGTCGCGTACCGGTACTGGCAGGCGGTCGTACCGCCCTGGTGGAAGCCAATGCGCGGCTGGGCCTGGCGCTGGCGGAAGACGAAATCGATTATCTGGTCAAATCCTTCACTGACCTCGAGCGCGACCCCACCGACGTAGAGCTCATGATGTTTGCCCAGGCAAACTCCGAGCACTGTCGGCACAAGATTTTCAACGCCTCCTGGGACATCGATGGTGAGGGCCAGGAAAAATCCCTGTTCGCGATGATCCGCAACACGTTTGAGATGAACAGCGAGGGCGTGCTGTCGGCTTACAAGGACAACGCTTCGGTGATCCGCGGGAGCCGTGGCGGTCGGTTCTTCCCGGATCCGGACACCGGCGTCTACGGTTACAATCAGGAAGATATTCACATCCTGATGAAGGTGGAAACCCACAACCACCCCACGGCGATCGCACCGGCATCCGGTGCCGCCACCGGTTCCGGGGGCGAGATCCGGGACGAGGGCGCAACCGGTCGTGGGTCCAAACCCAAGGCGGGCCTGACCGGATTCACTGTTTCCAACCTGAATCTGCCGGACGATGCCCAGCCCTGGGAGATCAACTACGGCAAGCCAGAGCGGATTGCCTCCGCGCTCGATATCATGATCGAGGGGCCCATAGGCGGTGCCGCGTTTAACAACGAATTTGGCCGGCCAAACCTGGCGGGTTACTTCCGCACCTTTGAAGAAAAGGTGCCCGGCGCTGCCGGTGAGGAAGTGCGGGGCTACCACAAGCCGATCATGATCGCCGGCGGTCTTGGCAATATCCGCGAAGAACACGTGGAGAAGGGCAACATCCCGGTGGGCGCCAAGCTCATCGTGCTGGGTGGCCCCTCCATGCTCATCGGGCTGGGCGGCGGTGCTGCATCGTCCATGGATTCAGGTTCCAGTCATGAAAACCTGGACTTCGCTTCCGTGCAGCGCGATAACCCCGAGATGGAGCGCCGCTGCCAGGAAGTGATTGATCGCTGCTGGCAGATGGGTGACAGCAACCCGATCGCCTTTATTCACGACGTTGGCGCCGGTGGTTTGTCCAATGCCATGCCGGAGCTTGTCAAGGACGGCGGCCGGGGCGGTAAATTCGAGCTCCGTGATATTCCCAGTGACGAGCCGGGCATGTCGCCTCTGGAAATCTGGTGCAACGAGTCACAGGAACGTTACGTACTTGCGGTTGCGGCTGAAAACCTTGATCTGTTTGACGCACTGTGTCGTCGCGAGCGCTGCCCCTATGCAGTGATTGGCGAGGCAACCGAGGCCCATCACCTGGAGCTCGGCGATTCCTATTTTGATGACAAGCCGGTCGATCTTCCGATGGAGGTGCTGTTCGGCAAGCCGCCGCGGATGCACCGGAGCATCACGCGAGCGTCGTTCACCAAGCCGATCTTCGACTCCACGAAGATTGATCTCCACGATGCCATTCGGCGGGTTTTGCGCCTGCCATCGGTTGGCTCCAAGAGCTTTCTGATTACCATTGGCGACCGCACCATCACAGGCCTGGTGGCACGCGATCAGATGGTCGGGCCCTGGCAGGTGCCGGTGGCGGATGTGGCGGTAACGGCCAGCTCCTTCGATGTTCGTACCGGTGAAGCCATGGCCATGGGCGAGCGCACGCCGGTTGCGACCATTGATGCACCCGCGTCTGGTCGTATGGCGGTGGGCGAGGTCATCACCAACCTGGCGGCGGCGCCCATCGGCAAACTTTCCGATATTCGTTTGTCGGCGAACTGGATGGCTGCTGCCGGTCACCCGGGTGAAGATGAAAACCTCTATGAGACCGTGCGGGCAGTCGGTATGGAGCTGTGTCCGGCCCTGGGTATCACCATTCCTGTGGGTAAGGACTCCATGTCCATGAAGACCGTCTGGGAAGAAGACAACGGCGAGCAGAAAAGTGTGACGGCGCCTTTGTCACTGATCGTCAGCGGCTTTGCACCGGTAACCGACGTGGCTCGAACCCTTACCCCGCAGCTGGCAACGGATGCCGGGGAAACGGATCTGATTCTCGTGGACCTGGCGGCGGGCCAGAATCGTCTTGGTGGTTCTGCGCTGGCTCAGGTGTACCGCCAGGTTGGCGCGGTGGCGCCCGATCTTGATGACCCGGAAGACATCAAAGCGTTTTTTGCCGTCATCCAGGGACTCAATGCCGATGGCAAGCTCCTGGCATACCATGACCGCTCGGACGGCGGTCTGTTCGTGACCCTTGCAGAGATGTGCTTTGCCGGGCGTTGCGGTGCAGATATCAAGCTGGATGGTCTGGCGGAAGACCAGAGCCAGTTCGCGCGGGAGCTGTTCAACGAGGAACTCGGAGCGGTTATCCAGGTGCGTCGGGAAGACACAGGCTTTGTTCTGCAGCAGTTCTCTGCGGCCGGTCTCGGTGATCACATCAGTGTGATCGGCAGTCCGAACGAATCGGATCGCCTGCGGCTGAGTTTTGAAGGCGCGGCGGTGGTCGATGAGTCGAGAGTCGAGCTCCAGCGTCTCTGGGCCGAAACCAGCTACCGGGTCCAGTCGCTCCGGGACAATGCCGACTGCGCCCGGGAAGAATTCGACAACCTGCTGGACACCAGCGACCCCGGTTTGCAGGCGCAATTGTCCTACGACATTAATGAAGACGTTGCTGCTCCCTATATCAACAAGGGCGCCCGTCCGAAAGTGGCGGTTCTCAGGGAGCAGGGGGTCAATGGCCAGGTCGAGATGGCTGCGGCCTTTGATCGTGCCGGTTTTGACTCGGTGGATGTTCACATGAGCGACCTGTTGTCCGGTCGCGTCACTCTCGATCACTTCAACAGCCTTGTGGCCTGTGGCGGCTTCTCTTTCGGCGATGTGCTCGGTGCCGGCGAGGGCTGGGCAAAATCCATCCTGTTCAGCGACCGTGTTCGGGACCAGTTTGCCGCCTTCTTCAACCGTCAGGACACATTGGCGCTCGGGGTATGCAACGGGTGCCAGATGCTTTCGAACCTTCACGAACTGATCCCCGGGAGCGAGGGCTGGCCTCGCTTTGTTCGCAACCAGTCAGAGCAGTTTGAGGCGCGGCTGGTCATGGTGGAAGTTCTGCCGTCACCGTCGGCGTTCATGGATGGTATGGCCGGGTCTCGCATGCCGATTGCGGTTGCGCACGGTGAGGGGCGGGTAGAGTTTGCCAGCGGTACGTCCGCATCCAGCCTGGCCGAGAATGAGCTGGTGGCCCTGCGCTATGTCGACAACCGCGGTGCGGCTACCGTTCGCTATCCCTATAATCCGAACGGTTCCGAAGGCGGTATCACCGGTGTTACCACTCGCGATGGCCGGGTTACCATCATGATGCCGCATCCAGAACGGGTATTCAGAGCCGTGCAGCATTCCTGGCGGCCCTCGGACTGGCAAGAGGACGGTCCCTGGATGCGTATGTTCAGAAATGCGAGGCGCTGGTTCGGCTGATTTCCGGCGACTTTACAGGGCCGGTTTCGGGAGCATGTCTTTCAGGCGTGAATTCCGGAACCGGCCTTTTTGTTTCTGTGCCCATTATTTGTGCGACTGTCGGGGTGAAATTTCTCGGAAAGTGGCAAAAAAATCCTTGACTCACTAAGTTTATGCACATTCCTGGTGCCTTTCTGTTTGTTCTGTGAGCAAAGCTCTGGGTTTCGGTTCAACTTTTGTTCAATGCTTGTAAGGTATTGAAAAATAAAACAATTGCGAGAAAGGTGATTTTGTCGCCAATTTGAGAGAAGTGCAGTGATTACGGGGTTCGGGGCGCTGTTCCCAAAAACTTTCCCCAGAGTTATCCACAGTTTCTGTGGGTAAGTGGCTAAGCCATTAATCTGTACAAAAAATATCCGCTATGAGGGAGGTTTTCGATGTATAAGATGTGCTATTTCGTCCCCTCCAGCCACCTGGATGAAACCAAGCAGGCCCTTTTTGAGGCAGGTGCAGGTCGCATTGGGGATTACGATAGCTGTGCCTGGCAATGCCTTGGGGAAGGCCAGTTTCGACCTCTGGCAGGAAGCGACCCGTTTCTTGGCAAAACCGGAGAGCTGGAACGTGTGGAAGAATACAAGGTAGAGCTGGTGTGTGAGGATCGGCTGATACACGACGCCCTGGCAGCGCTGAAGCGGTCGCACCCTTACGAAGAGCCTGCCTATGAGATCTACCGGATGGAAGACATCCAGGGATAGAGGCCCGTCTGGTCAGTCCCGGCCCATGGGGCGGCGAATATCGCTTACGTGTACGCCGAAGGATTCTTGCGCGAGGTCAGTCAGGAACAGCTCCAGCGTGCGTTTGACCGTCGGGAAGGAAATCTCGTTCCAGGGAATGTCATCCACGTCGAACAGTCTGGACTCAAGGGATTCCTCGCCGGCGCCAAACTGGCCATCCTTCAGGGTGGCGCGATAGAACATGTGCACCTGATTGATGTGGGGGACATCAATGATCGAATACAGGCCCTCGATATTAACTTCGGCCAGGGCTTCTTCCCGGGTTTCCCGCTCGGCAGCTTCGATCGTGGTTTCCGCGTTTTCCATGAATCCGGCCGGCAAAGTCCAGTAGCCATAGCGGGGCTCAATGGCTCGTCGGCATAGCAGAATCCGGCCTTCCCAGACGGGTACGGTTCCGGCGACAATCCTCGGGTTCTGGTAATGTATGGTATTGCAGCTTGTACAAACATAGCGGTGCCGGTTATCGCCTTCAGGGATGCGTTGCTCAACCGGTTGGCCGCATGTGCTGCAGTACTTCATGTTTTTCCCCGTATACTGAAATTGGTTTGGTAGTCAGTTTAACGATCCCGGCTGCCTCTGTCTCATCCAAGATACAGCTGTACCCTGGAGATACGATTTGCGTGATTTACTTGCCGAGAGGCTCGCTGGCTATGCACCCCGTCAGTTGGCTCTCGATTACCCTGAAGCCGGCATTCTGGTGCCGGTGACTGACAATCCGGGTAACCCGGAGATGGTGTTTACGCTGAGATCGGAAAATTTGAGCACCCATCGTGGTCAGGTGGCCTACCCGGGAGGCAAGCGCGACCCCGAAGATCCATCCCTGGCGGCAACCGCGCTCCGGGAAACCCACGAAGAAATTGGTCTGCCGCCAGACCAGGTCCAGATCATCGCACCCCTGAGTCAGGTGATGTCCCGCTACGGAATACTGGTGACGCCGTACGTTGGCGTGATCCCTGGCGATCATCCGCTGGAACCCAATCCACACGAAATTGACAGCGTCTTCAAGGTACCGCTGTCATTCTTCCTGGAAGACCGTCGGGAACGGACCGATGCCCTGAATTTTCTCAACCACACATTCTATGTGCCCTGTTACCGATGGGAGCGATATGAAATCTGGGGGCTTTCGGCGGTGGTTCTGGTCGATTTCATGAACGCTGTGTACGATGCCGGGATAGATTTGCTCGAACCTCCTGGAGGAGATTGATGTGTTTTACCAGTTGAACGATCAAACGCCGGAGCTTGAGGGCGATGGGCATTTTGTTGCCGAAAATGCCTCGGTGATCGGGCGGGTGCGCCTGATGGACAAAGCCAGTGTCTGGTTCAATGCGGTTATCCGGGGTGACAATGAGCTCATTCTGGTGGGCCCGGAATCCAACATCCAGGACGGATCCGTTCTCCACACCGACCCGGGCATGCCGCTCACTCTGGGGCGTGGCGTCACGGTCGGGCACAAGGTCATGCTGCACGGCTGCGAGATCGGCGATTACTCGCTGATCGGTATCAACGCGGTGGTTCTCAACGGCGCGAAAATTGGCAAGCACTGTCTGATCGGCGCCAATGCGCTTATCCCGGAAGGCATGGAAGTGCCGGACGGTTCACTAGTGGTTGGCTCTCCGGCGAAAATCAAGCGCGAGCTCAATGATAATCAGAAGAAAATGCTGGAAATGAGCGCTCAGCATTACGTGCAGAATGCCCAGCGATATCGGAACGAACTGAAACCCTGTGAGCCCCGTACATGAGCGTTGCCGATAAAGTTCGCTCACCCTGTGTGAGCATCTGTTGTCTGGATGAAAACGATATCTGCATTGGATGCCATCGAAGTGGTGATGAAATCACTCGATGGAGCCAGTTGAATAATGACGAAAGGCTGGACGTGCTCAAAAAGGTTGCCGAGCGCGAACAGAAGTCCCTGATTCAGAGTTGATTCGAAAGGCGCTGGTAAACCATGACAGAAACGGTTCGAATTGGAACCCCTTTGAAGGGGAATGCGTTCAAGGTGCTTTTTTGCGGTTCCGGAGAGCTTGGCAAGGAAGTGGTGATTGAGCTTCAGCGGTACGGCGTTGAGGTCATTGCTGTTGACCGCTATGCGGATGCTCCGGCCATGCAGGTTGCGCACAGGAGTCATGTCATCGACATGCTCGACGGAGCAAGCTTGCGCCGAATCATTGAGCAGGAGAATCCGGATCTGGTTGTTCCGGAGATCGAAGCCATTGCAACGCCGGAGCTGGTCAAGCTGGAAGAAGAGGGGTTTCGCGTGGTGCCAACGGCCCGGGCGGTGAATCTCACCATGAATCGGGAAGGCATACGACGGCTGGCCGCGGAAGAGCTCGGGTTGCCTACATCTCCATACCGTTTTGCTGGAAGCCGGGAAGAATACCTCGCCGCCGTAGAGGAGGTGGGGCTGCCTCTGGTGGTCAAGCCGGTGATGAGCTCATCTGGAAAGGGCCAGTCAACGGTTCGGACCGAGGCGGATATCGAACCGGCCTGGGAATACGCGCAATCTGGCGGCCGAGCAGGCAAGGGTCGGGTTATCGTGGAAGGCTTTGTTGATTTCGACTACGAGATTACTCTCCTTACCGTGAAGCATCGTGACGGTGTGTCTTTCTGTGAGCCAATAGGACACAGGCAGGAAGACGGCGATTACCGGGAATCCTGGCAGCCCCAGCCGATGGCACCACTGGCGTACCAACGCTCTGCTGAGATCGCAAGAGCGGTCGTCGAGAATCTTGGGGGCTATGGAATCTACGGTGTCGAGCTGTTCGTCAAGGAAGACAACGTATGGTTTTCAGAGGTGTCGCCAAGGCCTCACGACACCGGGCTGGTCACGCTGGTTTCCCAGGATCTGTCGGAGTTTGCGTTGCACGCACGGGCCATCCTCGGGCTCCCGATTCCGACCATCCGACAGAACGGTCCGTCTGCTTCTGCCGTGATCCTGCCTGAAGGCGATTCGGCAGAAGTCGCATACTCGGGCCTTGAGGTCGCGCTTGCGCAACCCGACACCCAGTTGCGCCTTTTTGGTAAGCCTGAGCTGAAAGGTCGTCGCAGGATGGGGGTGGCGCTCGCAAAGGGGGCGTCCCTGGATGAAGCGAGATCGATGGCGCGAAAAGTTGCAGACGCGGTGAAAGTGGACATCTAGAGGGCAGGAACGGGGCCGGAAGAAAAAAGTTGAATTGCCCCGTTGACTCCTTCGTGGAGGTCTGTAGAATGCGCATCTCCTTCGGGTGATGAGGCCAGAAAACAGGCTCTTCACCAGCGAGGCAACCGCTTGAAAATATTGAAGAAACCGAGCAATCAAATTCTTCAAATAAACGGTTGACAAGGCGGCGCAACGATGTAGAATACGCGGCCTTGATTGAGCAGAGGCTCAACGCTCTTTAAAAAG
>NZ_JBHIXV010000020.1:0-71093 GCF_041984545.1 Marinobacter sp. | reverse complement strand
CATGCCGGGTGGTGTGGGAGGGGTGGAGCCTCATGGCTCCCCCCTATCCCGATTGTTCAGGCCTCTGGTAATCTGCTCCGACTGTCGGAAAAAGGACGAACGCAGCGTGCCTCTGGACGATGAATCCCTGATCAGTCAGTTTGTTGATGCTCTCTGGCTTGAAGATGGCCTGGGTGAGAAGACCCGTCAGGCGTACGCCAGTGACCTGCGCCGGTTGGCTCAGTGGCTGGCAGATCAGCCCGGCAGTTCGGGGCTGGTGAGTGTCCGGAGGGTCGATCTGCTGGCCTGGATGTCCAGTGGCCTTGCCGAGGGTGTCAAGACTTCAACGGCGGCCCGACGGCTCTCCGGTCTTCGCCGGTTTTACCGCTACCTGCTGCGCGAAGGGATCGTTGCCGAGGATCCCACGCTGCAGATCGACAGCCCCAGGCTGCCCCGGCGTCTGCCGGATTCCCTGACCGAGGAAGAAGTGGATTCGCTACTGGCCGAACCTGACCCCGAGCTTCCGATCGAACTCAGGGACAAGGCCATGCTGGAAATCCTCTACGGGTGTGGTCTGCGGGTCTCGGAGCTCACAGGCCTGAGGGTTGATCAGGTCAACCTGCGCCAGGGTGTGGTCCGGATTACCGGGAAGGGCGGCAAGGAGCGGCTGGTACCGCTGGGAGAGGAGGCGGTGGACTGGCTGGTTCGCTATATGAAGGAGGCGCGCCCCGAGCTCCTCAAAGGGCAGCCCTGTGACGCGCTTTTCCCGGGCAATCGCGCTGCCGCGATGACGCGCCAGACCTTCTGGTATCGGATACGGCATTACGCGATGCGGGTCGGGATTCGCAAGCATCTGTCGCCACACACGCTCAGGCACGCCTTCGCCACGCACTTGCTGAACCACGGCGCGGATCTTCGGGTTGTGCAGATGCTGTTGGGGCATTCGGACCTGTCAACCACGCAGATTTACACCCACGTGGCGCGCCAGCGATTGCAGGCGCTGCATCAGGCCCATCATCCCCGCGGCTGAGTGAACTTTGGCAAACTCTGCGTGTCGCATTGATTTGGTCCCCGGCCTGTGTCATTACTGCCGGGTTTGAAGAGCTCTCTGAAAAAAGGTACGTCTGCCAACATGAATATCAAACCCTTTGTTGTTGTGCTCGGTCTGATTGCCGGACTGTTCTCCTCCGCCGTCGTCAGTGCCGGTGAAATTGAGGACAGAATTGCCGAGCGGTTGAGTAAAGCGGTGCCAGGCCTTCAGGTAACCTCGGTTCGCGAATCCGAAGCCAGCGGCCTTTACGAGGTGCAAAGCAATAACGGTGAAACCATTTATACCACCGTCGATGGCCAGTACCTGATGACCGGCGATCTCCTGAAAATCACCGACCAGGGCATCGCCAACGTAACCGAGGCCGGCCGTGCCGAAGCCCGTCGCGCCACCATGGCCGAGTTTGGTGACGAGGGCGCCATCACCTTCGCGGCCGAAAACGAAAAAGCTGTTGTGGATGTGTTCACCGACATTGATTGTCCTTACTGCAGAAAACTGCACGACGAGGTGGCGCAGCTGAACGAGTATGGCATCACCGTGAATTACTACGCATTCCCCCGTTCAGGTCCTGGTACTCCGTCGTTCACCAAGTATGTGTCCGTGTGGTGTGCCGATGACCAGCAGGCCGCCATGAATGCCGCAAAGGCCGGACGGACCGTGGAGCAGGCGAGCTGCGACAACCCGGTGGAGGCCCAGTATCGCCTCGGCGGGAAGGTCGGTGTAACAGGCACGCCGGCGATTGTCCTGGAGGACGGCACCATGGTTCGAGGCTATGTTCCGGCAGCACGCCTGGCCGAGGGTCTCGGACTGCTCTGAGGCGTGTTCAGGGGGAGATGGCTGCGGTCTTGGGCAGACCGTGATTCAGGGCTTATTCACCGCCGCCTGAATCGGTATACTAGCCCCTCATTATCATTCATCAGCACCCCTTCGGGATCAGAGGTGAGAGTTTGAAAGACGTCAGTGTCGGAATCTGCGGACTGGGAACCGTCGGCGGCGGTACCTTCAATGTCTTGACCCGCAACGCCAGGCTTATTGCCGGTCGGGCAGGCTGCAACATCCGGATTACCCGGATTGCCAGTCGCCGGGCGCGCGAGGACATGGACCTTGGGGACGTGCCCTTCAGTACCGACATCTATGACGTGGTCAACGACCCCGGGGTGGATATCGTGGTTGAGCTCATCGGTGGCTACGACGCTGCCCGGGAGCTGGTGCTTGCTGCCATCCGCAATGGCAAGCACGTGGTCACGGCCAACAAGGCGCTGATCGCCGTGCACGGTAACGAGATTTTTGAAGCGGCGCAGAAAGCCGGCGTCGTGGTGGCCTACGAGGCTGGCGTTGCCGGTGGTATCCCGGTGATCAAGGCGGTGCGCGAAGGCATGGCCGCCAACCGAATTGACTGGATCGCCGGCATCATCAACGGGACCGGTAACTACATCCTGACTGAAATGCGCGCCGGCCGTGAATTCTCGGAAGTACTGAAAGAGGCCCAGGACCTGGGTTACGCCGAGGCTGATCCGACCTTCGACGTGGAAGGCATCGATGCCGCCCACAAGCTCACCATCCTGGCCTCGGCCGGCTTTGGTGTGCCGCTTCAGTTTGAAAAAGGTTTCACCGAGGGTATCTCCAAGATCACCCCCTACGATATTTCCCACGCCGAGTTGCTGGGCTATCGCATCAAGCACCTGGGTATTGCCCGTCGCCGGGACGATGGCATTGAGCTGCGGGTGCACCCGACCCTGGTACCCCAGAGCCACCTGATTGCCCAGGTAGACGGCGTGCTTAACGCGGTACTTGTGGACGGTGACGCGGTCGGCCAGACCATGTACTACGGTCCGGGTGCCGGGGATGAAGCCACTGCCTCAGCGGTCATTGCCGACATCGTAGACGTGGCCCGTGCCGTGGCCACCGAAAGCAGCCAGCGCGTGCCCTACCTGGGCTTTGCGCCGGACGCCATCGAGAATCTGGATGTCCTGTCCATGGAGGATATCCAGTCGGCCTACTACCTGCGCATTACCGCGCTGGATCGCCCGGGTGTGCTGGCCAAAATTGCTTCCATCCTGAGCGAGCACGGCATCAACATCGAGTCGATCATGCAGAAAGAGTCCGAGGTGAAGGACGGACGCATTCCGGTGATTATCCTGACCCATACGGTTCAGGAGCGTCAGATCAACCGGGCGATCGAGGAGCTTGAGGCCCTGTCTGACACCGACGGCCACGTCGTCCGCATCCGCGCTGAAAACTTCAACTGACAGGTAAGCACGTGAGATACATCAGTACGCGGGGCGAAGCCCCCGCCCTGGGCTTTGAAGACGTATTGCTGACCGGCCTTGCCACCGATGGCGGCCTCTACGTACCCGAGTCCCTCCCGCATTTCAGCCTGGAGGAGATTCGCAGCTGGCGCGGACTGTCCTACAGTGAGCTGGCCTTCAACGTCATGCATCCGTTTGTGGACGACGCCATCCCTGCGGACGATTTCCGCAAGATGCTGGACGAGACCTACGCTGTGTTCGCCCACAAGGCGGTCGCCCCGCTGGTGCAACTGGACACCAACGAGTGGGTGATGGAGCTTTTCCGGGGTCCGACCCTGGCGTTCAAGGACTTCGCGCTGCAACTGCTGGGTCGCCTGCTTGATTACGTGCTGGAGAAGCGCAAGCAGCACGTGGTGATCATGGGGGCCACCTCTGGCGACACCGGTTCCGCCGCCATTGAAGGCTGTCGCCGCTGCGAGCACGTGGACATCTTCATCCTGCACCCGTACCAGCGGGTCTCCGAGGTGCAGCGCCGGCAGATGACCACCGTACAGGGTGACAACATCCACAACATCGCTGTGCGGGGTAATTTCGACGACTGCCAGCGCATGGTAAAGGAAAGCTTCGGCAACCAGTCGTTCCTGGGCGGTAAGACCCAGCTGGCCGCGGTGAACTCCATCAACTGGGCCCGCATCATGGCCCAGATTGTTTACTACTTCCACGCGTCCCTGGCCCTTGGTGGTCCGGATCGCAGCATGGCCTTCTCGGTGCCCACCGGTAACTTCGGAGACATTTTTGCCGGCTACCTGGCCAAGAAGATGGGCCTGCCGATCTCCCAGCTGGTGATCGCCACCAACCGCAACGACATCCTGCACCGGTTCATGAGCGGCAACAAATACGAGCAGCATCAGCTTGAGCACACGCTCTCGCCGAGCATGGACATCATGGTGTCCAGCAACTTCGAGCGCCTGCTGTTCGACCTGCACGGTCGTGATGGCCTGGCGGTGAAGACGCTCCTCGAGAACGCAGCGAAAGGCCCGGTGAGCATCGAGGACTACCGCTGGAAGCATGCGCGCAAGTTGTTCGACAGTGACGCCGTGGACGACAAGACCACCTGCGACACCATTCGCGAAGTCTACGAGCAGAACGAATACCTGCTGGATCCGCACACCGCCATTGGCGTTCGGGCTGCAAGAACCTGTCGCCGCGATCCGGCAGTGCCGATGATCACCCTGGGCACCGCCCATCCGGCCAAGTTCCCGGATGCTGTGGCTGAGTCCGGCGTTAGCGTCGAGCCGCCACTGCCAGCGCACATGGCCGATCTGTTCGAGCGGGAAGAACGCTACACGGTGCTGGACAACAACATCGCGGGTGTTCAGGAGTTCATTGCCAAGCACTGGAAAAACGCCTGATCGGGTATGACACCGAAAAAAATCCTGCGTCGCTCCCAGCCCGACACCCATGCGGGTTGGGGGCAAAACCTGCCTCCTTTACTGCGCCGTCTCTACGCCGCCCGCGGCGTCACCTCCGATGAACAGCTGAGTTATACCCTCAAGCACCTGGCCTCGCCCATGTCGCTTCGCGGCATCGACCGAGCCGTAGAGCTCCTGGCTGATGCCATCGAGCGACAGCAGCGCGTCCTGGTGTTGGGGGATTTCGACGCCGACGGCGCCACCAGCACTGCCGTGGCGATGCTTGGTCTCTCCATGCTGGGCCTGCAGAGTATCGATTTCCGGGTGCCCAGCCGGTTTGCCGACGGCTACGGGCTGACGCCCGGGATCATCGATCGCCTGCGCGACGAGGGCCAGCTTCCCGATCTGATGGTGACTGTGGATAACGGCATATCCGCCGTGGAGGGCGTCCGGGCGGCCAAGGAGCTGGGCGTTAACGTTGTGGTGACCGATCACCACCTGGCTGGCGACGAATTGCCCGACGCCGACGCCATCGTCAACCCCAATCAGCCCGGTTGCCCGTTTCTCAGCAAGAACGCAGCCGGCGTTGGCGTGATGTTTTATGTGCTCACCGCCCTGCGCAAACACCTTCGGGAAACCGGTCGGTTGCCTGACCCCGAGCCGAACCTGGGCAGCCTGCTGGACCTGGTGGCTCTCGGGACTGTGGCCGATGTGGTGCCCCTGGACCACAACAACCGGATTTTCGTGGAGCAGGGCCTGCGCCGGATCCGCCAGGGCGAAGCCCGCCCCGGTATCCTGGCTTTGCTGGAAGTGGCCGGTCGGGATCACGCCGCGATCAGTTCAACCGATCTCGGTTTCGTGGTCGGGCCCCGTTTGAACGCCGCCGGACGGCTGGACGACATGAGCATCGGCATTGCCTGCCTGTTGGCCGACAGTCCCGACGAGGCTCGGCGGCTGGCCCGGGAACTGGACACCTTCAATCGCGAGCGCCGAACCATCGAGAAGGACATGAAAGCCCAGGCCCAGGACCTGCTGGCCTCGATGTCATTGGATATTGAAGGTCTGCCGTGGGGGCTGGCCCTGTTCGACCCCGACTGGCACCAGGGGGTGATCGGCATTCTCGCGGCGAGGGTTCGTGAGCAGACCCACCGGCCCACTATTGCCTTCGCCCCGGACGACAACGGCGAGGATATCAAGGGCTCGGCCCGGTCGATCCCCGGCCTGCACATCCGCGACGTACTGGCGGTGGTGGATGCCCGGCATCCGGGCATGCTGAAGAAATTTGGCGGCCACGCCATGGCCGCCGGCATGACCCTGGCCAAATCCGATCTGGACGCCTTCTCCGAGGCCTTCGACCGGGCCGTGCGCGACACCGCCTCCGCCGAAGACCTGGAAGCGGCCATCACCACCGATGGCCCCCTGGCCCTGGACGAGCTGTGTCTGGACACCGCCGCACTGCTCAAGCGCGCCGGCCCCTGGGGTCAGCATTTCCCGGAACCGTTGTTCGACGGCGATTTCCGGGTGGTGAGTCAGAGGATTGTTGGCGAGAACCACCTGAAACTGGTGCTGCAGCCGGTGGAAGGTGGCGGCATCATCGATGGCATCGCCTTCAACACCGGCCCGGAAGTGCCGGACTACACCCGCACCGGGGCCCGGGTGGTGTACAAGCCGGACGCCAATACCTTCCGGGGGCGGACCAATCTGCAGTTGCTGGTGGATTACCTCGAACCGCTTTCCTGATCCATTGAGTTTGCGGGCCCTGAGGGCTGGCCGCGAGCCGGGGTGCTTTTTCTTCTGGGAAAAGAACTCGCTGCGCTCAGACACCTTTTCCGGCAGAAAAAGCACCCCGGCCCCCGGCCGATCAGACTCTCAGGCAAACTCAAATGTTTGGGCGGGAGGCAGGCAGGGCTTTCCGGGAGTGTCGAAAACAGGGATGTTTTCGTCAAGCGTACAGGGACGTATTCACCGCGTCTCCCGGAAAGCCCTGCCTGCCTCCCGCATGCACCGAAGTTGCGGTCAACCACGGCTGATTTACAAACCAATTTCGGGTAGAATCCGCCCTCTGTTTTTACTCTTCATTTTCAAGAGCGAGTAAGGGTTTCATGGAAATTAATCCCATTGTGACGAAGATTAAAGAGCTTCGTGAGCGCACTGAAGCGCTCAGGGGGTATCTTTGACTACGATCAGCGTAGTGAACGATTGACCGAAGTTGAGCGAGAGCTGGAACAGCCCAGCGTCTGGGACGACCAGGAGCGGGCGCAGGCGCTCGGCAAAGAGCGCGCCGATCTTGAACTGATCGTCAAGACCATCGACACCCTCACCTCTGGCCTGGAAGACGCCGAAGGCCTGCTGGACATCGCCGCCGAGGAAGAGGACGAGGGCACCGTTGCCGAGATCGAGGCCGACCTTGATGGTCTGGACCAGCAACTGGAGAAGCTCGAATTCCGCCGAATGTTCTCCGGTGAGATGGACGCCAACAACGCTTACCTGGACATCCAGGCCGGCTCCGGCGGTACCGAGGCCCAGGACTGGGCCAACATGCTGCTGCGCATGTACCTGCGCTGGGCCGAGCGCCGGGGTTTCAAGGCCGAGATCGTTGAACTGATGGAAGGCGAGGTGGCCGGTATCAAGAGTGCCACTATTCATGTGCAGGGCGACTACGCCTACGGCTGGCTGCGTACCGAAACCGGCGTGCACCGGCTGGTGCGCAAGTCGCCGTTCGATTCCGGCAACCGTCGCCACACCTCCTTTTCGTCGGTGTTCGTATCGCCCGAGGTGGACGACAGCTTCGAGATCGAGATCAACCCGGCGGACCTGCGCGTGGACGTTTACCGGGCCTCTGGCGCCGGTGGTCAGCACGTTAACCGGACCGAATCGGCGGTGCGTCTGACCCACAACCCTACCGGCATTGTCGTGGCCTGTCAGGCTGGCCGAAGCCAGCACCAGAACAAGGACCAGGCCATGAAACAGCTGAAGGCCAAACTGTTCGAGCGCGAGATGCAAGAGCGCAACGCCGAGAAGCAGAAGGCCGAGGACGCCAAGGCCGACATCGGCTGGGGCAGTCAGATCCGTTCCTACGTTCTGGATGACAGCCGTATCAAGGACCTGCGCACCAAGGTCGAAACCAGCAACACCCAGTCGGTGCTGGACGGTGATATCGACAAATTCATCGAAGCCAGCTTGAAGATGGCGCTGTAACCAGCGCCCTTTGCACGCTAACCCGGACAACCCCGATTCCTAGTGAGCCAACATGACCGAACAAACTCAGAATGCCGCACAGCATGAGGACAACAAGCTGATTGCCGAGCGCCGCGCCAAACTGTCGGAGATGCGCGAGCAGGGCAATGCCTTCCCCAACGACTTCCGTCGTGATGCCACCGCTGCCGAACTGCAGGCGAAATACGGTGACAAAACCAAGGAAGAGCTGGAGTCCCTGGGCATCAAGGTAGCTATTGCCGGCCGCATGATGCTCGACCGCAAGGCGTTCAAGGTGGTTCAGGACATGACCGGCCGCATCCAGATCTACGCCTCCAAGGACGTCCAGAAAGACACCAAGCACTGGGACCTGGGTGACATCATTGGCGTGCGCGGTACCCTGTCCAAATCCGGCAAGGGTGATCTGTACGTGACCATGGACGAGTACGTGCTGCTCACCAAGTCACTGAGGCCGTTGCCGGAGAAGCACAAGGGCCTGACCGACACCGAGGCCCGGTACCGGCACCGTTACGTGGACCTGATGGTCAACGAAGACAGCCGCCGGGTGTTCTACGCCCGCTCCAAGATCATCAACACCATGCGCCAGTATTTCACCGAGCGTGACTTCATGGAGGTGGAAACGCCCATGCTCCAGGTGATCCCGGGCGGTGCGACGGCGCGGCCCTTCGTGACCCACCACAATGCCCTGGGCATCGACATGTACCTGCGTATTGCGCCGGAACTGTTCCTCAAGCGCCTGGTGGTGGGCGGCTTTGAGCGGGTGTTCGAGATTAACCGCAACTTCCGTAACGAAGGCCTGTCCACCCGGCACAACCCCGAGTTCACCATGGTCGAGTTCTACCAGGCTTACGCCGACTACAACGACCTGATGGATCTCACCGAGGACATGCTGCGCACCATTACCCAGAAGGTACTGGGCACTACCACCGTGGCGAACACCCGCACCCTGGCCGATGGCACGGAAGAGACCATCGAGTACGATTTCGGCAAACCCTTCGAGCGGCTGACCGTGGTCGATGCCATCCTGCGCTACAACCCGGACATCAAGGCCGAACAGCTGGCCGACGAAGGCAGCGCCCGCCAGGTAGCCAGGGATCTCGGCATCCATCTGAAAGACGGCTGGGGCCTGGGCAAGATCCAGATCGAGATCTTCGAGGCGACCGCCGAGCACCGCCTGATGCAGCCGACGTTCATCACCGAGTACCCGAAAGAAGTGTCGCCCCTGGCACGTTGCAAGGACAGCAACCCGTTCGTGACGGAACGCTTTGAGTTCTTCGTGGGCGGCCGCGAGATCGCCAACGGCTTCTCCGAGCTGAACGACGCCGAAGACCAGGCCGAGCGCTTCCAGGCCCAGGTGGCCGAGAAAGATGCCGGTGACGACGAGGCCATGTTCTACGACGAAGATTACGTGATGGCCTTGGAATACGGCCTGCCGCCCACCGCTGGCGAAGGCATCGGTATCGACCGCCTGGCCATGCTGCTGACCGATTCCCCGTCCATCCGCGACGTCATCCTGTTCCCGGCCATGCGCCCCGAGCACAAGGCCGAGCCGCGCAAAGACGAGGAATAAGCCATGAGCCCGGTTGAGGTACTGGCCAGCCAGCTCAGGCCCGACCGGGGCTGGAAAGAACACCTCGCAGACGAGTTCCGCCAGCCCTACATGCAGGGCCTGGCGGACTTCCTGGCCGCCGAGGAACAGGCTGGCAAAGTCCTGTTCCCCGCCAGTCAGCATTGCTTCAACGCCTTGAACAGCACCCCGCTGGACAAAGTACGAGTGGTCATTCTTGGCCAGGACCCCTACCACGGCCCCGGCCAGGCCCACGGCCTGTGCTTCTCCGTGCGGCCGAACGTGGCCACCCCGCCGTCACTGGTCAACATCTTCAAGGAAATCCAGGACGACCTGGGCATAACGCCCCCCGACCACGGTTGCCTGCAACCCTGGGCCGAACAGGGCGTGCTCCTCCTTAACAGCGTTCTCACCGTCGTCCAGGGCCAGGCCGGCGCCCACCAGGGCAAAGGCTGGGAAACCTTCACCGACAAAGTCATCGAAACCGTCAACCGCGAGCGGGAAGGCGTGGTATTCCTGCTCTGGGGCAGCTACGCCAAAAAGAAAGGCCAGCACATCGACCGCAACAAACATCTGGTCCTTGACGGCCCACACCCGTCACCGCTGAGCGCTTACCGGGGCTTCTTCGGTTGCAAGCACTTCTCAAAAGCGAATGGCTGGCTGGAGCAGCAGGGTAAGCCCATGGTTAACTGGGCGTTGCCAAGCAAAGCCGAGCTGATCGAGAGATATAGGAAAACCTGAAGGAATTCCCGCAAATAGTCTTCGGGATGGGGTCAGGCTCCCAAAACCGTGCGGAGCCAGGGATGGCGGAGCCGAGCGTACAGGGACGTATTCACAGCGTGTTTTGGGAGCCTGACCCCATCCTGAAGACGGCCGGCCAAACTCCCGCAAGCAAAAGGCTGTTACTGAAGCAGCGCCATAGCCGCTTCCATCTGGGCGTTCAGATCCTCTTCCTCGCTCATGTCGATATTCGGATCCAGCCCAAGCCGATCAAACGCCGAAATGGTGTTCCAGTCCATCTCCGTCCACGGATGGTCCGAGCCTGCCACCAGTTGCAGATTGGCCACCATCACCAGATCCGCGTAATCGGCCGCTGGCACCTGCCGCTGGAAGTTGGCGTACTCAAGAGGCACGTTCTGAAGTTCCTTCGGGAAATCCCATTTCTTGAGAATGGTCGCGCCAATCTTCGGATGGAGCTCGTCGACCACGTTATCCAGCATGATGCTGCTGATCTGGATGTCCTGGTCTTCCACGTAGCGCAGGATCGGCAACACCCCGATCAGGTGTACCAGGCCGGCCAGTGTTGCCTGGTCTGGTTTAAGCTTGGTGTAGTGCTGGGCCAGCACGTGGCACACGCCGGCCACTTCCGTGCTGGTCTGCCAGGTGGCGCGCATGCGCTTGTCGATCATGTCTGACGTGGCCTGGAACATCTGCTCCATGGCCAGGCCCATGGCCAGGTTGCTGGTGTAGGCCATGCCCAGGCGACTCACCGCCATGTTCAGGTTCTCGATGGCCCGGCTGCCGCGGAACAGGGGACTGTTGGTCACCCGGATGATGCGCGCTGACAGCGCGGTATCGTTACTGATCACCTTCACCAGATCGGCAATCGATGAGTCATCAGACTGGGCAATGTCCCTTACCTGCAGGGCCACTTCCGGAAGGGTGGGCAGCACCAGCTTGTCGGCTTCGATGGCGGCGGTGAGATCGGCTTTGATGGTTTCGACAATATTCGACATGGTCACTTGTGGTCCGCGTTTGGGTTCCGTGCAATGGCCGGATTGCGGCGGCCATTCGCCCGATAATCAAATATGTGAGCTACTTTATAGCAAAATAGCAAATTCTGGGCTCTTTGCCTGTCAACTTATGTATCTGATTGTGCGCTTTTTTCCCTTTCCGGCACCGGGTAGGGCAGCGGCATCGGGCACAGGGTGGCATCCGGCTGTGCCTCGGGATGCAGAGATTCATCCGCCGAGTCATGACGGACAACGGCCAGAAGCTCGCAGCTGCCATCAGTATAGACAATTGACGTAACCACCTCGCCCACGGCCCGCTCGGCGGTTCTGAGCGCGCTTCCCGGTTCGGGAGCAGACGTTCCCTCCATCCGGAAGCGGAAGAGACTCTTCTTCAACTGACCGAGAAAGTGCATGCGGGCGATCACTTCCTGCCCGGTGTAGCAGCCTTTCTTGAAGTGGACACCGCCGACATGCTGCCAGTTGAGCATCTGGGGCACGAAGGATTCCCGGGTTGCGGGCGTAAGCCTGGCCACCCCGGCGGCAATCTCCGAGGCCTGCCAGTTGGCAGCAGATATGCGCAGCTCCGGCGTCAGGGCGGGCGCATCAGCACCGGTTTGCCAGAACTCGAAACGAGGACAGCCTTCGGCGGTCGGCTCAGTCCGGATCAGGATGCCATTATCCAGGGTGGCGGAGTCACCGGGCTCGACCAACTGGTCCAGCCGGTCGCCAGCAAGCGATTGGGCCAGCTGGTTGCCGAGGATGCCGGCAATGCGAACGTTGGCGGCTGCCTCCATACTGGTGCCCCGGAACAGCATCAGGTATTTGCGCAGATGGGAGACGTCGCTGTCGGCCAGATCGGCCGGAAAATCCATCAATACATCGGCGTCGGTTCGCACCATGCGGGTCAGGCAGTAGGCACGCCCCTTGGGCGTTGCGGCAGCGGCCCGTGGCGATCGGCCTTCAACAACCTCGGCCAGGTTCTGGCTGAACTGCCCTTGCAGAAATTTGTCAGTGCCAGGTCCGCTGACTCGCATCACCACCCGGTCGTCGAGGAATGTCCAGCCGTGGTCGGGCAGGGGAGAGTCGGCAACAGCGGGTGCTTTTGGGTCTGTGTCGGACATTGCGTGCTCCAGATCATGAAATCAGTTCGATGCTTGTCCCTGCGTGCCCAGCCTCAGCCACATTCTGAGACGACGGAAATCCGCTTCCGGTGCGTTGCCCGGCCAGCCCCCGCCAGATGAGACAATAACGGCACTGTACGCCTGCAATCTGGTGCCGACCGGGCGGAGTTTCAAGAGTGCCAGCCGCGACCACAGGCGGCTGGATGGCGCCGGGCGTACCGGTATGCGCCGGTGATCACCGGTCACCACGTACAGCTGGCCCTGATCGACCAACAAACCCGTGACTGAACGTTTCGCCAGCAGGGCCCCGTTGCACCGGTATTGCAACAGTGCACCGGCAAGGGCGAAAGGGACAGCCGTCAGGAGCCAGGGTTTCCCCTCCAGGGAGGTAATCAGCAGGAATGCCAGCAGCACCAGCCAGGGAAGGCCTGCGATAACTCCTGCCAGCCGGGAAGGGGAAAGGCCCAGTTCAATCCGGCTGGACACGGCTGAGAATCAGATCAACCATGCGTTGCAGATCCGGGTCCTCGGGCCGGCTGCGCTGCATGAACCACTCGAACATGTCGGTGTCCTCGCAGCTGAGCAGCTTCCGGTAGCGTGCCTGGTCCTCCGGGGCCAGATCACGGTAGGCCTGCTCCACAAAGGGAATCAGCAGGACGTCCAGCTCCAGCATGCCGCGACGACTGTGCCACCACAGGCGGTTGAACTCGGAATTGTCGGAGGGTGCAGTGGTTTCTGACATAGTCTTTACCATCGGATGGAATGAATGGATCGGCACCGGTTCACGGTGAAAGAGTACGGTAGGTTGTCGGTACCAGTACGGTATCCCGCGCCTCATGGAGCAGTCCCGGATAGTCCAGCGTGTAGTGAAGGCCCCGGCTCTCTCGCCGTTGCAGCGCCGAACAGATGATCAGGTCGGAGACCGTGACCAGGTTGCGAAGTTCCAGCAGGTCATTGGTCACCCGATAATTGCTGTAGAACTCGCCGATTTCGGCCGACAGCAGATCCACACGGTGCTTGGCCCGCTGCAGGCGCTTGGTGGTTCGAACAATGCCAACGTAGTCCCACATGAAGTGGCGCAGCTCGTCCCAGTTGTGGGAAATGACCACGTCTTCATCGGAGTCCCGGACCTGGCTCTCGTCCCAGTCCGGCGCCTGTGGGGGCGATGGAATGTCCGCTTCCCGGCGGGCAATGTCGGCGGCCGCCGCGCGCCCGTACACCAGGCATTCCAGCAGCGAGTTGCTGGCCATGCGGTTGGCGCCGTGCAGTCCGGTAAAGGCCGCTTCGCCCACCACATACAGCTGATTGATGTCGGTGCGGGCACGCTCGTCGCTCATGATGCCCCCGCAGGTATAGTGGGCCGCGGGAACCACGGGGATCGGCTCCCGGGTTATGTCGATGCCGAACCCGAGGCACTTCTCGTAGATAGTCGGGAAGTGGTGCTTGATGAAGTCCGCCGGTTTATGGCTGATATCCAGCAGCAGGTGATCGGCACCCAGTCGTTTCATTTCATGGTCAATGGCCCGGGCCACGATGTCCCGGGGCGCCAGCTCGCCCCGCTCGTCAAACCGGTCCATGAAGCGGGAGCCATCCGGAAGTTTCAGCAGGCCGCCTTCGCCCCGTACCGCCTCGGTTATCAGGAACGATTTGGCGTGGGGGTGATACAGGCAGGTGGGATGGAACTGATTGAACTCCATGTTGGCGACCCGGCAGCCGGCCCGCCAGGCCATGGCAATGCCGTCGCCTGAAGCGCCGTCCGGATTGGTGGTGTAGCGATAGGCCTTGGACGCACCGCCGGTGGCGATCACCGTAAACCTGGCCCGGAACAGCTCTACATGATTGTCCTTCAGATTCAGGATGTAGGCGCCCACACAGCGATTCCCGGGTAGCGCCAACTTGCGGTTGGTGATCAGGTCTACCGCCACGCGGCCGGACATCAACTCGATGTTGGGCCTGGCCTGGGCCTGGCTGGTCAGTGTGGTGGACACTGCGTGGCCGGTGGCGTCGGCAGCGTGGATAATGCGCCGATGGCTGTGGCCGCCTTCCCGGGTGAGGTGGTATTGGGCATCGTCGTTGCGGGTGAAATCCACGCCTGAATCGATCAGCCAGTCAATGCTTTCCCGCCCGTGTTCCACGGTAAAGCGCACGGCATCCTCATGGCACAGGCCAGCGCCGGCGTTCAGGGTATCCGTGATATGGTTTTCGGTGGAGTCCTGGTCGTCCAGTACCGCCGCAATTCCGCCCTGGGCCCAGAGGGTGGCGCCACTGCTGATGTCGGCCTTACTCACCACGCAGACGCGCAGGTGCTCGGGCAGGTTCAGCGCGACGGTCAGGCCGGCAGCTCCGCTGCCGATAATGAGAACATCGTATTCGAAGGACTGTGGCATCGGGTCGTTATCGCGGGCCATAATGTGGACGTGTATTGAACTAAACTTTACGCGTGCTGTCTATTTGGCCTGACGGGGCACGCCGCCGGAACAGGTGGTGGACCCGACTCAATGAACGGAGGCCGGACAGCCGCAATGATCGAGAAACACCCGGTACAGGCCGGACAGTTGGCCATCAAATCAGAACTTCCCGGCAACCGGTCCATGACTGCTGATACAGACAAGGTACAAGGCGAACATCCCGAGAGCCAGACGGACCTGCAACTGGTTCGCAAGGTACGCAATGGCGATCGCGCTGCGTTCGACCTGCTGGTGGTCAAGTACCAGTCGCGGGTCGCCTCCATCATCAGCCGCTACGTTTACGATAGCCAGGAAGTCATGGATCTGACCCAGGAAACCTTCGTCAAGGCGTACCGCGCCATTGATCGTTTTCGGGGCGATAGCGCCTTTTATACATGGCTCTACCGCATTGCCGTGAACACCGCCAAGAACTTCCTCGAGGCGCGCGGGCGGCGACCACAGGGCAGCGCGGATTCGTCCGAGGCGGAAAACTTTGATGAGGGGGCCCGGTTGCGGGATACCGCCTCGCCGGAACGCCTGTTGCAGCGGGAGCAGCTCCAGAAGGAACTGAACAGGGCTATTGCGCAGTTGCCGGAAGAACTCCGGTCGGCGTTCCTGCTCAGGGAATACGATGGCCTCAGCTATGAGGACATCGCCGGCATACTCGAGTGTCCGATCGGAACCGTTCGCTCTCGAATTTTCAGGGCCCGGGACGCGGTAGACCGCCATCTCGGACCCCTGCTCAACCATTCGGTGACGTAATTGAGGTTGCATCCCATGGATGATCGTCTCAGAGAAACACTGTCTGCCATGATGGACGACGAGGCCGATGAGCTGTCGGTTCGCCGCCTGTTGTCCCATGACCGCCAGGACGAGGTGCGTGCCCAGTGGCAACGCTGGCAGGATGTGCGCGATCTCATGCACGATACCCATGTGCCGGCCGATCGCCTTGATATCAGCAAGGGGGTTCGGGAGGTTCTGGACGGTCGCCACTCGGCCCTGGACCGCTCCGGGGCGGGTGCCCTCAGGGCATCCACGAGACGCTGGCACTGGCCTGCCGTTGCCATGGTAGCCATGGCCCTGCTCGTGGGGTTTGGTGCCGGCGCGGGATGGGATTCCTCCGCGACCGGGACGGTTCAGCCGGTGACTGCGGCCACTACAGACGCTGCCGCACCGCAAGCGCCGGTTCGGGAAATCGCCCTGCAGGGGCTGGATGAGGAGCAGTGGCAACAGATGAGCCGGTACCTGCTGGAGCACGCGCAACACAACAGCGTCGGGGCTGGTCGCGGTGCAGTTGGCTATGCCCGACTGGTCAGCGCCAACGGCGGCGGATACTGAGTTCCCGGAGCGACAGTGAGTACTATGCAGACCCCAACCGCCCATCGACATCCCTGGTCAACGGCACTGCTCATTGTGTTGATGGCCTTCGCTGTGCCGGTTCTCTCCGATGAACAGGAAGCCTCTGACTGGCTCAAGCGGCTGGGCCCGGCGCTGAACATGACCTCCTACCAGGGCGTGTTTGTCTACGCCCGCGGAGACAGTGTTCACTCCATGCAGATTGCCCACCGTTACCACAATGGCGTGGTGGAAGAGCGGCTGGTGCTACAGGATGGCGGTAACGGCGAGATTGTCCGCAAGGGCATGAACGTGGTGTGTGTGCTCCCGGAGCGCGGTCGCGTGAAGCTCGACCAGGTGATTCCGTCAGGGCCTTTCGCCGAGGCGTTTACGAGCCAGCTGGTTCCGGTCAGTCGCTGGTATCGGGCAGAGATGAAAGGCGAAGACCGGGTCGCCGGTTATGACGTGGTTTCGGTGGCCCTGAGTGCCCGGGACGCCTACCGCTACAGCCATCGTCTTTGGCTGGAGAAAACCACGGGTCTGCTGGTCAAGAGCCAGGTCCGCAACGCCGACGGCGAGGTTCTGGAACACTTTCAGTTCACCAGCCTGAGAATCGGCAACGACATTCCGGACAGTGAGTTCGAGATTCGTACCGAGGGTCGCGAAATAGCGACCACCCTGGATGCCGGGAAGCCCGAGGCCTCCCGGATTGGCCAGATGGACGGCTGGCACCTCGGTTGGCGACCGGACGGTTTCATGCCCGCGGCGGCACCCCGTTCGGGCAAGGGGCAGGCCGTGGCCTTTTCCGACGGTCTGGCCGCGTTCTCGGTGTTTGTCGAGCCGGCAGGTCAGGTGGACATGCCCACCGGTGCCTCATTGATTGGCGCAACAACGGTGTACATGCACCAGGTGAATAAAGGCGGCAGTGGGTTCCTGGTGACTGTGGTCGGTGAATTGCCGCCTCACACCGCGCGGCAGGTGGCCGAATCGGTTCGCATCGAGAACGCCGTCGCCGCCCGATCGGAGAGCCCATGATCACGGAAACCGGAAAGGTCGTTGCCGAGAAAGGGGAGAGGGTCTGGGTCCAGACCATTCGTGCCAGTGCCTGCCAGAGTTGCGCCGCCCGCAGCGGCTGCGGGCAGCGCGTGCTCGCCTCGGCCACCGGTGGTCGGGCAAACCAGATTCTCGTGCCCAACTCGATCAACGCGCGGGTTGGCGATGAAGTAACCATCGGTATCGATGAGCGCGCCCTTCTGGGTGCCTCGCTGCTGGTCTACGCACTGCCACTCCTGCTGATGGTGGTGGCCAGTGTTCTGGGTCATCGCCTCAGCGGTGGTCAGGATGCACCGGCGATGATGGCCGCCGTCGTGGGCCTCGCCGCAGGCTTCTGGGGAGGACGTAAACTGCAAAGCCGGGTCGGCAGTCACTACGAGCCCCGTCTGGTTCGGGTGAACCGTATCACCTCCGCGAACTGTCCCTGAACCCTACGGTTTTTTAAGTTGAAAACGCCCTGGGTGATCCCAAAATCTACCGTCAGCCATGACAAAGAACTGGAGTTTATGATGTCAAGCAGAGCACACGTTGTTGAGCTGCCCTGGAATGCCCAGTCGCAGACCAGGCCCCTGGGTATGATGCTGGTTCTGAGCTTCCTGTTGCTGGTGGCCTGGAGTCAGCCGGGCTCCGCAAGAAGCCTTCCCGACTTCACCGAGCTGGTGGAGGAAAACGCCGGCGCAGTGGTGAACATCAGTACCACGACCGCCCCGAAAGCCAACACCTCGGGTAACCGGGGCATGCCGTTTGATGAGCGTCAACTGGAGCAGCTCCCTGAGTTTTTCCAGGATTTCTTCCGAGGGCCCCAGTCGCCCTATGGTGGCGGCCCCGGACAGTCGCAGCCGCGCCGCTCCATGGGCTCCGGATTCATTGTGTCCTCGGACGGCTACGTTCTGACCAACAATCACGTTGTGGAAGGTGCCGACGAGATCATCGTGCGCCTGAACGATCGAAGGGAGCTTCCCGCCACCTTGGTTGGCACTGACCCGCGCTCCGACATGGCCGTCCTGAAGATCGAGAACGGGGAAGATCTGCCGGTAGTCCAGATCGGGAAGTCGGAAGAGCTGAAAGTCGGTGAATGGGTGTTTGCCATTGGCTCACCGTTCGGATTCGACTACACGGTAACGGCCGGCATCGTCAGCGCCCTCGGTCGGTCCCTGCCGTCCGAGAACTACGTGCCGTTCATCCAGACCGATGTCGCAATCAACCCGGGCAACTCGGGCGGGCCGCTGTTCAACCTGGACGGCGAAGTGGTTGGCATCAACTCCCAGATCTACACCCGCTCCGGCGGCTTCATGGGCGTGTCTTTTGCCATTCCCATCGACGACGCCATGAACGTGTTCCGCCAGATCCGGGACAAGGGTTCCGTTTCCCGGGGCTGGTTGGGTGTGCTGATTCAGGAAGTCAATCGCGACCTGGCGGAGTCCTTTGGCCTCAGCCGGCCGCGGGGCGCCCTGATTGCCGAGGTGATGGCGGATTCCCCGGCCCAGGCGGCTGGTTTGCAGGCCGGTGATATTGTTCTCAGCTACGACGGAGAGGAAGTCGAGCTGTCCTCCGATCTGCCACCCATGGTGGGCCGGACGCCGGTCGGCGAGACAGCCAACCTGACGGTGCTGCGTGGCGGCAAGGAAATGGAGCTGCAGGTCGAGATCGGCCGTTTGCCGGAGCAGGGCGGTCAGCAGGCCTCGGCGCCCGCCGGTGACAGCAGCGGTCCCGCCTCCGCACCTCTGGGTATGACGGTTGAGCCGCTGCCCTCCAAGCTGGCGGAATCTCTTGGGGTTGAAAGCGGAGTGCTGGTCAATAATGTGGCCCGCGGCCCGGCCGCCGAGGCAGGCATTCGTCCGCGCGATGTGATCACCGAGATCAACCGCCAGAACGTGTCCTCGGTTGATGAGTTCCGGGAGGTTGTCCGCGGGTTGCCAGAGGGCAAGGCGGTGTCGGTCCGGATTGTCCGGGAAGGCCGTGCCCTGTATCTGGTGATGAAACCCTGATCGGCTGATCCCGAAGGAATCTGATCAGCAGCCCGTCTAACCAACGGGTGTACGAGCCCCCGGGGGTGTCCGCGAGGACATCCCCGGGGGCTTTTGTTATACTCAGCCGGTTAAAAGAAGAATGAATGGCCAGGGAACGGACCAGAACCATGATGAACCGACAGGAAATTTCCCTCCGAAAACTTCTGGAATTCCGTCACGCCTGGGTGGCCTGGCTCGTTTTCCTGGTGTCCATAGGGGTGACCGTGCTGCTCTGGCAGGTGTCGATACGCCTGGTGGAGGATCGCACCGAAGCCCGGTTTCGCACCCAGTCCCTGCAGCTGAAATCCGCCATCGAAGAGCGTCTGCTGAACTATGAGCAGGTGCTGGCTGGTAGCGCTGGCCTGTTTGCGGTCGCCGGCGAGGTTTCCCGGGATCAGTGGCGGGAGTACGTCGACAAGGTCGACATCAACCGTTACTACCCAGGCATCCAGGGTATCGGTTATGTCCGTCGGATTGGTGTCCGGCAGATGGCAGATCACATTTCATCGGTCCGGACGGAAGGTGTGCACAACTACCTGGTTAATCCGCTCGGCTCCGGCCCCTACTATTACCCGATGGTTTACCTTGAGCCGGGCACCGAACGGAATCGACGCGCGCTCGGCTACAATGCGTTCAGCGATCCGATCCATCGTCGCGCCATGGAGCGGGCCCGGGATGAAGCAACGCCCACGGTAACGGCAAAGGTGGTTCTGGTGCAGGAGGAGCTTGCCGAGGACCAGGCCAGCTTCCTGATGTACTACCCGGTGTTCCAGGGCGGAGACATTCCCGAGATCCGGGCCGAACGACGGATGATGCTGGCCGGGTATGTGTTCAGTGCCTTCCGCATGAACAACCTGATCGACGGCATTGTGGGCCTGATTTCGCCGTTTCTGGACGTTCGCATCTACGATGCGGGTGTGGTCGCCCGGCAAAACCTCATGTACGGCTCTAACCTGGGCTCTCTCGACAACGAGTTCAGCTTCCAGATGAGCCAGACCATCAGCCACGGGGGACGGGAGTGGCTGTTGCAGACCCGCTCCACTCCCGCGTTCGATTTCCTCGCGTCGGATCCCCGGCCGCCCATCGTGCTGGGCAGCGGGCTGGTGATCAGTGTTCTGCTGTTCCTGTTCGTGCTGGCCCTCATTCGCTCACGACTGATGGCGCAGGTGAGTGCCGGTCGGTACCGTGCCATCACCGAGGGCGCTGCCAACGTCACGCTGGTGATGGACCAGGATGGGCAGCCCCTGTACGCCAGCCCATCCAGTCTCGACATACTCGGTTTCGAGCCGGACGAAGTGCAGGCGCTGGACTTCGAGCAGCTGGTTCACGGAGACGACTGGCCGCAGCTGCAGAAGGGGTTCGATGAATCGCTGGCCGCCCCGGGCAAGCAGATGCCGGTGATTCGCACCCGGATAAGGGATGCGGAAGGCCATTGGCGGGATATGGAAGGCACCTTCACAGCCATGCTCTCGGTGCCCGGGGTAAACGGTGTGGTACTGAGCCTGCGGGATCTCACCCAGCTCAAGGCAGCCCAGTCCGAATTGCATCGCCTGGCCTTCTACGATCCCCTGACCGGGCTGGCCAACCGGCAGCTGTTCCGCGACCGCCTGGAGCATGTGGTCAGTCGCTGCCGACGAAGCGGCGAGCCCGCGGCGCTGATGTTCCTGGATCTGGATGGCTTCAAGCGTATCAACGATACCCTCGGCCACGACGCCGGCGACGAGCTTCTGAAGCAGGTGGCCCAGTGGCTCGTTGGCTGTGTCCGGGAAGAGGACTCCGTGGCCCGCCTTGGCGGTGACGAGTTTGTGGTGCTGCTGTCCCGCATCAGCGGGTCGGACGCCGCCGGCAAAGTCGCCGAAAGTATTCTGCGCAGCCTTTGCCAACGGATCCGGCTCAATGATCACGAGGTTGGCATTACCGTCAGTATTGGCATCACCATGCTCCCCCACGACAGCGAAGATGCCGGCACCCTGATGAAGTTCGCCGACCTCGCGATGTACCGGGCCAAGGAGTTGGGGCGCAACACCTTCCAGTTCTTCACGCCGGCCATGAACATCAAGGCCGCCCGCCGCCTGTTGCAGCAGGAGGAGCTTGCCAGCGCCCTCGACGGCGAGCGCTTCGTGCTTCATTACCAGCCCAAGGTGGATCTGGCGACCGAGCGTGTGATAGGCGTGGAAGCCTTCCTGCGCTGGCATCATCCGGAGAAGGGCCTGGTATCGGCCCAGCAGTTCATTGGCCTTGCCGAGGAAACCGGCCTGATCGTCCGGCTGGGTGAGCTGGCCCTGCGCCAGGCCTGCATTCAGGTGCAGGCGCTGGAGCGCGCCGGTTTCGAGTCCCTCAAGATGGCCGTGAATCTTTCGGTTCGTCAGCTCACCGATACCGGCTTCCTCGACATGATCCGGCAGGTGATCACTGAAACCGGCGTGGCACCGGAACGTCTGGAGCTGGAGATGCCGGCCGAGCTACTGAACGAAGACCCCCGGATGCTTCGGGAACTGCTGGTGTCCCTCCACGACCTGGGTGTTTGCCTGATTCTCGACGATTTTGGTACCGGTTCCTGTTCCCTGGTGGCCCTGCAACAGTTGCCCCTGGACGTAATCAAGATTGATCACCGGTTCATTCGCGACATTCCCTACAACGTCAGCGCCACCGACGTTGCCTCGGCGGTCATCGCCCTGGCCCGCAAGCTCCACCTCACCGTTGTCGCCGAGGGCGTGGAAACGCCGCAGCAGTTGAGCTTCCTCAAAACCCATGGCTGCGCCCAGTGCCAGGGCAATCTGTTCAGCTATCCGCTGGATGAAGATGCCCTTATTGGCTTCCTGATTCGCCAGTACGAGCGGCCGCTCATTTCCTGATCATGGCAATGGCGGCCGGTAACCGGTAAAATCACGCCGTTCCCGGACCGCGGTCGCGGCCCCTCCGGGCTCAATCCTTCGTCTTTTTATGAGTATTCATCGTCTGTGACTGAACTGAGCCGAATCCGTAACTTTTCCATCATTGCCCACATTGACCATGGTAAATCCACACTGGCAGACCGTTTTATCCAGGTCTGTGGCGGCCTGACCGACCGTGAAATGGCCGAGCAGGTTCTGGACTCCATGGATCTTGAGCGGGAGCGCGGGATTACCATCAAGGCCCAGAGTGTCACGCTGAACTACAAGGCCCGGGATGGCCAGGTCTACAAGCTGAACTTCATCGATACCCCGGGACACGTTGACTTCTCCTACGAGGTGTCCCGCTCCCTGTACGCGTGCGAAGGCGCGCTGCTGGTGGTGGACGCGGGTCAGGGCGTTGAGGCCCAGTCGGTGGCCAACTGCTACACGGCGATTGAACAGGGCCTGGAAGTGGTGCCGGTACTGAACAAGATGGACCTGCCCCAGGCAGAGCCGGAGCGCGTGGCCGCGGAGATTGAGGACATCATTGGCATTGAGGCCGGTGACGCGGTGCGCTGCAGTGCCAAAAGCGGCATGGGCGTTGAGGACGTGCTGGAGGACCTGATCCGGAAGATCCCGCCGCCCAAGGGCGATCGCAGTGCGCCGCTGCAGGCGCTGATCATCGACTCCTGGTTCGATAACTACCTGGGGGTTGTATCTCTCGTTCGGGTAACTGAGGGCGCCCTGAAGAAAGGCGACAAGATTGTCATCAAATCCACCGGCAAAGCCTGGAACGCTGACAAGGTGGGTATCTTCAATCCCAAGCCTACCGATACCGATGTGCTTGAGGCTGGCGATGTAGGGTTTGTTGTAGCCGGCATCAAGGACATCCACGGTGCGCCGGTAGGCGACACCATTGTGCACCAGAAATTTGCCGAGCAGACGCCCATGCTGCCGGGCTTCAAGAAGGTCAAGCCGCAGGTCTACGCCGGCCTGTTCCCGGTCAGTGCCGACGATTACAACGATTTCCGGGACGCCCTGGAAAAGCTGACCCTCAACGACGCCTCCCTGTTCTTCGAGCCGGAAAACTCCGACGCCCTCGGTTTTGGCTTCCGCTGCGGGTTCCTGGGCATGCTGCACATGGAAATCATCCAGGAGCGGCTGGAGCGAGAATACGACATTGATCTGATCACCACGGCACCGACGGTGATCTATGAGGTGGTTACCAGGCAGGGTGAGACCCTGTCGGTGGACAACCCCTCACGGCTTCCGGATATTGGTTCCATTGAGGAAATGCGCGAGCCGATCGTGGAAGCCAACATCCTGGTGCCCCAGGAGCATATCGGGAACGTGATCGCCCTGTGCGAGGAGAAACGGGGCATTCAGAAGAACATGCACTTCATGTCGACCCAGGTCCAGCTCACCTACGAGCTGCCCATGGCCGAGGTGGTGATGGACTTCTTCGACCGGATCAAGTCGGCCAGCCGGGGCTTTGCCTCGCTCGATTACCATTTCACCCGGTTCCAGACCGCCAATCTGGTTCGGTTGGACGTACTGATCAACGGCGAGCGGGTGGATGCCCTGGCGCTGATCGTGCACAAGGAACAGGCCCATCACAAGGGGCGTCAGCTGATTGAAAAAATGAAGGAGCTGATCCCCCGGCAGATGTTCGATATTGCGATCCAGGCTGCCATTGGCAACCAGGTGGTGTCGCGGGTGACTGTCAAGGCGCTGCGCAAGAACGTGACCGCCAAGTGTTACGGCGGCGATGTCAGCCGCAAGAAGAAACTGCTGCAGAAGCAGAAAGAAGGTAAAAAGCGTATGAAGCAGCTGGGTAACGTCGAGGTGCCTCAGGAAGCGTTTCTTGCCGTACTGAAAGTAGACAAATAAAAGGCGTCCTCGATGGATATCGATTTTCCCCTGGTTCTGGTGGTACTGACCTTTGCAACGGGTCTGATCTGGCTGGCGGACAAGCTGTTTCTGCGTGAACGTCGGATGGCGGCTTACCGCGCCAGTGGTGGCACGGCCGTTGACGCGGGCGAGGGCGCCGAGTCCGAGGAGCCCAGGGAGCCCTACCTGGTGGATCTCAGCCGGTCGTTCTTTCCGGTGCTGGCCATTGTTCTGGTGTTGCGATCGTTCCTGGTGGAGCCCTTCCAGATTCCCTCCGGCTCCATGTTGCCGACCCTGGAGGTGGGTGACTTCATCCTGGTGAACAAATACGCCTATGGCCTGAGACTGCCAGTGGTGGGCACCAAGGTGGTCGAGGTTGGCGACCCGCAGCGCGGCGACGTGATGGTGTTCAAGTTTCCGGAAGACGGCGAGACCAACTACATCAAGCGGGTGATCGGCCTGCCCGGTGACCGGATCCGCTACCGCGACAAGCAGTTGTATATCAACGGCGAGCGTGTGGAAACCCGCTTCATTGCCCGGTTGCCACCGGTGGAATTGCGCCGGGAAGACCTGGGCCGGGTGGAGCACGATATCTTCCTCACCCTCGGGCAACCCGGTGGCAGTGGCGAGGGCGAGTGGGTCGTGCCCGAGAACCACTATTTCGTAATGGGTGATAACCGCGACAACAGCAACGACAGCCGCTACTGGGGCACGGTCCCCGATGAAATGGTTGTCGGCAAGGCGTTTGCCATCTGGATGCACTGGAAATCCCTTACCAGTCTGCCATCCTTTGATCGTGTGGGCGGAATCGAGTAACTCGGACTATTCGGAGCGCAGTTGTAATGAAGAAAAGCAATCTTTCCGGCCTCGGCCGTCAGCGCGGTGCGTCGGCCCTGACCATGATGGTCATGGTGCTGTTTTTTGGTGGTCTGCTGACCCTGGTGATCAAGCTCGGTCCGGCCTACCTCGATGACATCACCATTCGGGAGGCGCTGGAAAGTCTCGATGGTACCGAGGGGCTCTCGCAGATGGGACCTGCCCAGGTGCGCACCCTGATCAATAAACGCCTGAGCGTGAATAACGTGCGTGGCTTTGATGCCAAGAATATCTCCGTTGAGAAAAACGGTGAGTTCGTGGTGATCAAGGTGGACTATGAGGTGCGCAATAACCTGTTCAGCAACGTGGACACGGTGGTCCACTTCAAGCACGAATACGAGATGAAGGGCAAGTGAGTTCGCAACCGGATCTGGATCAGCTACAGCGCCGCATTGGCTATCAGTTCAAATCGCCGGAGCGGCTGCTGCTGGCGCTTACCCATCGCAGTTACGGCAACCAGAACAACGAGCGCCTGGAGTTCCTGGGCGATTCCATTGTAAACATGGTGATTGCCGAGTACCTTTTCCTGCACTTTGAAAAAGCCCGAGAGGGGCAGCTGAGCCGCCTGCGCGCCCGCATGGTGAAGGGGGTGACTCTGGCGGAGATCGGGCGGGAGTTTCAGCTCGGCAACTACCTGCGACTGGGCTCCGGTGAGCTGAAGAGCGGCGGGTATCGCCGGGAATCCATCCTGGCCGACGCCGTGGAATCCATCATCGGTGCCATCTACCTGGACAGCGACTTCCACACTTGCCGGGCGCAGGTGTTGCGCTGGTTCGAGCACCGCCTGGAGAAGCTGGATCTGCAGGACACCCAGAAAGACCCGAAAACCCGGCTGCAGGAATACCTTCAGTCCCGACAGTTTCCGCTGCCGCGCTACGATGTGATTTCCGTGGATGGCGAGGCCCACAACCAGACTTTTCACGTGTCCTGTGCGCTCCCTTCCCTGGACCGGAAAACCACCGGCACCGGCAGCAGCCGCCGCGTCGCTGAGCAGCAGGCAGCCCGAAACGCCCTGAAAGAACTGGGCGTGGAGAACCAGTAATGAACGATATCACCCGTCCGGAGAATCCAGACAGCCGCTGCGGTTTTGTGGCCATTGTGGGCCGCCCCAACGTGGGCAAGTCCACGCTGCTGAATCACATCCTCGGCCAGAAGCTCAGCATCACCTCCCGCAAGCCCCAGACCACGCGCCACCAGGTGCTCGGTATCAAGACCGACGGGCCGGTACAGGCCATCTACGTGGACACGCCGGGTATGCACGAGGAGGAGCCACGGGCCCTGAACCGTTACATGAACAAAGCCGCTACCTCGGCCCTGGTCGACGTCGATGTGGTGGTGTTCGTGGTGGATCAGCTGGCCTGGACCACCGCCGATGAACTGGTGCTGGAGAAACTCAGCCGCCTGACCTGTCCGGTAATCCTGGCGGTCAACAAGGTCGACAAGATTGAAAAGCGGGAAAGCCTGCTGCCGCACCTGGACATGCTTTCCAGGAAGCGTGACTTCGCCGAGATCATCCCGCTGTCGGCGCTGAAAGAGACCAATCTCGAACCCCTGGAAGAGGCTGTGGGCCGCTATCTGCCCGAGAGCATTCACTTCTACCCGGATGACCAGATTACCGATCGCAGCGAACGTTTTCTGGCCTCGGAAATCGTGCGCGAGAAAATCACCCGGCAGTTGGGGGCCGAGTTGCCCTATTCGGTGGCCGTGGAAATCGAGGAATTCAAGCGTCAGGGCAAGACCCTGCACATTTCCGCGCTGATTCTGGTGGAGCGGGAAGGCCAGAAGAAAATCATCATCGGAGACAAGGGTGAGCGCATGCGTCGCATCGGCCAGGAGGCCAGGACCGATATGGAGCGGCTGTTTGACAGCAAGGTCATGCTCCGGCTCTGGGTCAAGGTCAAGCGCGGCTGGGCCGACAGCGACCGGGCCCTCAAGAGCCTGGGCATGAACGACCTCTGAGGCGCTGATGGCGCGGATGAAGGAGCCGCCGTCCCAGGAACCCGCCTATGTTCTGCATCGCCGTCCATGGCGTGAAACCAGTCTGCTGGTGGATGTGTTTACCCTCAACCATGGCCGGATGACGGTGATTGCCCGTGGTGCCAGCAGCGCGAAAAGCCCCCTGAAAGCCCAGTTGCAGCCGTTCCAGCCCCTGATGCTGGACTGGGCCGGTCGGGGCGATCTGAAAACCCTGACCCAGGTGGATGTTCGTCATGGGCCGACGCTGACCCGAACCGTCGCCCTGTACAGTGGCCTCTACCTGAACGAGCTGCTCCAGCGGGTGCTCCCCGTCGCCGATCCGCATCCGACCCTGTTTGCCGCCTACATCGAGGCACTTGAGCAGCTGTCCCAATCCACTGACGTGGAGCCGGTGCTCCGGCATTTCGAACGGGCCTTTGCCAGCGCCCTGGGCTATGACTTTGCCTGGGATCTGGCCACGGATACCGGCCAGCCCGTCGAGCCCGACGGCCAGTATTGTTATGATCCGGAGCAGGGCATAGTTTCGAACCCGGCACCCGGTGTGCGCCTGCAGAACCTTTCCGGGCAGGTGCTGCTGGATCTGGCCGGCGGAGACTTTCGGTCTGAGCCGTGCAGACGCATGGCGAAGCGGGTCATGCGTGTTCTGGTGGACTATCTTCTGCAGGGGCGGCCCCTCAACAGTCGCAGCCTGTTCATGCACCTTCGGGGAGAATCTGATGAATCCTAGAGTATTGCTTGGCGTCAATATCGATCACGTGGCCACCCTCCGTCAGGCCCGCGGGACCCGGTATCCGGATCCGGTGCAGGCGGCCCTGCTGGCTGAGGAAGCCGGTGCGGATGGCATTACTATCCACCCGAGAGAAGACCGTCGGCATATTCAGGATCGGGACGTCCTGCTGCTCAAGGAAGTGCTGCAGACCAAGATGAATCTTGAAATGGCCGTGACCGATGCCATGCTCGCTTTTGCCGAACAGGTGCGCCCGGAATGCGTCTGTCTGGTGCCGGAAAAGCGCGAGGAGCTGACCACCGAGGGTGGTCTGGATGTGGACGGCCAGGAATCCCGGGTGGCCAAGGCGTGTGAACGCCTCGGTCGCATTGGCGCCGAGGTGTCCCTGTTTATCGACCCGGACCCGTTGCAGATTGATGCTGCCGTGCGCTGCGGTGCACCGGTGGTGGAGTTGCACACCGGCGAATACGCTGAGGCCGACACGCCGGAGGCCGAAGACGCCGCGTTCCGGACCATTGCCGAGGCGGTGGCCTATGCCCGAAAGAAAGGGCTGGTGGTGAACGCCGGCCACGGTCTGCACTACCACAACACCGAACGGGTGGCGGCCATTGCAGGGATTAACGAACTCAACATCGGCCACGCCATCATCGCCCGGGCGGTCTTTACCGGCCTCAAGGATGCGGTCAGGGACATGAAGGCGATCCTGGAGCTGGCCCGAAACCGGGCCTGATCGGGCCCGGAACGGGAAAAGTCAGCTGGTCTCGGCTGCCTGGTGGCGCTCGCGGAACAGCTGCTGCCAGTCGGTCTGGTCGCTCCAGATCTGCAGCCGTTCCATGGCGGAGAGCAACTGATCCTTCTGGTGCTCAAGATCCGCCGCCGAGCACTTGATGGCCGTTTCCAGGCGATTGGCCGAGGCCCGCAATTCCGGCACACCGCAGTAACGGGTCGCGCCGTGAAGCTTGTGCACGCACTCAAGCAGTTCGTCCATGCGCTCAGCGCTCCATAATTCCGGAATGCGCTCCCTGTCGACGTGCACCTGCTCCAGCAGCATGCTGAACAGCTCCTCGGCCAGGTCGGCCTTGCCCGCAGCCAACTGGATGCTCTCGTCAACACTGACGCAATCCTGCTGAAGCTTTCTCGTGGATGGGCGCAGCGCCCGACGGGTGTCGCGAATCTCCGGTACCTGAATCCGGCCGCCGGTAGTGGCACCGGGACATACGTAACCGGTGTACTCGTGAATGATGTCATTCAGTTGGCCGCTGCTGATGGGTTTGGCCATATAGCCGTCAAACCCTTGCCGGGTGAGCCGGTCCTGTTCTTCGGCAAGGGCATGGGCGGTCAACGCGATAATGGGCGTGCGGTGGTTGCCGGTGTCCATTTCCCGAAGCCGCGCGGTGGTTTCAACCCCGTCCATTCCCGGCATCTGCAAATCCATGAACACCAGATCAAACGGCTTCTGTCGTGCCTTGCTGAGAGCCTCGAACCCGCTCGACGCGCCCTCCGCCTCAAGCTGGCAGTCGGCTAGAAGGGTCATGACAAGCTTCAGGTTGGCTTCGTTGTCGTCGACGGCCAGGACCCGTGGCACCGGGCTGCCGGTCAGGCGTTTGCCCGGAACTTCCTGTTCTTCCGGTAGTCGACCGCCCGTGTTGATGCCGTGCACCAGAAGCAGCAGCTCGTCGTACAGCGCGCCACGACACACCGGTTTGGTGAGGTGCCCGCTGGCCAGTCCGGACAGCGGTGTGTCGTGGGTTTCCAGTGTCGGGGTCAGCAGCAGGGTACGGCAATCGCGCTCGATTTCCAGGGTGCGCACCAGCCCGCAGTACTGGCTCGAGTTCAGCAGGTGGCGGGTGATACCGATGATGGCGAGCGCGTAACCGGTCTGGCTCTTCTGGGCTTCCTCTATCTGTTCCTGCAGCGCCCCTGGCGAGGCGACCCGGTCCACCACCATACCCCAGTCACGGAGCAGGTGTTCCACCGCCAGACCGGTGGTTTTCTGCTGTTCGAGGTAGATCACCCGTTCGCCCCGCAAGGCGTCTCTGGGGGCAACCGCCTCGCCTGCGCCGGTAAGTTCGGAGGTGAGTGTGAACCAGAACGTGGAGCCCTTGCCAAGTTCGCTTTCCAGGCCGATCTTGCCCCCCATCTCTTCCACCAGGCGCTTGGAAATGGCCAGGCCGAGGCCGGTGCCGCCGTACTGCCGGGCCGTGGACGCATCGGCCTGGCTGAAGGCATTGAACAGCGACTGCTGCTGTGCCCTGGAGAGGCCCACGCCGGAATCCGAGATGCTCAGGCGCAGGGTAACCTGGTTGGACTCGGCATCTTCTTCCTCCAGGCTGGCCCGGAGCACTACTTCGCCGGTCTGGGTGAACTTGATGGCGTTGTTCACCAGGTTGGTAATGACCTGTTTCACCCGAAGCGGATCGCCCATGATGTTGTCGGGCACATCGTTGTAGACCAGCGGCACCAGATCCAGGTTCTTGCTGTGGGCCGCCGGGGCCAGCATCACCATCACCTCCTCGACAATATCGCGAAGCTGGAAAGGCACCCGATCGAGGATCAGCTTGCCGGCCTCGATCTTCGAGAAGTCGAGAATATCGTTGATGATGGTCAGCAGTATCTCCGAGGACTTGCGGATGGTGCTCAGGTGGTCCCGCTGCTGCCGGGGCAGGGGGCTTTTGAGCAATAGCTCGGTAAACCCGATGATACCGTTCAGTGGGGTGCGGATCTCGTGGGACATGTTAGCCAGGAACTCGGATTTGATCCGGCTGGCCTCCAGGGCTTCCTTGCGGGCAAAGTCCAGCTCGATGTTCTGGATCTCGATGGTTTCCAGGGTTTCCCGGAGGTCTTCGGTGGCCTGATCGATGTTCTGCTGCATCTCGGCCTGGGCTTTGCTCAGTTCCTCGGCCATGGCGTTGAGGCCGGATTCCAGCTGCTCGAATTCGGGGCCTGCCCCGGTGTAAACCCGGGTATCCAGTTTGCCTTCCTTGAGCTTCGCCACGGCCGCGTTCAGCTCGAACACCGGGTTGGTGAAGGCCCGGCTCAGCCTCAGGGCGATCACCAGGCTGATGATGACGCCGGCGAGCACCAGCAGCAGTGAGATCAGCAGGGCTTTGTAGGTTTCCTTTTCGGTCCGGATGTGGGACATCTCCACCACCACCCAGCCCAGGGGTTCGCGCAGGCTCGACATGGATTGTCGCGCATCCGGGTCCAGCATGTTCTCGATCATCAGATCCTGGAGAAACACCGGTGTGACAAAGCGGGTGCTGTCCTGGCGGGAAACCCGTGTGGCCTGTTCCGCGTTCAGTTCACTTGCCTGGACCGTGTCCGAACTGCCCGGACCAGTGTGCAGCAGGCGCGAGCCGTCACTGCCGAAGAAGGTTATGGAGCGGACATCCTGCTCCTCGAGCAGGGCGTTGGAAAGGCTGCTTAACAGACTCCGGTTGGCGGTGAACAGGCCGTATTCGGAGCCGGCCGCCAGTTGCCGGGAGAGAGATTCGCCCCGATCCCTGAGCAGACTCTCGATGTTGTTGACCCAGCTGTAGGTAAAGAAAAGTCCCAGCATCAGCGTGGTCAGCAGGGTGGGAACCAGAGTTACCA
The DNA here is from genome assembly GCF_041984545.1 of Marinobacter sp. Classification (GTDB taxonomy): domain Bacteria; phylum Pseudomonadota; class Gammaproteobacteria; order Pseudomonadales; family Oleiphilaceae; genus Marinobacter. Next base: position 39,987 of record NZ_JBHIXV010000020.1, on the reverse strand, counting down.
CCAGAACTTTCTTGCGAATGCCCCAACGTCGCATACGGTGTTCCTGAGTCAATGCCTTGCTCCGCACCCGGTGCGGAGTACGTCCCTGTGAAGAATAGTTGATCCGGAGGCGGATAACTGTGGTATCAGTCCCGGCTGCGCCAGATAATGCCGGCGGATATAGCCGCCGGTCATGGATATAGCGAGAAGCTGTATTGGGAGACCGGCGTCATTACGCGTATCATGCGAAGCCAAAAGTGTACCACAGGGTAATCCTATGCATTTTCCCACCATCGAAGATTTTGTTGGCCATACCCCTCTGGTTCGCCTGCAGCGTCTCCCGGGTGACACCAGCAATGTGATTCTGGCCAAACTGGAGGGCAACAACCCGGCCGGCTCGGTAAAGGATCGGCCGGCCATCAGTATGATCCAGGAAGCCGAGCGCCGGGGTGAGATCAAGCCCGGTGACACCCTGATCGAGGCGACCAGCGGCAATACCGGCATCGCCCTGGCCATGGCCGCGGCCATCAAGGGTTACCGGATGGTTCTGATCATGCCCGCCAATATGAGCGAGGAGCGCCGGGCGTCCATGCGGGCCTACGGTGCGGAGATTGTCACGGTGACCAAAGAAGAGGGCATGGAAACCGCCCGTGACCTGGCACTCAAAATGGAAGCCGAGGGCAAGGGCAAAGTACTCGATCAGTTCAGCAACCAGGACAACCCGCTGGCTCACTATCGCACAACGGGTCCGGAGATCTGGGAGCAGACCGGCGGCCGGGTCACCCATTTCGTCAGCTCCATGGGAACCACGGGCACTATTATGGGGGTTTCCAGGTACCTGAAGGAGCGCAACCCTGATATCCGGATTATCGGGCTGCAACCGAAGGAAGGCGCCTCTATTCCCGGCATCCGGCGCTGGCCCGAAGCCTACCTGCCGAAAATCTATGACGCCACCCGGGTGGATCAGGTGCTGGATATCGGCCAGGAAGAGGCCGAAAACACCATGCGCGCCCTGGCCTCTGAAGAGGGAATCTTCTGTGGCGTGTCTTCCGGCGGTTCCATTGCGGCCGCGCTGAAGCTTTCACAGCAGGTTGAAAACGCCATCATCGTGGCCATTATCTGTGACCGTGGCGACCGGTACCTGTCCACCGGTGTGTTTCCCGGCGCCTGAATCCTTTTCAAGAGAACCCAGTATGAGCAGACGACGCAGGAAGGTTCTTCCCAAAGAGCCCGTGCGCTGTGAGATTGAAACACTGAGCCATGATGGCCGTGGTATCGCCCGCCAGGATGGCAAGACTCAGTTCGTTGACGGTGCCCTGCCCGGGGAAACCGTGATGGCCAAGGTGGTCTCCAGCCGCAGCAAATTCGATGAGCTGCGCACCCTGGAGGTGCTCGAGCCGGCTGTAGATCGCCAGACCCCGCCCTGCGAGTTCGCCGACCTGTGTGGTGGCTGTAGCCTGCAGCACATGAGTGGCGATGCCCAGATCCGGTTCAAGGAAAATACCCTGCGTGAGCATTTTGCCCACTTCGGGGGCATTGAGCCGGAGCAGTGGATCGAGCCGCTTCGCTCGGAAAACAGCCTTGGCTATCGCCGCAAGGCGCGTCTGGGCGTGCGTTATGTTAAGGCCCGTGAATCCGTGCTGGTGGGGTTCCGGGAAAAGCGCAACAGCTTCCTGACCGATATCGACCGCTGTGTGGTGCTGGATCCCCGGATCGGTGAGCGCATCCTGCCGTTGCGCAATCTGCTTCATGACCTTGAGGCCTACAGCCGGATTGCCCAGGTGGAAGTGGCCTGTGGTGACGATGTGGCGGTGATGGTGTTCCGTAACATGGACGAGCTGTCGGCAAGCGATCGCGAGAAGCTGATTGCCTTCGGTCAGGCCCATCAATTGCATATTTACCTGCAGCCCAAGGGCCCTGACACCGTCCACCGGATCTGGCCGGAGTCTTCCGGCCCGCAGGACGAGCGACTGAGTTACCGGCTGGACGAGTTCGACCTGACCCTGGCGTTTCATCCCATGGACTTTACCCAGGTCAATGCAGGCATCAACCGGGCCATGGTACACCGGGCCGTGGAATGGCTGGATGTGCAGCCTGAAGACCGCGTGCTCGACCTGTTTTGCGGGCTGGGCAATTTTACCCTGCCGTTGGCCCGCAAAGGTGGCCAGGTAGTGGGCGTTGAGGGCGACGAGACCATGGTGGTCCGGGGTCGTGAAAACGCGGAACTGAACGGTCTGGAGAATGTCACCTTCCACGGCGCTGACCTGCATGGGGATTTTACCGGGCAGAGCTGGGCGAAGGAGGGGTTCGACAAGATCCTGATTGATCCCCCGCGTTCCGGGGCCGAGGACATCTGCAAATACCTGACCGCTTTCGGGGCCAGGCGGATTGTCTACGTTTCCTGCAATCCGGCAACCCTTGCCCGGGACGCCGGCGTTATGGTGCGCAACGGCTACCGGCTGAAGCGGGCCGGTGTGATGGACATGTTTCCGCACACCACCCATGTGGAATCGATTGCACTGTTTGAGCGCGACGCTGTCTGACGGGCTTGCTGAGAGGATAACGGCCAGTCAGGGATGGCTGAGCAAACCATCAGGAACAACAAGACTGATATGGTAAAAGTTCGAGAAGACTACGCGATGACCGGCGATGGCCAGGTGGACATTGAGGGCTGGGTAAACCAGATTGCCTCGCAAACCCACCTGGACAACCCGGACCAGTTCCGTCGCGCCTGCGAGAAGGCGGCCGAGATTGACCTGCAGGCGTTTCGGGAGGATCGCCTCTGGGCGCCCGGGTCCAGCAGCTTCCGCATTGGCATTGAAATGGCCCAGGTGCTGGCCGAGCTGCACCTTGATCAGGCCAGCCTGGTGGCTGCCATCCTTTACCGCGCCGTACGGGAAGAGCGGGTGCCCCTGGAGGAGATACGCAAGGCGTTCGGTGACGAGGTGGCCGGCCTGATCAACGGCGTCCAGCAGATGGCGGCGATTTCCTCCATTCACCATCCTCTCAAGGGCAACGTGTTGGGGCAGAGCGAGGGCCAGCTGGACAACGTCCGAAAGATGCTCGTGACCATGATCGACGACGTCCGGGTTGCCCTGATCAAGCTTGCCGAACGTACCTGCGCCATCCGGGCGGTGAAGAACGCCCCGGAAGAAAAGCGCATGCGCGTGGCCCGGGAAGTCTTCGATATCTACGCGCCGCTGGCACACCGCCTGGGCATTGGCCACATCAAGTGGGAGCTGGAGGATCTCTCGTTCCGTTACCTGCACGACTCGGCCTACAAGAAAATTGCCAAGCTGCTCGATGAGAAGCGCCTCGACCGGGACAGCTACATCAAGCGCGTCATCGAAACCCTGCAGACCGAACTGAAGGCCTATGGCATTGAGGCAGAGCTTACCGGTCGGGCCAAACATATCTACAGTATCTGGCGGAAGATGCGGCGCAAGGGCATCGACTTCTCCCAGGTCTACGATGTGCGTGCCGTTCGCATCCTGGTACCCGAAGTACGCGACTGCTACGCCGCCCTGGGTATCGTGCATACGCTCTGGCGCCACATTCCCAATGAGTTTGACGACTACATCGCCAACCCCAAGGAAAACGGTTACCAGTCCCTGCACACCGCCGTGATCGGGCCCGAGGGCAAGGTCATGGAAGTGCAGATCCGCACCCACAAGATGCACGAGGAAGCGGAGCTGGGGGTCTGTGCCCACTGGCTCTACAAGGGCACGGACAAGGGCAACAAGTCCACCGGGTACGATGCCAAGATCAACTGGCTGCGCCAGGTTCTGGAATGGCAGGAAGAACTGGGGGACCTGTCCGGGCTGGCGGACCATCTTAAATCCGACGTGGCCTCCGACAGGGTCTATGTGTTCACCCCCGAGGGGCATGTGGTGGATCTGCCCCAGGGCGCCACCCCGGTGGATTTCGCCTACCGGGTCCACACCGAGATTGGTCACGCCTGCCGTGGCGCGCGGGTGAATAGTCGCATCGTGCCGCTGACCTACCCCCTGAAAACCGGCGACCAGGTGTTCATCCTGACCTCCAACAACCCGGCGCCCAGCCGCGACTGGCTGAACCCTAGCCTGGGCTACATCCAGACCTCCCGGGCCCGGGCCAAGGTGACCCACTGGTTCAAGCAACAGGATCGTGGTCGCAATATCTCTGACGGCCGGGCCATTCTGGAAGACGAGTTCAAGCGCCTGTCACTGTATGACGTGGATCTGGGAGAACTGGCGGAGAAGGTGAATTATCACAGCGCCGAGGACATGTTTGCCGCGATTGGCGCCGGTGATCTTCGCCCCACCCACGTGGCCAACGTGGCCCAGCAGATGCTGGAGCCCAAGTCCGAGCAGCTGGATCTCAAGCTGACGACGGCGCGGCGTAAGCCCTACGATACTGAATCGGATATCCAGATTGTCGGTGTCGGCAAGTTGAAAACCCAGGTGGCGAAGTGCTGCAAACCCCTGCCCGGTGACGCCATCGGTGGTTACATCACAGTGGGACGGGGAGTGACGGTGCACCGCCAGGACTGTCTCACGTTCCTGAATCTGCGCGAGTTCGAGCCCAACCGTATTATCGAGGTGAGCTGGGGTGGTCGGCCAGCGGCGGTCTATCCGGTGGATATCGAGATAGAAGCCTACGACCGGTCTGGCCTGCTGCGGGACATTACCCAGGTGCTGTCGTCCTCCAAGAGTGATGTGCTGGCGCTGAATACCCTCAGCAACAAGGACGAGAACACCGCCACCATGACGGTCACCGTGGAGATTTCCAGTCTGGAGCAACTGGCGCGGCTGCTGGCGCAGATCCGCAACCTGCCCAATATTATCGACGTAAGGCGAAAGCGGGGATGAGATACACCATCGAGGACCTGAAAACGCTGATGGCGCGCCTGCGGGACCCGGAGACCGGGTGCCCCTGGGACATCAAACAGTCCTACCGGACCATCGTGCCCCACACCCTGGAAGAAGCCTACGAAGTGGCGGACGCCATTGAGCGGGAAGACTATCCGCACCTGAAGGACGAGCTGGGTGATCTGCTGTTCCAGGTGATCTTCTATGCCCAGCTGGGTCGGGAGGATGGCCACTTCGATTTTGATGGTGTGGTGGACCATCTGGTGCGCAAGCTGGTGCGCCGGCACCCCCACGTTTTTCCAGAGGGAACCCTGGACAGCCGGATCGACCCGGATAACCGGCCCGATGAAGCCTGGATCAAGGAAAGCTGGGAAAGGATCAAGGCGGAGGAACGGGCAATGAAGCCGGCTCCGGATGCCGAGGCGGCTACCAGTCGGCTGGATGGCATTGCCCGAACCCTGCCGGCCATGGCCCGGGCCGAGAAGCTCCAGAAGCGGGCGGCTCGCCACGGCTTTGACTGGCCCGAGATCGGCCCCGTGTTCGACAAGCTGCACGAGGAAATCGACGAGCTCAAGGAAGCGTGGCAGGCGGCGCATGCCGGAAGCGGCGATCTGGATGCCGTTGAAGACGAATTGGGCGACCTGCTGTTTGTCTGCGTCAATCTGGCACGGTTCATGAAGGTGAATCCTGAGCAGGCCCTAAATCGCACCAACCACAAGTTCGATGCCCGCTTCCGGGCCATTGAACAAGTGCTGGAGCGGGAGGGGCGTGACATGGACGAAGAATCGCTCGAGGCGCTGGATGCCGTCTGGCAGGCGGTCAAGGGTGTCGAGCGGGAGGGCGGGGGCCGCCCGTGACGGCGGTCCGGTAAGTACAATCCGTTACCAATTTCCTTGCCCCCGGACCGACGGCTTCGTCTACACTTCCGGAAACGGATGCACAGATGCAGTGCGCCGTACGCCAGCGAAAAGATGCAGGAGTGAAGGCACCATGAAGATCAAAGATCTGGTCAACTACTGGGACAAGCATGCACGCGGTCGGCTTACCCGAGACGCCTATTTCATGGCGTTGTCTGACCAGCATCACAAGCGCCTGGAAAAGCTTGCAGCACTCTACCCGATGAAATCGCCGCAGGATCTGATGCGCGATCTTATCTCTGCCGCACTGGATGAAATGGAAACCAGCTTTCCCTACGTTCAGGGCACCAAAGTAGTGGCCTACGACGAAGACGGCTTCGAGATCTATGAGGACCAGGGGCTGACACCGAAGTTTGTCAGCCTGAGCCAGAAGCACATCCAGCGGCTCAAGGCCCGGCAGTTGGAGTCGGTAGCCTGACGGGCAGCGGACTGCCCGTCACCGCTTACTTGTCTTTCCCTTCCAGTTTGTCCTTCAGCGGGCTCTGGCGAACGAGATCGTCCAGGGCCGCGCCAATCATGTCGTTCAGAATATCGCTCTCGCTGCGGTCGGGGTAGAGCTCGGCCAGCGCGGCAACCCGTGCAGCATCCTCCAGGGGCAGGCGTAGATTGTAGTCGTGGGTGCGCTCCACAGGCTCTTTTTGCTTTTCCCAGTGTTTGGGCAGATCGGTCACCTTCATGATGGCTCCTTACGGCTACTCGCGGCTACAGGCTTGAATCGCCAATAGACTTTCTCGTCGTTTCCTTAGTATCGTAAGTTTACTTTGCCTCCGTCAATTCAAAAGGACGTCAATGTGACTGAGCTACACCCCGATCTGCGAGAGAATGTCCGAATGCTGGGCGAGCTTCTGGGCCAGAGTATCCGCGGCTATCCAGGGCAGGAGTGCTACGAACTGATCGAGGAGATCCGGGCCGCCGCCAAGGCAGACCGGCGCCAGGAGAGCGGCTCCGGGCAGCGGCTGGTCAACCTTCTGGGCAAGCTCAGCGACGACGAACTTCTCCCGGTGACCCGGGCGTTCAACCAGTTCCTGAACCTGGCGAATCTGGCCGAACAGTACCACGGCATTCGCCGAAAACGTGGTCATCAGTCCGACCTGATGGTGGAATCCCTGGGGGAAGTGTTCGGGCGTCTGAAATCGGGCGGCATCAGTGCCGAGGAGCTGCACCGCCGGGTCTCTGATCTGCGGATTGAATTCGTGCTGACCGCGCACCCCACCGAAGTGGCCCGTCGGACCCTGATCATGAAGTACGACGAGATGTCCGATTGCCTGGCCAGGCTGGACCATGAGGACCTGATGCCGGCTGAGCGTGACGAGGTGGTCGACCGGCTGGCCCAGCTGGTGACCGAGGCCTGGCACACCGACGAAATCCGGCACGAACGGCCAACGGCGGTGGATGAGGCCAAATGGGGCTTTGCGGTGATCGAAAACAGCCTCTGGCAGGCTCTGCCCCAGTTTTTGCGCAGCCTGGATCTCTCCCTGGAGGAAGCCACCGGCAGCGGGTTACCCCTGGGGGCATCGCCCATCCGTATTGCCTCCTGGATGGGGGGCGACCGGGATGGTAACCCCAATGTGACCCATCAGGTAACCGAGCGGGTGTTTCTGCTCGGGCGCTGGATGGCGGCGGACCTCTACCTGCGCGATATCCAGGCCCTGCGAGCTGAGCTGTCCATGTGGCAGGCCAGCGATGAACTCAGGGCGGTCGTTGGCGATGCCCGGGAGCCCTATCGCCAGGTACTGGCAGACCTCCGCGAACGCCTGATTCGCACCCGGGACTGGGCCGAAGCCAGTGTCAATGGCGAATCCGCCGACGCCTCCGGCATCCTGTTCGAGAACGAGGACTTCACCGGGCCCCTGGAACTGTGCTATCGCTCCCTGGTGGAGTGCGGCCTGGAGACCATTGCCAATGGACCGCTTCTGGACACCATTCGCCGGGCCCACACCTTCGGTCTGCCGCTCATACGCCTGGATATCCGTCAGGAGGCCTCGCGGCACGCGGAGGCAGTGGCGGAAATGGTCAATTACCTTGGGCTCGGGGATTACCTGTCCTGGTCGGAGGCGGATCGTCAGGCTTTCCTGGTGAAGGAACTTCAGGGGCGGCGGCCGCTTGTGCCGCGCAACTGGGAGCCGTCTGATCCGGTTCGGGAGGTACTGGCCACCTGCGAAGTGGTTGCCCGACAGACCCCCGAAGCGCTGGGCTCCTACGTGATCTCCATGGCCAGCAAGCCCTCGGATGTGCTCAGCGTGATCCTGCTGCTGCGCGAATCGGGCATGAAATTCCCGATGCGGGTCGTGCCTCTGTTTGAAACCCTGGATGACCTGCGCGGTGCACCGGACAGCATGGCCGCCCTGTACGAGGTTGAATGGTACCGGGAGTACTGCCAGGGGCGTCAGGAAGTGATGATTGGCTACTCGGACTCGTCCAAGGACGCTGGCCAGTTGATGGCCGCCTGGGCGCAATACCAGGCGCAGGAGGAACTGACCCGGGTGGCCAGCGAATATGGCGTGCACCTGACCCTGTTCCACGGCCGCGGCGGTACCGTTGGTCGCGGCGGCGGTCCGGCCAACCGCGCCATCCTGTCCCAGCCGCCGGGGTCGGTGAACGGCAGTTTCCGGATTACCGAGCAGGGCGAGATGATCCGGTTCAAATTCGGTCTGCCCCGGCTTGCGGTCCAGAGCCTGACCCTCTACACCACGGCAGTTATTGAAGCCACCCTGGCACCCCCTCCGAAGCCCGAGGACAGCTGGCGGGAAACCATGGACTGGCTCACCGAGCGGTCCCTGAAGGCCTACCGGGATGTGGTGCGGGAGAATCCGGACTTCGTGCCCTATTTCCGGCAGGTAACGCCGGAGCAGGCCCTGGGCAAGCTGGCCCTGGGCAGCCGTCCTGCGCGCCGCAAGGCCACCGGCGGCGTGGAAAGCCTGCGCGCGATCCCCTGGATCTTTGCCTGGACCCAGATGCGGTTGATGTTGCCCAGCTGGCTGGGCAGTGATGTGGCGCTGGAAGAGGCAGCGAGGGATAACCGGCTGCCGGTGCTGCGGCAAATGATGCAGGGCTGGCCGTTTTTCCGCACCTATGTGGACATGCTGGAAATGGTTCTCGCCAAGGCCGACCTGCGGATTGCCAGCTACTATGAACAGACACTGCTGGATGATGACCGGCTCACGTCCCTTGGTGAGAGCCTGAGGGTTCGCCTGCAGGGTTGTATTCAGCGGTTGCTTGAACTCAAGGAGCAGAACGAGCTGCTCGAGGATGAGCCGGTGTTCGCTCATTCCATGAAAGTGCGTAACCCCTACACGGACCCACTTCATTATCTGCAGGCGGAGTTGCTCCGCAGGGACCGCGAGAGCGAGGGCAAGGGCGAGGTGCCCGAGCTGGTCGAGCGGGCCCTGAAGGTGACCATGGCCGGTATTGCCGCGGGCATGCGCAACACCGGCTGAGTATTGACAGCAGGGGCCGGAGGAACCGGCCGTTGATCATTATTTGACAGGAGCAGGGTGTGGCACTGGCAGCGCGTTTGGATCATTTCTTTGCCCGCAAAGGGCTCAACTACCGGGAGCTGCCGATCGATCAGGTCACCAGCCTCGACGCTGCTGTTATTGCCTCCGGGCTGAGCCAGGAGAAGATCATCCGGGCAACCCTGCTGATCGACATCAGTGGCGTGGTCATGGCCGTGCACCGGTTTGACAGTTCCCTCGATCCCGATGCGGTTCAACAACTGACTAGCCGACGCCTGCAACCCCTGACCGCCCGCCAGACCATGCGCCTGTTCGGGGACTGCGACCCGGGTTTCACGCCGCCGATCGGGCAGGCCTATGACCTGGCGGTTATTGTCGATGAAGATGTCATGCAGGCGGAAACGGTGGTGTTCACCAGTGGCACAGACCATTCCCTGGTGGAAATGACGGGCCGTGACTTCCGGCTGGCGCTCGCCGGCGCCCGAGAAGGCCACCTGGTGATTCGGGGCCCGGGCAATGGTGCCCGGGAAGCACTGACTCTGGAAGAGGTGGCCGACAAGCTGCAGCGGCTGTATCGCTTGCCGCCGATGCCGGCACTGGCCCTTCGTATCCTGAGGCTGACGGCCAATACCGACGCCACCGCCCGGGAACTGGCCGAGCTGATCGAGTTCGACCCCAGCCTGACCGCTCAGGTCATGCGTTACGCCCGGTCGGCGCTGTTCAACTATCCCGGCCAGATTCATTCGGTACAGGAAGCGGTTACCCGGGTTCTGGGATTTGACCGGGTGGCCCACATTGCACTGGGTATTGCCTCGGTGCGCGCCTTTGATGTGCCCCGCAAGGGCATGCTGGGGATGGACAGTTTCTGGCGCCATTCCCTGTATTGTGCGTTCCTGTGCCAGAGTATTGCGCCGCGCTGTGGCGCCGACAAAGGGCTTGCCTACCTGTGTGGCCTGCTGCACAACTTCGGGTTGTTGCTGGTGGGCCACCTGTTCCCCGCCGAGTTCGACGAACTCAACCAGCTCCGGGAGGCCAATCCCGAGGCCAGCATGCATTCCCTGGAGCAACAGGTGTTCGGTTCGGGTAACGGCCAGGAAATCCTGTCGGTGGGACACGGCGCCATCGGCGGCATACTGCATCGCCTCTGGCAGCTTCCGGATCCGGTGGTCAAGTCCGCGGGTGTCCATCAGCAGCCCGGTTATCACGGTGAGCACGAGCACTACGTGGTGATGGTGCAACTTGCCAACGCCCTGCTCAAGGAACGGGGCATTGGTGATGAGTTCAATCCCGACGATGTTCCCGCCATGTTGGACCAGTTGGGGCTGGGTCCGGACATCATCGGGGATCTGACCTCCGATATGGACCGTGTGGCGCCCGACCTGGACGCACTGGCCAACTCCCTGTCATCCTGACGATCAGCCCTGACCGGCCTCCTGATGCGTCCTTTCGGTGCATGATACGGAGGTCGACTTTCTCTGTGGTGGCTGAGTTCGTATAATGCGCCTTCGCCGGTCCCGGCTGACACCTGTTCCGGGCAGGAGAGGCTGTCGCAAAGGCAGAGGTTTTTGCCACAGCTTTTCAAACGATAATGACTACAACGGGAGCACAGCGTTATGCGAATCATCATGTTAGGCGCGCCGGGCGCAGGCAAGGGGACCCAGGCCCAGTTCATCACTGAACGGTTTGGTATTCCCCAGATCTCCACGGGAGACATGCTGAGGGCCGCAGTGAAGGCCGAGTCCGAGCTGGGCAAACAGGTGAAGGAAGTCATGGCCACCGGGGGGCTGGTCTCTGACGACATCATCATCGCGCTGATCGAGGAGCGTATCCAGCAGCCGGATTGCAAGAACGGCTTCCTGCTGGATGGATTCCCCCGCACCATTCCCCAGGCCGAAGCTCTGAAAGAGCAGGGCATCGCCATTGATTACGTGGTTGAGATCGCCGTGGACGACGAGGAGATTGTCAGCCGCCTGTCCGGCCGTCGAGTGCATGAGGCGAGCGGTCGTATCTATCACGTGAAATACGATCCGCCCAAGGTTGAAGGCAAGGACGACGAGACCGGAGATCCGCTGGTTCAGCGCGAGGATGACAAGGAAGAGACCGTTCGTCGCCGCCTGAAGATCTACCACGACCAGACGGCTCCATTGGTTGGCTACTACCAGGATTGGGCTGCCAAGGACCCCTCCGCAGCGCCCAAATACGTGCGGGTAGAGGGCGTGGGTAGCCTGGAAAGCATTCGCGACCAGATCCTGTCTGAGCTCAAGTAATCCGACCTTTTCCTGACCCGAGGCTTTCACACCCGTGAAACTGCTGGCACTGGATACCTCCTCAGAGGGCTGCTCCGCGGCCCTTCTGACGGATGGTGAACTTTCCGAGCGCTTCGAACTGGCACCCAGGGGGCATACCCGCCTGTTGATGCCCATGGTACGCGAGCTGCTGGCAGAGCATGGTCTGGTGCCCGCCGACCTCGACGCCCTGGCGTTTGCCCGGGGTCCCGGTTCGTTCACGGGGGTGCGGATTGCCACGGGTGTTGTCCAGGGCCTGGCCTGGGGGCTGGAAATTCCGGTGGTGCCGGTTTCCTCCCTGAGGGCGGTTGCCTTTGGAGCCATTGATACGTTCAACCTGGCGGACGGCCGGGGCATTGCCGTTGCCTTCGATGCCCGCATGGGTGAAGTCTACTGGGGCTGCTTTGCCGCCCGTGGGGGACTGCCTGACCCCCTGCGCGACGAGCAGGTGTGCCCGCCCGAGAGCGTTCTCCTGGCCGATGGTTACGATCCCTGGTGTGGCGTAGGTCCCGGATGGCAGTACCGATCGCAGATGCCCGCAGAGGTGTCTGACCGCGTCGCCACCGTAGACGAGACGCTGTTGCTTCGAGCCAGTTGGGTGGCAAGACTTGCAGAGGTAGACCTGGCGCGGGGACAGTCCGTTCCGGCGGAGCAGGCGCAGCCAGTTTATATCCGCGATGAAGTGACCTGGAAGAAACTGCCCGGTCGATGATTTTCGATGTTTGCTATCGAGATTCTGTGCAGAATTTGAGCAGTCGACTTTTCTTCCGCCGCTGAATCTTCCATAATTTGCTCCTGCATACAATCTCCATCCGGCCAGCGGTATCTGAACATGATTGGCGGCATTAATCCGGGCAACACCCTTGGTTTCCAGACTGGTAACAACAGTCCCCTGCGGGAACGCACTGACGTGGCCCGGGCGCCGGCGGCCGCTCCCGAGAAAGCGCCGGATCCGGCTCGCCGCGATCTGGCGGACCAGCCACAGGCTCCTGCCCGTGAGCGCAGTGTTACCGAAAGCCTGGAGCGTCGCGTAGAAGCCCGCCGGGCCTCTGAGGATGCCCGCCTTGAGCGTTTTCGGGCCGATGAGGTTTCCCTGCCGGCGGCACGAGCCCTGTCAACCTTTGCCTCTGTTGCCGCGGCCGGCCAGGACGCCGGCGCAGATGTCGCCGGTATCGATATCCTGGTTTGATGTCTGTATCCGACGACCCGGTTCTTACTTCCTGGCGCGACAGCGTTGCCGTTGCTCGCAGCCCTCTCGGTGACAGTCAGCAGGCTGCGGCCCTGGCGCATTCCCTTGAACTGACGGACCTTGGCGTGGTTGTTCCAAAAGCCGTGCGCGACTTTCCCCTTTTGCTGTTTCTTGATGACCAGGGGCTTAGCCTGCAGATGACCGGCAAAGGGGCGCCCGGGCCGGTGCGCGCCGAGTTTGTCAGCGGCAAGATGGGCTATCGCCGCGAGCATGGTGGTGGCACAGGACAGCTGGTGGCCAGGGCGGTGGGGCTACAGAAAACCCGGGCCTGTCTGCATGTGGTCGATGCCACGGCGGGGCTTGGGCAGGATGCCTTCGTGTTGGCCAGCCTGGGTTGTCGGGTAACGATGTTTGAGCGCCACCCGGTCATTCATGCCCTGCTGGAGGACGGTTTGGCCCGCGCCGCTCTGAACGTGGAGTGCAGCGACATCATTGGTCGCATGGAACTGCGCGGCGGCAGCAGCATTAACTGGCTGGAACAGGCAGAGAGCGAGTCCGCGGATGTGGTCTATCTGGACCCGATGTTCCCGCACCGGGACAAATCTGCGCTGGTGAAGAAGGAAATGCAGGTCTTTCGTCTGCTGGTGGGTGACGACGACGATTCCGAGCGGCTGCTTGCCGCGGCCCTGGGGCATGCCCGCTACCGGGTCGTGGTGAAGCGCCCGAGGAAGGCATCGGCCATTGCCGGCCCCGAGCCCTCCACCCGCGTGGAGGGCAAGAGCAGCCGGTACGACGTCTATGCCATCAGGGCCTTGCCCACCCAATAGGTGGCATCCCGGGCCTGAGGGCGCCCTCAGGCGCCCATCATGGTAACCTGCTGGATGGCCTGGCGTTTTTCCACGCTCAGCACCAGGCGGGCGTCATCCGCCACTTCGTCCAGACCTTCCCCATAACAGAGCAGACCGTCCTCGTCAGTGGTGATAACGCCGTTGTTCTGCATGTTGGCAATAAAGTTGCGGAACAGGCTCTTGTCGAAGAACTCCGGCGCGTTGAGGCCGAACAGGATCGACATCCGCTCGGCCAGCAGGGCGCTCTGCTCTTCCAGCTCCGTGGCGCTGATCTTGCCGGAGCCGTATTTACGCAGGATGCCAAGGGCGATGTGATAGCGCTCCACTGTCTGGATGATAAAGCGCGACAGTACCCGAAGACGCAGCATTGGCTCGGTGCCTTCCTCAGGGCGGCCAATCCGGTTATCCGCCAGCGGTATCAGCAGTCCCTGCTCAATCAACACGTCAATCCACTGGTTGATAACGGTTTCTGCCTCCTCGGGCTGGTACTTCAGGAACAGCTCCGACTGCAGGTAGGGGTAGGCCACGCTGGCCAGAAAGACAATCTTGTCCCGGGCCAGGGAGTCCTTGTTCTCGAACAGGCTGGCCACCAGCGAGGGCAGGGCAAACAGGTGCTGGATGTTGTTGCGGTAGTAGGTCATCAGAATGGCGTTGCTGCCCTCAAGGGCTATGATGTCGCCGAGCTTCTGGGGCTGGCGGGTAATCAGGCCCATGCCCTCGCAGTAGGCGACCCAGTCCTTGCCGCTGCCCTCCGGCAGGGTAACGGTCTCGGCATAGGGAAACGCCTTTAGCAGCGCGGCGTACTGGTCCATCAGCCGGATCAGCTGGCCCTCGTCCATGGCGAGGCGCTCGGTGCCCAGCAGCACCGTGGCCGTCATGCCAATGGGATTTACGGCAACCGAGGCGTTGATGTTCGAGGCCACCCGGAACGCCAGCTCCGAAACCGCCTGGTTCAGCCAGGCCGGCCGGTACTCGGAATCGTAGGCTTCATTGCGCCAGCTGTCGTGGACATCATCGAGCACTTCGGCCAGAGGAATGGCCTCACCGAAATTCACCGCAACGCGGCCGAAGGAGTTACTGAGTTTCCGGACGGTCTTGGCGAGGCCGAAGATGCTTTCTTTCTGTTTTTTCTTGCCGCGCAGCTCGCCCAGGTAGGAGCGACCCTCCATGACCTTCTCATAGCCTATGTAGACAGGCACGAAGACGATCGGTTTGCGGTGATCCCGCAGGAAGCTGCGCACGGTCATGGCCAGCATTCCCGGGCGAGGTTGCAGCATGCGACCGGTGCGACTGCGGCCACCTTCAACAAAGTACTCCACCGAATAGCCGCGGGAGAACATCACGTGCATGTATTCGTTGAACACGGTGGCGTACAGGGGGTTGTCCTTGAAGCTCCGGCGCATGAAGAAGGCCCCGCCGCGGCGGAGGATCGGCCCCACGATGGGCATGTTGAGATTGATGCCCGCAGCGATATGGGGCGGCATCAGGCCGTTCTTGTAAAGCACGTAGGACAGCAGCAGATAATCGATGTGTGACCGGTGGCAGGGCACGTACACCACGGCGTTGTCCTGGGCGACTTCCTTGACGACCCGAATGTTGTTGACGGCGATGCCGTTGTAGATGCGGTTCCAGAGCCAGGCCAGCACCACCTCCAGAAAACGGATGGTGACAATGGACATGCTGGCGGCAATCTCGTCGGCGTACTTGTAGGCCTTGGCCCGCACCTTTTCCGGCGGAATGTCATCTTTGGCCGAGGTTTCCCGGATCGCTTCCTTGACGGCCTGGGTCCGCACCAGTCCGGCAACGAGGGTGCGGCGATGGGACAGGTCCGGCCCCAACACCGCCTGGCGGACCCGGCGGAAGTGGGTCCGAAGTATTCGGGCGAGCTTGCGGTTGGCCCGCTCCTCGTTATGCCGGTACTCGTCGATGACCTGCTTCAGGGACAGCGGCTGATTGAACTGCACGTAGGTATTACGACCGTGCACCATGATGATCAGGAATTTCTGCAGGCGGCCGGCGATGGACCAGGTGTCGGAGAGCAGCAATTTGACAAGGGACTTTTCCTTGTCGGGCGAGCGCCCCCAGAACAGCGATACCGGCACAATCTGGACGTCCTGATCGGGGTGCTCCAGTCCATAATGAACCAGGGCCTGGAACTCGTTGGTCGGGGCCGGCGCCTGGCGGCCGCGGAAGAAGCCACCGATCCGGCGATACAGGAAGAAAAACGAATGGGAGGGCCCGTTCTTCACCGGTAGCGCTTCGGTTGCACCGGGCAGTCCGGCGCGGATGACTTCCTGTTCCAATACCAGGCGGCTGGACAGTGAGCTGTACTGCAGCACGTAGCAGACAGGCTTGTCAGGATCCAGGGCGAGGGCTTCAACGCTGTTGCCGCTGACATCGGTCCTGACCCAGATAAACAGGATCTTTCGAAAAAGGGCCAGGATCAGGCTGCGAATGCCCTGGTAAAGACGCATAAAGTGCAACTCCGTTATAGAAACAGGAGCCAAGTTTACTTGGTTGAGTACGGGGCGGAAAGTCGCGCCTGCGTTCTTGGCCGGTAAGGCAATGTGGTACATTTCAGCATGATCAATCAATCGCCCAGGCGAGCAAAAAGATGGTGGTCTCAATGAGTCAGTGGAAACCCGGTTGGACAACGGCGCCGCCCGCTGCGGGCGACCTGATCCTGGCGCTCCATCGTCAGGGAATCGTGAAGCCGTCGTCCGGCTGGTTGCACGCGGCAAACGGTGCCCTGTTTTCGCAGGGCATGCCGGAGGCCGTGTCGCTTGGAAGTCTGGGCGAGTGCGGCGTGTTCGTTACCGAGATGCCGGAAGATGCCGCTGCCGGGCGGGAGGTGATTCCGCTACGCGACGCCCTGCTGATGATGGAGGATGCGCCTGCGGCAATGCTCAGCACCGGTTTCCAGGTATGGCAGTGGTGGCGGGATCACAGGTATTGCGGCCGATGCGGTGAACTGACTGGCTTCCACGCTGTGGAGCGCGCCAAATGGTGTGATGCCTGTGGCATACCCTGGTATCCGCGGCTTGCGCCCTGTGTGATCGTGGTTATCCGCAGGGCGGATCGCCTTCTGCTGGCAAAATCGTCGAGGGTCAAGCGGCATTTCTACAGTTTGATTGCCGGGTTCGTGGAACCGGGTGAGAGCCTGGAGGAAGCGGTAAAGCGGGAAGTGAAGGAGGAGACCGGCCTGGACGTCAACAACATCCGTTACCACGCGTCCGAACCCTGGCCGTTTCCCCACCAGCTGATGGTGGGTTTCTTTGCCGACTACGCCGGTGGTGAGCTGGTGCTGCAGGAGGATGAACTGGCGGATGCGGACTGGTTCCTGCCCGGCGACACGCCCCCGGTGCCGCCGCAAACCACCATTTCCGGCCGGCTTATCCGGGCCATGGAGAAAGAGATCGCCGAGGGAGGCCTTCCGCTTTGAAGACAACGCGCGGCCCCAGGATTCTGGTATTCGACTCTGGCGTGGGCGGCCTCAGCGTCGCCGACTGCATTCATCGGCAACTGCCGGGGCTGGATCTGGTGTACCTGGCCGATAACGCCGGTTTCCCCTACGGCGACAAGCCGGAGGCCGAGGTTGTCGAGCGCTGCACCCGCCTGATTGCGAGCGCACTCGGGGTGTACGCCCCTGATGTGATTGTGGTGGCCTGTAACACGGCCAGCACGGTGGTGTTGCCCCACCTGCGCGCAATGACCAGCGTACCCGTGGTGGGTGTGGTGCCGGCCATCAAACCGGCGGCGGCAAAAACCGTCAATCGCAGAATCGGGCTCCTGGCAACACCCGCTACGGTGCGCAGGCCCTACATTGACCGTCTGATCGAGGAATTTGCCAGCGACTGCCTCATCGAGCGTATCGGTCACCCGGGGCTGGTGAGCTGGGCTGAGAGGCTGGTTGCCGGGCACGCGGTTCCGGAAGGAGAACTGACCGAAGCAATGGCCCCTTTCCGGTCTGCGGCGGTGGACACGGTGGTGCTGGGCTGCACCCACTACCCGCTGTTGCTCGAGAGCCTGCGTAAAAGTTTGCCCGGGGTGCGCTTCTGGGTGGACTCCGGCGAAGCGATTGCCCGGCGGGTGGCCTGGCTGCTGGCCGAGGCGGGGTTGGCGGTTCCTGGCGCGGACGTTCACCCGGATGATGCATTGGCAGGCGAAAAAACGGCCGTGCTGGCAGCTCTGTTTTCCGGTCCCGCGCCTGAGGGCATTGCCCCGTTCATGGCTGGGCTGGGCCTGTTGCCTGCACAGGTTGCCGGTAACTGGCCGGCGGAGCCCGGCGTCAGAGCAGCCGGGTCAGCTTGAACATGGCCAGGAACTCAACCACCGGCAGCGCCCGGCGATGGCAGCAGTAGGTCTTGAAATTCTCGCCGCGGAAACGTGACTTGGTGAACTCCAGCCCCTTGAAGTTATACAAGAAGTTGCCTTTCTCATAGACCCCGTGCATCAGCCGCTTCAGGAGCCGGCTTTCCTGGTGCTCGGTAGCAGGATCCAGTGACAGCGGGATAAGGCCGAGATCGAGAAAGGGCACCCCTTCGGACTTGAAGACCTCCATGGCATGGGCCATGAGGGTGTAGAAAATGCCCTGGCGGAAGTCGGCGTTGGCCCGGGAGATGTTCGGCACGTAGCTGATGATTTCGTTATTCCGGTAGATCGGGTCAAAGTAGATGAAGCCGACCGCCTTGCCATCCTGGTAGGCGTAGAAATGCCGCTCATTCTCCCGATAGTCCATCTCCATGGGGCGGATCAGGAACCGGATTTCATTGCTCTTGCACTTGCGGGTACGGATCCAGGCTTCGGAAATTTCCCGGGTATGGTCGTCGCTGAAACGCTCCTTGACCACAATGCCGTTCTTCTCGGCCTGGTTCAGGGCCGTGCGCAACACCTGCTTTTTCTTGCCGGTCAGGGACCAGCGGGCCAGATCAATGCGGGACTCGCAGCCAAACTGGGTGCCGTAAAGGCCAAATCTCAGATGCAGAAAGTCCACCACGGCCTTGGAAACCTGAATGTAGCAGGCGTTGGGGAACCGCTGGTGGAAGCTTTCCAGCAGGCTGCCGAAGTCTTCCGGGGCGCACACCGGATCGGACAGTACGAAGGTACCGCCCCACTTGCGCATGTAGGCAATGTAGCCGACGCCCGGTACATCGAAATATTGCATGCCCGGCTGCAGGGTGGAGAAGGATTGGGAATGGATGCCGTATTTTTTCAGGTAGCCGACACGTTCACTGAAGGTGAATGAACCGCTTTCCAGTGCGCCGATCCTGTCCAGGGCAAGTATCTGATCCGTCATGTCTCTGCTCCCCGTGTCTTGTTATTGGTGGTTACGTGTCGGCGCTCAGGCCTGCTTGCGCCCGAGAATGGACCAGTAGCAGTTCATGTTCAGAAGCTTGAAATGCTTCTTGTCGGTAACCTGCAGGCCCAGTCGCTGCATGTGTTCGGGGTAGTTGTAGATTTTGTGAAAGGCGTTGTTGGCGAACAGCCAGAAGATGAAAACGGCCATGTACCAGTAGAGTTTCTTGAACAGACGCGAGAGGACGTTGCCGGTGGGATAGCAGAAATCGCCTACCACGACCCGTGCGTCGGCCTTGCCGAGGCGGATCAGGTGCTCAAGCACTCGCACCATCATGTCTTCGTCAAACACGTTCAGGAAGAAGTTGGCCACCACCATGTCGTATTGCTCGAACTCTTCCACCTTCATGATGTCGCTGTGAATGCGGCGGATGGTCAGCTCGGGTGCTTCTTTTTCCTGGGCCTCGGCAAACTTGCGCAACATGGTTTCCGAGAGGTCCACCACGGTAACGTCGGCGCCGAGTTCGGCGGCGCGGATGGCATCGCGGCCATGACCCACGCCGGCAAACAGGATGCGATCGCCGGGACGGACCGTTTCCACGTCGAGCATGGCGGTTTTGCACCGGTGGATGTTCTTGCCGCTGTATAGGTTGCTGAGGAAATCGTAAACCGGACCAATGTACTTGTACTTGTCGCGCATGATGACAGCTGCCTGTTTTTGTTCCCTGGATGCCACCACCTTTGTTGTCGTTTTCGGCCCGAGCGAGGGCAGGCCGTATCGGTGGTTGGCGCCTTGTGAAAATGAGCTTAGAGAACAGGGTGGGAGAAAGATGTGCAGCACTGCGCATTTCCGGATACATAAAGTAACGCACTGCAATACTTTGCTAACCAGATCGCGCTTTTATATCGGAGTGTCCGACAATGGATAATTGGTATTCAGAAGGATGCGGCGCGGGCCTTGGTAACTCCCAGGCTTCGGGACACTTCAGCCGCTGGCCGCGCGGGGCCGTAGAAGAAGCCCTGCACCTGGTGGCAGCCCAGACTTCTCAGATATTCCAGTTGTTCGTCAGTCTCCACGCCTTCGGCGACAATTTCGAGCTTCAGGCCATGGGCCATGGCCACAATGGCGTTCACAATGCAGGCGCCGTCTTCACCGCTGCGGATGGCCTTGACGAACGACTGGTCCACTTTCAGCGTATGGATGGGCAGTCGGTGGAGGTAATTCAGTGAGGAGTAGCCAGTACCAAAATCATCGATGGCAATGCGGACGCCGAACGACGCCAGTTCCCGCAGTTTCTGACTGATCTGCTCAAGATCGTTCATGATCACGTTCTCGGTGATCTCGATCTCCAGATTGCCGGGTGGGAAATCGTGGGCCTTGACCTGCTGCATGAGGGTTTCGACAAAGCGGGGGTGCTCCACCTGGATCGGTGACAGGTTGACCGCCAGTCGAAGGTCCGGATGCCCGGCACGGATCCAGTGGCCCACATCCTGGCAGGCCTGGTCGAGCACGCGCTCGCTCAGTTGCCCGATCAGCTTGGTTTCTTCCGCCAGGGGCAGGAAATCCCGAGGGTAGAGTAGCCCCCGCTCAGGGTGCTGCCATCGCACCAGTGCTTCCAGGCCAACCACCCGGTTGGTGCGGGAGCACACCTGGGGCTGATAGAACACCCGCAGCTCGTCCCGTTCCAGCGCCTGGCGCAGGTCCCGTTCCAGGTTCAGCCGGTTGGCGGTGTCGATGCTCATGCTCTGCGAGTAAAAACGATAACCGTCCTTGCCCTTGGCCTTCACGTGGTACATGGCAATATCGGCGTTCTGGATCAGTTGATCCATGCTTTCGCCGGCTTCCGGGAAGATGGTGATGCCGATACTGACGCCCACGAACACCTCGTGATCGCCAAGCTGGAAGGGCGCGCGGAGGGCGTCAATGAGCTTCTTGGCAATCTGCCGGGCATCTTCATGATTGTGGATCGAGGGAAGCAGCAAGGTGAACTCATCGCCGCCAAAGCGGGAGAGGGTGTCGCCCTTGCGCAGGCACTTTTCCAGCCGGTGCGTGACCGCCTGCAGCAACCGGTCGCCCATGGCGTGCCCCAGGGTGTCGTTGATCACCTTGAAACGGTCGAGGTCCAGGAACATCACCGCCAGCTTCTGCCCGCCCCGTTTGGCATGGGTGATGGCCAGCTCGAGGCGGTCCTTGAACAGGGCACGGTTGGGTAAGCGGGTCAGCAGGTCGTGGTAGGCCTGGAAGTTGATGAAGGCTTCCGCCTCCTTTCTTTCGGTTACGTCACGGGCGGTTCCATAATAACGGGCACCGTTGCCGTTGCCGCCGCCCTGGGTGACGCCGGAATGGGGCCAGGTCTGTGGATCAATGGGGAAGGCGGTGATTTCAAAGTGGCGTGTTGCCCGCCGGCTGCCCCGGGTTTTCAGGCGCAGTTCCAGGGTTCTCGGGTTGTCAGCGGTGATGTTCGGACCTTTAAGGGCCAGGGTTCCCCGGGTGACGTCACGATCGTCGAGAATGTGCCTGAAATGCTGTCCGCACAGCTCCTCCGGTCGGTAGCCCAGCAGGCTCTCCACCTTGCTGTTCACAAAACAGAAGCGCCCTTCCTGGTCCAGCATGAACACAATGTCGGGCGAGCTGTTGACGATGTACCGATGCAGGGCCTCGGATTTCTCCAGGCGCATCTGGATGTGCTGGTGGGCTTCCAGAAGCGTCTTCTTGCCGATGACGCTTTCCACGGTGGCGAGCAGCTCTTCCGGGTCGAAGGGTTTGCGGATGTAGTCGAGGGCGCCGCGCCGGAGCGCGCGGCTGACGGAGCTGAACGAACTTTCTCCGCTGACCACAATAATTCCGCAGTCCGGCTGACTCTCGGCAAGACGCGCCATCACGTCGAACCCGTTTACTTCCGGCATTCGCAGGTCCAGAAGCGCCAGATCGAAGGCCTGCTGGCTGATCAGGTCACAGGCTTTTTGCCCGCCGTGGGCTTCGAAAACATCGTAGCCCCGGCTACGTAGCAGCGAGGCCAGCGTATTGAGCAGGCGGGGTTCATCGTCTGCTACCAGAATCCGTGCCGTTAACCCGTGACTGAAAGGCTGATCAGAGTGTTCAGGTGCCATCGGTCTGTGTCCATTGTTTCTGCGTCAGTCGTTCTCGTTCTTTTTGTGGCTGGCCGCCGGCAGCAAAATCCTGAAGGTGGTGCCTTCCTGCCCCGTGCGACAAGCGATGATGCCCTCCATGTCATCAACCAGCTGCTTCACAATACTCAGGCCCAAACCGCTGTGGCCCTCTCCTTTGGTGGTGCTCACCGGCGCGAACAGTCTGTCCCGGATCTCATCGGGAATCCCTGCGCCGGTGTCTGAAATTTCGAGCTCTACCCAGGTTCGCTGATTCTGCCATACCGGGGAAGCTGTCTGTAGGGTAACGGTGCCGCCGGTCTCCGGCAGGCTTTCGGCGGCGTTGCGTACCAGGTTGATCACCACCTGGCGTATGCCGGTGGGCCCAGCCGCTACCAGAGTTGGGCTGGCGCAGAGCTTCAGGGCCAGTTGCCGGTTGCCCTCGCTGAACACACTATCTTCAAGGATCCGGGCCAGGCTTTCCAGTTCCGTGTTCAGTTCCACCCCTCCGCCACCGTCGCCAAGGGTATCGGCGTGGCTCATCTGCAGCAGCAGGTTGCCCGCCCGGTCCAGTTCGTCCCGTATCACATCCAGTTCCTGCTGCACGTCGGCGTCGTCCATCCGGCTGCGCAGCTGGTAGATGTACTGGCGAATGATGGTCAGCGGGTTGCTGACTTCGTGAACCTGTCGGCGCAAACGTTCCCGGGCCATGTCCTGGTCCAGCTTTCTGGCATCCAGTCCACCCGCACCTGTATGCATGGCCCGGTTGGCAAGCACCGAGGCAAGCTCGCTGGTAAAAATCTGTGCCAGCTCGCGGGTATTTTCGAGCGCGTCGTTGTCCGTGCCGAGCGCAAAGACCCCGGGGCAGTGCGCGCCGCTCTGCACCGGTATGGCCAGCAGGGAAGGGGTGTGAAGCAGTGACAGCAACTGTCTGTCGAGCACCGTCGGGGCGCGGTCGCCAAGACCCACCGGCAGGCCTGAGATAAACGCCTCGGTGAGTACGCTGCCCCCGGCTTTGGCGGTCACCGCCAGTTCCGGTACCTCGCCGATGGTTCCTGAAAGGAGCACAAGGTTGTCGCCTGCATGTCCGAAGCACAGGGCGGGGAGACCGGTTACCAGGGTCAGGCTGTTGACGGTTTCGGCGAGGATGTCATCCACCTCGCCGTTGATATCAGCCAGACCGATGGCCTGGCTGGCCATGGCCTGGCGCAGGATCGTCTGTTTGAGTTGGCGCGACGCACTTTCCCCGCAGTAGTCCTCGTCCAGGGGAATGCCGAGCGAGGCCGCCATGCCGGATACTTCGTTACTGATTCGCCGGTTGATTTCCCGGGTAAGTTCTTCATTCAGACCAAACACAGTGCCGGCTGCGGCAATGCCGGCGGCGTCCGAGAGTGCGAGCCGGGTTGCCAGGCTGATCAGTTTCACCAGGTGGCCCGCGTCTCGCAGCTCGTTGGGCAAGGCCTGCTGATACCGCATGGCATCGGCGGCCATGGGCCCGAGACCCCACGCGGTGACCAGGTCTGCGGCAATTTCCGCCTGGCAGTCAAGATAGTGTTGCTTCGCCTCGGTCGCTGGCGTTTTAATAGCAATCAATTCACCAATGTTGTGCAGCATGCCCAGCATGAAGGCCTCGTCCGGCTCCCGGTACCGGGTGAGGGTGGCGAGGGCTCGAGCGGTCAGCGCGGTGGTCAGCGAGTGACGCCAGAAATCCCTGAGCTGCTGCCATTCGTCACCGCCGAGCTCGAACAGGAGCTGACGCAGCGCGGCAGTGAGCACCAGGGTGTGGAATCTATGGGTGCCCAGGCGCAACAGGGCCTGGTCCACCGAGCGGATCGGCGTTGAGGGCCCGTACAGGGCTGAATTGGCAAGGGCCAGTATGCGGGCGACCAGGGCGGTGTCGGCCGAGACAATCTCGCTGATGGTCCTGTAGCTTTCGTCCTGATGACATGCATCGAGCGCCCGCAAGGTAACTTCCGGGAGGCTCGGTAGCTGTAGATCAGGCGCAATGTGCATAGGCTTACCTGCCGTGCAGTGAGACAGTCTATATATGACGGAGTGTTCATTCTTATTGTCGAAAAGAGCTTAGACAATAATCCGTCGTTATTAAATACTTATTGCTCTTTTTTTAAGCAATATATTATCTAATCCGTGATATGTGTAGAATTTTTACAGATTAGATGATCCAGACCGTAAAATCAGGGACTCCGATTACCGGTGATGAACGCCAGAGAGCCTTCCAAGCACAATCCGAACCAGCCCCGGACGATCGCCGTCACCGGGGGTAAAGGTGGGGTAGGCAAAACGTCGGTCGCCCTCAACCTGGCGTTGACCCTGGCGCGGCAGGACAAGCGCGTGCTGCTGCTTGATGGCGATACCGATCTGGCGAATGTCAGCATCATGGTGGGGTTGTACCCGCGCAGGACTCTCGCCAATGTCATGGCCGGGGAGTGTCCGCTTGAAGACATAATTCTCGAATCCGACTACGGCCTTCACATCGTGCCCGGTGCCTCCGGGGTTCAGGACTGTATGGATATGGGGCAGGCCGAGAGTCTGCGAATACTCCGGGCGCTGAACAACCTCGAGAGCCGTTACGACTATGTGATCACTGATACCGCCGCCGGCCTCCAGGCTGCCGGCCTGCACATGATCGCAGCGGCTGAGCTGGCTTGCGTGGTTGTTACCCCCGATCCGGCGTCGCTCACGGATGCGTTTTCCCTGATCAAGGTGTTGCGGCGCCGTGGCTACAGCCGGATTCCCAGTATCCTGGTCAACATGGCCCAGGGCGCAAGCCAGGCCCGCTCAGTGTTCCAGCGCCTGGACTCCGCGGCGCAACGTCACCTGGGCATTACCCTGCATTACATGGGCGGTATCTGGCGGGACGAAACCCTCCGCCAGTCCGTTCTCAACCAGAAGCCTGTGGCCCTGCTCCCGGTATCCGACCCTTCGTGCCGCCAGTTCCACACTCTGGCCGACATGCTGGATGTCCGGTTGTCCCAGTTACCGCCTCGCAAGGCCGGTATTGCTGCCTACTGGCACCGGGTTTCCCGCCGGGACGCCCCGAAGCCGGATGGCCAGCAAACGCAGTCGAATGGTGAGCAGCCGGCAACCCGGCCGGCGCCCCGGAAAGAAAGTGTTCTGGAGGCGGTCGGTGAACTCGAGGCGGTGTTCGGCCAGGGTGAGGTGGAGCCTTTGCTGCGTTATGAGGCGTTTACCCGCCTGTTTGCACTGTTGGGAAGCACGCTCGACAGCGATGCAGTGGAGATCATCCAGACCGGTCTCGGTTCGATGAACTGGGAAAACCTGGATATGGAACGCCGGAATCACCTGGCGGCCCATCTCCGGAACCTGGCGGACCAGGTGGCCCCGACAGCGGCGCGAGTTACCCCGGAAACCCAGCGCGCGCCGGCCCAGAGCGAACCGGTCTATGACCGAATCAGCTTTGGCGAGCAGGACCGCCTGGTGCGGGTCCTGCGGGAGCAGCCCGCCGATATCTCCCTTGATCAGCTGCTGCGTTCCCTGTCTGGCAACAGCCGCGACGGGTCCTGAACCACCCTCCACATCTGCCACCA
This sequence comes from Marinobacter sp., assembly GCF_041984545.1. GTDB lineage: Bacteria > Pseudomonadota > Gammaproteobacteria > Pseudomonadales > Oleiphilaceae > Marinobacter. The sequence continues at coordinate 14,492 of NZ_JBHIXV010000020.1, read as the reverse complement.
TTTTTGTCATTTTATTAGCACTTTTTGTAGCGTAACTTTGCTCTGTGTCACCGCCCTGTCACGAGAGTTGTGCAAGGATTGACCATATTTCGTGATCGTGGCCCGTAATATGCAACGGGTCTGGTGCAGTCGGTTCACCTATTTTTAACAGCCGGCAGGCCCTGGCCGGTGTAGCACAGTCATTGAGAAGGAGTTCTCCCATGGCAAAACAGCCGTTGAATCCCAACGCGTCTTCACGAGTCCTCGAGCAGCTCCGGGGAAAGCATGTTCTGATCACCGGTACCACAGGTTTTCTGGGAAAGGTGGTTCTTGAGAAGCTGATTCGGGCTGTTCCGGATATCGGTGGCATCCACCTGCTGATCCGAGGCAACAAACGCCACCCCGACGCCCGCGAGCGATTCTTCGAGGAAATTGCCACCTCGTCGGTATTCGACCGCCTTCGCCAGGAAGACCCCGATGGCTTCGACACCTTCATCGATGAGCGCGTTTTCTGTGTGACCGGCGAGGTTACCGAGCCACTGTTCGGCCTGCCCGCGGAGCGTTTCCGCAAGCTCGCAGCGGGTCTCGATATGGTGATCAACTCCGCGGCCAGCGTGAATTTCCGCGAAGAGCTGGACAAGGCACTCGCCATCAATACCCGGTGTCTTGATAACGTTGCCGAACTGGCTCGCCAGAACGCGGCCCTGGCCGTGCTTCAGGTCTCCACCTGCTACGTCAATGGCATGAACTCCGGTCAGATTACCGAATCGGTGATCAAACCCGCGGGCGAGGCGATTCCCCGAAGCACTGAGGGATACTACGAAATTGACGAGCTGGTGCGACTGCTGGATGACAAGATAGCGGATGTCCGCTCGCGTTATTCCGGTAAGCAGCTGGAGAAAAAGCTGGTGGACCTGGGTATTCGCGAGGCTAACCGCTACGGCTGGAGCGACACCTACACCTTTACCAAATGGCTGGGTGAGCAGCTCTTGCTGAAGGCGCTCTCCGGCCGGGCATTGACCATTGTGCGTCCATCGATAATCGAAAGTGCTCTGGAGGAGCCGGCACCGGGCTGGATCGAGGGCGTGAAGGTGGCTGATGCGATCATCCTGGCCTACGCCCGGGAAAAGGTCACCCTGTTCCCCGGCAAGCGCTCGGGCATCATCGATGTTATTCCGGTGGACCTGGTGGCGAACGCCATCATCCTGGCAGCGGCAGAGGCCCTGGCCGAAGTGCCGAGACACCGGATCTATCAGTGTTGCAGCGGCAGCTCCAATCCGGTGACGCTGGGGCAGTTCATTGATCACCTGATGGCCGAGTCGAAGGCCAACTATGCCGCCTACGACCAGCTCTTCTACCGTCAGCCGACCAAGCCCTTCATGGCGGTAAACCGCCGGCTGTTCGATGCGGTGGTTGGTGGCGTGCGCCTGCCCCTGACGCTGACCGGCAAGGTTCTGCGCATGTTCGGGCACGATCGTGAACTGAAGATCCTGCGCAACCTGGATACCACGCGCTCTCTGGCGACCATCTTCGGGTTTTACACCGCGCCGGACTACATCTTCCGAAACGATGAGCTGTTAGCCCTGTCGTCCCGCATGGGCGAGCTGGACACGGTGCTGTTCCCGGTGGACGCCCGCCAGATCGATTGGGCAACCTACCTGCGCAAGATCCACCTTGCTGGTCTCAACCGGTACGCCCTGAAAGAGCGCAAGGTATACAGCCTGCGTTCGGCCAAGGCCCGCAAGAAGGCGGCCTGATGGCCTGACCCCGGCCCCGGGTCTGCCCCGGGGCCGGGTCTGCTTGCTCCCTGTTATTGCTCCTGACCCTCTCCACAACGCCCGCTCGGGTTTGCCATTCGTGGTGTTGCAACTATCCTTAGTAAAGCTTCTCGTTCGATGCACGATACCGTTGTTTTCGTGCGCTTTACCGACAGGATCTGTCTAAAAGTTGAGGCGGATTAGGACGTTAGTCTAATTCATTGTGTAGCGGTTCACATGGTGAACTACCTCTATCCGTCTTCAGGGCCGGAGAGGCCCGATTGCTCTGAATTCCAGAACCGATAATGACAACAGTCTCTAGACTAAGGGGGAGCACAATGACTGAGAAGCACCTGTATCCGGTGAGCCCGGAAGTGGCCAAGCAGGCCCTTCTGAACCGTGAACAATACGAGGAGATGTACCGCCAGTCGGTCGAAGACCCGGATGCCTTCTGGGCAGAACACGGCAAGCGGATCGACTGGATCAAGCCCTTCACCAAGGTCAAGAACACGACCTACGACTACAACAACCTGTCCATCAAGTGGTTTGAAGACGGCCAGCTGAACGCCGCCGCCAACTGCCTGGACCGCCATCTGGAAAAGCGCGGTGACCAGACTGCCATCATCTTTGAAGGCGATGATCCCGCCGATTCCCGTCACGTGACTTACCGTGAACTGCACGAGGAAACCAGCAAGTTTGCCAACGTGCTGAAGGGCCTGGGGGTCAAGAAAGGCGATGTGGTAACCATCTACATGCCGATGATCGTCGAGACTGCCGTGGCCATGCTGGCCTGTGCCCGTATCGGCGCCATTCACTCGGTGGTGTTTGGTGGCTTCTCGCCAGAAGCTCTGGGCGCGCGGATTGTGAACGGCAAGTCCCGTTTTGTGGTAACCGCCGATGAAGGCGTTCGCGGCGGGCGGAAGATCCCGCTCAAGAAGAACGTGGATGCGGCCCTGAAGAACGAAGACACCGCCAACGTCGAGAAAGTGGTGGTGGTTACCCGTACCGGCAACTCCGAGGTGCCCTGGAACGACGCCCGGGATGCCCGGTATGAAGACCTGATGAAGTCGGCCTCCGCCGACTGCCCGCCGGAGCCCATGAACGCCGAAGACCCGCTGTTCATGCTGTACACCTCCGGCTCTACTGGTGCGCCGAAGGGTGTATTGCACACCACCGGTGGCTACATGGTCTATGCCTCCATGACTCACCAGTACGTGTTCGATTACCACGACGGCGATGTCTACTGGTGTACCGCAGACTTTGGCTGGGTTACCGGTCACAGCTACATCCTGTACGGCCCGCTGGCCAACGGTGCCATTACGGTTCTGTTCGAGGGTGTGCCCAACTATCCGGACACGTCCCGTATGGGGCAGGTGGTCGACAAGCACAAGGTCAACATCCTGTATACCGCGCCGACCGCCATCCGCGCCCTCATGGCTGAAGGCGAGTCCTGCATGAACGGCACCACCCGCGAGAGCCTGAAGCTGCTGGGTTCCGTTGGCGAGCCGATCAACCCCGAGGCCTGGGAGTGGTACTACCGTGTAATCGGCAACAGCAAGTGCCCGATCGTGGATACCTGGTGGCAGACCGAAACCGGCGGCATCCTGATTTCTCCGCTGCCTGGCGCCATTGATCTCAAGCCTGGTTCTGCCACTGTGCCGTTCTTTGGTGTTCAGCCTGCGTTGGTGGACAACGACGGCAACATCCTGGAAGGCAAGACCGAGGGTAACCTGGTGATCCTGGACAGCTGGCCCGGCCAGATGCGCACCATTTACGGCGATCACGAGCGTTTCGCCCAGACCTACTTCAGCACCTACAAGGGTATGTACTTCACCGGTGACGGTGCCCGTCGCGACGAGGACGGTTACTACTGGATCACCGGCCGGGTGGACGACGTTCTGAACGTGTCCGGCCACCGCCTGGGTACGGCCGAAGTGGAAAGTGCCCTGGTGGCACACGACAAGGTCGCCGAGGCCGCCGTGGTTGGCTACCCCCACGAGATCAAGGGGCAGGGCATCTATGTCTATGTCACCCTGGTGCACGGTGAAGAGCCCACCGACGAGCTGAAAAAGGAGCTGGTTCAGTGGGTGCGCAAGGAGATCGGCCCGATTGCCTCTCCGGATGTGATCCAGTGGGCGCCGGGACTGCCAAAAACCCGTTCGGGCAAGATTATGCGTCGGATTTTGCGTAAGATTGCTTCCAACGAGCACGACCAGTTGGGCGATACCTCTACCCTGGCCGATCCGGGTGTGGTGGACGACCTGATCAGCGGTCGTGCGAACCAGTAACGCCTGTGTGTTACCAGGCCTTGTACCTGTAAGGAACCTTTGAATGGCACAAACAATTATCGTCGCTGATGATCACCCGCTGTTCCGTGCAGCATTGAAGCAGGCGGTCAGTCAGGCGGTGCCGGATGCCGAGACGGTGGAAGTCGACAGCATCAAGGCATTGCAGGCGGCGGTAGAGTCGCACCCGGATGCGGATCTGGTCCTGCTGGATCTCAATATGCCGGGTGCCCACGGTTTCTCGGGGCTCGTGTTCATGCGCGGGCAGTACCCGGGGCTCCCGGTGGTGGTTGTGTCAGGATCCGAGGAATTGCAGGTGATGCGTCGCTCGATCGACTACGGCGCTTCCGGCTTCATTCCGAAGTCGGCGCCGTTGCCCACCATCACCGAAGCGATTCAGGCAGTGCTGGAAGGCGATGTGTGGCTGCCGGATGGCGTCGCCGAGAAGATCGAGCGGATGCATTCAGATGCCACGGATTTCTCGGAGAAGCTGGCGTCGCTGACGCCGCAGCAGTTCCGGGTGCTGGGTATGCTGGCCGAGGGGCTTCTGAACAAGCAGATCGCCTATGATCTGGATGTGTCGGAGGCGACCATCAAGGCGCATATTACGGCGGTGTTCCGGAAGCTTGGGGTTCGGAACCGGACTCAGGCGGTGATTGCGATCCAGCAGATGGAGATCGATCCTTCGGATCAGTCGTTGTCTGGTAGTTGATCGGTTTTTACTGGTTTTAATGGATAGTGAGCGGGAGCCATAGGGCTCCCGTTTTTTTTGCTTTTGGTTTTGGTCCGTTGCCATTCGAGTGGTGCAGAGTGCGGAAGGGCCCCCGCAGGAACGCTACGAGCACCCGCAAGCGGGTCCAGCCAGCAATCATAGATTGCTGGCGTTCGGCTGTCGCATGAAGCTTCGCTTCATAAACGCTCGGCCTCACCCATGTGCGCTTGGCTTTGGCCATCCATGGCCAAAGACATCCTGCGGGGGCCCTTCCGCACCCCGCACTTCAGCTTCCGTGAACGACTTTCCTGCTTAATTAAAACGGTACAGCTGTTCCAGTCTATTTCGTATTCTTCTCATTTTCTGAATTTTGGTATTGCGATAACTGCATTTGTTAGTTAAATTCAGCGCACAGTTGTACTCTGAAATAATGTTTCGTGACTGTATTTAACCGACTAACCAAAGGTGACAAATGAACGCTGCCGTACAACCCGAATCTCTCGGTCATGCCGTTTTTGGTAAGCCCGATGAGCGGGAACTCAGGGACAGGATGAAGAAGGAGCTGCCGGCGGATACGTTCAGGCCGCAAACCTGGCGGGTGGTCTGGTTTCTGCCGTTGCAGTTGATGATCTGGGGTGGCATTGCCACCATTCTGCTGGCGGGGTTGCCCTGGTATGCGAATCTGGGGCTTGGGTTGCTGGTGGGGCATACCATCGGTTGCCAGGCGTTGCTTGCCCATGAGGTATTGCACGGGGCGCTGGGGATGAGCCGGCGCTGGCAAAATTTTTTTGGCTGGCTCGGGTTCGGGCCGTTGATTGTGCCGCCGGAGTTCTGGCGTCGTTGGCACAACGTGGTGCATCACGGTAATACCAACGCCGGCGATACGGACCCGGACAGTTTCGGGACGTTGCGGCGTTACAAGACGGACCCGAAGCAGAAGAAGTTCACCAAACTGGCTCCCGGTTCAGGGACGTGGTACAGCTATCTGTTCCTGACTTATTCCTTTACCTTCCACGCCCAGCTGGTGCTCTGGTTCCAGGCGAAGCGGCGGAAGCAGTTCAAGGGGTTTGACCGCCGCAAGGCCATCCAGCAGTCGTTTGCCTGTGTGGCGGCCTGGGTCGTGCTGGCAATTTTGTCAGGGCCCCTGGCTGTGTTTACCGTGCTGGTTCCGTTCATGGCGGCCAATGCGCTGGGGCAGGGGTATATTCTCACCAACCATTTCCTGCGACCGCAAACGGCGACCAATAACCCGCTCGACAACTCCATGAGCCTGCGCAGCCACCCGCTGCTGGATCGGCTGCATTTCCGGTTCAGTCATCACGTGGAGCACCATTTCTTCCCGAAAATGGGCCACAACATGGCGCCCCGTGTGCGCCGCTGGCTGGAGGAGAATCATGGTGGGCGGTATGTGGCCATGCCGCACAGTACGGCGCTGAAGCTGCTGTACAGCACCCCCCGGGTTTACAAGTCATCGACCGAACTGGTGGATCCGAATAACCCGGAGAGGGTGTTTGATTTGTTGCCCTTGCAGAGCCAATACGCAGCAAAAACTCAGAGCTAAGGTTTCGGCTAACTCTGAGGAGTGAGCGCCGGGCTAGAATGAGCACTCTTACTTGCTCCCGGCGTACCCCAGTTCCTTGTCCACCAGGTTGAACAACTCCTCGCCTTTGTGCCAGCGGTCAAAGTTCTCCAGGAACTGGTCGGTAAGCGCCCGCTTCCAGCCGATGAAATCGCCGGCCATGTGGGCAGTCATGGTCACGTTTTCCATGTCCCACAGAGGGTGATTTTCCGGCAGTGGCTCCTCCTCGAAGACATCCAGGCCGGCGCCGGCAATCTCGCCGCTCTGGAGGGCGGCGATCAGGTCGTCGGTCTTTACGATGGGGCCACGGCCAATGTTGATCAATCGGGCGGACTTTTTCATGGCCTTGAATGCCTTCTCATCGAACAGGCCTTCGGTCTGGGGTGTCAGGGGGGCGGCGATTACCACAAAATCGGCGTGCCCCAGCTGCTCGTACAGGTCGTCGTTGCCGTGTACCGCCACAAAATCCGGATCCTCCTTGCGGGGCTTGCGGGCAATGCCGTGGGCCTGCAGTCCTGCGGCGCCAACCAGGCGGCCGATCTGGCGACCGATGGAGCCGGCGCCCACCACAAGTACCTGCTTGCCTTCTGCCCGCTCGGTATCCCGGTGCTTCCATTCGTGTTTCATCTGCAGGCGTATGGAATTGGGAAAATCCTTGGCAAACATCAGGATGGTGCAGAGCACATACTCGGCAATTGTGCGGTCAAAAATGCCCCGGGCATTGGTGACAACGACGTCGCCCTTGATCAGGTCCGGAAACATGAGCGCGTCCACGCCCGCGCTGGTGGCGTGGATCCATTTCAGCCTGTCGGCCGTGTGCCAGGCGGCTGCCAGCGCTTCGGTCCGGAAATCCGTGACCATCATGATGTCGGTTCCCGGCAGGGTATCCCGAAGAGTTTGCTCATCGCAGGCGAATCGCACATCGGCCCGGGCCCGGACTGCGTCCATTCCCGGCGGCTCCTGCTCGCCCGGCGCGGTGAGAACGGTTACAACGGGTTTGTTGTGCTGGGTCATTGGGCCTCCGCCTTGTCCGATGAGTGAACGTGCGCCCGGTGCTTTCGAGGGCACATAAACAGTCTGGTCGGCGGGTCTCGCCGGGTCAACTTCGCTGGCCGATGAATTTGCCCTGAAAGCGCCCATGACCGTACTTTCACGTACCTCATCTTTCTGCCGTTTTGTCTTGTAGAGGCTTCCTATACTGACTAACCTGCAAGAGACGATGAAATCAGCCCTGTCTGCAGGAGGTGTTTATGGCAGAAGCCGCCAATAAAGATACTGGCCAGTCCAAACCGCGTCGTGTGAAATACCGCAAGACCAAGGCCAGCTGGAACCCTGCCATGCAGGCCATTCCGGTGCCGGGCATCCGGCGCATGGTGAACATGGCGGCCACCATGAAGGATGTGATTCACCTGTCAATCGGCCAGCCGGATCTGCCCACCCCCAAGCACGTGATTGATGCCTACATTGATGCACTCAACGCCGGGCAAACGGGCTATACCATGGATGCCGGTCTGCCGGAGCTTCTGGTGGCCCTGCGGGATTATTACGGCAAGCGCTACAACCGGAAGCTGACGCGGGACAACATCCTCATTACCAGCGGCGCCACCGAAGCCATGTACCTGGCGATTTCCGCCACCTCCGCGCCGGGACGGCAGTTCATTGTCACCGACCCGTCGTTCCTCCTGTACGCGCCGCTGATCCGCATGAATGGTGGTGAGGTGAAGTTCGTGCCGACCAGGGCCGAGAATAACCACCAGCTGGATCCGGATGAAGTAATCCGGGCCATGGGATCCCGCACCTTCGCGCTGATCCTGAACAACCCGAACAACCCGACCGGGGCCGTGTATCCGCGCAGTACCGTGGAAACCATCCTGGAGGAGTGTGCCTACCGGGGCATCCAGGTCTACGCCGACGAGGTCTATGACCACCTGATCTTTGATGACGATGACTTTGCCAGCGTGCTGAACTGCTCGATGGACCTGGACAACATCATGTGCATCAGCAGTTTTTCAAAAACCTACAGCATGGCGGGGCTGCGGGTCGGCTGGGTGATTTCGAGTCAGGCCGCCATCAAGTCGCTGCGTCGGTACCACATGTTCACCACCTCGGTGGCCAACACGCCCTCCCAGTATGCCGGAGTGGCGGCGTTGACGGGTGATCAGCAGTGCGTGCGGGACATGGTGGATATCTACCGTGAGCGGCGCGACAAGGTCGTGGAGCTGGTCGACCAGACCCCCTACATGACCGGCTACAAGCCCGGGGGTGCGTTTTTCGCGTTTCCCGACCTGCCGCCCCACGTGGACGGTTCGGACCTTGCTCTGCGAATGCTCAAGGAGACCGGGGTGTGCATGGTGCCCGGTGATGCCTTCGGGGAGCACTGCACCAATGCGGTCCGCATCAGTTTCTCCACGACCTGTGAGAAGCTCGAGGAGGCCTTTGATCGCGTCATCCCCTGGATGGCTAAGCAGCAGTTCTGAGGAATCGCCATGTCCGCCCTCGACTCCGTGCTGGTCCAGTGCCCCTACTGCTGGGAAACACTGGATATCAGCATTGATCCGTCGGTGGCCGAGCAGGAGTACGTCGAGGACTGTCAGGTATGCTGCCAGCCGATTCTGTTACGGGTTGTCATAGATGACAACCTGACCCCACACGTAGAGGCCAGAGCCGAGAATGAATAGAACACCCTGGAGAACCCTGTGTTCTTCGCTTTTACTAGTGACGCTGGCTCTGGCCAGTGGCTGTGCCAGCATGTCGCCCTATTCGATCTCCGAGGGTGAACTGGAACGCCACCTGAAGGATGTGGTGAGCGAGTACGACCGAAAACAGCTCAATAGCGGATCACCCCTGAGCCTCAGTCTCGAGGGCGCTGACATTACGCTGGGTCCCGACGGGCGGGACGTGGCCGTGATTGATGTGCGGGGGCAGGTGGCACTGAATGCCCTGCTGACAAAGCTGCCGGTAGATATTGCCCTGAAGGTGGAGGGTGCGCCTGTCTACGACAGTGCCGAGAAGGCAATCTTCATCCGGCGGCTGCAGTTGCTGGAGAGCAGCATCGACTCGCCATTGTTCAAGGGCGATCTGAAGCCGGTCACGGATACCGTGATGCGGGTGGTGGCCCAGATGCTGGAAACCATGCCCGTCTACCGGCTGAATGAGGCCAATTTTGCGGAACGGATGTTCGGCATGATGCCGGTGGACGTGCGGGTTGCCCCTGGCCGGCTCGAATTCGTGATGGCCGACCAGTAGGGCATTTGCCTTACGCCTGCAGGCGTTGACACACGGCGGAGCCGATCTCGTGGGTGCCGCGTCTGGCGCCGGCGTTCTCCGCCAGATCTGCCGCCACCGCATCGAACAGTTCCTTGCCTGCCGCGGCAATGGCCGGGTCCTTGCGTCCCAGCCATTCCAGCATGCGGGCAGTGGTAAACAGCATCGCAGTGGGATCCGCGAGGCCCTGGCCGGCAATGTCCGGGGCGCTGCCATGGGTAGGCTCGAACATCGACGGCATGTCGGCATCCGTGGGGTTGAGGTTGCATGAGGGTGCCACCCCCATTCCACCGGACAGCACCGCGGCCAGGTCGGTCAGGATGTCTCCCTGAAGGTTGCTGGCCACCACCACGTCGAACGCCCAGGGGCTCTGCACGAACTTCATGCAGGCGGCGTCTACCAGCTCATGGTGGGTAGCGACATCCGGGTACTCCTGGCTGATCTCCTCAAAGGCTTCGGTATACATGTCGCCCCAGTAACGGAGGGCGTTGCGCTTGGTGATCAGGCACACCTGGCTTTCGCAAGTGCGGCCGTCCAGAGTTCTGAAGGTTCGCGTGCGGCCCTCCTTCACCCGGTCTGCTGCACGGTTACGGGCCTGCTCAAAGCCGTAGCGAATGATGCGATCGGTCGCCTTGCGGGTAAACACTTCCATCTGGGTGGCCACTTCGTCCGGCGTGCCCTTGCGCAGGCGACCGCCCTGACTCACGTACTCACCCTCCGAGTTTTCCCGGATTACCAGCATGTCGATGTCTTTGGCCCGCTCGTCAGCCAGGTACTGGCGCGCCCCCGGCAGGAGCCGGGCCGGACGCTCGCATACCCACTGGTCGAAGCCCTTGCGCATGTCGAGCAGGGGCGCGAGTGAAATACTGTCGGGAAGCAGGTAGCGGTCAGGGTCGTCCACCGGTCCCGGATCGCCCAGTGCTCCGAGCAGGATGGCGTCGTACTTCCGCAACTGTTCCAGGGCATCGGCGGGCATCGATTCGCCATGCTCTTCATGCCAGGCGTGGGACGGCCAGGGAAAACGGGTCCACTCGAGGGCAAGGCCATGTTTGGCACGCAGGCATTCCAGGCACCGGACCGCCTCAGCCACCACTTCAGGGCCAATGCCATCGCCCGGGGTGACCGCGATTCGGGTAGATTGGGCCATCAGAAAACTCCTTTTGGGACTATACGCGTATAAAGTAAGTTCCAGTTTAGTCATGTGAACGCCGGATGCCACCGTAAACTGAAAACGGTTTTACCGGCGAAGTGTTCACAGCTATAGTGAATCGAAAATACGTATTAGAAATCCGAAAATACCGCCAGCAGTAGAGTGCAGGAGTTTCTGTGAATCAGCCCGCCGTGTTGTTTGATGAGTCTCATTGCGAGCAGTGTGCCTGTGGTGAGGGGTTGGATTTTTCCTTCACTTTCGCCTTTCAGCCGATCGTCGATGTTCTTAACAAGAGCGTTTACGCCTACGAGGCCCTGGTCCGGGGTACCGAGGGTCAGGGTGCCATGAGCGTGTTGTCTCAGGTAAATGACCGCAACCGGTACGCCTTTGATCAGGTTTGCCGGGTGAAGGCCGTCAAGCTCGCTGCGAAGCTGGGTATGGACACCATGCTCAGCATCAACTTCATGCCCAATGCCGTGTATCGCGCGGAATACTGCATTCGTACAACGCTTGCCGCCGCCAAGACCTATGATTTTGATACCCGGAAGATCATTTTCGAGCTGACCGAGGACGAGAATCTCACATCCACCTCTGTTGACCATCTTGTGTCGATTATTGAGGCGTATCACGAGATGGGATTCAGCACGGCCATCGATGATTTCGGTGCGGGATTCTCCCGATACAACATCATGATGGCGAGCCCGCCCAACCTTTTGAAACTGGACATGGCGCTGGTGCGTGACATTCACGACAAGCCCAACAAGCAGGCTGTCGTGGCAGGGATCATCACCATGATGAAACAGCTGGGCGGTCAGATCATTGCCGAAGGCGTGGAAACCAAGGAAGAATACTTCTGGTTGAGGTCTCAGGGCATCAACCTCTACCAGGGCTACCTTTTCGCGAAGCCCGGTTTCGAGAGCCTCCCCGAGCCGGAGTTTCCGGCTTGATCCGGGCCTGAACAGACGGGAAACATACCTTGCTCTATCGAATCATTACTGTCGTCGGCGGGCTGGTGTTCGTCATCATCCTGTTCGGGCTGGTCTGGTTTTTTTGCCGGAAGTTCCTGGAACATCATGGGGTGACCGATCAGGTCAAGGACCGTGCCACCGTCCTGGCTACCTGGACCTTTGCGGGTATCAGTGTGGGCCTGGTCTTCGCCGTGGTGGGTGCCCTGGTACTGGGTCCCTGGGCCTTCTATCGGACGCTCAGAGGCCACGGCGTGGACATCTCCGATGGTGTCGCCGTCTGGTGGGGGTTTGCCATTGTTCTGGCGTCACTGCTTATTACCGCACTGGGTTTTTTCGGTTTTCTGATGCTGGTCGGCGCCTACTGACCGGCTCTTTCGCCCGCCCTGTTCTGGATTCTTAGGATGATGCCTCGCCGGGATTTCAGGTCGCAGGCGAGCCGCTGACAGCCCGCAGTTGCTCACGAAACCAGATAAGTGCCGGCTCCCGTTCGTAGGCTTTGTGCCAGTAAAGATGCACATCGATTGAAGGCAGGTCCGCTGGCGGATCCATGATCCGGATACGGGCTCGCTCGGCAATGATACGGGCGTAGGCCTCCGGCATGGTCAGCAGCAAATCGGTTTCCTCGACCACCCGGCAGGCCGCGTAGTAATGCTGGCACCTCAGCCGGATATTGCGCTGCACCCCGAGCCGGGAAAGCTCGAAATCCTCAATGCCCGGGCCTTCTGCCCGCGATGACACCAGAACATGCCTGGCAGAGAGATAGCCGTTCATGTCCAGTTTGCCCGAAGCCAGCGGGTGTCCCTCCCGGGCCAGCACCACCAAACGATCACGACGCAGTAGCTCGTGGGCCGTCTGGTTGCTCACCGGTAGCAATACATCCACGGCGAAATCCAGTTTGCCCGCCGCAAGCTGCGTCTCCATCTCCCGCCGCGCGACGCGCTGACTGGCGATTTCCAGTTCCGGATAGGCGTTGAGCCGACGCATCAGGCGGGGCAGGAAGGTGGATTCAAGAATATCGCGCAGGCCCAGGGAATAGGTTTTACGCTGGGTGGCCGGGTCGAATGCGTGAAACTGGTTGACCGCCCCCTGGATCTGGGTAAGGCCCGGGCGCATGGATTCCAGGAAACGGCGGGCGAGTGGTGTTGGCACCATCTGGTTGCCCTGGCGGGTGAACAGTGGGTCGTTGAAATGATCCCGCAGCCTCGAAAGTGAATGGCTTACCGCCGGCTGTGTCAGGTGCAGGGCCCTGGCGGCCCGCGTCAGGCTCCCCTCCCGATAGATAGTGTCGAAAACATGGAGCAGATTCAGGTCGAGGCGATTGAGGGCCATGATCGAAGTCCGTTAATCAGGTCGCTGTGAATAAGTCATTCTTATGATAAACGATAAGAAAAATTCAGTCGCGTAATACTTTGCCCATCCCCTAGACTGTTTCCAACGTGAATTTTCGTGCACCCCGGGTGCAACCGTCAGCGAGGATACGGCGATGGATTTCAATATTTCCGAAAAAGGCCAGGATTATCTGAACCGTGTAAAGCGCTTCATGAAGGAGGAGATCTATCCGATTGAAGAGCAGTATCACAGGGAGCTGGCTTCTCTGGACAACCGCTGGGTGGTGCTGCCCATCATCCGGGAGCTGAAGGAAAAGGCCAGGGCCCAGGGCCTGTGGAACATGTTTTTCCCCGACGAGAAATACGGCTGTGGCCTGCTGAACTCCGATTACGCACTGATTGCCGAAGAAACCGGTCGCAGCTTTATCGCGCCGGAGATCTTCAACTGTAACGCGCCGGACACCGGCAATATGGAAGTTCTGATCCACTACGGTTCGGAGGAGCAGAAAGCCGAATGGCTGCCGCGCCTGCTCAGTGGCGAGATCCGCTCTGCCTTCTGCATGACCGAACCGGGCGTTGCCTCCTCCGACGCCACCAACATGGAAGCGACCGCGGTGGTTGAGGGCGACGAGGTGGTGCTCAATGGCCGTAAGTGGTGGAGCACCGGCATTGGCCACCCGGACTGCAAGGTCGCCATCTTCATGGGCCTGACCGACCCGGATGCCCACAAGCACCGCCGCCACTCCATGGTGCTGGTGCCGTTGGATACTCCGGGCGTGAAGGTGGAGCGCATGCTGCCGGTGTTTGGCGCCTACGATGAGCCCTACGGCCATGGTGAGGTGGTGTTCGATAACGTACGCCTGCCCAAGAGCGCGTTCATCGCAGGTCCCGGCCGAGGTTTTGAAATTGCCCAGGGCCGCCTTGGCCCGGGTCGGGTACACCATTGCATGCGCGCGATTGGCGCGGCCGAGCGTACCCTCGAAATTCTGATCAAGCGGGCGGTGAGTCGCGAGGCTTTCGGCCGGCCCATTGCCAAGCTGGGCGGTAACCCGGACATCATCGCCAATGCCCGCATGGCCATTGAGCAGGCCCGGCTTCTGACTCTGAAGTGCGCCTGGGCTCTGGATACCAAGGGCATCATGGGGGCGCTGCAGGAGGTCTCGATGATCAAGGCGGTGATCCCGAACATGCTTCAGACCATTGTCGATCAGGCCATTCAGATCCACGGCGGTGCCGGGGTCAGTGATGATGACTTCCCGCTGACCCAGTTGTTTGCCTATGCTCGGGTATTGCGCCTGGCCGACGGGCCCGACGAGGTTCATCGAGCCATGGTTGCCCGGCTGGAGCTTCGGAAGTACAAGAGCTAATACCTCGGTGCTGGAGCGGGCGGGGCTGGCCGTCCACGTCATCCGCGTCCCCGACGGCGAGCAGGCCAAGTCCACCGAGACCCTGGCCGCGCTGTGGAGCCGC
>NZ_JBHIXV010000019.1:0-73177 GCF_041984545.1 Marinobacter sp. | reverse complement strand
GCATGCCGGGTGGTGTGGGAGGGGTGGAGCCTCATGGCTCCCCCCTATCCCGATTGGCAATATTGCCCCCAGATATATGCTTATTCCATAATTGACAGGAATCGCTTCTGGAGATTTGCCTATGATTGATATTGCCTGGAACAATTTCACGCCCTGGTCCGCCCTCGGCGGCGGCATTTTGATTGGCCTGGCGGCCGCCAGCTTCATCCTGCTCAATGGCCGTATTGCCGGCATCAGCGGTATTCTTGGCGGGCTTCTTACGCCGGCAAAGGACGATATCCTCTGGCGCCTCGCCTTCCTTGGCGGGCTTGTTGGTGCCCCCCTGCTCTGGCTCCTCGTTGCCGACCTGCCCCCGATCCGAATTGAGGCGGGCTATCCCGCTGTGATCATTGCCGGTTTGCTCGTGGGCATAGGCACCCGCTACGGCTCAGGCTGCACCAGTGGCCACGGTGTATGCGGGCTGTCTAGATTATCCGTGCGGTCACTGGCGGCCACCGCCAGCTTTATGGGTGCCGGTTTCGTCACCGTTTATGTGATCCGCCATCTGTTGGGAGTCTAATGCCATGAAATACACACTTGCTTCACTGTTCGCCGGTCTGATCTTCGGGGTCGGCCTTCTGGTATCCGGCATGGCCAACCCCGAAAAGGTACTGGATTTTCTCGATATCGCGGGCCAGTGGGATCCTTCCCTTGCCCTGGTAATGGCTGGCGCCATTCTGGTGGGTATCTTTGCCTTTACCATGGCGCGCCAGCGCACGCTGTCGTTCCTCGGTTTCAGCATGAAGCTTCCCTCCAGCACCAAAGTCGACAAGCGCCTGGTGGTTGGTGGACTCACCTTCGGTGTGGGCTGGGGAATCGCCGGATTCTGCCCAGGCCCCGGACTGGTGGCACTGGGAGCCGGCGAAGCCAAAGCGGTGGTGTTTGTGGCTGCCATGGTGGCCGGCATGGCGCTGTTTGAACTGATCGAGCGGCAGCGCGCGAAAGCCTGACCGATTTCTGATACCTTTCTTCGCCATCAGCCTGAAACAGTGGCCGCGGTATGCGATCATGCCTGCATTCCCGTGGCCCAACCAGACGAGGACACCCGATGGATCCCCGAAAAATTGACGACACCATTTCCGTAGCTCCCCAGATTTCGGTAGACGACGTGGCAGAGGCCGCGCGCCTCGGCTTCCGAACCCTGGTGGCCAACCGACCTGATCATGAGGAACCCGGCCAGCCGCCGATGTCCGAACTGGAAGCCGCCGCCCGCAACCATGGCCTCAACTGGGTATACATGCCGGTCGAGTCCGGCAACATCAGCGATCAGGACGTGGACCGCTTCGCCCCAATGATCCGTGACGCCGAGAAGCCCGTACTGGCCTTTTGTCGGTCAGGCACCCGCTGCACGGTTCTGTGGGCTCTGAGCGCGGCCCGCCACACCCCCGCCAACGAGATTTTCACCAAGGCTCGCGGCGCCGGGTATGATATCGCTGGTCTGGCGCCCCGCATGGCCCAACAGGCGTCCAGGCAGGACTGACATCCCAAGAGCTAACCACGGTCAGGATCAACCACATGCGATATAAAGGTTCCGAGAACTTCAGCCACAACCAGCCCGAACGACTCGGGGTGCTGGTTACCAACCTCGGCACGCCGGATGCACCAACAACCTCGGCCCTGCGTCGGTACCTCGCTGAATTTCTATCGGACCCACGGGTGGTTGAGCTGCCCCGCCCGCTCTGGTGGCTGATCCTGCACGGGGTGATTCTGCGCATCAGGCCGAGGCGCAGTGCTCAGGCTTATGCCGGCGTATGGCAGCCGGACGGATCGCCGCTGCTCATTCACACGGCCAAACAGGCAGAAGGTATCCGGGAAGCCCTCAAGGCCAAGTACGGCCCCGACGTGGTGGTGGGTTTTGCCATGCGCTATGGCAATCCATCCATACCACGGGTTCTGGACGAGATGCAGGAGCAAGGTGTCCGGAAATTGCTGGTGCTGCCCCTCTACCCCCAGTATTCGGCGTCCACCTCGGCTTCTACGTTCGATGCCATTGCAAAGGATTTCAGCAAGCGTCGCTGGCTGCCGGATTTCAGGTTTGTCTCTCACTACCCTGACTACCCTCCTTACATCGAGGCCATGGCCCGTCATATCGAGGCGCACTGGGCCAACCACGGACGCAACCAGAAGCTGGTATTCTCCTATCACGGGGTGCCGCTGAAATACCTGACCAAAGGCGACCCCTACCATTGCGAATGCCACAAGACCTCGCGGCTGCTGGCCGAACGCCTTGGTCTGGGACGGGAAGACTACCTGACCACCTTCCAGTCCCGATTTGGCAAGGAAGAGTGGCTGAAACCCTACACTGACGAGACCCTCAAGGCTCTCCCCGGCCAGGGCACCAAGTCGATCGACGTGTTCTGCCCGGGTTTTTCCTCGGACTGCCTGGAAACGATCGAGGAGATCAACGAAGAAAATCGGGAATACTTCATTGAAGCCGGCGGGGAAGCGTTCAGTTACATCACGGCTCTAAATGCCACACCCGGACACATTGACGCCCTGGTGCAACTGATTGAGGAAAACCTGCAGGGCTGGCAGAAGCCTGCTAACGAACCGGAAGATCTGTCAGCGCGACAGCAGCGCGCCGATGCGCAGAAAGACCTGACCTATCCGGGCCGGGATCTCTGATTCCGGTTCGGCCGCCGTCTTTGGGCATCATCTACTACAGGGTTTGGGGAATTCGGGGAATCTGGAGAGGAAGAAAGGAAAAATGGCGGTGGGCCAGGGATTCGAACCCCGGGAGGGCTACTAACCCTCGGCGGTTTTCAAGACCGCTGCATTCAGCCACTCTGCCAGCCCACCGTTTTTCCATTGCTGCCGTTGCGACAGCGGTGTGCATGATACCGGAATTGCCTGTGCTGTCAACGCTCTGCATAAAACCCGCCGTATTTTTCAACATTAACGGTTTTTAATGGAATCCGGGAACAAGTTTCCTGTCGTAAATGATTGAAAGTTGCGTATCTGACATTATGATGGGAATCAGTATCCAGTCGTTATAAACGGAGATGACAATGGAAGACAGACGATTCGGCGTTCAGAACTCTCAGGGAGCCTATTCAACTCCCCAGACCGAACGCGCGACCGCGGGTATCAGCGATGATGCCATGAAGGTGTTGCGTAACACCTACATGCTCCTCGGCATGACCCTCGCCTTTTCGGCACTCACCGCGTTCCTGAACATGAACGGAACCCATCCGGGCTTCCTGATCACCATTGTGGGATACATTGGCCTGCTGTTCGCCACCTACAAACTGAAGAATAGCCCCTGGGGCATCCTGACCACCTTCGCACTCACCGGTTTCATGGGCTACACCCTTGGGCCGATCATTGGCGCGTTCGTGGCCGCTGGAGCTTCCCAGATCGTCGCTCAGGCGCTGACCCTCACCGCTGTTGCTTTCGTGGGTCTGTCCGCCACCGCGATCATCACCAAGAAAGACTTCAGCTTCATGTCCAGCTTCCTGACCGCCGGCGCGTTCGTGCTGATCGGCGCCATGGTACTGGCCTTCATCATGGAGAGTTCAGCGCTGCATCTGGCTGTTTCCGCAGGCTTTACAATCTTTGCCTCCATCATGATCCTGTTCGAGACCAGCCAGATCATCAAGGGCGGCGAGCGCAATTACATTATCGCCACCGTTGGCCTGTACGTGTCCATCTACAACCTCTTTGTGAGCCTGCTGCACCTGCTCTCTGCCTTCAGCGGCGAAGACTGAGACAGGCTCATCAGCCTCACATACGAGCCCCGGCAGTTGCCGGGGCTTTTGCTTTAGGTACACTGAAAGCCTCGAACCCTGATCCACGCCCCGAACCCAAAGAACGGTAATCATGGCCGCCACTGATCGCGACTCCTTCACCCTGGTAATTACCGGTGCGCCTTACGCGTCACAGGCGCCCCAGACCGCCCTGGCCTTTGCCCGGGCAGCGCTGGAGGCGGGCCACCGGATAGACCGGGTTTTTCTGTATGGCGAAGGCGTGCATCTGGCCTCGGCGCTCAGCACACCTCCATCCGACGAAACCCACTGGCCCAGGGAGTGGGCGAGCTTCCTGCAGGCGCAGGAAATTCCGGGCATTGCCTGTATCGCTTCAGCGTTGCGTCGTGGCCTGGTGGATGAGTCGGAACAGCGGAGATACGAGCTTTCCTCCCACAACCTGCTCTCTCCGTTCCAGATTGCCGGTCTCGGGGAGTGGGTTGAAGGCCGCATCAAGTCCACGCGCACACTCTATTTCCACGGCGGGAGCTGACCATGAGCACGCTGATCGTAATCGACCAGGCACCCTACGGCAGTTGGGCTGGCCGAGAGGCGCTGGACATGACGTTTTCACTGGCGGCCTTTGACCAGGAGGCGGCCTTGCTCTTCACCGGGCCTGGCGTGAACTGGCTCCGGAAGGCCCAGCAGGCATCAGAAATCGGCCAGAAAACCGTGGAAAAGAACCTGGCCGCAGCACCGGTGTTCGGTATTGAAGCGATCATGGCTGACCGCTCAGCCTGCGCTCGCTACGGCCTGAGTGAGGCGTCGTTGATCGCAGGCGTCGCCCTCGTAGACCCGGGCCCGGACCTGTACCGACAATACGATCACACAGCGTTCGCAGGTTAAACCATGGCCGAGTATCCAACCCTGCACATTCTGAACAAAGCCCCGGAGCATCCCCGCACCGCACAATGCCTGGCGGCACTGGCCCCGGACGATGCCCTGCTTCTGATTGAAAACGGCACCCTGCTCCTCGCCACCCAGGGCGCGCCAGCTGCGTGTCAGCTGTTCGCATTGGCGCCGGATATTCAGGCACGCGGGCTACGGGTGGACACCAAACAGATGAAAACGGTGGATTACAGCGACATGGTATCGCTATCACTGGCGGCAAAACGGGTAATCAGCTGGTAAGGCCTATGACGAACCCAACGATGCCACAGCGCAACAACGAGGGCTTTCTTGAGGATGCGTACGCCTGGGATGAGCAGGTTGCGGAAGTCATTGCCTCAGAGGATGGCCTTTCATTGACCGAAAATCACTGGGAAATCCTGCACTTCCTGAGGGATTTTTACAAAGAGCATGAGATGTCACCGCCATCGAATCGGCTGTTCGTGAAGGCGGTCAAGGAAGCGCTGGGCGAAGACCGGGGCAACAGTATTTACCTGATGCAGCTGTTCCCGGGTACGCCGGCTAAAACAGCCTGCCGGATTGCCGGCCTGCCCCGGCCTACGAACTGCCTGTAGACTCTCCCGGGGTCCGGGCGTCGCGCCGGCTCCGCTCAAGGTCGGCCGCCGATCCGAGAAAACTGCTCAGTCCGTTCTCAAAGAGCCCCGAGCCGAACTTCAGAAACTGGCGCGTGGATTCCTTCACGGTGCCGTCCCAGGCGGTTTCTGGCAGTTCTCTGAGACTCTCGGCCACGCCCTTCTTTACGCCCCGCGACACCGCCGGCTCTATGGCCTGCCCGGCTTCAATCAGAGACGCCACCTTCTGGTCCAGATAGGGCCTGACCACCAGCCGCCAGAACGCCCAGAGCGTCATCAGAACCACGCCCGCTGTGGCAACTATCTGTATTGTCAGCATCGTCCAGAAAGACATAGTGCCTCCTCCTCAATGTGTAAATCAGCCAGTACTGCGACCTCTGAAACAACCGATCACAGAACCGACAGAGATGCGAACTGTAGAAGACCGGCCAGGGCGCCGAGAATACCGCCCACAACCATCAACTGGACCTCCTCCTCACGGAACGCCGGGCGAAGGATATCCTGGAACTCGTGAGGCTTGAGGGCCTTCATCTGGCTGGCAAGGACAGAGGCCACCACCGGCGCCCGCTCGCGGTTGAAGGCCGGGTCGCTGAACACGTCTCGGGTAGCCAGCACGGCCTTCTGGTTCATCACCTTTTTCAGCTCGGTGTAGCCCGTCATACCCACAGTTACCTGGGCCGTTAGCTTCATCACCACGGAATTGTCGAGCAGAGGCCTGAGATGCTTCTGGATGATCGCCCTGGTGCGATCGCCGTGCTTGCCGTTAATCATGGCATCGGCGACTTTCTCGACGGTAATCAGCTCTTCGGCAACCAGCTTCGCCCAGATATCGCTGATCTCCGACTGCCGGCGCAGGAAAAGGCCCTGGAGTTTCCAGAACAGAATACGGCGCGGTTTGAGCGGAGCGAAAATCAGGTTGATAGCAATCCAGTTGGTGACGAAGCCCACGACAAAACCACCCACCGGCAACAACCACGGTTCGGGAAAACGGGTCCACAGCGGCACCAGCAATGCCCCGAGAAGGCCGCCGATCACCGCACCGCGGCGGATGACCGATTGCAGCTCTACGGCACCCGCCTGCTTGAAAATCCGGTTCATGATATCCGGATGCCGCTCCAGCTCCCGGCTGAGCAGAGCCTTGAGGTCGACGAGTTCGTTCAGGTCATCTCCGAAATCCTCCACCAGTTCCTCGACACGGGAGGGTAGCTGCTCCCGTGCCCACTGGTAGATGCGGTTCCGGACGAAGAGCGGCAGGTTGTCCCACAGCACCGGCTGGATCTCGTACATCACTTCATCAATGTACTCGTCCATCCTTGGGGTTACCTGGGAAATAACCTGCTCAACGATGCGCTGGGGCTCAAGCTGCCGGTAAACCGCATTCAGATCCCCGAACTGCTGCAGCGTGCGATCGATGCAGATGTGGGCCATTTTCTCGGCCTTGCGGGGAATAACGCCCTGCCAGCCGATCAATCCAACGCCAACGAACTGGACCGGATAGAACGACATCTGGATGGCCAGCCAGTTGGTGAGCCAACCGACCACGGCCGCCATGATGGGCACGGAAAGAAGTGCAGCGTCGAACAAGTTTGACCCCGGTCTGAGAATGAAATCGGTTCGGCCACTCAACGGCCAGCCAGGACAGACCGCATGGTAACCGTCTGCCGTTTCTGTTTATGTGACGCATGATGAAGTAATTGAAAAGTCACAACATTGGCCGTGCAGCCAGTAACAGACGGGAATTGCGGCAGATAGCCGTGAACTTTAACGCGGATGGGCGCCGGCATCGCGCCCTCCGCGGGCGCGATCGGCGAAGAGAAACCGATTACTGGTAGTAAGCGTTCTCAGTGTAGGAGTGGTCGGTAACGTCGCGTACCGCGGTAATTTCCGGAACCCGCTCCTTGAGAGTGGACTCGACGCCCTGTTTGAGGGTCAGACTGACGGCAGAACAGCCCTGGCAGCCACCACCAAATCGCAGAACCGCAACCGACTCATCAACGATTTCCACCAGGGACACATCGCCGCCGTGCGCGGCCAGGTTGGGATTGATCTCGGACGCCAGCACGTAGTTAACGCGATCCGGTAGCGGTGCATCATCGTCGATCTTCGGCACCTTGGCGTTCGGGGCCTTGATGGTCAGCTGGCCGCCCATCTGATCCTTGGAGTAATCCACGTAGGCTTCCTCCAGGAACGGCACCGAGTTGTGATCCAGGTACAGCGTGAACTTCTCGAGATCCAACTGTTCGTCAGTCGGTACCACCTCGTTGGGCGGACAGTAAGCCAGACAGGTTTCTGCGTGCTTGGTGCCGGGCTGGGTGACAAAGATACGTACGCCCATACCCTCAACGTCCTGCTTTTCGATCAGTTGTGCGAGGTAATCCCTCGCGGAATCAGTCACAGTAACCAGTGCCATGTTTCCAACCCATTTGAAAGTTTGACCTCATTTTAAGTGAGTTCGCGGGAACATGAAAGACCAAGTAAAATAGTCGGGCTTTACCGGCGTAATGAATTTCCCCTACGAAAGCTCATGTCGGGAAAGCAATTGATAATCGTCATTCGTACTAAGACGGGCTTGGGCATTTTTGCTATGATCCCGCGCCTCTGACTTCGATAGATATTCGATAAAGCGCCTTAACCGACACCCGGAAGTAAACCTATGACCGACCGTACCACCCGTCTCAACCAGCTCCACAAGGCCCTGCAGGAAAGAATCGTGATCCTGGATGGCGGTATGGGCACCATGATCCAGAACCTGAAGCTGGATGAGCAGGCGTTCCGGGGCGATCGGTTTGCGGGTTATGACCGGGAGGTCCAGGGCAACAACGACCTGCTCAACCTCACCCAGCCCGCCCTGCTCCGCATCATTCACGCGGATTACCTGGATGCCGGCGCGGACATTATCGAGACCAACACCTTTAACTCCACCCGACTGTCCCAGGCCGATTACGGGCTTGAGGTGATTGCCAAAGAGCTGAACGTGGCGGCGGCAGAGCTGGCCCGGCAGGTCGCGGACGAGTACACCGCCCGAAATCCGGCCAAACCACGGTTCGTTGCCGGCGCGGTCGGGCCCACGTCGCGAACCGCGTCTATCTCACCGGACGTTAACAACCCCGGCTACCGCAATGTCGATTTCCAGACCCTGGTCGACAACTATTACGAGGCGGTTGAAGGACTGGTGGAAGGCGGCTGCGACCTGATCCTGATTGAAACCATTTTTGACACCCTCAACGCCAAGGCGGCGATCTACGCCACCCAGCAGTACTTCGAAGACAGCGGTACCGAGCTGCCGATCATGATCTCCGGCACCATTACCGATGCCTCTGGCCGTACCCTGTCTGGCCAGACCACCGAAGCCTTCTGGAACTCCGTCGCCCACGCCAAACCCATTTCCGTGGGCCTGAACTGCGCCCTGGGCGCCGATGCCCTGCGCCCCTACGTCGAAGAGCTGTCGAACAAGGCAGAAACCTACGTCAGTGCCCACCCCAACGCCGGCCTGCCCAATGAATTCGGCGAGTACGACCAGACGCCGGAGGAGATGGCCGAGATTATTGAGGGGTTTGCCCGGGACGGCTTCCTGAACATCATCGGCGGCTGCTGCGGTTCACGACCGGACCATATCGAAGCCATCGCAAAAGCCGTGGCCAAATATCCGCCCCGGAAA
This sequence comes from Marinobacter sp., assembly GCF_041984545.1. Lineage (GTDB taxonomy): Bacteria > Pseudomonadota > Gammaproteobacteria > Pseudomonadales > Oleiphilaceae > Marinobacter. The sequence goes on along the minus strand of NZ_JBHIXV010000019.1, from coordinate 64,256 downwards.
ATTCCCGAACGCCCCAAGGCCCTGCGTCTGTCTGGCCTTGAGCCATTCACCGGCGACGACAACGTGCTGTTCATCAACGTCGGTGAGCGCACCAACGTGACCGGCTCCAAGCGCTTCCTCCGGCTGATCAAGGAGGAACAGTACGAAGAGGCCCTGAGCGTTGCGCGCGACCAGGTGGAGAACGGCGCCCAGATCATTGATATCAACATGGATGAGGGCATGCTGGAGTCCAAGGAAGTGATGGTCACTTTCCTGAACCTGGTAGCCTCGGAGCCGGACATCTCCAAAGTGCCCATCATGATCGATTCCTCCAAATGGGATGTGATCGAGGCCGGCCTGCGCTGCATCCAGGGCAAGGCCGTCGTCAACTCCATCAGTCTCAAGGAAGGCGAGGAAGAGTTCATCAAGCGCGCCCGCGACTGCATGCGCTACGGCGCCGCGGTTGTGGTCATGGCGTTTGACGAAAAGGGCCAGGCCGACACCTACGAGCGCAAGACCGAGATCTGCAAGCGCTCCTACGAGGTGCTCACGGGCATTGGTTTCAATCCAGCCGACATCATCTTCGACCCGAACATCTTCGCCATTGCCACCGGCATCGAAGAGCACAACAACTACGCGGTGGACTTTATCAACGCCACCCGCTGGATCCGGGAGAACCTCCCCCACGCCTCCATCTCCGGCGGCGTAAGTAACGTGTCCTTCTCGTTCCGTGGCAACGACGTGGTCCGAGAGGCCATTCATTCGGTGTTCCTGTATCACGCCATCAAGGCCGGCATGAACATGGGCATCGTCAACCCCGGCCAGTTGGTGATCTACGACGAGATTGACCCGGAACTCAAAGAGCTGGTGGAAGACGTCGTCCTGAACCGGCGCGGCGATGCCACTGACCGCCTGCTGGAGATCGCAGAGCGATACAAGGGCAAAGGCGGCAAGACCCAGGAGGAAGACCTCGCCTGGCGTGAGTGGCCAGTCGAGAAACGTCTCGAGCATGCCCTGGTAAAAGGCATCACCACCTACATCATCGAGGATACCGAGGCGTGTCGGCAGAATGCAGACCACCCGATCGAGGTGATCGAAGGGCCTCTGATGGATGGCATGAACGTGGTCGGCGACCTGTTCGGCGACGGCAAGATGTTCCTGCCGCAGGTGGTGAAAAGTGCCCGCGTCATGAAGCAGGCGGTCGCCCATCTGATCCCCTATATTGAGGCCGAGAAAACCGAAGGCCAGCAGGCCAAGGGCAAGATCCTGATGGCCACGGTGAAGGGCGATGTCCACGACATCGGCAAGAACATCGTCGGCGTGGTGCTGCAGTGCAACAACTACGAAGTAATCGACCTGGGCGTAATGGTGCCCTGCGACAAGATCCTGGACGCCGCTAAAGAGCACAATGTCGATCTGATCGGTCTGAGCGGACTGATCACCCCTTCCCTGGACGAGATGGTGCACGTGGCCCGTGAAATGCAGCGGCTCGATTTCAACATCCCGCTGATGATCGGCGGCGCCACCACCTCCAAGGCGCACACGGCGGTCAAGATTGAGCCCCAGTACAAGAACGACATTGCCCTGTACGTCTCGGACGCCTCGCGCTGCGTGAATGTGGCGTCGCAGCTACTCAGCAAGACCGCCAAGCCCGACTTTGTCAGCGCGGCCCGCAACGAATACGACGAGATACGGGAACGGCGCAAGAACCGGGGCGAGCGCACCAAGCTGGTATCGCTGAAGGAAGCCCGCGAACGTGCGCCGGAGATCGCCTTTGAGGGTTACCAGCCTCCCAAGCCGGCCTTTACCGGCGTTCGGGTGTTTGAGGAATATGACCTGGAAGAGCTGGTAGACTACATCGACTGGACGCCCTTTTTCCTGTCCTGGGACATTTCCGGAAAATACCCGGCTATTTTTGACGACCCCAAGCGCGGCGAGGCGGCCCGGAACCTGTTCGACGACGCCCAGAAAATCCTGAGGCGGATGATCGACGAGAAGCGGGTCACTGCCCGTGGCGTCATCGGTTTCTGGCCGGCGAATCGGCGTGGGGACGACATCGTGCTTTATACCGACGAAAGCCGGAGCAAGGAACTCACCACCCTGCACCACCTGCGTCAGCAGGACGACAAGGCACCCGGCAAGCCAATGATGGCGCTCTCGGACTTTGTTGCCCCGGAGGACACGGACACCCTGGATTACGTCGGCGGTTTTGCGGTGACCACCGGCATTGGCGCTGAAGAGTTCTCCGTGGAATTCAAGGACGCCAACGATGACTACAACGCCATCATGGTAAAAGCCCTTGCCGACCGTCTGGCAGAAGCCTTCGCCGAGCGCATGCACGAGCGGGTCCGTAAGGAGTTCTGGGGTTACGCCAACGAAGAGCAGCTCGCAAACGAGGATCTGATCAAGGAGCGGTACCGCGGTATCCGTCCTGCGCCAGGCTACCCGGCCTGCCCGGACCACACCGAGAAAGCAACCCTGTTCAGTCTCCTGCAGGCTACCGAGAATGCCGGTATCGAGCTGACAGAGCATTTCGCCATGTTCCCGGCCGCCGCCGTATCGGGCTGGTATTTCGCCCACCCGGACTCCAAGTATTTCGCCGTGGGCAAGATTGGCGCAGACCAGGTTGAGGACTATGCTGAACGCAAGGGCGTCTCAAAGGCCGACGCCGAGCGCTGGCTGGCTCCCAGCCTTGCTTACGATCCCGCTGAATAGAAGGGTTACATCGGGAAACCAGAAAGAGGAACGGGTTATGTCAGAATCCACCGGAACAGACAAACAGCGCAATGCGAAACGTCGGGGGCCGGGGGTTCTGAAGGTAATGCAGAGCATTCTGGCCGGCGCTTTCGGGGTGCAGTCCGATAAGCGCCGGGAGGAAGACTTCTCAAGCCACAGCCCGTGGCCCTACATCATCGCGGGCATACTGTTTACGGCGGGCTTTGTGGTGGGCCTGATCGTCATCGTGAAACTGGTGCTAGCCAGTCAGTGACCCTACTGGCCGGACACCCACACCACGGCAAATGCAACGACGAGCATAACCAGCAGAATCGCGGCAACCGCATCTACCTGGCTGTCCGGGCGAGTTGATTTGTTCATATCAGTTTCCTCTTTCCGAGTTTGTTCTCTGGAAGGCCTTCCGTTACCTTCAAGTTAAGCAGTTAATTGATATTCGTCCAGTCCATTGTTCCGCCTGCTTATCGCCTGAATCGATAACTATATTTTGAAATAATCATTTTAAGAATAAAAAGCCGCTGTTATCCTTCCCGGCAGATATAAGGCACCAGCCTGAATATGACGCGTTAAATCAGGATTTCCCCACTATGTACGTATACGATGAACACGATCGGCAAATGGCTGCCGAGAGGGTTGCACAGTTCCGTGACCAGACCGAACGAGCTCTGGCTGGCGAGCTTGCCGAAGATGAGTTTCTTCCCCTTCGTCTGCAGAACGGCCTGTACGTTCAGCGTCTGGCTCCCATGCTCCGGATCTGTGTTCCCTACGGCATGTTGCGCTCTGACCAGCTGCGCAGGCTTGCCCGCATTACCCGGGACTACGACAAGGGCTACGCCCACTTCACCACCCGCCAGAACGTCCAGTTGAACTGGCCGGCGCTGGAAGATGTGCCCGATATCCTGGCGGAACTGGCGGAAGTGGAAATGCACGCCAACCAGACCAGCGGTAACTGCATTCGCAACACCACAACCGACCAGTTTTCCGGGGTGCAGTCCGATGAGATTGCCGATCCCCGGCCCTATTGCGAGATTATCCGCCAGTGGTCGACGTTCCATCCGGAATTCGCATTCCTGCCCCGTAAGTTCAAAGTCGCGGTAAATGCGTCCGAGCACACGGATCGGGCCGCTATCCAGGTTCACGACATCGGCCTGCAGATGGTGCGCAACGACGCCGGCGAGCTGGGCTTCCGTGTTCACGTGGGCGGCGGTCTTGGCCGTACGCCGATGGTAGGGCCGGTCATCCGCGAGTTCCTGCCGGAGCTGGATCTGCTCACGTATCTGGAAGCGGTACTGCGCGTCTACAACCGCTACGGTCGCCGCGACAACAAGTTCAAGGCGCGGATCAAGATTCTGGTGAAAGCGCTGACCCCCGAGGGCTTTGCTGAAAAGGTGGAGGCCGAGTGGCAGCACATCAAGGATTCCCCTAGCCGCCTTACCCGGGAAGCCATTGAGCGTATCCAGGCCTACTTTACCGAGCCTGACTATGCGGACCTGGCGAATGCCACCGATCTTCTGGCAAAGCAGCGTTTTGAGAATCGCGAGTTCGACCAGTGGCTTGCCCACAACGTGGACACCCACAAAAAGCCTGGGTATGCCATTGTCACGCTGACCATGAAGAAAACCGGTACACCTCCGGGCGATGTGACCGATCGTCAGCTCGAGCAGATTGCCGATCTGGCGGATGACTACAGCTTTGGTGAGGTGCGGGTAACGCACCAGCAGAACGTGGTGCTGGCGGATGTGCGCCAGGATCGTCTGCTGGAGCTCTGGCAGGCCATCACCCCCATGGGTTTCGGTACCGCCAACCTGAACACCCTGACTGACGTGATCTGCTGCCCCGGTGGCGACTACTGCGCCCTGGCCAACGCCAAGTCCATTCCGGTGGCCGAGGCCATCCAGCGCAAGTTCGACGACCTGGATTACCTCTACGACCTGGGCAACATCGACCTGAACATTTCCGGCTGCATGAATGCCTGTGGCCACCACCATGTGGGCAACATCGGTGTGCTTGGCGTGGACAAGAAAGGTGAGGAGTTCTACCAGATCAGCCTGGGCGGCTCCTCCCACCACGATGCTGCCATCGGGAAGATCCTCGGGCCCTCGTTTGCCCGGGAAGAAATGCCCGAGGTCATTGCCAAGATCATTGATGTGTATGTCGACAAGCGCACCGAAGAGGAAACCTTCCTCGACACGTACCGGCGCGTTGGAATTGATCCTTTCAAGGAGCGGGTTTATGCCTAACGTTATCGCTTCGGATGGCACCATCCGCCAGGACAACTGGGTGGTGGTACCACGCCCCGCCGAGGGCGAATCCCTGGATATTCCCTCCGCTCAGCCTGCGCTGATTCCCGCGGATCTCTGGCTGGCCGGCTACGAGCATTTCACAGGTCGACAGGACATCGGCGTGTGGTTTGACAGCCATGACGAGCCGGAGATCCTGGAAGGTCGCGTTAATGAGCTGCCGGTGATTGCGGTGAATTTCCCGAAGTTCAGCGATGGGCGCGGTTACAGCATTGGGCGTCTGCTGCGCGAGCGCTTCGGCTATGTGAATGAGCTGAGGGCCATCGGGGATGTCCTGCTGGACCAGCTCCAGTTCATGAAGCGCTGCGGCTTTGACGCCTATGTGCTGCGCCCCGACAAGGACATTACCAAGGCTCAGCGTTGCCTGAACTTCTTTAGTCAGGGCTACCAGGCAGCGACGGATACCGACATTCCGCTGTTTCGGCGAAGGGCTTCCTGAGTCCGGTTGAACGGAACGAGAAAAGGGGCGTAAAACGCCCCTTTTTTATTTCACGAGCTGTTGCTGTGCCCGATTACTTCCCGTGATCAAGCACAATCTTCCCGGAAGATTCACCTTTCAGAAATGCTTTCAGTGCCTCATCCAGGTCTTTTCGACCAATATCCCGGGCTGAAGCTTGAGTTTTAGGGCACGCCCACTCACCCGCGAATTTTTTCCAGACTGCCTCTTTTTCCGCAAGTGGAATTTCCACTGAATCAACGCCCAGCAGGTTTACCCCACGCAGAATGAACGGCAGCACGGTCGTTTGAAGACCCGGGCCAGCCACGAGGCCACAGCAGGACACCGATCCTCCCGGCTGGATCTGTTTGAGCAGTTCGGCCAGCGGACCACCGCCCACGGTATCCACGGCATTGGCGAAGGCCGGTTTTACCAGGGGTTTCTTCTCCTCGGCCAGCGTGTCGCGACCAAGCACTTCCTTCGCCCCCAGGCCTTTGAGGTCATCAGCGTGGTCGGCCTTGCCACTGATGGCAACAACGTCGAAGCCCAGTTTTGCCAGCAACTCCACCGCCACGGTACCAACCGCACCGGACGCACCGGTCACCGCAACCCTGCCTTGTTCCGGCTTTGCGCCCATGGTCAGGAGCTTTTGCACGCACAAACCAGCTGTCAGGCCGGCAGTACCGTAGATCATGGCGGTTCGTGAATCCCAGCCGGACGGCATGGGTACGCACCAGGCGGCAGGAACCCGGATGTATTCGCCAAAGCCGCCGGCGGTATTCATACCCAGATCGTAGCCGGTAACGATAACGGGCGTACCCGGGGCCGGATTGCCGGTGGCGGATTCGACCACCTCTCCCGCGGCATCAATACCGGGGGTGTGAGGAAAGTTGCGGGTTACACCCTTGTTACCGGATGCCGACAGGGCATCCTTGTAGTTTAATGAGGAATGGCTGACCCGAACCAGAACCTCCCCCTCTGGAAGATCGGCTGTACTCAGGGTCTGTTCACTGCCGACGTACTCGCCATTCTGTTCTTCCACCCGCCAGGCTTTGAATTCGGTGTTGGTTGTCATTGTGCTTCCCCGTTGTCGTTGGACTACTGGAATTTCTGGTTCCGGAAGACGCCCAGAACTTTCCAGACGGTGTGTTCGAGCGCCACACTGGTGGCCAGCCCGAGCTTTTCCGGAAGGCTACGCTTGCGCTGGTAACTCACCGAGACTACGTCTGCCCGGTCGCAGGCTTCAATCAGATATTCGTCGGATGTCTTGATCTCATCGATCAGTTTTACATCCAGCGCCCGTTTGCCGAACCAGATGTCGCCATTGGCCACCGCCGCGATGTCGAGGTCTGGCCGACGTTCGCTGACGTACTCCTTGAACAGCCCGTGGGTGTCCTCAAGGTCCTCCAGGAACTTCTGGCGGCCTTTGTCGGTATTCTCCCCAAAGATGGTGAGGGTGCGCTTGTGCTCCCCTGCAGTGAGCACCTCGAAATCGACGTCGTTCTTTTTAAGAAACCGGTGGAAATTCGGCAGCTGGGCGACCACGCCGATGGAACCGAGGATGGCGAACGGGGACGCGACAATCCGGTCGGCCACGCAGGCCATCATGTAGCCACCGCTGGCCGCAACCTTGTCGACACAGGCGGTCAGCCGAACACCCTTGCTACGAATGCGGTCCAGCTGTGCGGCCGCCAGACCATAGGAGTGTACGAGTCCACCGCCACTTTCCAGACGGATCACCACTTCGTCCCTTTCCGGATCGGCAACGCTGAGCACGGCGGTAATCGCCCGACGCAGAGGGTCGGTATCGCTGGCCTTGATATCGCCATCGAAGTCGAGCACAAAGACGCGCCCACGGCTTGAGTCCTCGTCTGACTCTTCTTTTTTCTTTTTGCTCGCCTTCTTCTCCAGCTTATCCTTCTTCTTGCGGGCCTTCTCGAACACCTTGCGTTGCTGATCAGACATCAGCCTGGCTTCAATGGCCTCCCGCAATTTCCGGTATTTCTCATTCAGTTTCCGGATCTTGAGTTCGCCCTCGCCGTCCTGATCGCCACGATCCTTCTGGGCGGCCGATACAACCACCGAGATCACCACCACGGCCGTAATCACGAAGGTGACGATCTTGGCCAAGAACAAACCGTATTCTGTGAGGAACTCCAAGGTGTTTCTCCATCTGTGTGTGCTGAAGGGTAAAGTGTAACTTACCGAAATTACGGTGATAAGAAGAGCAAAAAAATTAAAACAAGCGTTCGATCGACCTTGACAGGACCGACCACTCACCATAAAGTCGGATTGCGAGGTCGGCTCTGCCCGGGAACCCCTCAGGCTCAGGCCTCCGGGGACACCCAGCCGTCGTGATCATGAATAGACAACCATCAAAAGGGTAAAACCATGTCTGTAGCTCAGGTATTTGAACAGCTCGAACAGAATTTCAACGCAGACGCAGCGCAAGGCCTGGACCTGGTATTCCAGTTCGACATCGAGGACGACAAAACCTATCACCTGGTCATCAACGACGGCACCTGCAAGCTGCACGAAGGCGCCCATGACGATCCTTCCGTTACCCTGATCATGAGCTCCGAAACCCTTCAGGGCATCGTTTCAGGCGAAACCGATGGTATGCAGGCATTCATGGCGGGCCAACTGCGCGCCGAAGGTGACATGATGCTGGCAACCAAGCTGGGTGAACTGTTCAAGATGGGCTGATGGCCGCCTCAACGGACATCCGGAAAACCTGCGCTTTCGCGCAGGTTTTTTTATGTCTGAAGATTTATCGGGACAGAATCCAATGGGCAACGAACGGGCCGTATTTCCAGCACTACTGGTCCCAGAGCTGAACCGCCGCGCGAGCCTGCTCATTGACCGGCACTGCAACCAGCCCGGAAGCTGACAGGCGCACATCGAACATGGCCCCGTCGCGCATTGGCATGAAGGTGGCGTTGCCATACACCCCCTCTACAAACGGCAGGTTGAATTGCCGGTCCAGTTCCCAGAGATCCGGCCAGGTGGCGTCGGACAGCCCGATGACCGTACGGGGCGCGGAACGCTCCTGTTCAAGAGAGGTATACCGACCTCCGAGACGCTCTAGCCGGTACCCCGGAGCAACACCAAGCCAGCGAATCGGCCCCGCAAAGCGGATGATTCTGGCATCAATCTGCCACTGATCACCCCGAAGGGTTCGCACGGTTGGAGTGCCATCCGCTGTTTCCAGCGTCACCCGCCAGATTTGCTCGCCCTCCTGACTCGTGGAAATGGTCGCTACGGTTTTCATTCCCTCGAGGGACTGATACGCGGACAGGTTGACGGCGATCGCGAGTGCGTAGAGACCAAGGACAATAACGCCGAATACCGCCATGCCCTTGAGCCATCCGAGGAGCCAGCGCGGGCGAAGGAAAAACAGCAGACCTGCGATCACCAGTACCGCGCCGAGGGCGCCAATTACCATGGTGGCGAGGTCGTGAGACATGACTTACAAACCCACGTCGTCCAGCGACGATTCGGCCAGTTTGAGCAGATCCCGGTTGCGGTCTTCGCGCTTGCCAATGCTCTCGATGTAATACTCCAGGGAGGTCAGGGCGTCAGCCAGCGCTTCCAGAACCTGGGCGGCCGGCGATTCCTTGGCATCAAGCAGGCGCTCCTGAATGGAGGAAGCCACGCGCTCGAGGACACTGGCGGCCTCGGGATCGTTCACCATCTGTAGCCCACCCCAGATGCTGTGCAGCGTCGCGGGCAGATTCGCAAGGTGGAGTTTGTCGTAGTCCGATTCGATAAAGGCGGTGATCGCACGCTTGGCCAGTGTCAGCGCGCTGCGGGCCTCGTCGGCAACAACGTACAAGGCTTCCCTCAGGTAGACCGACTCTTCCTGTTTGCGATCGCTACCGGCAAGGGCATCGGTCTCGGAGGTGATCCCGCGGGTTACGATCTGCATGATGGCATCTTCGATGCCCAGCACAGAATCAGCCAGACGATAGAGCTCCTCATCGCCCGGGAGTCGCTTTTCCTCTTCCCATCCACGCAGCCTGACGGCCTCTTCCCGGGAAATGCCCGCCAGCTTGTGCAGATCAAGCATCACCAGGGTGTTGGCCAGGCGCTCCAGGGCGTCCGCGATGGAGGACAGCTCGGCAAGGTCAGGCTCGATTCCCCTTTCGATGATATCGAGCTTGTCCTTCAGCTGGTTCAACTCGTCCTGCAATGCGTCCGAGAGGGATTTGAGAACATCGCTGCCAGGGCCATAGAGACGGCGCGCGTGGGCCTCGAGCATGGCATCCGGAAAATCAGCGGGCGCCAGTTTGTAGGCCGACAGGACGGAGGTGACTTCCGGGTTGGCCGAACCGCTGCGATACAACAGATAAACCAGATCCCGGATCAACGAGTCCGGCGCGTCCTTGGCGGTGGCAACCTTACCCACGTAGACCACTTCCCGGGCGTATTTCTCGATGCGCATGAACATGCGCTTGCGGGCCTTGGTGAACAGCATGGCACGGTCAAGCATGGTGTCCGCGACGATGCTCACGAGGCACCACATCTGGCCCATGGGAGCGCCCTGGCAAAGACGGGCCAGGCCACGGGCAGCACGCCCGATCAGCTTCTTGTTCACCGCGTCGTTGCGCTCGCGCAGGATGCCAAGCAGCGCCACCTGGAACGTCAGGCGCATGCGCCTGGCCATGATTTCGTAATCCGCCTCGTTACCATCGAAGGGCTCAAGTGCCAGACCACCGCAAAAATCCGGACGCTCTTTTACATCGACATCAAAGAAGCAGGACTCGGGATACGGCTTTTCGCGACGTGCCTCGCGCAGGTCGTTGATGACTGGCAGCAGAAGTTCCGGATGGTCCTGCCGTTGCTGGTGGTAATACTCGACGTATCGACGGAGGATGAAGAGCGCGCTGTTGAGGGTGGTAAGCAGGATATTCTTGTCATCGTTCGCGCCAACGGGGACATCGTTGGCCATGGTGACCGCTTCCTGACAAAGCAGCGTGCCGCCGCGCAGCTCCACCAGAATGAAGATGCCCCGGAGCTGATTGATGAAGTCCACGCAGTTCTGGAGATCCTCTCCCCGTTCGCGGTTCTCCTGGAAGCGTTCAAGGCTGGATTCTGCCTGCTTGATGGTCTGCTCGATTTCACTTTTGACCAGGTCAAACGACTGCGATTTCGTCGCGAGAGACGACTGAACCATACACGCTTCCCGTTAGCTTTGCGGAGACTACCGCATCCTCTTTGGTGGACAACGGCCCGGTAAACACGGACCCGGCCTTATTGTTCTGGGCCGGGCACCCTCGTCCGGCCAAAGCGTTCGCAAAAAACTGGCGAACTTATCATTACTTATAACATAAAACTCAAGTAGCTCAAGAAAGGCGGAATGTAACATTTGGTACAGGCCAAACCAGTTCTCATTCCGCGTTCTCGAGTTTACGCCACACTGACTCGCCGGCCTGTTTCTCCAGCACGGCCATGAACTCCTCGTGAGCGGCACTTTCCTCTTCCGATGCCCGCAACACCGCAAGGGGCGATCGATCGCCGGAGAGCCGGCGAATGCCACCGGCCCCTCCCCCACTGTCAGACCCGGCGTCCAGGGACAACGCGGTCTGACCGCCGGTCAGCAGCAGATAGACATCAGCGAGTATCTCGGCGTCCAGAAGTGCGCCGTGCAGCTCCCGGTTGCTGTTATCAACGCCGTAGCGTTTGCACAGGGCATCAAGGCTGTTCTTCTGGCCCGGGTGGCGGGCCCGTGCGATGGCCAGGGAATCCACAATGCCGCAGTGATCGGCTGTCTTCCGGACGGGCTTCAGGCGGGCAAACTCCGCGTCCATGAAGCCCACGTCAAAGGCTGCGTTGTGGATGACAAGTTCCGCACCCTTGATGAACTCGAAGAACTCATCGGCAATCTCGGCAAAGCGCGGCTTGTCGGCCAGGAATTCGTTAGTGATGCCGTGCACCGTAATGGCCTCGGCTTCCACCTCACGATCGGGATTGATGTATACGTGGTAGTTGCGACCAGTGAGCTGACGTTCCATCAGCTCAACACAACCAATCTCGATGATCCTGTGGCCTTCGGCCGGATCAATGCCGGTGGTTTCGGTATCGAGTACGATCTGTCTCATGGCCTGCGTCCGATTGTCTATGTGTGCGGGAAGATGTCAGGCGTTGGTAAGCTCGTCAACGCCCCGGTTGGCAAGCTCGTCGGCCAGTTCATTGTCGGGAATACCCGAATGGCCCTTCACCCAGTGCCAGTTGATCTGATGCCTGGCCACGGCAGCGTCCAGCTCGCGCCAGAGGTCTTCGTTCTTGACCGGCTTTTTGGCCGAGGTTTTCCAGCCGTTACGCTTCCATCCGGCCAGCCATTCGGTAATGCCCTTTCGCACGTACTGGGAATCGGTGTAAAGCTCCACCTCACAGGGGCGCTTCAGGGCACCGAGCCCCCGAATGGCCGCCATCAGCTCCATGCGGTTGTTAGTGGTATTCGCCTCGCCGCCATGCAGCGTTTTCCAGGCGTCTCCGTAACGAAGCACTACGCCCCATCCGCCCGGGCCCGGATTGCCCTTGCAGGCACCATCGGTGTAAAGCGTTACCTTGCCGGCCATTGCTACTCCTGTTCTGTTAATACCATCCGTTACTCGGCCAGGCGGGCGGGTAGCTCTTCCCGGCTGCAGCCGCGGGACGCTCCGACGGTACCTGTGCCCGGTAACGCGATAACCTTGCTCTTGCGCCACACCGGGCGCCTCGGCAACCGTGCGTGTACGCGTTTTTTGGCAAGGATACAGTAATAGGCGCCCACTGGCAGGAACCGATTTCCCGAAATCCAGCGGTCCATTCGCGAACGAGGCTTGCGACCACTGCGCTGCAGGGGCCAGCGACAGAAACGCGTAACCGACGCCTCGACATTGAAACCCAGCAGATTAAGCCAGTCTTCCATGCGTCCCCGGAACAGGAAGCGCCCACCCCATGGGCCTTCCTCACTCCGTGTAATCAGTTTTCGGGCACCCCAGAAGCTGAGCGGGTTGAAACCGATCAGCACAATGGTCCCTTCGCCTCGCAAGACCCGGGCTGCCTCGCGCAGAACCTGATGCGGGTAGGGCGAGAAATCTGCGGTGTGGTGCAGCAACACGAGGTCCATGGAATCGCCCGGAAAAGCGAGTTCATCCGCATCGCAAACCGTCACGCCATCCGGAATCTGCGGCGTCCATCGAGGTGTGGTCATGATCTTCTGGGAGAAGTCCGTCCCCGTGGCCAGCGGTAGTCGATGACTCACCCCCACCTGCAGCTGCCGCGCGCCGGTCAGGCTCTGGAGCTGGGCGTCTACGAACCGCCTCTGGTCCGCCAGCAAAGCTCGCCCAAGCGGCGTCTGGAACCATCGTTCAAAACTTTCATGTCTACTGGCATAGGCGAAAGCCTGGGATTCACTCACTGTTTGGACGCTCCCGGGATCCGGACCTGTGGTTGGGGCCTCGAAGGTATTGCTCTATCATAACAGTCACACTTTCCAAGCACATGTGGGGCCCTATGCTGACAATTACTGCGATACCAGCGTTTAGCGACAACTACATCTGGTGCCTGTCGAATTCGGCCAGCGGCAAGGCCCTGATTGTCGATCCCGGCCAGGCCCAGCCAGTACTGGACTACCTGTCTGAAAACAATCTCACGCTCGATACCATTCTGGTCACCCATCACCACCCGGATCATGTGGGCGGCGTTCAGTCGCTGGTTTCCGCCTTTCCCGACTGCCGTGTCAGCGGCCCGGCTGACTCTCCGTTCAAGGGCGCAACCAACACCCTGCACCCGGGCGACGAGGTGATCTGGGAGGAGATTACCTTCCAGGTACTCGGCGTGCCTGGCCATACCCTTGACCACATTGCCTACTTCACGGATGTTGAGGTCGAAGGGCGCCCTGTGCTGTTCTGCGGCGACACCCTGTTTGTGTGCGGCTGCGGGCGGCTGTTCGAGGGCTCGCCGGAACAGATGCGCCAGTCGCTGCAAACCCTGCGCGCCCTGCCCGACAGGACAGCGGTTTACTGCGCCCACGAGTATACCCTTGCCAACCTGCGTTTTGCCCGCAGCTGGCTGCCGGAGGACGACGGCCTCCGGGAGTTCGAGGACCTCTGCAAGAAGGCCCGGGAGGCAGGCAAGCCAACCGTGCCCTCGGTGCTGGCCGATGAAAAACGCCTGAACCCGTTCCTGCGCTGGGATGATCCGCCCGTTGTGGATGCTGCCCGGGGCTATTGCGCCAGCCATGGCCTGCCCGCTGATTCGGAAAATGCAATCTTTGCGGCGATCCGTCACGGCAAGGACCACTTCTGACGCCGTGCCCTACGTACTTAACAAATCCTCTCAGAGCCGTAACGAGAGGATTCTTGACCCTTTTTGACAGGCTCCAATAGAATCAAAAGCCTTTTTTTTGAACCGTTTCCGGATGTCTTGATATGTCGCTCAGACGCTTGTCGTTTTTTTTCCTCACAGGGGCCCTGATCACCGGGTGCAGCAGTTTGCTAAACCAGAGCGGAGAAGATTTGGACAACCCGCTTGATACCGAGCAACTGGCCGTAGCCGCCGGCGATGAAGGCCTGAAGCAGGCAGTCGCTGCCGGTGATGACAACGCCGAAACCCAGGATGGCCCGTTGGACGATGCCATTGCACCGGAACTGAAAAAGGCCGCTCAGGAGGCCAGGGACAAACTCGACAACCCGGTGACCGAGCCGGAACCGGAAACCGTTGCCCGGGCGGATCTCTGGGACCGCATGAGAGCGGGTTTTGTCCTTGATCACAGCGTGGACAATGAACGGGTACGGGACCAACTGAACTGGTACGCGAGCCACCCCAAATACATCGAACGCGTGGTGGAACGCGGCAGCCGCTACCTTCATCACATACTGAACGAAACCGAAAAACGCGGCCTTCCGGCTGAATACGCGCTTTTGCCCGTGGTGGAGAGCGCCTTTGACCCCTTCGCGTACTCCCATGGCCGGGCTGCAGGTCTCTGGCAGTTCATTCCTTCTACCGGCAAGTACTTCGGACTTACCCAGAGCTGGTGGCACGACGAGCGCCGGGACGTAATTGCGGCAACCGACGCGGCCCTGACCTACCTCGAACGGCTGGCAGATCGTTTTGACGGAGACCACACGCTGGCCCTGGCTGCCTACAACAGTGGCGGCGGCACGGTTTCCAGCGCCATCAGACGCAACAATAAAAGCAACCGGCCGACCGATTTCTGGTCGCTGGAGCTTCCCCGGGAAACCCGTCACTACGTGCCCAAGCTGATCGCCCTGGCCAAGATCTTCGACGATCCCACGGCCTACGGCATCGAATTGCCCTCGCTGAAAGACGAGCCCTACTTCGAAGTTGTCGATACCGGCTCCCAGCTCGACCTCGCCCAGGCTGCCGAAATGGCGGGCGTGGACATTGATGAAATCTATCTGCTTAACCCGTCCTATAACCGTTGGGCCACGTCTCCGGACGGTCCGCACCGCCTGCTGGTCCCGGTGGCGAGTGCCGAGGCGTTTCGCGCCGCCCTGGACAAACTGCCGGTCGCCCAGCGGGTGTCCTGGCGCAACTACGTGGTGAAATCAGGCGACAGCCTCAATACCATCTCCCGCAAGTTTTCCACCACGCCGTCCGTGCTGCAGCAGGTCAATAACCTGAACAGTGACCTGATCCGGATCGGACAGCGTCTGATGATTCCTTCGGCCTCCAAAAACAGTGATGCCTATGCCCTCAGTGCCGCCCAGCGCCTGGAACGGAAGCAATCCCGGGAGCGCGATGGCAACAAGGTGCGCTATACCGTGCGTCGGGGCGACACCTTCTGGGATATTGCCCGGGAGCACCGGGTTTCTGTTCGGGAACTGGCGGCCTGGAACGGAATGGCCCCGGGTGACCCGCTGATTCCTGGCAAGGAACTGGTGATCTGGTCGAAAACCAGTCAACCGACCGTGGTGGCAGCCAACAGCCGACGCGGCGACGCCATGGTACGGAAGGTGGGCTATCGGGTACGTAAAGGCGATTCGCTGGCACGCATTGCCAGTCGTTTTTCGGTGAATGTGCGTGACATTGCAAGCTGGAACGACCTCAACACCGCGCGTTATCTGCAACCCGGCCAAAGTCTGGTACTCTACGTGGACATTCGAAACAGCCCCTGACGTGCGAGCCCCATGACAACAACTCGAACAACCTCATTCCTTACGTCCCTCTGTTCCGTAATGGCGCTGGTTGCGGCGCCGCTGTTCTCGGCTGGATCCCTGGCACAGGAAGTCACACCCTCGCACGGTCTGGCAATGCACGGTGAGACCAAGTACCCCGAGGGCTTCAGCCATTTCGATTACGTCAACCCGGAAGCTCCCAAAGGCGGCACCCTGAAGCTCGCGGTCGTGGCCAACGGATTTGATTCGTTCAATCCGTTCGACATCCGGGGCGTTGCCGCCGCAGGCATCAGCAGTTACCTGTACGACACTCTGTTGGCGTCCTCAGACGACGAGCCTTTCTCCGCCTACGGCCTGATTGCAGAATCCATCGAAACCCCGGAGGACCGCAGTTACGTGGTTTTCAACCTGCGTGAGCAGGCGAAGTTTCACGACGGCAAGCCCATCACCGCCGAAGACGTCAAGTTCTCCTTCGAGACACTGACCACCAAAGGCCACCCGTTCTTCCGCAACTACTATGCGGACGTCAGCAAGGTAACCGTTGAGGGCCCACGTCGCATCCGGTTTGATTTTGGTGAAACGAACAACCGTGAACTGCCGCTGATTCTTGGCCAGATGCCCATCCTTCCCGCCCACTACTGGGCCGATCGTGACTTCGGCGACAACGGTCTGGAACGCCCCCTGGGCAGCGGCCCCTACCGTATCGGCGAATTCGAGGCCGGCCGCAGTGTCAGCTATGAGCGGGTCAAAGACTACTGGGCCAAAGATCTCGGCGTTCGCACCGGGCGGTTTAATTTCGATCGCATTGTCTATGACTATTACACCGACGACACCGTCGCCCTGGAAGCGTTCAAGGCGGGCAGTTTTGACTTCCGGCTTGAGTCCTCTGCCAAGAACTGGGCAACCGCCTACACCGGTGAGCGGTTCAACAACGGCACCATCGTCAAGGAAGCCATTGAACACCATCGCCCCGCCGGCATGCAGGGCTTTGTGTTCAACACGCGCCGGCCCGTGTTCTCTGACCCACTGGTGAGAGAGGCCCTGGCTTATGCGTTTGATTTTCAGTGGGCCAACAAGAACCTGTTCTTCGGGCAGTACACCCGAACCGACAGTTATTTCGAGAACAGTGAGCTGGCCTCCTCCGGTCTGCCCCAGGGGCGCGAGCTGGAAATTCTTGAGCCGTTCCGTGATCGGTTGAGCGAAGACGTCTTTAATGAGGAATACCAGCCTCCCACCACGGAAGGACAACAGGGGCTCCGCCAGAACCTCAAAACTGCACTGGACCTGCTCAATGAAGCTGGTTACGAGATCCGCAACGGCAAGATGATGAACGCCGAGACCGGCAAGCCCCTGGCGTTTGAAATCCTGCTTTTCCAGAAGAGCTTCGAGCGTGTGGTGCTTCCCTTCAAGAAGAATCTTGAACGCCTGGGTATCGACGTGACCGTCAGGCTGGTGGACAGCAACCAGTATATCCAGCGCCTGCGTGAATTCGACTACGACATGATTACCCAGGTGTTCGGGCAGTCAGACTCCCCGGGGAACGAGCAACGGGACTACTGGCATTCATCCAACGTGAACACCAAAGGCTCGCGCAACTACGCCGGCGTGAGCGACCCGGTGGTCGACGAACTGGTGAGCATGGTCATTCAGGCCCCGAACCGCGAAGAACTGGTGCATCGGGTTCGGGCACTCGACCGCGTACTGCTGCACGGGCACTACGTGGTTCCACACTGGCACCTCACCAAAGACCGGGTTGCCTACTGGAACCACCTTCAGAGACCAGCCACCACCCCGAAGAACGGGATAGACCTCGACAACTGGTGGGCCAGGCCCTGAGGAAAGCGCCGTTACATGGGCATCTACATACTCCGGCGACTGGCGCTGATCGTCCCTACCCTGATCGGAATCATGCTGCTGAACTTTGTGATAGTTCAGGCAGCGCCCGGAGGGCCGGTTGAACAACTGATTGCCGAGATGCAGGGCCACGGCGGCAGCGCCCTGGCGCGCGCCTCCGGTGGTGGAACGGGCGGCGAAGTGGCGGACACATCCGGAGATTCCAGGGGTTCCCGCGGTATTCCGGATGAGCTGCTTAAGGAAATCGAGGTGATGTACGGCTTTGACAAGCCGCCCCACGAGCGTTTTATCAAGATGCTCGGAGACTACGCCACATTCGATTTCGGCGACTCTTTTTTCCGTGAAAAAAGCGTTATCGAACTGATTCTCGACAAGATGCCCGTGTCCATCTCTCTGGGGCTCTGGTCGACGCTCATCATTTACCTGATCAGCATACCCTTGGGCATCCGCAAGGCGGTTCTGGACGGCACCCGCTTCGATGTCTGGACCAGCTCTGCCATTGTGGTGGGTTATGCAATACCCGGATTCCTGTTTGCCATCCTGCTGATCGTGCTCTTTGCCGGCGGCAGTTATCTCGACTGGTTTCCGCTGCGGGGCCTGACTTCTTCGAATTTCGACGAGCTGACCTGGTACCAGAAAATCGGCGATTACTTCTGGCATCTGGCGCTGCCGGTTACCGCGAATGTGATTGGCGGTTTTGCCACGCTCACCCTGCTCACCAAGAATTCCTTTCTCGACGAGATCGGCAAGCAATATGTCGTGACCGCAAGGGCGAAAGGCCTTACCGACAAGCAAGTGCTTTACGGCCATGTATTCCGTAACGCCATGCTGATTGTCATCGCCAGCCTCCCGGGAGTACTGGTGGCCCTGTTTTTCACCGGCTCCCTGCTCATTGAGGTGATCTTCTCCCTGGATGGCCTGGGGCTGCTGGGTTTTGAGGCCGCTCTTAACCGGGATTACCCGGTAATCTTTGGCACCCTCTACATCTTTACGTTGATGGGCCTGATCCTGAAGCTGGTCAGCGACATCACCTACGTGCTGGTGGACCCACGTATCGACTTTGAAAGCCGGGAGGGTGCGTGACGTTTCGTTCCCTGACGCCTATCCAGAAGCGGCGCCTGCAAAGCTTCCGGAATAACCGCCGGGGCTTCTGGTCGCTGTGGATATTCCTGGCGCTGTTCGGTCTCTCCCTGGTGGCCGAATTGATTGCCAACGACTCGCCGCTGATCGTGTCCTATCAGGGCGAGCTCTATTTTCCGGTTGTCGAGTCCGTGCCTGAGGAAACCTTCGGAGGGTTTCTGCCAACCGAAGCGAACTACCGGGATCCGTTCATCGCCGATGAGATCAAGGCCAACGGCTGGATGATATGGCCACCCATCCGGTTCAGCTACGACACCATCAACTACGATCTGGAGGTGCCGTCGCCGGCGCCCCCCAGCGCGGAAAACTGGCTAGGCACCGATGATCAGGGGCGTGATGTGGCCGCTCGGGTCATCTACGGGTTTCGTATCTCGGTACTGTTCGGGCTGACGCTCACCATCGCAAGTTGCATTGTGGGCGTGGTGGTTGGCGCCATCCAGGGCTTTTACGGCGGCAAGGTCGACCTGTTCGGGCAGCGGTTTATCGAGATCTGGTCAGGTTTGCCGGTGCTCTACCTGCTGATCATCCTCTCGAGTATTGTGCAACCGAACTTCTGGTGGTTACTCGGGATCATGCTGCTGTTCAGCTGGATGGGCCTGGTGGACGTGGTGCGCGCCGAATTCCTTCGAGCGCGGAACTTCGAATACGTGAAAGCAGCCAGGGCCCTGGGTCTCGGCAACCGGAAGATCATGTTCCGGCACATTCTGCCCAATGCCATGGTCGCCACCCTGACCTTCCTGCCTTTTATACTGACCGGGGCCATCACCGGCCTCACATCGCTGGATTTCCTGGGCTTTGGTCTGCCGTCCGGTTCGCCATCGCTGGGAGAGCTGATCGCACAGGGCAAGGCCAACCTGCACGCCCCCTGGCTGGGTATTTCCGCCTTCGTGTCGCTGTCGCTGATGCTGACCCTGCTGGTGTTTGTCGGCGAGGCCGTCCGTGATGCCTTTGATCCGAGAAAGAGCTGACATGACCCAACTGCTTGAAATCTCCGATCTGACCATTGCCTTTGATCAGGCAGCGCCGGTGGTGAACTCGCTGTCATTGTCGATCAGCGAGGGTGAAACCCTGGCGCTTGTTGGTGAGAGCGGGTCCGGAAAGTCCATCTCGGCCCTCTCGATTCTCCGGCTGCTCGATGAACGCCACGTAAATTACCCCCGGGGCACAATTCAGTATCGCGGTGAAAACCTGCTCTCCGCCACCCCTAAACGTTTGCGGCAGATTCGGGGTCGGGAGATCGGGATGATCTTCCAGGAACCCATGACCTCTCTGAACCCCCTGCACACCGTCGAGCGACAGATCGGGGAAACCCTGGAGCTGCACAAGGGAATGCGCGGCAATCAGGCGCGCATTCGTTGCCTGGAGCTTCTGAACCTCGTGGGTATCCAGAACGCCGAGGCCAAGCTTGGTGCCTACCCACACCAGCTGTCTGGTGGGCAGAAGCAGCGAGTGATGATCGCCATGGCCCTGGCGAACGAACCGGACCTGCTCATTGCCGATGAACCCACAACGGCCCTGGACGTTACTGTGCAGAAGCAGGTGCTCGAGCTGCTCCGTGACCTTCAGAAAAAGCTGGGCATGGCCATTCTGCTGATTACCCACGATCTGACCATCGTCCGCCGCTATGCCGATCGCGTCGCGGTCATGGAGCAGGGGCAACTGGTCGAACAGGCCGACACCCGAACCCTGTTCCAGGCGCCCCGCCATGCCTACACCCGAAAACTGCTGGATGCCGAACCGCCGGAGGCACCCATAGCCCTGGAAGGCCAGGCCGCGCCCCTGCTCTCCGTCACAGACCTCGATGTTCGCTTTCCCAGTCGCAGGAATCTGTTCGGCCGGGTGAAGGAATCGTTTCACGCGGTCCAGGCCGCGAGCTTCGACCTGAAGCGCGGCGAGACCCTGGGCATCGTCGGGGAAAGCGGTAGTGGCAAAACCACCATTGGCCATGCCCTGCTCAAGCTGACCGCCAGCACCGGCAGCATCCAACTGGACGGCGAAGAGCTGGCGCGGCTCGATCAGAAGGCCTTCCGGCCCTGGCGCCGAAGAGTCCAGATTGTCTTCCAGGACCCGTTTGGCAGCCTGAGCCCCAGGATGTCGGTGGCCGAGATTATCCGGGAGGGGCTGGAAATCCATGACGCTGCCGGCGCCGAGGACCACGACCAGAAAGTGATCCGCGCCCTGCGCGATGTCGGGCTCGATCCGGAGGCCCGGCATCGATACCCCCACGAGTTCTCCGGAGGCCAGAGGCAAAGGATCGCCATCGCCCGGGCCCTCGTTCTTCAGCCCGACCTGATCATTCTCGACGAGCCCACCTCGGCGCTGGATCGCACAGTCCAGAAGCAGGTGATTGAGCTGCTGAGGGATATCCAGGCCCGTTATGGTCTAAGCTACATCTTTATCAGCCACGATCTGGCGGTGGTTCGAGCGCTCAGCCACAAGTTACTCGTGCTTCAGCACGGCCAGATCGTGGAATACGGTAACGCTGCCGACATTTTTCAGGCGCCTCGCCGGGACTACACGCGCGAGCTGCTCAGTGCGGCGTTTTTCTACCAGGACACCACTACGACTATTTGAGCGTTACCCCGGGCCCCTGAGTTCGGGGATAATGCACCAAAATCAGGAACACAGGGAGAACGACCCATGGGAATCCTCAGTGGCAAGAAAGCACTGATCGTTGGCGTAGCCAGCAAACTGTCCATTGCCTACGGCATCGCGGATGCCTTCGCCCGTGAAGGTGCGGAGCTGGCGTTTACCTATCAGAACGAAAAGCTTCAGCCCCGTGTGGAAAAATTTGCAGAAGGCTGGGGAAGCAAGCTGACCTTTCCCTGCGACGTGGCCAAGGACGACGAAATCGAGAACGTGTTCAAGGAGCTGGCTAAGCACTGGGACCACGTCGACATCATTGTTCACGCCGTTGGCTATGCCCCCGCCCACGAGCTCGATGGCAACTACGTGGACGTCACTACCCGGGAAGGCTTCCGCATTGCCCATGACATCAGTTCCTACAGCTTTGTTGCCCTGGCCAAAGCCGCCCGCGGCATGCTGCACGAGGGCAGCTCCCTGCTCACCCTGAGCTACCTGGGCGCTGAACGTGTGCTGCAGAACTACAACGTAATGGGACTGGCGAAGGCCTCCCTCGAAGCCAACGTTCGCTACATGGCCTCAAGCCTTGGCCGCGACGGCATTCGCGTGAATGGCATCTCCGCAGGCCCGATCAAGACCCTGGCCGCCTCGGGCATCAAGAGCTTCCGCAAGATGCTCGCAGAGAACGCCAAGCGGGCCCCGCTGCGTCGCAACGTAACCATAGACGAAGTCGGCAACGCCGCCGCATTCCTCGGCTCGGATATGGCCAGTGGTATCACCGGTGAGATCATGTACGTGGACGCCGGGTTCAACATTACCGGCATGGCCGAGCTGGAAGAATAACAGTCACTGTTACCTACGGAAGAAAGCAAAAAGCCGGCATCATGCCGGCTTTTTATGTTCAGCCCTGCTCCATCGCGAGGGCAACGGCCTCCACCCACTCCACATAGGCCGTGTCATCGGACTCGATGATTCTGACGCCTACCAGGAACGCCTGTTCGTGGGGACGGCACCATACCACCTCAACCATCAACAGAAACGGTTCGCGGTGGTTACCGAGGAACACCCTCGCCGGTAACAGGGCATCCAGAGACAGCGGTTCAGGCGTGGTAAGGCACAGCCCGCCGGCGGAGATGTCCCGAATACCGCAGACCAGATCCCTGTTGTCGGAAGAGGTCTGGTCGGGCTCCCCGGATTCCAGCTCCAGAATGGCTCGGGCCCGGGCGGTCAGGCGATAACTGGTCCGGTTGTCCTGGTCGACCTGGGGTTCATTGCCGGTACCAAAACTGTAGTCGTTCTCTGCCATGTTGCTCTTCCTGCGCTGACCGGCTCAGTTACGGCCCACACGAATGCGGCCGACGACCCGGCTCAGGGTGTCATCAAACTCCGCGGAGGTTCCCAGCACCCGGATTTTACCGGCGACAATGCCCGCTACCAGGTCGTCCTCCAGGAATTCTCGCCGATTCAAACCAAGCCGGTCCACAAAGACCAGTTTTCTTGAGGCGTTGATTCGAACCGCCAGCTTGAGTCGGGCGGCATCCGAATCCGGCTCCCCGGACTCTACCACAATCCAGCCGCCCAGCTTGATGCCGGCCACCTGCTTCTCGGCGAGCAAGGTTCGCTCTTTGAGGATTCGCGCCTGTTCCGCCTCTTCATCCGCGATTCTGCGAGCTTCCGCCTCCTGCCGCTGACGCTCCAGCTCGGCCTCGCGTTCCGCCTCCTGCGCCTTCCGTCGAGCCTCTTCGGCCTCTTGCTGGCGTCGCAGCTCCTCGGCCCTGACCCTGGCTGCCTCAGCCGCCTGTTCCCGTTGCTTGCGCTGCTTTTCGCAAACGTTCGCAAGCAATTCCACGGTCTCTGAGAGTACCTGTCCGAAAGGGGTCATTTTTGGGAGTGGACGGAGCTGATTGCGATCGAGTGCCGCCTGGAATTCCGACCAGGGCTGGACGCCCAGCTTGACCCCAGCGCCGTTGGTCCAGAGGATTTCGGCGGAATCTGCGAGAAAGGCAAAGCAAAAACGGCGTTGCTCGCGCGCGCCCTCACCCTCCACGAACCATTGCCCCTCAACCGCCTGGTAGGTCTCCGGGGCGGGCAGTTCGAAGCCCAGCCAGCGGCCATCCCATTGGAACTGTCCCGCCTCCTCCAGAGCGTTTACGAGCGCCGGAGTCTCGCCACGCAGGCGTGACACCATGACTGACTCAATCCCTGACAAAGCGTCGCCCGGCAGGTCGGTCTTATAGACCTTCTTCCAGACATCGAGAATGCGGTCGCCGATTTGTTCACCCACGTGGTACAGCCGGTTTCGGTCCTGGTCCGACAGCGACGGATCCCCTATCCACACTAGCCACTCAAGAAGCTTGCTGCCATGCCGGAACGCCTCGCCCTGGAGGCCGCCTTCCCACACGGCCTGTTTGATCAGGCTCTGCCAGAAATCCAGGATGAACCGGACAATCGGTACCGGTAGTTCTCTACCCTGCAACGCCCGTCCCACCAGCGCCCTTGCAGTCTGCTCTGCCCGGCGTTGCTTTGCAGCGCCCTGTTCGGTTTCCAGGAGACGCTGGCGGAGTTTTTCTGCCTGGGAATTACGTTTTACCGCGTCGGCTTCCCATTGCCGGCAAAAAACCTCGACCGGCTGGGTGCTGCCTTCCTCGAAGCTGGCAGACACAGCGATAATCAGCGCGTCGAGCTGATCCAGCAGAACCCTTGCGGAACGGCCCCCGGAGTCGCTCCAGCCGCGCCATTCCTGCAGACTGTCGAGCCACGCCACGAGCGGTGCACTGAAGGCCTTCTTGCCCTCCAGGTTCATGCGCCAGGCCAGGTACAAACGCAACCGCGCGATGCGTCGGGCGAGTGTCGGGTGCAGACCACTGGTTTTAAGAAATACATCCATGATCCGATCGGCCACGTAGGCTGCGTTGACCTGACGGGCCGACCACTCCAGGTGGACCGAGCGAATCACATGGGTCACACGCTCGTCGCGCTGCTCCGACCAGCAGGAAATCAGCAGGGGCCGCCAGTCGCTGACCGCGTCGGGCTCGAGCTTGCCCGCAGGATACGGCAGATCCGGAACCCGGATACCGGCGAGAACGTCATCAATCCGACCGGAAACCGCCTTAATGTTGGGCACTTTTTTCAGTCTCTGGTTTTGTTCCTGATCTGTTTCGCGACATCCGTTCCTCATACTCAAGAAGCGTTGAAAAGGCCCAGTAAATAACGCAGTATAACCAACTCGCCGGGGTTTACCGCAACCGTGTACCGGCGCTCATCGAGCCAAATTGACACTGTGATGGGCATGCGCTGATGCTCAACCAACGTACAGCCAACGCACAACCAGAAACAGTGACTACGATCAGAATCGGGAAGCAGAACAACATGTCGGGCAACAAACTTGAGAATCTGAACGTGGCGAGCCAGGAAACACTGATTACTCCTGAGGCGCTGAAAAAGGAGATGCCGCTCTCCGAGAAGGCCGCGGACACCGTCGCCAAAGGCCGCCAGGCCATTTACGACATCATGGACGGCAAGGACCATCGCCTGTTTGTAGTGGTGGGCCCCTGCTCCATCCACGATGTTGAGGCCGCGCGCGATTACGCCACTCGCCTGAAGAAACTCGCTGATGAAGTCAGCGATACCCTGCTGATCGTCATGCGTGTCTATTTCGAAAAGCCGCGGACAACCGTTGGCTGGAAAGGCCTGATCAACGACCCGCACCTGAACGACACCTTCGATATCGAACAGGGCCTGCACATTGGCCGTCGGTTGCTGCTGGACATCAACGAACTGGGCCTGCCGGCGGCAACAGAGGCACTGGATCCGATTTCGCCCCAGTACCTGCAGGACACCATCGCCTGGTCCGCCATCGGCGCACGCACCACCGAGTCCCAGACTCATCGCGAAATGAGCAGTGGTTTGTCCATGGCGATTGGCTTCAAGAACGGCACCGACGGCAGCCTCGA
Organism: Marinobacter sp.; assembly: GCF_041984545.1. GTDB lineage: Bacteria > Pseudomonadota > Gammaproteobacteria > Pseudomonadales > Oleiphilaceae > Marinobacter. Next base: position 39,151 of record NZ_JBHIXV010000019.1, on the reverse strand, counting down.
TGTGGCGGTGAATGCCATGAAATCGGTATCACACCCGCACAGTTTCCTCGGCATCGACCAGCAGGGCCAGGTGGCCATCATCAGGACCAAGGGCAATAACTACGGCCACGTGGTACTGCGCGGCGGTGGTGGCAAACCCAACTACGATTCCGTCAGCGTTGCGCTCTGCGAGCAGGCGCTGGAGAAGTCCGGCCTGCGCAAGTCCATCATGATCGACTGCAGCCACGCCAACTCGAGCAAGGACCCGGCCATCCAGCCGCTGGTGATGCAGGACGTCACCCACCAGATTCTGGAAGGTAATTCGTCCATTCAGAGTCTGATGGTTGAGAGCAATATCAACTGGGGCAACCAGTCGATTCCGGACAACCTGGCAGACCTGAAATACGGGGTGTCCATCACCGACGCCTGCATCGACTGGCCGACCACTGAAAAGGCCATTCGGGACATGCGGGAGAAACTCAAGGACGTGTTGCCCAAGCGCAAGGTTGGCTGAGGCCTCCCCTCACAAAACAGTCGGGGAGCTTCAGCTCCCCGCGGTTACCCCACCGATCCAGTCAAGCCGCTCTCTCAAAGCAACAACCTGCCCGATAATCACCAGAGTGGGAGGCTGAACTTCCTCGGCCTGCACGCGCTCGACGATGTTATCCAGATTACCGGTCACCACACGCTGCTCCGGCGTGGTGCCTTTTGAAACCAGAGCCACCGGCATCTCCGGTGACATGCCGTGCGCCACAAGCTGGCGGCAGATGATGGGCAATCCAACAAGCCCCATGTAGAACACCAGGGTCTGATTATTCTGGACAAAGTCCTTCCAGGGAAGATCGCAGGTGTCGTTCTTGAGGTGACCGGTGACAAAGCGGACCGACTGGGCGTAATCACGGTGCGTCAGCGGAATGCCTGCGTAAGCGGCACATCCAGACGCCGCCGTGATCCCCGGCACCACCTGGAAACGAACACCGGCGTCGGCCAGGGTCTCGATTTCTTCGCCGCCACGCCCGAAAATAAAGGGATCGCCACCCTTGAGTCGCACGACCTTGCGGCCCTGGCGGGCCAGGTCTACCAGCCTCTGGTTGATCTGATCCTGTGGCAGGGTGTGGTTCGCACGCTGCTTGCCCACATGAATCCGCTCGGCCGATTCGGGAATCAGCGCCAGAATCTCCGGTGACACCAGTCGATCGTACAGAACCACCTCAGCGGAGGTGATCAGCCGCCAGGCCTTGAGCGTGAGCAGTTCCGGGTCGCCCGGCCCAGCGCCAACCAGAGCCACCTCGCCGGCCGAGGTGTTGGGATTCGAGGTTACCGGATTCTTCCTGTACCGGATTGGTGCAGGCGTTGCACCAACGCCCTTCCCTGGTGCGACTTCCTTCGGATCAGTCATTGGATTCGGTCAATGCCTCCCATGTATGGCTTGAGGACCTCCGGAACCAGAATGCTGCCGTCCGCCTGCTGGTAGTTCTCCATTACCGCGATCAGGGCGCGTCCTACCGCAAGCCCCGACCCGTTCAGGGTGTGCACAGGCTCCGGCTTTCCGGTGTCCGGGTTACGCCAGCGTGCATGCATGCGCCGTGCCTGGAAATCGCGGGTATTGGAGCAGGACGAGATTTCACGGAACTTCTGCTGCCCAGGCAACCACACTTCCAGGTCGTAGGTTTTTGCCGCAGAGAAGCCCATATCGCCGCCGCACAGGGCCACAACGCGGTACGGAAGTTCCAGCAGCTGAAGAACTTTTTCGGCGTGGCCGGTCAAGGCCTCGAGAGCGGCCTCGGAATCCTCCGGTCGGACAACGTGCACCAGCTCCACCTTGTCAAACTGGTGCTGCCGGATCATGCCCCGGGTGTCGCGCCCATACGAACCGGCCTCACTGCGGAAACACGGTGTATGGCAGACCATCTGCAGCGGCAGCTCGCTGGCGTCGAGGATGGTGTCCGACACCAGGTTGGTAGCCGGCACCTCGGCGGTCGGGATCAGGTAAAGCGGATTCTCCCCCTCCATCCGGAACAGGTCTTCCTCGAACTTGGGCAACTGACCGGTCCCGTAAAGGGTGTCGGCGTTCACCAGATAGGGAACGTAGGTTTCCTGATAGCCGTGGTCGCGGGTATGCAGATCCAGCATGAACTGGGCCAGCGCGCGATGCAGGCGGGCAACCGGCCCACGCATCACCGCGAAGCGGGAGCGCGCCAGACGGCTGGCGGTTTCGAAATCCAGTCCTTTGAGCCCCTCGCCCAGGGCCACGTGATCCCGGGGCTCGAAATCAAACGCCTTCGGGGTGCCCCAGGTGCGAATCTCGACGTTATCGTCTTCGTCGGCGCCCGGTGGCACGTCTTCGTCCGGGAGATTGGGTATGCCGGCCAGGAAGGCGTTCAATTCTTCCTGAAGGGCACGGAGCTCATCCTCGGCCTCGGACCTCTGCTTTTTCAGGCTCTCCACCTCGTCCAGCAGAGGCTGGATGTCCTCGCCGGCCGCCTTGGCCTTGCCGATGGATTTGGACCGTTTGTTCTGCTCGCTCTGCAGGGTTTCCGTGCGTACCTGGATGGCACGACGACGCTCCTCAAGCTGTTCAAAAGCCGCCACATCAAAATCGTAGTTCTTGATGGCCAGCTTGCGGGCGATCTCTTCTGTCTGGGTACGGACACGTTTGGGATCGAGCATGTTTATCCTGAATCTTTCGGTTATCGATGGGATGAATGACTGGCCATTATACCTGCACAGTTGCTGGTGGCTAGCGGGGCCAGAGGGACTCAGCGGTAGCGCTTGTTGGCGCTCTCTGCGTTCCGGGCATCGAGGCGCTGGCGCTTCTCCGCCAGCTTGATTTCCAGGCCCCGGTCCACAGGCTGGTAGTAACGGCGCTGGTGGATGGCCTCTGGAAGGTAGGATTCGCCAGCGGCAAAGGCGTCCGGCTCGTCATGGGCGTAGCGGTAGGTATCACCGTGACCCATGCTTTTCATGAGCTTGGTGGGCGCGTTGCGCAGGTGCACCGGCACCTCGTAGTCCGGGTCCTGGCGAATGTCGGCCATGCACTGGTTGAAGGCCTTGTACACCGCATTGCTCTTGGGCGCCAGGGCGAGGTAGGTGACTGCCTGGGCCAGAGCCAGCTCGCCCTCGGGCGAGCCCAGCCGTTCCTGTGCCTCCCAGGCATCCATGCTGAGCTGGAGCGCGCGGGGATCGGCATTGCCAATATCCTCGCTGGCAATCCGCACCAGACGACGGGCCACGTACAGCGGGTCGCAACCGCCATCCAGCATCCGGCACAACCAGTAAAGCGAACCGTCTGGATCGGACCCACGGACAGACTTGTGCAGTGCGGAGATCTGATCGTAGAAAACGTCACCGCCTTTATCGAACCGCCGCAGGCTGGTTTGCATCACCTGCTCGAGGTGCTCGGCGGTCACCCGCTCGACACCTGAAGCGTCCGGCTCTGCGAGGTCCGCGGCCACTTCCAGAATATTGAGAGCTCTTCGGGCGTCACCGCCGGAAGCCGAGGCCATCACTGCAAGAACGCCCTCATCCACCGACAGCCGTCCCCCGAATCCCTCTTCCGAAGTCAGGGCACGACTCAGCAATTTGAGGATATCGTCTTCTTCGAGATTCTTCAGGACGTAGACACGGGTGCGGGACAACAGGGCGCTGTTCAGTTCGAAGGAGGGGTTCTCGGTGGTGGCACCGACAAAAATAAAGGTGCCATCCTCAATGTGCGGCAGGAAGGCATCCTGCTGGCTTTTATTGAAACGATGCACTTCATCCACGAAGAGCAGCGTGTCGCGGCCCTGAGACTGCTTCCGGTTACGGGCACGTTCGACAACGGCGCGGATTTCTTTCACGCCACTGAGCACGGCCGAGACGGTCTCGAAGCTCAGGTCGCTGACATTGGCGAGGAGCTGGGCAAAGGTGGTTTTACCAACGCCCGGTGGTCCCCACAGAATCATCGAATGCAGCTGACCCTGTTCCACCGCCCTCCGCAGCGGCTTGCCTGGGCCCACCAGATGGGCCTGGCCCACGTAATCGTCCAGCGTTACCGGGCGCATCCGGGAGGCCAATGGACGGAAGCCCGAGGCCTCCGCGAACAGGCTATCCTGCATCAGGCCCCGTCCCGAATGATATCCACACCCTCCGGGTACTCGAGGGTGAAAGCGCTGGCCTCAACGGGTTCGTTCAAGCGAATGTCGTCGAAACTGAGGATACTGAGCTGACCCAGGGAATCCTGCATCCGCATCTCCTGGAGCTCACCGTCGAAGAAGGTCAACCGCAGCGACGTGAACAGAGAATCCGGGCTGCGTGGCTCCAGGGTATATTCCCGGGTGTGCTCACCCATGCTGCGACCGGAAACCCGGTAGGTTTTTTCGAGGTCATCCACCTCACCGCTGAGCAGAAGTGCGGGTGTGGACTGAACCCGGTCGTCAAGGTCGTGGATGGTCACCTGCTCCAGGTCAGGGTCGTAGACTTCAACCGTGTCGCCATCACTGACGATAAACTGCGACAGGGGCGCGCTGGTCTCCCAGTAGAACATCCCGGGCCGTTTGGCCTTGAGTGAGCCACGGGTTTCCTGAACCCGGTTTCCGTTTTCATTCACCACAATCTGGATGAAGTCCGCCTGATACGACTGGTAGCTCTCAAGCGCCCGCGCCAGCTCATCAGCGCCGAGTTTCACGCCATCCGCTTTAGCGGTTTCTGCGGCGGCAGCCGAAGTGGCCATCATCGCCAGTGCGAGCAGGGTAAACAGGGATTTCAGGAGGGACTGTCCCATAGGTGTTTGCTCCTAGTCTCTCGGGGGTGGAGGCGCCAGAACTTCGCGGGCACCGTTATGACCGGCAGCGCTGACCACACCGGAGGCCTCCATGGCGTCCACCAGGTTGGCCGCCCGGTTATAACCAATCTTGAATTTTCGCTGCACCGAGGAAATCGACACCCGTCTGCCCTCGGTCACAAATGCAACTGCCTCGTCGTAGAGCGCATCGCCTTCGCTGTCGCCGCCGCCTTCGGCGAGGCTGGGCACACCGGGCAGACTCTCGCCCTCGGCACCGCTGAGCACATCGTCGACGTACACCGGCTCGCCGCGGGCCTTCCAGGCGCTGACCACCCGATGCACTTCATCGTCATCCACAAAGGCGCCATGGACACGCACTGGCAAACCCGAGCCCGGCGGCAGATACAGCATGTCACCATGCCCAAGCAGCTGCTCTGCCCCGCCCTGGTCCAGCACCGTACGCGAGTCTATTTTCGAGGACACCTGGAACGACATCCGGGTGGGTATGTTGGCCTTGATCAGGCCGGTGATCACATCCACCGATGGCCGCTGGGTGGCCAGTATCAGGTGAATACCCGCTGCCCTCGCCTTCTGGGCAATCCGGGCAATCAGTTCCTCAACCTTCTTGCCAACGATCATCATCATGTCGGCGAATTCATCGATCACCACCACAATGAACGGCAGCGTTTCCAGCTCGGGCCGCTCCTGTTCATCGTTCGCCAGATACTCATCCGGCTTCCAGAGCGGGTCCAGAATAGGCTCACCGGCAGCCATGGCATCCTTGATCTTGCGGTTATAACCGGCAATGTTCCGGACGCCGAGACTGGCCATCAGTCGGTACCGGCGCTCCATTTCCGCAACGCACCAGCGCAGCGCGTTGGCGGCTTCTTTCATATCGGTGACAACCGGCGCCAGCAAATGGGGAATGCCATCGTAGATGCTGAGCTCCAGCATCTTCGGGTCGACCATGATGAACCGGACATCGTCCGGGCCCGCCTTCAGCAGCATGCTCAGAAGCATGGCGTTGACGCCCACTGATTTACCGGAGCCGGTGGTGCCGGCTACCAAGAGGTGTGGCATCTTGGCCAGATTGGCCACCATCGGGTTTCCGCCAATGTCGTTACCCAGTGCGAGGGTGAGCGGTGAACTCGATTCCTCGAAAACCCTGGCACCCAGTACTTCACTGAGACGAACGATCTCCCGTTCCTCATTGGGAATTTCGATACCAACCACGGACTTGCCGGGGATTACCTCCACAACGCGAACACTCAGCACCGCCAGTGAACGGGCAAGGTCCTTGGCAAGGTTGGAGATCTTGCTCACCTTGACCCCGGGGGCGGGTTTGATTTCAAAGCGGGTGATCACCGGCCCGGGGTTTACTTCCACCACCTCGACCGATACTCCGAAGTCCGCCAGTTTCTCTTCCAGCAACCGCGACATGTGTTCCAGGGATTCCTCGGAATACCCTTTTTCCTTGTGCTCCTCGGGCGGATCAAGAAGCGAAATCGGGGGGATCGGGCTTTCGATGTCCTCCAACAACGACGGCTGCCGGTTGTCCTTATCCTTCGCCTTGGCCGGCTGCTCGTCTTTTTTGAACGGCGAGATCTTCACCGACCGGGAAGCCGGCTGCGGCGAGCCTTTCGCGGCGCTGAGCCGGGGCTCGACATCGGCCACCGTATCGTCGCGGGAGCTGAAGCTTTCCAGCCTTGCCGGCTCCGGATCGTCGCCGGCGGAGAATCCGCCCAGCGCCGGTTCTTTCCTGTCAAGGGAATCATCGGGAGTAGAGCCTGCCTTGGCGGCCTGTTTGGGCCGGAAACCGGGAATACGCTGCCACCAGCGGAGCTTGTCCCCACGCGGCTTTTCAGAACCGGTACGGGTCTTTTTCCGCTCGGGTTCCGCAACCCGGTCGCTGACCACCGGTGGCTCCTTGGCTGGCGGAGAAGTCCGGGCAGGCGCCGGCTGAGGGCGCGCCGGTGTTTTATCGGCCTTGCCTTTGCCAGCGAAGAGGTTACGAATGGCCTGACCGCTCTTCAGGGTTAGCCCGCCGACCTGATCCATCAGCCAGAACCAGGACAGACCAGTCGTCACCGTCAGGGCAAACAGGAAGATCGCTATCAGCAGCAAGGTGGTGGCAGGCAGGTTGAAGAACCGCACCATGGCATCAGCCACGGCGGTACCCAGCACGCCGCCGGAGGACACACCGAGCCCGAACACGGAATACAGCGACAGCAGACTGGTTGCAGACAGGAGAATCAGAATGAAACCGCCGAACCGCATCAGGAAAAGCGGCCAGTGGAGGTCCAGGGAATCATTGCGACGGCGGATCAGCATCAACGCGTAACCGGCGATCATCAGCGGGAACAGATAGGCAACCTGTCCGAAGAAATCCATAAACAGGCTGGCCAGCCAGGCCCCGGTTCTGCCCGCATAGTTATCCACGCGGGTGTCATGGCCGATGCTGGCCCAGCCGGGATCAGAGGGGCTGAAGGTCACCAACGCCATGGCCAGGTAGATCGCCAGGGCGATCAGGGCAATCACTGCACCCTCGCGGGCACCCTGTGCGGCAAGGCGGCGAAAGCGCAGCTGCTTCTCTGTCAGTTCCTGTGGTGCTTTCTTCGCTTTTGCAGATTCGGCCATGAATGCTCAGACGTTTTCGTTTCGTGCGTTCCGAAGCGCCTGGAACCCCCGATTGAGGTCGGTTTTCAGGTCTTCGACTGCCTCGATGCCGACAGATATCCGGATCAGGTTCTCCGTGATGCCGGCCCGCTCCTTGTCTTCCGGCGACAACCGCCCGTGAGTGGTGGTGGCCGGATGAGTAATGGTGGTCTTCACGTCGCCCAGATTGGCAGTAATGGAAATCATCCGGGTTGCGTCAATAAAGCGCCAGGCCTCATCACGCGCACCCTTGACCTGGAATGACAGAACGCCACCGAATCCGCTCTGTTGCTTTTTCGCCAACGTGTGCTGTGGGTGGCTTTCAAGCCCGGCATAGAATACCTGCTCAACCTCCGCCTGCTGCTCGAGCCACAGGGCCAACTCTAACGCATTGTCACAGTGGGCGCGCATACGGATTGGTAAGGTTTCCAGACCCTTCTGGAACACCCACGCGTTGAAGGGGCTCATAGTGGGCCCGGCGGATCTCAGAAAGCCATAAACCTCTTCCATGGTCTTGTGATCACCGACCACCACGCCACCAACGCAACGGCCCTGGCCGTCCAGGTATTTGGTGGCGGAGTGGATCACGATGTCGGCCCCTTGCTCCAATGGCCGCTGCAGCACCGGCGTGCAGAAACAGTTGTCCACTACGAACAGCGCGTCGTTCTCGCGGGCAAGTCGTGAGAGAGCGTCCATGTCAGCCACTTCGCACAGCGGATTGGAGGGCGTCTCGATAAACAGCATACGGGTCTCGGGGCGAATCGCCGACGCCCACTCCTCGAGGTCCGTCAGGCTCACAAACGTTGTCTCCACACCGAAACGGGCCAGATATTTCTGGAAAAGCACATTGGTTGTGCCAAACACGCCCCGTGAACAGATCACATGGTCACCGCTTTTGAGCAATGCCATGCAGGTGCTGAGGATGGCCGCCATGCCCGAAGCCGTTGCCACCGCACGCTCTCCCCCTTCCATGGCGGCTATCCGGGCCTCGAATGCCTGTACCGTGGGATTGGTGAAACGGGAGTAGATGTTGCCCGGCTCATCGCCACCAAAGCGCGCGGCAGCCTGGGCCGCGCTCCCGTAGACAAAGCTGGAGGTCGGATAGATCGCATCACTGTGCTCCAACTGCCCTGAGCGGATCTGCCCTGCCCTCACCGCCAGGGTATCAACCGACATTCCCTCCAGATCCGATTCCGGAATCCAGACAGTTTCTTCGCGGCGAAAGGTCATGAACGTCTCCTGCCCCCGTGGGCTACTTCAGTCTTCGTCATTGTACAGGTCAATAATGGCATTATCGCCGGAGGTGGCGCCCGCACTCTCGAAACGCTTCTCGTCGTTGCGCATCTCTTCCAGCCGGTTCAGGTAGGCGTCGTCCACGTCTCCAGTGACATAGTTCCCGGTGAACACCGAACACTCCCAGCCTTCGATGTTTTCATTAACGTCACTGACGCAGGTCACCAGATCCTCAAGGTCCTGATACAAAAGCCAGTCAGCACCGATCAGCTCCCGGATCTGTTCTTCGGTACGGTCGTGGGCGATCAGCTCACTGGCCGAAGGCATGTCGATACCGTAGACGTTGGGGTAGCGCACAGGAGGCGCCGCAGACGCAAAGTAAACCTTGCGGGCACCGGCGTCCCGCGCCATCTGGACAATTTCCTTGCAGGTAGTGCCCCGCACGATGGAATCGTCCACCAGCATCACGTTCTTGCCTCGGAATTCCAGGTCAATCGGATTAAGCTTCTGACGCACCGACTTCTTGCGCATCTTCTGGCCGGGCATGATGAAGGTCCGACCAATGTAGCGGTTCTTGATAAAGCCTTCGCGGAATTTGACGCCCAGCCGATGAGCCATCTGCATGGCGGAGGTGCGACTGGTGTCAGGGATCGGCATGACCACGTCGATATCATGATCCGGGAAATCCCTGAGCACCTTTTCAGCCAGCGTCTCGCCCATGCGCAGGCGGGCCTTGTACACCGACACCTTGTCTATGATCGAGTCCGGGCGCGCGAAATACACGTGCTCGAAAATGCAAGGATAGAGGTGTGGATCTTCTGCGCACTGCTGGGTGTAAAGGGTGCCGTCGGTTTCAATGTAAACCGCCTCACCCGGTGCAATGTCGCGCACCAGGCTGTAACCGGCGGCGCTAAGGGCAACGCTTTCGGAGGCAATCATGTATTCCTTGCGTCCGTCCTCGGAGGTGCGCTCGCCATAGCACGCGGGGCGAATACCATTGGGGTCCCGGAATCCGACAATGCCGTAGCCGGTGATCATCGCGATTACCGCGTAGGCGCCCCGACAGCGCTTGTGCACGGCACGAACGGCCGAAAAGATTTCGTCCTTGGTGGGGTCCAGCTTGCCCAGCTTCTGCAATTCGTGGGCAAACACGTTAAGCAGGACTTCCGAATCAGAATTGGTGTTGATGTGCCGCAGGTCGGTACGGAACAGGTCACGGCTCAGTTCATCGGCGTTGGTGAGGTTGCCGTTGTGGGCCAGGGTTATGCCATAGGGGCTGTTGACATAGAACGGCTGGGCCTCTGCGGAACTGGAGCTTCCGGCGGTCGGGTACCGGACATGACCGATACCGACATTGCCCACCAGCCGGCGCATATGACGGGTATGGAACACATCCCGTACAAGGCCGTTGTCCTTGCGCAGATAGAAGCGATCATCCTGAAACGTAACAATGCCCGCCGCGTCCTGGCCCCGGTGCTGAAGTACAGTCAGCGCATCATAAAGCGACTGATTGACGTTGGTAGTACTGACGATGCCGACAATGCCACACATGGATAAGGAAGTCTCCGAGTGTTAAAACTGAATGTTAGCGGGACGCGGACGCAGGTTCCACGCCTTCTTGCAGTAGATCTGTATCCGGTACCGGCGCCTGCTCCGGTGCCGGCCCCAGAAACCGGGCAAATTCGTCGCCCAGGGTTCGCCGCGACCAGTCCTCAACCACTGCCAGACGATCGATGATGATCGATGTCCGCCACCAGGTGTCCTGTGCCAGAGGCGTGTAGCGGGTGAAGGCAATCGCCACGATCACCACCACCACACCGCGCAGCAGACCGAACCCCATGCCAAGAACCCTGTCGGTGGCGGACAGGCCGGTCGCCCGGACCAGATGCCCGATCATGTTGTTGATGATCGCACCAATGATGAGGGTTCCGAAGAACAGAATGGCGAAAGCCGCGATAAGACGCACCAGCGGGGTCTCGACGGTGCTTTCCAGCAGGGTTTGCATCTGCGGATGAAACGTTCGGGCCAGAATGAACGCGCCGACCCAGGTCACCAGAGAAAGAGCTTCTTTGACAAAGCCCCGCTTCAGGCTGATGAGCGTGGAAACTGTAATCAGGGCGATGATGACCCAGTCAATCCAGATCAGCGCTTCCATGGAAAACCCGGTGGAGAAAAAGAAGCGCGAATTCTATCAGGAAACCCCCGCTCACCAAACCGCCTTGAGCACATAAAGGCTGCCGCAAGGCGTTATTTTCCGCCGGAGGTTACCAGACTGTTCAGGCCAAAGGCGTCGTCGAGCGCGCGCTTGGCAGCCTTGGCCTCGGATTCCGTGGCAAAGGGACCGCTGAATACGCGTGTGAAGGTCGTGTCACCCTGCGTGACCTGCTGCAGATGGGAACCGTATCCCTTCTCCCGGACACGGTCGCGAAGACGCCTGGCGTTATCCGCATTGCCAAAGCTGCCCAGCTGAACCACCCAGGCGCCCTCTAGAGAACGCTGGTACTCGGCGGACTCCGGTTTGGTGCTTTCCGCCTCACTGCTTTCTGTTTCAGCAGGTTCAGGGGCTGCGGTTTCGCGGGCGGCAGATTCGCCGGTCTCGGCAACGGGCTGATCTGTCTTCACGGCTTCGCCAGAAGTGTCGCGTTCCGGCGCCGCCTGTTCAGGCCCGGCAGTGGAAGTCTCCGGTGGCGCTTCTTCAAGAATCCGGTATCCGGGTTCATCAGACTGGCCGGGGGGTTGTGCGGGCGTCGCCGGCAGCGTGGTTTCCGGTGCCTCTACCTCAGGAAATGGCGGCTCTTCAGGGATATTGATGGTGGTGGAGGTGCGCTCGGTATGGGGCTCATCGAAGAGCATGGGAACGAAGATAACCGCGAGGGAAACAAGGACCAGTGCCCCGATGATTCTCTGCTTCAATCCATCCACGTTCTAGGCTCCCCACTGTTGTCGCCGCGCTGGCAAAAGCGCTTACCCGCAGATACTAACGGTCCCGCCGGTCGAACTCAAAGTCTCACAGCCCGGCATGGACAAAGTTTAAGACGGAATGGCCGCCAATGAACCGGACGCTGCCGCCAGATAGTCTCTCGCCTCTGCCACGGTGAAAAAAGAGCCGAACGCAATCACGAGGTCGGCGGGCCCGGCACTCGACAATGCGGCCTGGAGGGCTTCGGTGACCGTTGCAAAAGCCGTTACCTCTGGCAACTCTGCCGTGGCCAGTCGGTCCTCAAGCGCACGGTCAGACAACCCCCTGGGAACGGACAGACCACCAAGGTACCAGGCGTCCACCACACCCGAGAGGGCGGCAGCCACCCCTTCCACATCCTTATCCGACAGGGCACCGTACACGCCGTGAATACGCACCCCGGGACGTTTCAATCGGTTCAGGCGCCCCGCAAGCCAGGTGGCGGCGTGGGGATTGTGCCCGACATCCACGTAGACGGCTGGCTCACGACCGAGCTGTTCAAACCGACCTGGCACTCGGAGCCCGCTCAGCGCCTTCTCGACCGTCTCAGTAGCCAGATCAGGTTCCAGACGACGAATGGCAACCACCGCTGCGGCAACGCTGTTCACAGGCAGCGGTCCATCCGGAATTCGAATGGTCTCTCCCCGGTAACGCAACAGCAGATGTCCCGGGCCAGCTTGAGCGCCGTCCGGATCAGAAAGTGTATAGTCCCGGTTCAGCATGGCCAGTCCGACCTTTTGGGCGGCCACCTGCTGTAGCACCGATGATGGCGGATCGACATCCGCGTACACGGCCGGAATGCCCGGGCGGAGAACACCGGCTTTCTCGAAGCCAATAACCTCCCGGTTGTCGCCGAGGTAGGCGACATGATCGATATCGACCGATGTGAGAATGACAAAGTCGGCGTCCAGGGTATTCACGGCATCCAACCGTCCGCCCAGACCGACTTCAAGAATCCAGTCCTGGACACCCGCTTCTGCGAAAGCGACAAAGGCCGCCAGGGTTCCGAACTCGAAGTAGGACAACGACACTCGTCCCCGGGCCTTCTCCACGGCCTCGAAGGCCCGGATCAGCGCCTGGTCCGATATGTCAGTACCATCAAGACGCACCCGTTCGTTATAGTTCTGCAGATGCGGAGAGGTGTAGGCCCCGGTACTGCGCCCGGCGGCCCGAAGCAGCGTCTCAAGAGCGGCCACCGCGCTGCCCTTGCCGTTCGTACCGGCGACCGTAATGATGCGGGCCGAAGGTTTTCGAGGAAAGAGCTTACGCAGCACCAGCAGCACACGATCCAGTCCAAGATCAATCTCTTTCGGGTGGATCGCTTCCAGGTAGGCAAGCCACTGATCGACAGTGGAGCCGGGCCCTGGGGAAGCCAGGGCCGCGGAGGTGTTACTCGGTCGGGGCATCGGTTTCGGGCTTTTCAGACACTTCGAACTCGATGGGCTCTTCGGTTCCGGGCCGCTCCTGACCGGTAAACTTGGCCAGAACGTGGGCGATGCGCTCGCGCATCTGGTGCCGGTGCAGGATCATGTCGATGGCCCCGTGATCCAGCAAGAATTCACTCCGCTGGAAGCCTTCCGGCAACTGTTCCCGGACCGTCTGTTCGATAACCCGGGGGCCGGCAAAGCCAATCAGGGCGTTGGGCTCGGCAATGTTCAGGTCGCCCAGCATCGCCAGACTGGCTGACACACCGCCAAACACCGGATCGGTCATCACGGATATGTAGGGAATGCCCTCCTGTTTCATGCGCTCCAGCACCGCAGCGGTCTTGGACATCTGCATCAGGGAAAGAATGGCTTCCTGCATCCGGGCACCGCCACTGGCCGAGAAACACACCAGGGGGATGCGCTCTTTCAATGCCACGTTGGCTGCCTGAACGAACTTCTCGCCAACCACCTGCCCCATGGAGCCGCCCAGGAAGTTGAACTCGAACGCGCAGGCCACCAGCGGAACCCCCATCGTGGCGCCTTTCATGGCCACTAGCGCATCTTTCTCACCGGTCCCTTTCTGGGCCTGGGAGAGGCGATCCTTGTAGCGTTTGCTGTCCTTGAACTTGAGTCGATCCCACGGCTCCAGTTCCGCGGCAATCTCCTCACGACCGTCTTCGTCGAGGAAGATATCCAGACGCCGGCGGGCGGACACGCGCAGGTGGTGATTGCACTTGGGGCACACGTCCAGATTTTTCTCGAGTTCCGGCTTGTAAAGAAAGGCACCGCATTTGGGGCATTTTTTCCAAAGCCCCTCGGGAACGCCCGTCCTTTGCTTGGATTCCGAGCGAATCTTGCTCGGCATGATCTTGTCCAGCCAGTTACTCATGATGTCATCCTGTCCTTTGATGCCTGTCTGCCCCGCCGCCCGGATATCAGGAGGCGAGACTGTCCAGTGCTTCGCGCATCGGGTGAAGCAGATCGGTCAAGGCCCGTTTGAGCTGATCGGTATCTGCCTGATTTCTGGCTATTGTATCGACCAGGACACTGCCAACAATTACACCATCGGATACCCGACCAATGGCAGCAGCCGTCTCGGCGTCGCGAATACCGAAGCCAACGCCCACCGGCAACGCCGTCAATTCGTGAATATGGCTCACCCTGGCAGCCACTTCGTCGACGTTGATGGTAGCCGAGCCCGTTACGCCCTTGACAGAAACATAGTACACATAGCCGGAAGAGTGTTCGCTGATTGCGCGAATACGCTCATCGGTGGTGGTCGGCGACAGCAGGAAAATGGCATCCAGGTTCCTCTGTGTAAACAGGGGTGCCACTTCGTCCGCCTCTTCGGGTGGCAGGTCAACGGTCAATACACCATCCACGCCCGCTTCCTTGGCAGCCTCGGCAAACGTCTCATATCCCATGGCTTCCATCGGGTTAAGGTACCCCATCAGTACCACGGGCGTATCGTTGTCGGTTTTCCGGAACTCCCGCACCATGGCGATTACCTGCCGCAGGGAGGTGCCATGCACGAGGGCCCGCTCGCAAGCCAGCTGGATAACCGGGCCATCCGCCATGGGGTCAGAGAACGGCACTCCCAGTTCAATAATATCGGCACCGGCCTTAACCAGTGCGTGCATCAGATCAACGGTCACATCCGGATGTGGATCGCCCGCAGTAATGTAGGGAATAAGTGCCCTGCGCCCCTGCCCTTTGAGGGCCTTCATAACCCCTTCAATTCGGCTCATGCCTGCTCCTGTCAATTGTTCAGATCTCGATGCCTTCGAGTTTGGCGACCGTGTTGATGTCCTTGTCGCCGCGGCCAGAGACGTTGATCACAACGGTCTGGTCCTTATCCATGGTGGCGGCCAGTCGAATGGCATAAGCCACGGCATGCGCCGTCTCCAGGGCGGGCATGATACCCTCGACCCGGGTCAGCTTACGGAACCCTTCCATGGCTTCGTCGTCGGTGACAGACACGTACTGCGCGCGACCGATGTCTTTCAGCCAGCTGTGCTCGGGCCCAACTCCCGGATAGTCAAGACCGGCGCTGACCGAGTGTGTACCCGCAATCTGCCCGTTCTCATCTTCCATCAGATAGGTCCGGTTACCGTGCAGCACGCCGGGACGACCGGCGCACAGGGGCGCGGCGTGTTTACCGGTTTCAATACCCAGCCCGCCGGCCTCAACGCCGTACAGTTGCACGCTCTCGTCGGCGAGGAATGGATAGAACATGCCAATGGCGTTCGAACCGCCACCGACACAGGCCACGAGCGCATCGGGTAGCTTGCCGGTTTTCTCGAGGGCCTGACGACGGGTCTCGCGACCGATCACCGACTGGAAATCACGAACCAGCAGCGGATACGGGTGCGGACCGGCCACAGTGCCGATGATGTAAAAGGTATCGTCGACGTTTGCCACCCAGTCACGCATGGCGTCGTTCATGGCATCTTTCAGTGTCTTGGTACCGCTCTGAACCGCATGAACCGTGGCCCCGAGAAGCTTCATACGGAACACGTTCAGAGACTGGCGCTGAACATCCTCGGCCCCCATGAACACGTGGCACTCGAGGCCCAACCGCGCGCATACGGTCGCGGTTGCAACGCCGTGCTGTCCGGCACCGGTTTCGGCAATGATTCGCTTCTTGCCCAGAAAACTGGCGAGCAGCGCCTGCCCGATGGTGTTGTTAACCTTGTGAGCGCCCGTGTGGCAGAGATCCTCCCGCTTGAGCCAGATCTGGGCACCGCCGGTCTCCCGGG
Organism: Marinobacter sp.; assembly: GCF_041984545.1. Taxonomy (GTDB): domain Bacteria; phylum Pseudomonadota; class Gammaproteobacteria; order Pseudomonadales; family Oleiphilaceae; genus Marinobacter. Next base: position 23,377 of record NZ_JBHIXV010000019.1, on the reverse strand, counting down.
TGAGACGCTCGGCAAAATACAGCGGCGTCGGGCGGCCCACATAGTCCGCAAGCTCTTTATCAAAACGCGCCTGGAACTCAGGATCCTTTTTAAGCTGGGCATATTCCTTCTCCAGCGTCATCAGGGAATCCATCAGGGTCTCGGATACAAACCGCCCCCCGAAGGCCCCGAAATGACCCCGTGCATCCGGCAGTGCGCTCAGCATTTCTTCAGTCAGTTTTACAGACACGGTGAACCTCGTTAATAAAGTGACAGATTTTCCGGATATCCTTGATGCCCTTGTCTTTTTCTACACCACCACTGACATCGACAGCCCAGGGACGGACCTGTTCCACAGCGGCAAATACGTTATCAGATGACAATCCGCCGGCCAATATGAGCGGCAGTGGGCGCTCTTCGGGAATCAGGTCCCAGTTGAATACTTTTCCGGTACCACCATAGCGATCGGGATCCCAGGCATCGACCAGCAGACCTGAGGCTTCGTGATAATCCGCAAAGGCCCGCTCAATCTGACCCGGCTCCCTGACCCGTATGGCCTTGATCCAGCGGCGAGCGAATCCGGCACAGAACGACGGCGTTTCGTCCCCATGGAACTGAAGCAGGTCCAACGGCACCTGCTCAAGAACCGACTCAACATCTTCACGGGTGGGATTGACGAACAGACCAACAACCGTCACAAAGGCGGGTACCTCCTTTGCCAGAGCCCGCGCCTGGGCAGGGGACACGCTTCTGGGGCTGGGCGGATAGAACACCAGACCAATCGCATCGGCTCCGCTTTCCACTGCGGCCCGAATATCCTCGGGGCGGGTCAGCCCACAGATTTTCACCCGTGCAATCATTGTGCTGTCACCCGTTGTTTAGGATGAATGTGTGTCGGGGCGAACGGGCTGTTTTCTGAACGGGTGAACCACGGCCTCAGAAACCCGGGCCCACACTCGGCTTCCGGCACGCCGAACTCGCCTGGATAACCCACGTCGACCAGGTAGAGACCATGTGGCGGCGCGGTCACACCGGCAACTGTCCGGTCCTTCTGGTTCAGTATCTCACGAATTGACTCGACAGACTCCTTGCCGGACCCGACCGCCATGAGCGCACCGGCAATGTTTCGAACCATATGATGGAGAAAGGCATTCGCCTGAACATCGATTACGACAAAGTCCCTTTTTCGGCTTACCGATATCCGCTCCAGAAAACGGATTGGTGTCCTGGACTGGCAACCCGCTGCCCGAAAGGACGAGAAATCGTGTTCGCCCACCAGTGCCTGGGCCGCCAGATGCATCCGGTCGGCATCCAGCGGCCGGAACGTCCAGCTCACCTGCCCCCTCTGAATGCCGGGTCGGACCGGATGGTTGTAAATGATGTACCGGTAACGCCGGTAGGTCGCCGAGAAGCGCGCGTGAAAATCGCCAACACCGTTACCCGCCCAATGAACGGCAATATCCTCGGGAAGTGCAGTGTTGATACCCATGACCCACGAGCGAAGGTTACGCACCGAAGGCGTATCGAAATGAGCAATCTGGTAGCTGGCATGAACCCCGGCATCGGTCCTGCCGGCACACACCAGCTCAACCGGGTGATCGGCAACCTTGCTCACGGCACGGGCCAGCTCGGATTCCACCGACCGGACACCGGACTTCTGCAACTGCCAGCCGTGAAAACCCCGGCCGTCGTATTCAAACGCAATAATCACGCGCCCGTTGCCTATGGCGTTATCGGTGGTCAATGGCGGGTTCTGGAGGAACAAATGCTGGCCCGGAATGAGTGTTGCCCTGAAAAGCAAAGCGCCGGCTTGATACCGGAATTGCTTCCGGTTGCCGGCGCTTGCTGCCTGAACCTGATTATAACGAATCAGGACAGATTTTTAAGGAGATCTTGCGCTTCCGCCTTCTGCTCCTCGTTACCCTCAAGTGCGACTTCCTCGAGGATGTCTCGGGCACCGTCAGTATCACCCATCTCGATATAGGCGCGGGCAAGATCCAGCTTGGTGGCCGCTTCGTCGGTTCCGGCGAGGAAATCAAAATCATCGTCGTCACCGAGTTCGCTCTCGTCGATGTCAGCGACCGCGGATTTTTTCTCGCTGCCACCCACCTCGTCGGAGGCTACCGGGAGTTCGGGTTCGTCTTCGGCGTCTTCCCCGGCGCTCGCGTCAGCGGACTCTTCGGCAGTCTCCAGCGTATCCAGCCCTTCCTGCTCGAGATCCTCCGCGCTCTCTACGGTCTCTTCGGGACCTGCGCCAGCGGCATCGCCCAGGGTATCGTCTTCACCCAGGGCATCCTCCAGTCCGAGCTCTTCGTCCAGCGACTCCTGCTCATCATCCCGGTTAGCAGAGTCACCGGAATCGGAGATCTCCTCCATCAGCGCCAGGTCTTCATCAGAGACGTCCAGCTCGAGGTCATCCAGCGAAGACTCCTCCATTTCGCTGCCGCCAAGCTCGTCATCTTCGCCTGCCACCTTGTCGAGTTCCGCATCCAGGTCATCCAGGAACGACTCGTCCAGCGACTCCAGGTCGCTTTCGGATTCTTCCTCGCTCTGACCCGATTTATCCGACGCGGTATCTTCTTCCGCAACAGTTTCCTCGTCAGTCAGGTCCGACGCCTCGAAATCGAGACTCAGATCTTCTTCCTCGGACAGATCATCGGGAACTTCAGTCTGAGCGGATTCTTCAACATCGGTCTCGAATTCGGAGGAAAGATCCCACTCGCCGGATTCACCCGTCTCGGTTACTTCTTCCGAGGAAGCGGATTTGTCGACGTCCGATTCAAGTTCGATACCCGACAGGTCGAACTCGATCATGTCGTCATTGCTTTCTTCTTTTGACGTTTCAGCCTGATCGGATTCCTGTTCTTCGAACTCACTCAGGTCAACGTCTGCAAAGTCCGTATCGAACTCCCCAAATTCGTTTTCCTGCGGCTCTTCCTTCTCGGCGTCGAACTGATCGGCCAGAAGCTCATCGGAGGCCGGCTTGTCTTCGTCGCCGGCTTCTTCTGTTTCACTGGCAAATGCGCTCTCGAAATCGGCGCTGTAATCCGACTCATCCTCATCGGCAGCCTCTCTGGAAGCCGTGAAGGAATCGGAACGCAACTCAGACTCCAGATCGTCGATGCTCGGCATGGATTCGGCTTCTTCAAGCCGTGCACGCAGCTCGTTCGCACTGGCAACGGCGTCTTCGTCGTCGAGCGCCTCAATTTCACCAAACTGCTTTTCGAAGGAGTCCCGATCCTGGTTATCGGCATACACGCTCAGAAGCTTCAGCCGAAGGTCGGTACGGCTGGGCTCACGGGAGATGGCGTTTTCCAGGGTTTGAGCCGCCTGATCGTGGCGGCCATAAGCGATATAAGCATCAGCTTCGGCAATCGCATCGCCCTCTGCAGATTCCTGGCCCTCATCCTCAAGACTGAGATCGAAGGAATCCGCACCCTCGTCTGACTCGCTATTGAGCTGCTCGTAAAACGCTTTTTCGCGGTTTGCGTTCCTGCGGGCAAGCAGCAGCAACAACAGGAGCAGGACAATGAGGCCGCCACCAAGAGCAATCTGGTACATGGGATTGCTGGTGATGGCATCAATGATATTGCCCGGGAACCCTTTATCTGCGGCCGGCTGACTTGGCTTGGGTGCCGGCTGCTGGGCCTCCGGCTGAGACTGAGCCGGCTGGGTTGCCGCAGGGGCGGTCTCTGCCGAGGTATCGTCCAGATCCGAGGGATCAGAATCGGCCGTGGCATCAGCATCCACGGCCACCGGCTGCTCCGGTTCCTGAGCCGTGTCGGCGGGCACTTCTGCGGTGCTTTCCGCAGACGCCTGCGCCTCAGCGCCGTCGGTTTCGGTATCCGCCGTGTCACCGGAGACATCGTCGCCCTCGGCCGGTGTTGTCTGCTCACCACTTTCTACAGACACTTCCGCCTCTGTCTGGCTCGCTCCGGCATCGGCCCCGGCTTCGGCTTCGGCTGATGCAGTATCTGCAGGCTCACCGGCGCCCTCGGCAGCCTCATCGCCCGTCGCAGCGGACTGCTGCATTTCGGCCAACTGGGTATTCTTCAGCTCAAGCAAACGCTGCAGGGTTTCAACCTGATCCTGCAGGTCTTCCACGCGGCTGTTCAGTTCGGCGTTCTCGCGCCGCGCACTCTCGAGCTCTTCCATGGCGACTGCGGTGCCCGCATCAACGCCACCGGGCAGCTGGCCGTCGCCACCGGCTGAGCCGCTGTCTGATGGCTGCTGGTCGCCGTCATCCGCTACGATCAGTTTGAGCTCATCACCACCTGTACCGCCGGCGCCCTGTGCTGCCGAACCTGCGGACTGCTCTGCAGTGGCGTCTACGGTGCGCCGAGGTGACTGGAAGGCTTGATTCTGCTGGGCCACCAGGCGGGTGGCTTCGGCACGGGAGCGGCTCTGGATCTGGTCCATGGAAGGAATCCGGAGAACCTCACCCCGCTTCAAACGGTTGATGTTGTTGCCCATGAAGGCGTCTGGATTCAGATCCTGGATTGCCAGCATCACCTGCTGCATGGACACGCTGTCGTCCGGGCGAACTTGCGAGGCAATTGTCCAAAGGGTGTCGGACGGACCGGTGGGACCGAAGGTGTTGGCGCGGTAGCCGGAGCTGAGAGACTGCTCGGCCCGGGCCTGACGCCTGGCGGACTCGGCACTGCGTGCGGCGGTCGGTTGCTGAGCTGTCTGTGTCGAGCTCACGGTGGGTGCACTGACCTGCTCCTCGACACCGGACTCTTCGGCATAAACGGGCGGATCAACCAGCACCGCGTATTCCCGCAACAAACGGCCATTCGGCCAGGTCAGCTCAAGCAGGAAATTGAGGTACGGTTCACGCAGGGGCTCGCGAGAAGAGACGTTGATGATAAGACGACCATCGTTACCCGGCACCACCTGGAACCTGAGCTTGCTCAGAAACTGGTTACGATCCAGCCCCACGCGCTCATAGGCCTCGGGTGAAGCAATATTGACGAACACGTCCGCTGGATTGATGCCTCGGCTCTGAGGCAAAGTGATCTCCGCGTCCAGTGGCTCGTTCAGATAGGACTGAAGTTCGAGTTCACCCAGTCCCAGGGCCTGTGCGACGCCGGATCCGAGCCCTCCCGCCAGAGCCAGGGCAACCGCAAGCTTGCGTACCTTCATGCTTTTTCCTTTCCAGTCTCCGTTATTCGTTACTGCTTTTTTCAAACAGAATCGGACGAGGTTGGATGACTTCCGTCTGGATCGTTCTCGTTATTATGTGTTCTTTTTAATATTCAGTCCGGCAAGTATTGTTGATAAAACCTCTTTTATCAATCAATCAGCCGCAATCCTTGTACCGATTTTTTATCAATCACGCGGAACTGCCTAGCGCTCTTGAAAATAACAGGGGCGGAGACTGAAATCAGCCTCCGCCCCCTTACCGGTTCATTGAAACCGGACACAGTTGGCATTTATTGCCTCTGTGTAACAATTTTTAACGCTCCTGAAGAATCCGGAGCATCCGGCGCAGCGGCTCGGCAGCGCCCCACAGCAGCTGGTCACCCACGGTGAACGCGGAGATGTACTCCGGCCCCATGGACAGCTTGCGGATACGGCCGATGGGCACGCTCAGGGTGCCGGTGACCTTCGCCGGGGTGAGCTCCTCAATGGTCGCATCACGCTCATTGGGGATGACTTTCACCCAGTCGTTCGCCTTGGCCAGGATCGACTCGATTTCCGAAACCGACAGATCCTTCTTGAGCTTGATGGTCAGCGCCTGACTGTGGGAGCGCATGGCACCGATCCGCACACAGATACCGTCGATAGGAATCGGATTGGCGGAGCGACCGAGAATCTTGTTGGTCTCAACGCCGGCTTTCCACTCTTCCTTGCTCATGCCGTTATCGAGTTGCTTGTCGATGAACGGAATCAGACTGCCAGCGAGCGGAACCTGGAAGTGCTCGGTGGGAAAATCACCGGAGCGCATCGTTTCGGTAACCTTGCGGTCAATCTCCAGAATCGCGGAGGATGGATCCTCAAGCTCGCTCTTCACGCTCTTGTTGAGCTCGCCCATCTGATTGAGCAACTCACGCATGTTCTGGGCACCGGAGCCGGAAGCCGCCTGATAGGTCATGGGCGACACCCACTCGATCAGGTCCTGCTCCAGCAGGCCACCGAGGGCCAGCATCATCAGGCTGACAGTACAGTTGCCACCGATATAGTCTTTGACGCCTTTTTCAAGCGCGGCATCAATGACGTTCCGGTTCACCGGATCCAGCACGATCACGGAATGATCGGCCATCCGCAATGTGGATGCCGCATCAATCCAGTAGCCCTGCCAGCCAGCATCGCGCAACTTCTGATAAACCTCACCGGTGTAGTCGCCGCCCTGACAGGTAACGATCACATCCATGGTTTTCAGAATGTCGATGTCAAAGGCGTCCTGCAGAGGGGGTACGCCCTCCTTGCCCACATCGGGTGCAGGCTTACCCGCCTGGGATGTGGTAAAGAACACCGGCTCGATGTCTGCGAAATCGTTTTCTTCACGCATGCGCTGCATGAGGACAGAGCCCACCATGCCACGCCAACCTACAAGTCCAACTCGCTTCATGGGCGATCTTCAGACCTCGTTTTATGCCCGCCCGCTACCGTTATCGCTGGCAGGGACAGGGTGGATGATCCCGCGGCAACTGCATCCCGTTACCGTCGGGTCTCAAATTCTCGGATTGTTCAGCGGCTGATTATAACGCAGCGAGAACAGCCTCTCCCATTTCCCGGGTGGACACCTTGTTCGCACCCGCGGACATGATGTCCGCTGTTCGCAGCCCCTGATCGAGCACCTTGCTGACCGCAGCCTCGATCGCTTCGGCCGCTTTCTCTTCGTTCAGACTGTAACGAAGCATCATGGCGGCACTGAGAATCGTGGCCAGAGGATTTGCGACGCCTTTGCCGGCAATATCCGGTGCCGAACCATGGCAAGGCTCGTACATACCCTGCTTCCGGGAATTCAGGGAAGCCGAGGGCAACATGCCGATAGAACCCGTCAGCATAGCCGCTTCGTCCGAAAGAATATCACCAAACATGTTGCCAGTCACAATCACGTCGAACTGCTTGGGCGCCCGAACCAGCTGCATGGCGGCATTGTCCACGTACATGTGGGAAAGCTCGACATCCGGGTATTCCCGGCGCAGATCGTTCATGATTTCCCGCCACAGAACCGTGACTTCCAGCACATTGGCCTTGTCTACGGAGCACAGCTTTTTGCCCCGCTGTTGGGCCGCTTCAAAGGCAACGCGACCGATTCGGCGAATCTCGGATTCCTTGTAAGCATAGGTGTTATACCCCTGGCGCTCTCCGCTCTCAAGCTCCCGAACGCCTCGTGGCTGTCCAAAATAGATACCGCCAGTGAGCTCCCGCACGATCATGATGTCGAGGCCAGAGACCACTTCGGGCTTGAGGGAGGACGCTGAAGCCAGCTGCGGATACAGGATCGCCGGGCGCAGGTTGGCGAACAGCTCAAGGTTGGAGCGCAAGCCCAGCAGCCCCTTCTCCGGCCGCTTGGCCATGGGCAGACTGTCCCACTTCGGTCCACCGACCGCACCAAGCAGAATGGCGTCGGCGGCCTTCGCTTTCTCCAGGGTTTCGTCCGGAAGCGGCGTATCGGTGGCGTCGATGGCGGCGCCACCCACCAGTCCCGCCTCGAACGTGAGACCGAGACTGAACTGATCGTTAACCTTGTGAAGGACCTTTTCCGCTTCCGCGACAATTTCCGGACCGATGCCGTCGCCGGGAAGCATGAGGATTGTTCTGGACATGTTATTTCCTTGTTGAATTCCTTTATGTCGGATTACGCTGCGCTAATCCGACCTACTAGGGAGCTTGCGAACATTTCGGGATCGTAGGTCGGATTAGCGCAGCGTAATCCGACACCAAAGTCAGCTGCCGGCGCCAAACAACCAGGGAGCGGTCTTGCGACGGCTCTCCTCGTAAGATCTGATAGCATCCGCGTCTTCCAGCGTGACGCCAATATCGTCCAGACCGTTCAACAGACAATGCCGGCGGAAGTCGTCCACTTCGAACGTGAAAGTCTCACCGGTGGGGGTCGTGACGGTCCTGGCCTCCAGATCCACCGACAGCTGATAGCCCTCGCTCTGGTCTACTTCCTCGAACAAACGATCTACAACTTCCTCAGGGAGAACAATAGGTAACAGACCGTTCTTGAAGCAGTTATTGTAGAAAATATCGGCAAAGCTCGGGGCAATGATCACCCGAAAACCGAAGTCTTCAAGCGCCCAGGGCGCGTGCTCGCGACTGGACCCACAACCAAAGTTGCGACGGGCCAGCAGCACGCTGGCGTTCTTGTAGCGATCCTGGTTGAGCACGAAATCCGGATTGAGGGGCCGGGTGGAACAATCCTGATCCGGCTTGCCTTCGTCGAGGTACCGCAATTCATCAAACAGGTTCGGGCCAAAGCCCGTGCGCTTGATGGATTTGAGGAATTGCTTGGGAATGATCATGTCCGTATCCACATTGGAACGGTCCATGGGGGCAACAATACCCTGGTGTTGCGTAAATGCGCGCATGGTTCTCTCCTGTGGATCAGTGCATCAGCTCACGAACATCAACAAAATGGCCGGTAACCGCGGCCGCAGCGGCCATGGCCGGGCTCACCAGATGCGTCCGCCCGCCAAAGCCCTGACGGCCCTCAAAGTTCCGGTTCGAGGTGGAGGCACAATGCTCTCCCTGCCCCAGCTTGTCGGCGTTCATGGCCAGGCACATGGAACAGCCCGGGTCGCGCCACTCAAGACCGGCCTCGATAAAGATCTTGTCCAGCCCTTCCTGCTCGGCCTGGGCCTTCACCAGACCCGAACCCGGTACCACCATCGCCTGCTTCAGGCTCGGTGATACCTTGCGGCCTTTCACCACCGCCGCCGCCTCGCGCAAATCCTCAATCCGGCTGTTGGTGCAGGAGCCGATGAATACGCGGTCCAGCTTGATCTCAGTGATCGGCATATTCGGCTTCAGACCCATGTATTTAAGGGCACGGACAATGCCTTCACGCTTGATCGGGTCGGCTTCCTGCTCCGGGTCCGGCACATTGCCATCAACACCGGCGACCATCTCGGGCGAGGTGCCCCAGCTGACCTGCGGTTTGATCTCGGAGCCTTCCAGCTCCACCACTTTGTCAAACTCGGCGTCATCATCACTGCGCAGCGTGCGCCAGTACTCAACCGCCGCATCCCACTGCTCACCCTTGGGGCCGAACGGGCGGTTACGGACGTACTCGATGGTGGTGTCGTCCACCGCCACCATACCTACCCGGGCGCCGGCCTCGATGGACATATTGCAGATGGTCATCCGCCCTTCCATGCTCAGGCCCTGAATGGCCTCGCCACCAAACTCAATGGCGTAACCGGTACCACCGGCGGTGCCGATCTTGCCGATGATGGCCAGCACCACATCCTTGCCAGTGACACCCGGCCCGAGCTTGCCGTTCACCTTCACCAGCATGTTCTTCATTTTCTTCTGCACCAGGCACTGGGTGGCGAGCACGTGCTCCACCTCGCTGGTGCCAATACCATGAGCCAGACAGCCGAAAGCGCCGTGGGTGGAGGTATGGGAGTCACCACAGACGATGCTCATACCCGGCAAGGTGGCACCCTGCTCTGGCCCAATCACATGCACAATGCCCTGGCGCTGGTCCTTGATCTTGAACTCCAGAATCCCGAACTCGTCGCAGTTCTTGTCCAGGGTTTCCACCTGGATCCGGGACACCGGATCAACAATGCCTTCCACGCCACGTTCGCGATCGGTGGTCGGCACGTTATGGTCTGGCGTGGCAATGTTGGCATCAATACGCCACGGCTTCCGGCCGGCAAGACGCAGGCCCTCAAACGCCTGAGGCGAGGTCACTTCGTGCAGCAGGTGACGGTCGATGTAGATCAGCGCGGAGCCATCGTCCCGCTGTTTGACCAGATGGTCGTCCCACAATTTGTCGTATAAGGTTTTGCCCGCCATGGTTCTCTCTCACTCTCTGGGGGTTTCTGGTTCGTGCGTTACGTTAGTCTAATATTAACGCCGGGCCACGAATAACCGCAATTCATGTTTTTTATTCATCGCATTCCATCCGGTTATTACATATCCTTGGGAGCAGGTCGCATGGAGGGATCAACCGCCCAAAACACGCCCGTAAATACATCCCTGTAGGGCTCGGTCGCGCCATCCCTGGCGCTCCACGGTTTTGGGCGGTTGATCCCTCCACGCTCCTCCAGATCGGGGGTAACCCGACAATCCATGGGGAGCGGGATGGGAGAGCGTTTTCAAAACTGTAGAGGGCCAGGGATGGCCCGATTCAAGCCCACACGGACGTGCTTGTCGGCGTGTTTTGAAAACGCTCTCCCATCCCGGGACCTTCATCATTGTTCAATGCCGGTACCCAAGTTATGGATTCGAACGCGTTAAAAGCCTTTCTGACAATCGTCGACCAGGGCTCCTTCTCGGAGGCGGCCGAAACTCTGCACCTGACGCAGCCGGCCATTTCCAAACGCCTGGCCGCCCTGGAAAACCAGCTCGGCACCACTCTGATCGACCGCAGCCACCGCCAGATACGGCTCACCGACGCCGGCAGCCGGCTGCTGCCGCATGCCCGCAAGATACTGGATGAAATCCACAACGCCCGGGTCGCCCTCTCCCCGGACTCCGGTGAGGTAGAAGGCGAACTGCAGATCATCGCCAGCCACCATATCGGCCTGCACCACCTGCCCAACTGGTTACGGCGGTTCAAACGGGTATACCCGCAGGTATCGATCAACCTGCAGTTCATGGAGTCGGATGCGGCTTACGAGCAGATGCGCAAACGCAATGCCGAACTTGCTTTCGTCACCCTGAGCGACAGCATGGAGCCGAGCTTTCAGGTCTTTGCCCAGTGGCCGGACGACATGGTGTTTGTGGCCGGCGCGGAGCATCCGCTGTCCCAGCTGGCCCAGCCAACGCTGGCCGACCTTGCCGGGCATCCGGCGCTGCTCCCAGATACAAGCACGGCCACTTATCGCGTCGTCAGTCGGCTATTCCTTGAGGCCAATCTGCCGCTGAATCCGCAAATGCCCACGAACTACCTCGAAACCATCAAGATGATGACCAGCGTGGGCCTCGGGTGGAGTGTGCTGCCCACTCGCATGCTCGACGCCAGTCTGCGGGTTCTGGACATTGGAACGCCGGTATCACGGGTATTGGGAGGCATAGGCCTGGCTGGCAGGCAGTTGAGCAACGCATCGAGAGCCCTGCTTGAGATCGTGCAGCAGGAAGAAAGCGCCTGACGTTCAGTTCTGGATCGGAACCGGTGGCGGCCGCAGGCCCCGCCAGGTAATCACAATAGCGATCAGCATGGCCGCGGCCCCGCCCCAGAACGCGGCGGACGTGTCAAACCCATCCACGAGGAAACCGGACAACCAGGCGCCGATAGCGCCGCCAGCACCGAAGGTCAGCCCGCTGTAAAGCGCCTGGCCCTGGCCATGGTGATGCTGCCCGAAAAAGCCCTGGATGTACTGAACGGACAACGCGTGCAGGGCCCCGTAGGACGCAGCATGGAGCAGTTGCGCAAACAACAGCACAACCACCACATCCGTAACCTCGGCGATCAGGATCCAGCGGATCATGGTGAGGGTCAGCGCCCCGATGGCGATCTGCCGAACGGTAAAGTTCCGGGTCAGTCGGTGCATCACCAGGAACAATGCAATTTCAGCAAACACCCCCAGGGACCAGAGCAGACCAATGGACAACTTGCCATAGCCGTGCTGTGCCAGATGGATACTGAAGAAGGTGTAGTAGGCACCGTGCGAGACCTGAAGAAGGAAGTTCATCAGGAAGAATGTCACCACCGCCGGGTGGGTCACGATGGCTTTCAGGCTGCCTTTCGGCGCGGGCGGCTTGCGCTCTCCCCGCTCCGAAGGAACCAGAAACGCCGATACCGCAATGCCGGCAAACACCGGGAGCAGCAACCACGGCAGCGACTGAATAGGCATCAACTCCAACAGGCCACCCACCAGAGCCACCGCGCCAATAAAGCCCACCGAGCCCCAGAGCCGCACGCGGCCATACTTCTCTTTCTGGGTGCCCAAAGTTCGAAGCGTAATCACTTCATAAAGGGGCAGGATGGCGTTCCAGAAAAACGTGAACGCCAGCATAACCAGCAACAAACCGTAGAAACCCGGCTCCAGAAACACCCCGGCAAAAAACAGCGACCCGGTAATGGCGCCAAATCGCACCAGCCGCACCCGCTGCCCGGTTCTGTCCCCGAGCCAACCCCAGACACTGGGCGCAACGATCTTGGTGAGCTGGATGGTCGCCATGAGCGTGGCGATCTGGAGATAGGAAAAACCCTGGCCCTCAAGATAGAGAGACCAATATGGGAGGAGCCCGCCAAGTAGAGCGAAGAACCAGAAATAGAGGTTAGAGAGTCGAAAGTAAATAGCGAAACCCCTGTCAGCCTACCCCGGATGCCCGGTGGCTTTGGTGGGATCGATTGCCCAAAAATGTGGAGCGCCAAGGATGGCGCGACCAAGCCCTACATGGACGTATTCACGGGCGTTTTTTGGGCAATCAATCCCACCGAAGCCGCTTCTCCAAATCCAGCGGTCAAAGCTGCCCAATCACCGGCGTAGAAACCGAAACATCCGCATTCTGGCCCCGATGCCGCAGGTAATGATCCATCAACACGATGGCCATCATGGCCTCGGCGATCGGCGTAGCGCGAATCCCAACGCACGGGTCATGGCGACCGGTCGTGATCACCTCGCAGGGATCGCCGTTCACATCGATGCTGCGCCCGGGAAGCCGCAGGCTGGAAGTCGGCTTCAGGGCAATGCTCGCCACAATCGGCTGCCCCGAGGAAATTCCGCCCAGCACACCACCGGCGTTGTTGGACAGAAAGCCCTCCGGCGTCATCTCGTCACGGTGCTCAGTGCCCTTCTGCTCTACGCAGTCAAACCCGGCGCCAATCTCCACGCCCTTCACCGCATTGATGCTCATCAGCGCATGGGCAAGATCCGCATCCAGGCGATCAAAAATCGGCTCGCCAAGCCCCGGTGGCACACCGTCTGCCACCACATTGATGCGAGCACCGATGGAATCGCCTTCCTTTCGGAGGGCATCCATGTAGGCTTCCATCTCCGGCACCTTGTCGGCGTCCGGGCAGAAGAACGGGTTCTGGTGCACCTGGTCCCAGTCCAGCTTCTCCGCCCGGATCGGCCCCAATTGTGACAGATAGCCCCGAATGCGGATGCCGAGGCGCTGCTCAAGGAACTTCCTCGCCACCGCCCCTGCCGCTACCCGCATGGCGGTTTCGCGCGCAGACGAACGGCCACCGCCACGGTAGTCCCGCACGCCGTACTTGTGCATGTAGGTGTAATCGGCGTGAGCGGGGCGGAACTGCTCGGCAATCTTGGAGTAGTCCTTGGAACGCTGGTCGGTATTCTCGATGATCAGACCAATCGGTGTCCCGGTCGTCTTGCCTTCGAATACCCCGGAGAGAATGCGCACCTCGTCCGCCTCGCGACGCTGGGTTGTGTGCCGCGAAGTACCGGGCTTTCGGCGATCAAGGTCGCGCTGCATGTCGGCTTCCGAGAGCTCAAGCCCCGGAGGACAGCCGTCGATGATACAGCCCAACGCGGCGCCGTGGCTCTCACCAAAGGTGGTTACGGTAAACAGTTTTCCGAAGGAATTTCCCGACATAATTCAGTATCTTGTTAAACAATTGTAAGAAACAGGATTAACGTGAAGCCAACCACTGCCGCAGCTCGGCTTCGCCAATCACGAAAACACCATCGCCGCCGTTCTCGAACTCCAGCCAGGTCAGCGGCAGATCCGGGTAGGCGTCATCAAGCGCCGCGCAGCTATTGCCGACCTCCACTACCAGCAAACCGCCAGGGGTCAGATGGTCAGCCGCTTCGGCAATAATTCGGTGCGCAATGTCCAGACCATCCTGCCCGGCTGCGAGGCCCAGTTCCGGTTCGTGCCTGTATTCGTCAGGCATATCCGCCAGGTCTTCAGCATCCACATACGGCGGGTTACTGACGATGACATCGAAACGTCCCTCAACCTTCTCGAACACGTCGGATTGGACGGTACTCACCCGGCCACGCAGACCGTGAAGGTCAATATTCGATTCCGCCACCTCCAGCGCATCCGCTGAAATATCCGAGAGCACCACTTCGGCATCAACAAACACCGACGCCGCCCCGATTCCGATGCAGCCGCTCCCGGTACACAAATCCAGAATCCGCTCAACAGGCCGGTCACCCAGCCAGGGCTGGAACCCATTCTCGATCAGCTCACCAATGGGTGAACGCGGTACCAGGACACGTTCGTCCACATGGAAAGGCATGCCCATGAACCAGGCCTCACCCAGCAGATACGCCAGGGGAACCCGTTCATTCACGCGACGATCAATGCGCTCAAGGATGGTATTCCGCTCTTCGCAGGTCAGCCTGGCATCCAGAAAAACGGTATTGTTCTCAAGCGGCAGATGCAGGCTGCGCATTACCAGTTGAACCGCCTCATCCCAGACGTTGTCGGTGCCGTGGCCAAAGAACAGCGGCGAGGCGGCGAAGCGGGAAGACGCGTAGCGAAGGTAATCCCGAACGCTGTGAAGGTCGTCGATGGGGCTGGTCACAAAGTCTGTCCTGTCCGTGAGCGTGTCAGCGCCGGATTATACGCTGTTTGGGGGCGACACTGCAGCCTTGAGACCCACCCGATGAGCAAGTTTGTCAGATCGCCAGTGGCCCGGAACTGTTGCGACTCTCTTCGAACCGGTCCAGTGCAACAGCCATGCGCTCCCGGCCGAGCTGAATCAACTCCGGTGCCTTGTGGTAGTCGTAGCTTCGACAGGCGTTCTTGGGAATATTCACCAGGAGATCCGGCGGATAACCGGCAATCTTGTACTGAACCAGCGCGCTTTGCATGGTCTCGATGGTCAGGTTCATGACGTCAAACTTGCCGATACCCAGCTTGTCCCAGTCAATGGTCTCGTGCTCTTCCTGGGTTTTCGGGTCCAACGACTTTCGCTCAACGTGCTTTTGCTGTTCTTTTTTACTGACCTCCCGGCTGAGCTTCTCTTCCGGGCTGTCATCGTTGCCGGCCTTGCGCGCACCGAGGGATTTCAATGTGTCCCAGTCAAACCAACGAGAAGCCTTCTCACGAATGGCATCCACCCATTCATCCATATCACCGCCTTCGTCATCGTTACTGCTGAAGGCCGCGTCCGGGATTCGACGGCGGCGGTCATCCTCGCCGCTGAGGTTGACGGCAACAATCAGGTCCGCGTGCGATGAAATGGTCGGAATAATCGGCAAGGGATTGAGCAAGGCGCCATCCACCAGCACACGTCCGTTGAGAACCAGTGGCGTAACCACACTCGGTATGGCCACCGAGGCCCGAATGGCCTGGTCCAGCGGCCCCTCCTGAAACCAGATTTCCTTGTGCGCCAGAAGATCGGTGGCCACCGCTGTGTAGGCGATGGGCAGGTTCTCGATGCGGGTGTCACCCAGCATTTCGCGCACCACGGAGAAAATCTTCTCGCCACGTATGGCGCCCACCGAATTAAAGGTCACATCGAGGAGTTTCAGTACGTCGAACTGGCCCAGCCCGGTCACCCAGTCCTTGTAGTCCTGCATCTTGCCAGCACCGAACATTCCGCCGATGAGTGCCCCCATGGAGCACCCGGAAATGGCCACGATGTCGTAGCCCCGCTCGACCAGAATCTCGATGGCGCCGATATGGGCATAGCCCCTGGCCCCGCCACTACCAAGGGTGAGCGCAACGGTTTTCCGGCGCTTCCCCGAAACAGCGCCCTGTTCGGAACTCGCCGGCGCCTGACTCGCAGAGATATCCGAACTTTTGAGCACCGTCGACGCGTGATCTCTGGGCTCGTCGTCCTGGGCCAAGTCACTTTTCTGCGGGTCGTCGTCCTGTGATCTACCCATTACCTTCACCCCGATACGACAATTAATTCCACCCGGTTGCCCTGGCGATCCGGGTCCTTGAATACCCCCGCCGGCCCCGGCACGATGATGGTCTGCTGGTTCCGGGGCACGCCGGTCTTGGTCAGCACCTCCGACAGGGATTCGGCGGCCATTCGGGCGCGCTCCCGCGCTTCGCTAAAGGATTCGTCGGTTTCAAGTTCAGAATAGCCTACCAGGACAACCACTGCTCCTTCCTGGGAGGCCAGATCCGACAACCGGCGCCGATCAGATCCGCGCCAGTCAAAACGGTAGGTGACGCCGCCTCGCCAGGGCACAATGATAGGGCCTTTGACCCGTTCATCCACCGTTCCCAGGCCGGGAATCGTCGCACCCGCTCCGACCCGAAGGTGCTCCACCCACACATACTCACGAAGGTTGCCGCGGGTAACCGTGTACACCAGGGTCAACCACCGGGCGCCATCCTCCGCGATAGAACCGGCTACCAGATAGTCCTGGGTATCGTCCCGACCAAGCAGCGTGCGCTGGCCAAAAATCTGATTGGCCCAGACGTTGCTGCGACCACAGCGGATGCCCGCGCAGTCAAACAGAACCTGGGCATTGCGCTCGTTCAGTACCCGCTGGTAGTGATCCCGTGCGCTTTCCCGGCTGGCGTCCCGCGACAGCTGATAGAGACGCCCCTCCCCCTCAACCGGCAACCGGGCAAGGCTTTCGGAGCGAATCTCATCGTTCACTTCCCTCACCGGGCTGAACAGGACAAGGTGCCCGGTGGACTGAATCTCCACGGTGTTTTCCAGCGTGGATTGGGCGAACGGGACTGGAAAATCCGCGAGCGAGGCGGAAACCAGGGACGGCATCGCCAATGGGACAAGAGCGAGAACGAGGCGGGCGTAAAGCGTTTTAATCAAAGGATGACTCACCTTCAAGAAAATGGACGACGGCATCAGCAACCGGAGCGGTGTCTCCGTCCAGATGACAGTGATGGCCGCCGCGTACCCGAGCGGTCTGAAGCCGTGCAATCGCATGGGCCCGGGCATCCAGGTCTTTTCTGTACGAAAGAAGTCCGGCATCGGCCCTGATAAACAGCGTCGGTGTCTCAATGGCCTCCAGGGTGGCCAACACCTGCTCCTCGGTCATCATCAGTGGCGAGGGGTGGCGCAGGCGCGGATCGGTCCGCCAAACGTAACCCCCTTCGACAGATGTCAGGTTGCGGGGACTCAGGGTCAATGCGGCCTCAGGACTCAGGGGGCTCAATCCACCCTCGCGGGCCCTTGCTGCAGCGGCCATATCCGGATAGACAGGCGGCTGCCCGGAGCCGGAAATGCGCTTCTTGATGGCCTTGCGCAGCTGCGGAACGGTTTCCGAGGCCGGCCGGCTGATGGCGCCGAGGCTGTCAATCATCACCAGTCGACGGGCGCGCTCCGGGAATGTGGCCGCGTACAGGGCGCACACGATACCACCGAGGGAATGGCCCACAAGGTTGACACAGCCATCCTCGGTTTCCTGGAAATAGCGTTCAACCAGCTCCGCCAGATCGGCGACATAATCCATCAGCAGATAACTTTGCCCGTCCGGGCGGTGGCCGGAGTGCCCGTGGCCGGCGAGATCGATGGCATGAACCGGCCCGATTCGCGCCACGTCCGGCGCCAGCCTGGCAAAACTCAGGCTGTTATCGAGCCAGCCATGGACAAGGAGCGTTGGTGTGTTGTCGTGAACACCCGGTTCACAGGGCCAACTCAGACCGGCCAGGGTGATATACCTGAGTTTCCACTCAGCCTCACGGCAAACTGGCGACCCCTCATCGGCCAATCCGGAAGCGCCCTCGCTGGCAACCGTAGAAAGCGGTGTTGCCGTGTCACTCATCGGCGGCTCCCTCACATGGTGTGTGTCGGGCGATCAGAGCTCAGCGAGCCTGCCAGGTAGGATTCAATTTTGGTCCGGGCCGTTTCGTCGTCGCCATTGAACTGCACGCCGATGCCAGCCGCACGATTGCCCTGCGCGCCCTTGGGCGTAATCCAGATCACCTTGCCGGCCACCGGAATTTTTTCCGGCTCATCCATCAGGTTGAGCAACAGGAACACCTCGTCGCCCAGCTGATACTGCTTCTGGGTGGGAATAAACAGGCCGCCCTGACGGATGTACGGCATATAGGCAGCGTACAGTACCGCCTTATCCTTGATGGTCAGGGTGAGAATGCCACTGCGCGCGCCAAAACCGGGCCCCATATCTGACACCTTTCTCCGGAATTATCATTAGGTTGGAAGGGATCCTGAACATCCCTTTCATCAGGCAATCATAGCAGCTGTTGCGTACAAAGGCGCAACCCTGTGCGTTGCCGGGCAGCGTCTACGCCGACCGCTTTGCCGGCATCAGGGCCTGCCAGGCCATCAATAGCCGGCTTGCCTCTAGCTCCGGGCTGGCGTTGTAGACACCGGCAGCCCTGGCGTCCCGCACCATCTCCAGCAGCTCGTGGGCTCGCCAGGCGGGCGTTGTCCTGGACAGAAAACCAATCATATCAGCGGAATCCGTATCCTTCGCAGTACCCCCGGCAATCATGCGGGCAAGGTCTGCAGCCCAGGTTTCGAACAACCAGAGCGTATCCTCAAGCCCCATGGCCTTGAACGCCCGGGCGGCTTCCCCGAGCGGAATGCGGGATTTCATGAATTCCTTGAAGCGTTCCAGCGCCTCGTCCCTGAGGCCGATAAAATCGCCAGTCGCATACTCGAGGGCCAGTCTCGGAGCATTACCGGCCAGCATCAGCGCCTTGGCAAGGGCGTCAGCGGCGGGCCGCTCGCCCTCAGGCATCTGCCCGACCTGGTTGACCAGCCACTGGTTGGCCTCCGCGTTGCCAGGCACCGGTATCGTGAGTGTCTGGCACCTTGAGCGAATAGTCGGCAGCAATGGTCGACCGCTCTCCTGCAGAAGAATCAGGGTAACGTCAGGCTGCGGCTCCTCAAGGGTCTTGAGCAGGGCGTTGGCGGCATTGATGTTCAACTGATCGCCCCGGTCGATTATGGCGACCTTGTGGTGTCCCACCTGGGGAGAAGCCACGGCGAACGCCGACAACGCCCTCACCTGGTCCACTTTGACCATGCGGGACTTTTCCGGCCCATAGACCCGTACGTCGGGATGGCTGGCTGCGCCGTACAGCTCACATTGTTTGCACCGGCCACAGGCCACGAGATTCCCGCTTTCCTGTCCTGAGGGGCGCTCGCACACCAGCAATCCAGCAACGGCATCAGCCCAGGCCCGCTTGCCGATGCCGCGCTCGCCGGAAACGATCAGCGCATGGGGCAGCCGGTCTTCGGCAACCCGGTTCTGCACGGTTTGCCAGGCTCTGGCCAGCCAGGGCATGTCTTGAACAATGTCGGTCACTGACTATTTCCGCGAAGTTGTTGCTGGTGAGTCGAAGACAAACCGCGACCACGACCTGTCGGTTTCTTTCGGGCGCCACGGCGGCGTAACTGACGCTTCATGGTCGCCAGTAAACGGCGCATGCGCTTCAGCTCCTGGCCGTCAGCCAGGTCCCTGTCCGCGCTATAGTAATGGCTGTTTACCATTCGGGCAAAAAGCCTGGCCGAGTCGGCCGCAGCCGGCTCGGCCCTCGCCAGTCGCGCCGCCAGCCCGGAAGGCGTTTCGCCGTGCCGGACCGGAACGCCAACGCGTTTACAGAGCTGGTGCCAGTTGTCGACCATCCTCCGGAACGCATCACGGCGCTCGCCCCTACGCAACTGCAGCGCGGAGACCAACCCGGCCACCAGCAGCCCCGCGCCCACGATGCCGGCGGTCAGATACCCGAGTTCCCGGATGCCAAAACCGCCAGGAAGCCGCGACATCAGATCCATCTGGCTCTGGCCCTGGTAGCCCACGACCCAGCGCTGCCACTGATAATTGATGCGGTCCAGCTGCAGGCTGGCCCACTGCACCAGCGCCACATCGGCATAACGCTGGGGCGAGGTCCAATTATTCTCCAGGAAGGATCCCTCTTCCGCCACGGCGTCCCGCAGGCCCGATTCGATACGATTCGGTGCAATGGCGGCGGTCGGGTCGATCCGGACCCACCCCCTGCCGGCAATAAACGCCTCCACCCAGGCATGGGCATCATATTGGCGAACAATGAGGTACTCGCCCCCGGCACCGGCTTCGCCTCCCTGGTAGCCAACCACGATTCGTGCGGGAATGCCGGCGGCCCGAAGCACGAAGGTTGTTGCACCAGCGTAGTGGGCACAGAATCCACGCCTCACATCAAACAGGAGCGCATCAATCCCGTTTTCCGGCATCGCCGGTGGCCGCAACGTGTAGAAATAGGGCTGCTGTCGGAACCGCTCCAGCAGATTCACCACAATGTCTTCGTCCGCCATCTCCCGACGCAGGTCTGCTGCCAGCGCCCTGGCCCGGGGATTGCCATCGGGCGGCAGCTGCAGATAGCGCCGGCGTTCCGTGGCACCCAGCTCCGTGGCTTCGTCCGGCTCCGACTGCAGGGCCAAACGGTAGCGCACCGGGCTGTCTGCAGGCCGGGGGAAGCGAAACAGATCGGCACTGGCTTCGTAGACGTTGTCGGACACCGCCTCGGAACCTTCCAGCGCAAACGCCCAGCGCTGGTCCGTTGGCTCCAGCAGCACATCGTATTCGCTAGCCTTGAGTTCTCCGACGCCACCGTCCACCGCAACCCGACCAAGAGGCCGGAAAGGTTCTCTCTGGCCTTGCCGCCAGGTTTCTCCATCGAGGTAGTCGAGAATAAGCCCCCGCCAGTAGCGGTCACGGTGTGGCGGAATCTCACCGCCGAAGGTCACACGGAAGGCACGCTCGCTGCTCTGGGCCAGATTGGATATGTCCCCGGGCCGCATGGAATCGCTGATACCGGTGCGCGCCTCGCCGGATACCAGTGGCACACTCCACAGCGGAGCCATCCTGGGGAAGAACACGAACAACAGCACAACAACCGGGAGCGTCTTCAGGAACAGCATGCCGAGCCGGCGCCAGCCCGAGGTCATACCGGCGGGCAGATCCGGGGCATTGAGTACCTGCAGACCCACCAGCAGAAAGGCAATACCGGTGAAATTCAGTAGCGCCCAGAGAATTTCCTGGTGGAACAGAAAATTCACTGTGGCCAGGTAGACCAGGATGAAGAAAAGCACATAGAAATCCCGCAGGGAGCGGGTTTCGAGCCACTTCAGGCCCACCGCCAGCACAAAAAACGAAGCCGCTGTGTCCACGGTAAATCGGCCCTGGACCGTGGCGAGGTAGACACCCACCAGCACCAGCATGATGGCCGTGCGCAGCCATCGCCCCGGCAACCTCACCCGTCCGGTCTGCGCCAGCCAGCGCCAGGCCGCCAATACCGCGCAGGCCGCCATCAGCCAGAGGGGCAACCGGTCCCACTGTGGCAATAACAGAAGCACAAAACTTCCAATCAACCAGAGCAATGCCCGGGACGGCAGCACCCTGGAATCCTCCGGCTCGGGAGCCGATCGTAACCCTGACAACAGTCTCAAACCTGCCCCTCCGTCATGGATGCCGATGATCCAAGGGATCGTTTCCGGCGGGTGCCATGGGCTTCCACCGTGGCATCGCGGGGACGCTCCTCCCCCCAGGTGGCCAACACCCGGAGGCATCGGGCTACGTGGGCTGAGCCCGAGTCCGGCTCGATCATCTGCCCGGGCAGGCTGAGCCCGAATCGGGCCCCGCTTTTACCACGTTCCGTGGCCAGAAAGGCGAGGTAACTCAAGCGCAACTCATGATCGACCCCCGGGTAAGCATTGAAATCCAGCCAGTGCGGACTGCCCTGCTCGCCCTCCCAGTCCGCTACCACCATCTGACCGGTCCGGGCGAACCGCTTCCACTGCACCCGCTGGCTCAGGTCGCCCTCCCGCCAGGGCCGGATATCGGCGTGATCATTGCCCTCGACAGACCGGGCCTGTTCAGACTCCTCGCCGTCATCCACCAGGCTCAGGCTGTCCGGCGCGGCAATGGGCCTCGGAAACACAACACCCGCGGAGACCGGCCGAAGCCAGGACCAGGCTTTTAACAGGCCAAAGGGAAATCGGGTTTCTACCCGAATGCGGTCGGGACGCAAGTAACCCCGATGCGCCGAGTGCACCGGCAAGACCAGATCTTCAGCCTGGCCGGAGCGCACGTGGATCGGCGTGTGCCGGGAGTCGTCGCAGGAGATAACCACAGCGACCGCATCGTCACGGCCCGCCTTGAGCCTGAGACGAAAAGGGATGTCATCGCCTGCAAACCCTTCTCCAGGCTGAATCAAGCTCAGTTCCAGGCCAGAGAGATTTCGGTGGGTCTGATGCATCGCACCCACGAAAACAGCGCCCAGCAGGAACGTGGTGAGATAAATGAGACTGTTCTGGTAATTGATGCCCGTGAGCAGCATGATCACCAGTAACAGACCGAACACCACCCCAGCGCCCGTGGGCAGGATAAAAATGGTCTTTTGACTGAACGTCTGCAGATCCGAGCGTGGAATGCGACGGTTTATCCAGCGTTGCCAACGTTGTCTGAAAAGGTTGTTCATAGTGTCCCTGAGGCCGCCACTGCCGGGAAAAGTTTCCGGCATCCCTTAAAAGATACCCCTGAATCAAAGATTCTGATCACACAAACGGGGTTTCCAGCTTGAATTCCTGTCCTACAAACCGAATACTCGATTATAGAGGGCGATAGTCCAACCACGAGGGCCAAACCATGAAACGCCACAATCTGCTTGCCACGGCCGTGGGTAGCATAACAGCCATCAGCGGCATGACCTTGTCTCTGCCAGCCGTGGGCGGCGTTCAGGCGCTCACGTCGGACGAAATGGTGGAGACTTACGTCAAGGACTCTGCGGTTATCGTGGTGCCTAAAGAAAAACGGAAACCCGAGGCCGACCGCCAGCGCATCATCCGCGCCCTGACCATATCCCCGGGCGAGCCCGTGCTTACCGAAGCCGAAGAGGAAGCCTACCGCGAAGCGCTCCAGCGTTACATAGAAGAAGGTAAATCCGACGCCCTGGAAAACGCCGAAGACGAATTCCTTCGCCGCGCCCTGCTGCTTCCCCAGGAAGAGCTGGCCCGAGCCCAGCCTCCGGCAGAATTTACGCCGACCATTCCGCCTCTGATTTTTGGCCAGCAGGCCCAGATTCCGGAGGAGCCGTTCACCCAGACCTTCCTGAATGACCAGCTGGGCATTGGCTTTGACGGGCAGAACCTGAATTTCAGCATCGGCAACCCGCCGGGCATCGATCAGATTCAGATTCCCGAGGCGATCAACGAGGGGCCGATTACACTTACCCCGCGGCCAGGTGGCGGGTTTGATCTCTCGATTGCAGTGCCGGATCAGTAAGTAGCGATTCTAAGGCGTCAGGAAGGGGCGGTCGCCGAGTGGTCGCCCCTTTTTTGTTGGCTGATTTTTTATCAGACATCGAGTAGGAGGGGGAGTTACCTCCCCCGTCCTCTCACACCACCGGGCATACG
>NZ_JBHIXV010000018.1:34980-80357 GCF_041984545.1 Marinobacter sp. | reverse complement strand
TGGGCTCCGCCTCCCTTGGCTCCGCACATTTTCATACGCCCAGCCCCGCCCGCTCATCCGAACAATCGGATTGGATCCAGAACAGATTACACCAAGGCTTGGGAGCTGATGCCGGTTAGCGCTCTCCAAAACCTTGCGGAGCCATGGATGGCGGAGCAGAGCGTACATGGATGTATTCACAGCGTGTTTTGGAGAGCGCTAACCGGTAGCAGCTCTTCCCCCGAACGTGACAAAAACAGAGCGCGAACTTGAACGGAGAGAACCACACATGACACAGCGAGTATTCATAACCGGCGGGGCCAGTGGTCTTGGTCGGGCGATTGCACTGCGGTATGCCAAAGAAGGCGCCAGGGTCTGCATCGGCGACATCAATCCGGAGCAGGGCGTCGCGGTTGAGCGGGAAATCAACGCCGCCGGCGGCGAGGGCTACTACATGGAGTGCGACGTGCGGCGCCTGACTGACTTCGAGAAAGTCCGCGATGACCTGGTCAAGAAATGGGGCGGTGTCGACGTGGTGGTGAACAACGCAGGTGTGGCTTCCGCCGGTTCCATTGAAGACACCACCATGGCCGACTGGGAGTGGATTCTCGATATCAACGTGCTGGGTGTGGTGCGCGGCTGTAAGGCGTTTACGCCGCAGTTCAAGCAGCAGGGCTCCGGGGCGTTTGTGAACGTGGCGTCCATGGCCGGGCTGATGCTGGCGCCGTTGATGGATAGCTACAATGTCACCAAGGCCGGGGTGATTGCCCTGTCCGAGACCCTGAGCCAGGAGCTGCGGGATGCCGGTATTCACGTGAGCTGCGTGTGCCCGGCGTTTTTCCAGACCAACCTGACCAGCAGCATGCGCTCGGACATTCCCGGCATCCAGCAGAACGTAAACAAGCTCATGAAGCGGTCGTCGGTAACCGCAGAAGACGTGGCCGAAGATGTGTTCCGGTCGGTGAAGGACAAGAGCTTCTGGGTATTGCCGCACGCCAAGGAGCGCCGCATGTGGATGCTCAAGCGCCACGCTCCCTGGGCGTTCGACTGGCTGATGCACCAGGAGAGCAAGCGCTGGATGAGCAAGATGGGCGGCAGCAAGGCCTGAGGGCGGCTGTCTGAGATCGACGATTCAAGAGGAGAGTCCTGAATGACCCAGATCGACCAGGCCGTGGACATCCGCGAGGGCGAGGAACTGGACACCAGCGCGGTAGACCGCTTCATGAAGCAGGCCATTCCGGATTTGCAGGGGGAGCCGGAGATCCGCCAGTATCCCGGCGGTGCTTCCAACCTGACCTATCAGGTGGATTACGGCGACCGTTCTTTTGTCCTGCGCCGGCCGCCTTTTGGCAAGATTGCCAAGTCGGCCCACGACATGCTGCGCGAGGCACGGGTGATGCAGGCCCTGAAGCCGGTCTATCCCTACGTGCCCGATATCATCGCCATCTGTGACGATCACGACGTGCTCGGCTGTGATTTCTATGTGATGGAGCGGCTGAAGGGCATTATCCTGCGCCAGGATTTCCCCAAAGGGTTTGAGCTGAGCGAGGCCGACACCCGCAAGCTGTGCCTGAACGTGATCGACAAGCTGGTGGACCTGCACCGGGTGGATGCGAGGGCGGCCGGCCTGGACAAGCTGGGCAAGGGCGAGGGTTACGTGCAGCGCCAGATCGGCGGCTGGAGTGATCGCTTCCGCAAGGCCCGCACCGATGACGTCGGCGACTTCGAGCAGGTGATGGCGTGGCTCAACGACAAGATGCCGACTGACATCGCACAGGTGGTGATCCACAACGATTTCCGCTTCGACAACGTGGTGCTCAACCCGGACAACCCGTTCGAGGTGGTGGGCGTACTGGACTGGGAAATGGCCACCATCGGCGACCCGCTGATGGATCTGGGCAACAGCCTGGCCTACTGGATCGAGGCGGACGACGAGGGCCCGTTTCAGATGCTGCGCAGGCAGCCCACGCACCGTCCGGGCATGCTCACCCGCAAGGAGGTGGTGGAGTACTACATGGAGCAGTCCGGCTTCCGGGCTGATAATTTCGATTTCTACGAGATCTACGGTCTGTTCCGGCTGGCGGTGATTATCCAGCAGATCTACTACCGCTATTACCATGGCCAGACCAAAGACAAGCGCTTCGCAGCCTTTGGCCACGCCGCCAATTACCTGGAAAAGCGCTGCCAGCGCCTGATCGCAGAGAGCAGCCTGTAATGGCCACGATCTACCTCGTGCGCCATGGCCAGGCCAGTTTTGGCAAGGAGAACTACGATCAGCTTTCGCCCAGGGGCTGGGAGCAGGGTCGGGTGCTGGGCCGCTGGCTAGCCGGCAAGGTGCAGCCAGCGGCGGTGTTCGGTGGTGATCTGGAGCGGCACCGGGAAACCGTGGAGGCCATTGCCACCGGCTACGGCAGTGCCCTGCCGGATATGCAGGTGGCGCCGGGCTTCAACGAGTTCGACCACACAGCCGTAGTGGAAAGGTATCGGCCCGAGTGGAGTGATCGCGCAGTGATGGCGCGGGACCTTCAGGCATTTCCGAAGCCGGCCAGGGCTTTTCAGGAGGCCTTTGTGCATGCCGTCCAGCGCTGGGCTTCCGGCGAGTACGACCACGACTATGACGAAAGCTGGCCCGAGTTCAAAGCCCGGGTGCTGGCCGCCTTTGGCGAGATGATCGAGTACGCCGACGGCGGCGATGTACTGGTGGCCACGTCCGGTGGGCCGATTTCGGTGATCGCCCAGTCCCTCCTCGGGCTCACCGACAGCAAGGCCCTGGCCCTGAATGAAGTCATTGCCAACACCAGCGTGTCTCGGGTGCTTTACTCGGGCTCCCGGCGCAACCTGGCCGTTTTCAACAATTACAGCCACCTGGAAGCGGAAGACCCCGCCCTGGTGACATTCCGATAGTGAATTGAGGTGAACGAATGAGCAGCAAGAACCTGTTTGATCTGACCGGCAAGGTTGCCCTGATTACCGGTGCCAGCCGTGGCATCGGCGAGAGCATCGCCCGCACCCTGGCCGAATACGGCGCCCACGTGATTGTCAGCAGCCGCAAGATCGACGGCTGTGAAGCCGTGGCCAGCAGCATCCGTGATGCTGGAGGCAGCGCCGAAGCCTATGCCTGCCACATCGGCGAAATGGATCAGATCGACAGCATCTGGGCCCACATTGAACAGACCCACGGCAAGCTGGACATCCTGGTGAATAACGCCGCCGCCAACCCCTACTTCGGGCCAGTGGAAGACACCGACCTGGGCGCGTTCAACAAGACCGTGGATGTGAACATCCGTGGCTACTTCTTCATGTGCGCCCGGGGCGCCCAGATGATGAAGAAAGCCGGTGGTGGCTCGATCGTCAACGTGGCGTCGGTGAACGGCGTGAACCCTGGCCATTACCAGGGCATTTACTCGGTCACCAAGGCCGCGGTGATTTCCATGACCAAGTCCTTCGCCATGGAACTGGGCCAACAGAAAATCCGGGTAAATGCGCTGTTGCCGGGCCTCACTGACACCAAATTCGCCAGTGCCCTGACCACCAACGACGCCATCAAAAAGCAGGCAATGGCCCACATTCCCATGAAGCGGGTGGCGGATCCGAGCGAAATGGCCGGAACCGTTCTGTATCTGGTATCCGATGCCTCCAGTTATACCACCGGCGCCTGCATCAACGCCGACGGCGGCTACCTGACGGTTTGACCAGGTCCGGTCCGGCCCGGTGGGTTTCCGCCGGCGCCGGGCCCATTCCGTATCAGGCCGGCTCGCACTCCAGTACGGCGAAGTCGTTCTTCAACTCCGTGGCCCGGTCCTGCAGGTGGGCCAGCGTGGTGGTGTCGCCGGCACGAATCAGGTCGTGGATCAAACCGGCCATGGCCGCCCGGCTTTCCGCCATCATTGCCTGGTAAGCCTGGCCTCTGGCCTGTTCGGAATTCACGATAAGCTGCCGCAGGCGTTCGCGGAAATCCGGCTGATTCCGTTCCTCGAGCAGAGTCAGCAGCGCCTGTTGCCAGTTCCTCCGTCCCTCAAGCCATATCTCGGTCTGGGCGCCCCGGTTCTCGGACCAATCCTCGACAATTTGCCGCTGCTCGGCATTCAGCGTGCCCAGCCAGCGTTCAACCCGCTCGGTGGTTCGATCGGCCCTGGCCTCGGCCGTGGCTGAGCGGGTGTCAGCAAGGTATTCCTCCTCCCGTTCCCGCTGGCCGCGTTCCATATTTCTGGCCAGTTCACGAACCTGTTCATCGCTCAGGCTTTCCAGCAGGTTGGCCGCAACCGGCGTGGTGCGTTCAAGCGTGGGCGCGACGAACCCGAACAGGCGCTCCTGATGGCGGACAACGGCAGAACGGCTGGGAACGCCCTCGGCTACGTCGGTTTGCAGCTCGCCGAGCCAATCTTGGTAACGTGGCAATTCGGCACTGCAATGCCATTGTCGGAGGTTTTCCAGATCTGCGTTCAACCGTTGCCTTTGCTGATCGGTCAGGGAGATATAGTCCTCCACCCACCAGACAATGCCCCAGTCCGCGTAGCGATAGGCGAGCTTGGTGGAACTGCACCCGGTGGTCAGAACGGCCACGAAACTAAACAGCAGACAGATTCTGGTGTGAAGGCTTCGCTGATGATTGTGGAAATCCATATCGCACCTGGCTCGGTAAAAAGGCGTATCGCTAAAAGATCGCAAGCTCATTATCATTGAGGGCCTGTCAACGCCAATATACGTGACAGACCGAACGCCAGATCCAGCCTGCAGCTTGCCTCAAGACCAGGAGACGCCATGAGCCGAATCAATTTTTCCCGTATACGCCCGTTGGTCTTCGGTTTCTACATGTCCGGCATCATGTCCCTCCTGATGTCCGGTGTGATCACCTTCATCAACACCGGTCTGGAGGATGGCTTCCTCGCCCGCTGGATTGCCGCGTTCCTTGTGGCCTGGGCCGTGGCGTTTCCGCTGGTCACTTTCATTGCGCCGCTTGCTGGCAAGCTCACAACGCTGACACTTCGCCATTTTGAAAAAGAGCGTACACCTGTGAACTGAATTGTCAAAAACTGTAAATCCGATTGTTTCGCCGTCTCGTAATTGCAGATGCGCACGATTCATGGAAAGAAATTGTGCAGGTTCGAACCAACCAAACCCTGGATTCAACCGCTGCAATTGGGGATCGGAAACAATGAAGACAAGATTGGCTCTACCAATGGTTATCGCGGGCAGCGTGCTGCTCGCTGGGTGTTTTGACGGTTCAGGTTCCACGCCTACCACCGAAGTCCGCGTCGTCCATGCCTCCTCGGACGCACCTGCTGTCAATGTGTTGGTAAACGGAGAAGTCGTCACTGAGGGGGCCGACTACAAAGAAGTGGATATCCTCCGGCCGAAAATCGGCGTGGCGTCCATCGCAGTCGATGGATTACTGCCTGACGGGGGCACGGCTCGGGTCATTGAAGCTGACGGCGTGTCGCTAAAATTCCGCACCAGCTACGATGTGATTGCTGTTGGCAAGGTGGGCGACGACACGATAGAGCCGTTGATCCTGGCCGATACCGGCGAGCGTGACAGTGCGACCTCGGTTCGGTTGCGTGTTGCACACCTCTCTCCGGAAGCACAGACTGCCGCCTCAGGCCCCGTCGATGTCTACGTAACGGCACCTGGTGCTGATCTGAGCGCGGCCGAGCCGACTGTGTCTTTCTCGTTTAAAGAAAGTGCGGGACCGCTGGAAGTGCCGGCAGGTGACTACCAGATTCGTGTGACTCCCGCAGGAACTGACACAGTTGTGTTTGACAGTGGCACAGTGCCGTTGCCCGCCGGCGCCGATCTTTTGGTTGGCGCGGTAGATAATACCGGGGCCAACAGTGATGCCAGCCCAATCAGTCTGATTGTGGTCAACGACGAAACCGTCACCGAACTCTACGATGCCGATCAGGGTGCGGGTGTTCGAGTAGTTCACGCATCTATCAGTGCACCGGATGTAGATGTTCTGGTAGACGGACAGGCTACTGCGTTTGATGACCTGACATACGGCGACGTTGCTCCCGGGACTGGTCTGAATGATCTGGCTTCAGTTGTTGCAGGTCAACGTAACGTGCAGGTAGTTGACTCAACCAACGCTTCGGCGGTCGCGATTGACGCTGACCTGGAACTTACTAACGGCCAGGGCTATACGGTCATTGCTGTTGACCAGTTGTCCGGGGGCGTCTCTGCTCTGGTCGAGGCTGAGTCGGTTCGCAGTATCGCCACCCAGGCTTCGGTACGCATCATTCATGGATCGACTCAAGCGGGCAACGTTGATGTCTACGTGCTGCCCGGGTCACAAACCTTGATCGGCAATTCCGATCCAGTCCTGACGAACGTGGCTTTCGAATCAGCTACCGATTACCTTCCAGTTGCAGCTGGCACATACAACGTTGTGGTGACCAGCGCCGGCAGTGGCACCCCGCTGATTCAGCAGAATGGTGTCGCGCTCGCGGCAGGCGGTGTCTACACCGTTATTGCACGCGACGGCAAAACCGGGGCGACCAGTCCGCTCGACGCACCGGGTTTGATTCTTTTCGGTGGAACGCCGACGCTCTGATACCGTGGCGCCAAGTCAGAAAGCCCCGGCAAGTGCCGGGGCTTTTTTATTGAATGGATGTACTGGACTCTCCGCCGGGGGCCCGCGAGATCGCAGTGCCTGTCGGTGGTCGGAAGTGCAGGGAGTAAAGAACCCGGTCCAGCACGGCCTGGCCGTTCCAGGCCGGGTCGTTGTTGACCATGCCTACCACCGCCCAGGTGGTGTGGTTGGCGTCGCGGGTAAAGCCGGCAATGGAGCGCACATTCTCCAGGTAGCCGGTTTTGATGCGTCCTTCGCCGTCCATGCCGGTGTTGCGAAGGCGGCGGGCCATGGTTCCGTCGGTGGCAATGATGGGCATTGAGGCCATCAGATCCGCTGAGTACGGGCTGTTCCAGGCGTGCTGGAGGATCCGGGCGCCCTGGCGCGCGGTGATCCGGCCGTGGCGGGTGAGGCCGGCGCCGTTGTCGATAACCATGCCTGCGGTGTCGATGCCTTTCTTTTCAAGCCAGTCGTAGATCACCCGGATACCGGCCACCCGGTCGTCGTCTTCGTCTTCCTGCCGGTTCTCCGCCCCTATGGTGAGCAGGAGTTGGCGGGCCATGACGTTGCTGCTCCATTTGTTGATGTCCCGCACCATGGTGACCAGATCCGGTGACGTGGTTTTCATGACCAGTCGCGCCTCCTCCGGTGTCTCCGCGTTCACGTGGGAGCCCGAGAGGGTAACGCCGACATCGGCCAGCACGGAGCGGATCAGCGAGGCGCTGTATCGATCCTGGGGCAGCAGCGACAGGTATGTGGTCGATCGGCATCCGCGAGGCAGTTCACCGGTCACCCTCACCGTCACCCGATTGTCATCGTGGAAGATTGGCTGCCACTCGAAGCTCCTTCGAGCGGGGCAGGGGCCTTCCGCAGTAGCAATTACCCGGTTGTCGATCACAACGTCGTTCAGGGCTGGCGTGCTCCAGGCCTGGGTGCCACGCTCGTCGGCCCGAACCTGGAAGTGCAGGAGGTTCAGGTTGGTCAGATAGGCTGACGGCTCCACCAGGAAGGGGGCGTGGGGATTGTCGCCGTTGTCCTCGAATTCCGGGAAGCCACCATCAATTTCGAAGTAGCTGCCGTCCAGTACCAGGTCGCCCTCGATACGGGTAATGCCCATGCTGCGCAATTCGCTGAGCGTGCTCCACAGCCGTTCTATCGTGAGCTTGGGATCGCCCCCGAAGCGCACGTAAAGGTTGCCCTCAAGTGTGTCGCCCACCATCACGCCGTCGGTCAGGAAATCGGTGTCCCAGTGGTGATTCGGGCCCAGGATTTCCAGGGCCGCATAGGTGGTGATGAGTTTCATGATGGAGCCGGGGCTCATCAGCGCGTCGGCATTGATGTACTGCTCGATGCCCGGACCGTTGAGGGGAATGGCCGCCACGCTCATGGCTTCGTCACTCTGTAGGGACTCAAGAGCGTACGACCGCACCTGGTTGCTCCAAAGGCTCTTGCCGGAGTAGCCGGATTCGGCTTCGTCGGCCGCCGCTGCCGACGGCAGCACCAGCATGGCGACGGCGGCGCTCAGGGCAATCGCAAAGCGTCCCCGTTCGCTGGCTGGTTTTCCTGCACTGCCAGAGTGTCGCAACCCCGGAATTATCATAGCGGCCATCCGATGAAATCGTTATGCCTGAACAATAGCCTATCCTGGCGGTTTGTACTATGCAGAAAACCTCTACATGACGTTAAAAAATGGCAGTAGTGTCGTTGTTTGTATTGGATTTTTGTGACGCACTGTAAGCACCCTTAGGAATCATGGGGTTAGGTGGACAAAGTGTAACGTTTCGGATGTCAATGACTTTGGCGGGCGGATTTTTGCCCGATTTGCCGGCATTTGAGTCATGGATTCTGACAGCAAATCGGCGTTTCCTTACAAGTGGGTCACCGGCAATCGCAACAACAAAAAAGGAACGACACCATGATCGGAATACCATTGGGCCTGTTCACCGCCAATGCGGTGGAATGGGTGTTTCACAAGCATGTGTTGCACAATAGGGGACGGAACCGCGAGAGCTTCTGGTCGTTCCACTGGCATGATCACCATCGCAACGTGCGCCGTAACGGGTTCCTGGATGAGGATTACCGGGATGCCCCTATCGCCTGGAATGCGCAGACCAAGGAAGTCGCTGCGCTGGTAGCCGGTGCCGCGGCGGTCACGCCATTGTTACCCGTAGCGCCATTTTTCGTGGGCACGCTCTATTACAGCGCGTGGAATTATTACCGCGTACACAAGCGCTCCCATCTGGATCCGGAGTGGGCCAGGCAACATCTG
The DNA here is from genome assembly GCF_041984545.1 of Marinobacter sp. Taxonomy (GTDB): domain Bacteria; phylum Pseudomonadota; class Gammaproteobacteria; order Pseudomonadales; family Oleiphilaceae; genus Marinobacter. Next base: position 71,541 of record NZ_JBHIXV010000018.1, on the reverse strand, counting down.
CCCTGGCACTACGATCACCACATGGGGCCGAACCCGAATGCCAACTGGTGTGTCACCCGGCCCTGGTTTGACCATATCATGGGCACCCGCGAACCCATGGAAAACCGACAGATTGCGTGAACTCGACGCAATTCCAATCCCCAACAGAAGGTCGTTCAATGTCCAACATGCTTTCTCACAATGTACAGGTTCTCGGCTCGGTCGCCACGTCGTCGCTCACCGCGTGGCGTGGGTGCCTGGTGGTCAGGCCGGTGCCTCAGCCGGACAAGCCGATCGTGCTCTACGACATGGAGGGTTGCCCGTACTGCCGCCGGGTTCGTGAGGCACTTACCGCCCTGAATCTGGATGTGGAGATCCGACCCTGCCCGAAAGGCGGCACGGTGTTCCGGGCCCAGGCCGAGGCCCTGGGTGGTCGCCAGCAGTTCCCGTTGTTGGCGGATCAGAATACCGGCACCGTGATGTATGAATCGGAGGAGATCATTGAGTATTTGTTCCGGCAATACGCCGGGCGGTCTGTGCCGACCTACTACCGTCGCCGGGTCTGGCAGCCGGTTCTGGGGTCCTTTGCGTCGGTGGCCAGTGCCATGAGGGGCCTGCGGGTGAGTCCGGGCAAGCGGCCAGAGCAACCCTTGCATCTTTGGAGTTTCGAGGGCAGTCCGTTCTCCCGTCTGGTCCGGGAGCGGCTGTGTGAGCTGGAGATTCCCTGCACCCTGCACAATCTGGGCAAGGAGCACTGGACGGAGATCGGGCCGGCCAAACAGCGCATCAAGCCGGGGCCTTATAAGCCGATTCCTGGCGGCAAACGGGATGCGTTCTTCCAGAAGCATCAGCGGGTGCAGGTGCCGTATCTGGAGGATCCCAATACCGGGCAGGGCCTGTTTGAGTCGTCCCGGATTCTCAGGTATCTGGATTCTGAGTACGGGAACTGAGTGCCTTGTAAGACTGTCATCCCCGCAGTAGTCGCGCGGCCGGTGAATCCCTTTTCCAGACACGCCGTAAATACGTCCATGTAGGCTCGGTCGGGCCATCCATGGCCCTCCACGGTCTGGAAAAGGGATTCACCGTCCACGCGAATCGGGCCTTATGCCAGTCGCACTGAACCTTCTGACAAGGGGGAGAAACTATGGCAAGTCGGTTTTCTCGAAGACGGTTTCTTGTTGGTTCCGGGCTGCTGGGTCTGACATTGGCGTCACCTCGACTGTTGGCAAGCGACACTACCAATCTTTCATCTCCCTCTCCCATCATCCGCCAGATTCCGGGCACCTCCGAAACCATTCCTGCCATTGGCATGGGCACCTGGATCACCTTCAACGTTGGCGGTGATCAGCAGTTGATTGCGCAGCGTACCGAGGTTCTGAAAACCTTTTTCGAGCTGGGTGGTACCATGGTGGACAGCTCGCCCATGTATGGCAGCTCTCCGGATGTGCTGGGTAAGGCGCTGGATGCCCTCGATGCCCATGACCGCGTGTTTTCGGCCACCAAGATCTGGACCGGCGATGAATCGGAAACCCGCGAGGAGGCCGCCCGGTCGGAGCGGCGCTGGGGGGGCGATCGGTTCGATCTGTTGCAGGTGCATAATCTTCTGGGCTGGCAAGGGCATCTGGAAACCCTGAAGCAGATGAAGGCGGAGGGCGAGGTACGCTACATCGGCATTACTACCTCCCACGGTCGGCGGCATCGGGAATTTGAGCAGATCATGGAGCGTGAGCCGCTCGATTTCGTGCAGTTGACCTACAACGTGCTGGACCGTGAGGCCGAAGAGCGGTTGCTGCCGTTGGCCGCCGAGCGAGGTATCGGGGTGATTGTGAACCGGCCCTTCCAGGGCGGGTCGCTGTTTCGCCGGTTTCAGTCGGAGCCGTTGCCGGATTGGGCAGAGGAAGTTGGTGCGCGTAACTGGGCGGAGTTTTTCCTCAAGTTCACCATTGCGCATCCGGCGGTCACCTGCGCCATTCCCGCCACCAGCCAGGTGGAGCACATGCGCGAGAATATGGGCGCTCTCTACGGTATTTTGCCCGACAGCCGGCAGCGCCAGCGCATGGCGGATTACGTGAGGTCGCTGTGAGCGGCGCAGACTGGCTCAGTTACTCCCTGCAGGATTTCGTGATGTTCGGGCCGCAGGTTTTCCTGCGGCTGTTTGTCCGTATCAACGACGATCTCTGGCCATGGCAGCTCCTGGGCCTGGCGGCCTCGCTGCTGATTCCGTTTCTGGTGGTCAGCAATCACTTACGTCGCCGGAAGCTGGGTCTTTTCCTGATTGGGCTGGCCTGGATGAGCAGCGGCTTCAGTTTTCTGGTGGGCTATTTTGGCCCCATTAACTGGCCAGCCACCTGGTTCGGGTGGACGTTTGTGGGGCAGGGCGCTTTTCTGCTGTTAGCTGTTTTGCGAAGTGCGCTACCTTCCCGACCGGTGTCGCGGCCCCAATTGTTCATACTTTGGTTCCTGGCGGTACTGGCTTTGCCCTGGCCGGTGGTTGGCGAGTCAGGAAGCTGGCAGTCGGTCGCGGTTTTCGGCGTAGGGCCCTGGGTAACGGCCGCGGCGGGTGCGTTGGCAGTCCCGCTGCTTGCCAGCGCCTGGCGCTGGCTGTACCTGATCATTCCCCTGGTCTGGGCGCTGGCCAGTGGCGCCATGTTCTGGGCGCTCGCCATGCCCTGGCTACTGGCGCTGCCAGCGGCAACCCTGATGCTGCTGGCAGCGGGTCTATGGCTCAGTCCCAGGCCGGCGCAAAATCAGGGTTAGCGATCCTGTCATTGCGGTCAAGGGCGTCAATCGCCGCGATTTCCTCGTCGCTCAGTTTTATTTTCAGGGCATCCAGGTTGGCTTTCTGGTGCTCTGATCGGGTTGACGAGGGGATGGGCACCACACCCCGGGAAACCACCCAGGCAATGGCAATCTGAGCCGGTGTGGCGTTGCGCTCCCGGGCAATCCGCTGGAGGGTTTCGTCTTCCATCACCTTGCCAACGGCCAGCGGCATGTAACCGGTCACCTGGATGCCCAGTTTGCGGGCATGCTCTACCACCTTGCGATTGGCCAGGAACGGATGCACTTCCACCTGGTTGGTGAAGATAGGCGTGTCGCCCAGAATCTCCCGGGCCTGATCCATCTGGGCGCAGGTGAAGTTGGATACGCCGATGTGGTCGGTCAGGCCTTCCCTTCGGGCGTCTCGAAGAGCATTGAGGTATTCGGCCATGGGCACTTCGTCGCCCGGCGAGGGCCAGTGGATAAGTGCCAGATCCACGTGGTCGGTCTTCAGTCTGGCCAGGCTGTCGTGCAGGCTGTTTATCAGATCGCTGGCGTGCAGCTGGTCGAACCAGATCTTGGTGGTGAGGAAAATCTCGCGTCGGGGAATGCCGCTGGAGGTGATGCCATCACCCACTTCCGCTTCGTTTTCATACATCTGGGCAGTGTCTATGTGACGATAACCCAGAGACAGGGCGCTTTTTACCGCGTCACGGGCGTCGTTCCCCTTGAGGCGGAACGTGCCCATTCCTATTTTGGGAAGGTCGCTGAATGACATGGTGTCCTCCTTTGCAAAGAATGGCGAGTCGGCCATGTGGACTGAGTGTAAAGTGGTGCCACTGCTCTGGTTCTTCAAGTGCCCGGCCGGTATCATCGGCGCCGGACTTTCACAACCGCGAGTACGAGAGGGCTTCCATGTATACCGGCGAATGCCTCTGTGGCGATATCCGTTTCGAATACGACGGTCCGCTGGGCCCGGTGGCGCTCTGCCATTGCAGTCAGTGCCGGCGCGCCCATGGCAGTGCCTTTTCTGCCAGTGCCCCGGTGCAGAAGGTACGGTTCCGCTTTGTTTCCGGTGAAGATCGGCTATCGGAGTTCGAATCGCGGCCCGGAAAATATCGCGGTTTCTGCAGCCGCTGTGGCAGCCAGCTGTACAGCCGGGTCGACGCCATTCCCGGCATTCTGCGGCTGCGGGTCGGCTGCATTAATGAGCCACTCGAACGGGGCCCCGCACAGCACGTCTATGTCGGTTCGAAAGCCGACTGGTTCGAGATCACCGACAACCTGCCGCAGTTCGAAAAAACCGAGCGAACCAACGACCCTCACTGAGCCGGCAGCATCCGGTACACCTTGCCCCGGGGAGAATCCGTCAGCAGCCACAGGGCGCCTTCCGGGCCCATGCGCACATCCCGTATCCGCTCGCCAAGGTCGGTCAGCATGTCCTCTTCCTCGACCACCTGGCCGTCCCGGATGCTCAACCGCACCAGCTTTCGCATCTTGAGAGCGCCGACAAACAGATCCCCGCGCCACATTGGAAACAGGTCGCCGGTGTAGAACGCCATGCCGGAGGGAGCAATCGACGGGTCCCAGTAGTGCAGTGGTTGGGCCATACCGGGCCTGGCGGTGTCATCGGTGATCGGCAGGCCGGAATAGTCGATGCCGTAGGTAATTTCCGGCCAGCCGTAGTTGGTGCCCGCCTTGAGGATGTTGATCTCGTCGCCACCTCTGGGGCCGTGCTCGTGGGTCCATATCGCGCCGGTGTCCGGGTGGATGGTCATGCCCTGGATATTGCGGTTGCCGTAGGTGAACAGGGTATCCTGCGCACCCGCCTTATCGAGAAACGGATTGCCCGGGGCCGGCGCGCCGGTGGTGGTGATGCGATGCACACCACCGGCGTCGTCGTTCAGGTCCTGGGCGCGGTCCATGTCCCCCCGGTCGCCCACGGACACGTAGAGGTTGCCGTCGCGGTCGAATTCCATGCGCCCGGCGAAGTGCCGGCTTGTTCCGGAGCGCGGCAGAGCCTCGAAGATAACCTCGACATCCTTCAGCCGGTTGCCGTTAAGGTTGGCCCGGGCAACCCGGGTGGTCATGCCCTCCCGGGTGCGGTGGGCATAGCTGAGAAACAGGGTGCTGTTGCGCTCGAATTGCGGATGGAGCAGCACGTCCAGTAACCCGCCCTGGCCGGCAACCACCAGTTCCGGCAAGCCCTCAATCGGAGCTTCCAGCAGCGAACCGTTGCGAATAAGCCTCAATCGGCCCTCACGTTCAGTCACCAGCTTGTCGCCGTTCGGCAGAAAAGCGAGGCTCCAGGGGTGCGCCAGGTTGTCGGCCACAGTCTCCAGCCTGAAATCGGCCTTTTCAGACGAAAATTGCATGTCTGCCCTGGCTGCCATGGTGGCGAGAACCAGTAGGCTGGTAAACAGTAGATTGGGGATAACGCGCATGGGAACCTCCGTTTCTGGGGTCACCGGACACCGGAATGATACCTGAGGATAGCAGCTGATGGCGGCTCTGCCGCTCGTCAGTTGCACCGAGTATATAGGTGGGCGATGTCAGCCTGGATCATTGACTCTACATTGCAAATGAGAATCAGTTCTATTAGTGTATGGGCATTGTCCACGTCAGGGAGAAAACAGCATGGTGCCAGAGCAGGAGCTTATCGAGGGACTGAAACTTGCTGCCAGTGCCGGCGCGTTGATCGGGGTTCTGGTTATCGGTGCTGTACTTGCGTCGACGATTGGCGGCTGAGTTCGCCAAGTCGCTGTTTGCGGTAAATACCGCAGGTGCCGCAATAACCCCCGCCCGGTAGCAGGTACTTCAGGCAGCAGCCTTTACGCTGGGGAATGGCTGTTTGCTGATCGCCGAATACGGCCGGGATCCAGTCAATAAAACGGTTGGCATCGTTCCGGAATATGGTCAGCCAGGCCTGGGCCAGTGCGCACAGGGATTCCGGATCTGCCAGGTTCCACACCGCTGAGAAAGGCGCCCCCAGCCCCAGCCCGACACTGCTCCAGTAAGCGCCGGGACTTACGCCGAGGTCTTGTCGAAAGACCGGATACCAATCCGCGGTCATCCTGTCAACAGAGTTTATGAAGGTTGCTTCATCGACCAGTGGCTCCCCCGGCACCTGAAACCAGCGCCCGGTCGAACTCTCGTGGGCGCTATCGATCGGCGCCAGGAAAATTCGGTCGGGGTTTGGCAGTGGTGCGGCCCCGTTCCGGAACAATCTCAGGGTAAGGGGCGCGATCACGCTCAGGGCGAGATCCTGCTGTAATACCGAGGCGTGGGCCCGCAGGGCCTGGCGACCGTTGTTCTCCGGGTAGTCGTGGATGACCTGGCGGGTGAGGATGTCTGGTTGTTGCAGGCACTGGGCCAGAGAAAACAGGCCCCGGCGTTCGCCCGGGGCCGGCTGAAGGGCACCATCGAGAATGGTCCGGGCGTCCAGCCCTGATTCTGCCAGAAGCACCTCGTAGCGCTCCGACCAGCGGCCGTCCACTGAGATCGGTTCAGGCACGGCCATGACGGCTCAGCCCCCAGAGAAAATAGAGCCCGCCAACCAGAGCCGCCAGCAGGCCCGCTGGCAACTGGTTCGGGTAGATGACGGTTCGGGCCACGTAGTCGGCGACACCGAGAAGCAACCCTCCGGCCAGCGCCGCCACCAGCAGTTGGCGGCCCACGGTCTGCTGGCCGAGAACACGGGCCAGGTGGGGCGCTATCAGTCCCACAAAGCTGAGTGGACCGATCACCACGGTGGCCGCGCCGGTCAGCAGCGCCGCCAGCAGTAACAGCGCAAGTCGGGCCCTGGGAACCGGCAGCCCGAGTGCGGAGGCCGATGTTTCTCCCAGGGGCAGCAACGTCAGTGGCCGGATGATCAGAACGAGCAGGGTGGCGATCAGAAGGATCAGGGCCATCAGCCCCAGGGCCTCGGATTCCGAGATCAGCCAGGTGGAGCCATACATCCAGTTAAGCAGTCGGGAGGCTACTGTGCCGCCTGACGCCATGACGAGGCGCAGGCCGGCATCCATGAACACGTACAGCGCCAGTCCGCCGAGCAACAGCTGGTTGCCGGCAAAACGGTGCTTGCGGGCCAGCAGCAACAGCAGCGCCAGTGCCCCGGCGGCGCCAGCGGTGGCCGCGCCAATCTGGCCGGCACGACCAATATCGGCCCCGATAAGCACCGTAATGACCATCACCACGGCGGCGCCACCGCTGATGCCGAGCATTTCCGGGCTCGCCATGGGGTTGCCGGTCATACGCTGGATCAGGGTGCCGGCCAGACCCAGGGCGACACCGGCCAGTACTGCGGCCAGCAGACGTGGGCCGCGCCAGACCCAGGCCTCCCCCCATTGCGACGGGGCGGTCCAGTTCCAGCCTTCCAGGCCCGGCGACCAGGCCATGGAAATGGCCATGGTCAGCAGGAGACACGAGGCAAGCACCCCGCCGATGACCAGGGTCGAACGGCGGGCGGGCAGAAAGCCAGCCGGTCCGTCTCCCTGACCGGGCATGTGGTGAGTGTTCTTGACGTTCTGCAGGGCCAGAAGAATGATCGGCCCGCCAATAAGAGCAGTGGCGGTACCGGTGGGCACCAGCGAGCCATTGCCCCAGGTGGAGGCCCAATGGGCCAGGGTATCGGCCAGCAACAGCAGGCCTGCGCCCAGGACACTGCTCCAGGCCAGTCGGGCCACCAGTGTACGGGCGCCCAGCAATCTGGCCAGAACCGGCGCTGCCAGGCCTACGAAGGCCACAACGCCGACCCGGCTGACCACGGTGGCGCTCATCAGCACCACCAGCAACAGGGCCAGCAAACGGATCATGCCAACCCGGGCGCCCAGCGAGCTGGCCGAACTCTGGCCCAGCTGCAGGATCTGAAGCGGGCGCATCAGGGCGATCATCAGGGCCCCCAATACCAGCACCCTGGGCCAGAGGTCCATGAACGGTTGCCAGTTGTTCTGCACCAGGGAACCGGCCCCCCAGATGAACAGGTTGCCCAGCCATTCGCCCTTGAGCAGCAGGAATGCCATGTTCACGGCGCCCAGGAAAAAGGTGATGACCAGCCCCGCCAGAATCACCGACACCGGCGAGAATCCAAGCCGCCAGGTGAGGGCGATCACCAGACCGATAGCCAGGAGTCCGCCAGCCACCGCTACAAGGTCTGGACTGAAGGCGAGCAGTCCGGGAAAGAACAGGGTGGCCAGGGTAACCCCGAACTGGCCCCCCGCTTCTACCCCCAGTGTTGTGGGCGAGGCAAGAGGATTGCCGAGAATCTGCTGCGTTACCGCACCGGCCAGGCCAAGACCGAAGCCGATCAGAATGGCAATGGCTACTCGCGGGGCCCAGCTGTAGTGGGCCAGTACCGAGGGGTAGTAGTTGGCGTCGAAAGTCCAGAACGCAGCCATGAGAGCGGCCGGGTCCAGATCCCCGAACCATGGGGCGGCGCTGGCCAGAAGAGCCCCGAGCCAGATGAGGGCGGCGGCGACCGGCAGCCTGGCTGGCAGAGCCGGTGCCCGGGCGGGGGTTGCCGTGGAGTCAGCGTACATTGCCAGAACCTCCCTGCAACAGGCTGTCGGCGAGCATAACGGCCAGCCGTTTTACCGGATACACGCCACCAAAGGGCCACACCGCGTCAAGCTGATAGACCTGTTCCCGCTCCACTGCAGGGAGGTAGGTCCAGAACGGGCTTTCGGCCAGCGTGGCCGACAGGCCCGGCGGAGTCGGGGAGATGGCGACGATGCGGCTTTGTTCATAAGGCGCAAGTGCCTCCAGGCCAATCACTGAAAAGCCCCAGTAGTTGCCTTCGTTAGGCCAGGCATTTTCCAGGCCCAGGGCGTTAAGGGTGCTCTGGTACAGTCCGTTGGACGTGTAGATCCGAACATGGCGGGCATCCAGGAAATTCACCAGCGCCACTGGCCGCTCGGTCAGGCCGGCCTGCTCAAGCCGGGCGCGCTGGGTGGCCAGGGTCTGTTCGATGTCTGCCAGTACAGCCCGGGCCTGCTCTTCCCGGTCCAGCATGTCGGCGAGCGTGGTCAGCATGTCCCGGGCCTTGGCAAACGGGCGGGAGCCGGGTTTGTAAACGCTCACCACGTAGGTCGGGGCAATCCGCTCCAGCAGGTTGGCGGCCGGCGCCATTTCCGAGCTGGTTACGATCAGGTCCGGTTCAAGTTGCGCAATGGCTTCGAGGCTGGGAGCTACCCGGGTGCCCACGTTGGCCACTCCCTCCGGCAGCTCGGGTTTGCCCACCCATACCTCGTAGCCATCGCGATCGGCCACGCCCACGGGCGTTACACCGAGTAGTAGCAGGGCCTCGGTGGCTGCCCAGTTGAGGGCAATAATCCGCTTGGGAGGCTGCTCCAGGGTGAGGGTACCCTGTTCGTGTTGCCAGCTGGCTGCGCTCGCCAACAGAGGTAACATGCTGAACAGCAGCGCAGTGCAGAGCCAGAAAATCCGCTTATACCTAGTGCACATAGGAAACCCACTGCCCCGGAGCACGCTCCATGACACCCATGGGCACACCGTAAATGGATTCGAGCACGCCCGAATCCATGATTTCCCCGGGCGTGCCATCGGCCACCAGTTGGCCGGATTTAAGGGCGACCAGGCGGTCACAGAATCGCGCGGCCAGGTCCACGTCGTGAAGTACCACAATCACTGTCAGCTCCCTGACCTCGGCAAGCCTGTGCACCAGGCGAAGGGTTTCCACCTGGTGCTTCACATCCAGTGCGGAGATCGGCTCGTCCAGCAGCAGGCAGCGGGTCTGCTGGGCCAGCAGCATGGCTATCCAGGCGCGTTGGCGTTCGCCGCCAGAGAGGGTATCCACCGAGCGGTGCCGGAATGCTCGCAGGCCGGTGTCTTCGATGGCCTGATCAATCAGCCCATGATCCTCATCGGTGTAGCGCCCCAGCGGGCCGCGCCAGGGATACCGGCCAAGGGCCACCAGTTCGCGAACGGTCAGTCCGTCGGTGGCGGGCGGGTGCTGGGGCAGGTAACCCACATGACGGGCAAACTCCCGGGCACCGGTGGCGGTGTAGGGGCGGCCCAGCAACTGTACGGTGCCGGCACTGGGTGAGAGCTGGCGCGCCAGCACTTTCAGGAGCGTGGATTTGCCCGAACCGTTGTGGCCCAGCAGCGCGGTTACTTCGCCCTCAAGAAAGCCCAGGTTGAGTTGGCGCAGAATGGCCGTGCCGCCAATGTGGACATCGAGGTTCGAAACGTCGAGAAAGACAGACATGCAGGCTCCCGGAAGTACTACAGAGGGCCTGCAGGATAGTCTAAATGCGAATCACTATCAATATTTATAGTGTTTAAGCCAGCGCCTGAAGCTGACCGGTCTGCACCTGCCACTGTTTGGCGTAGGCGCCGCCTTGCTCCAGTAACTCCCGGTGGGTGCCGAGTTCCTGTACCTTGCCGTTTTCAATCACGGCAATGGCGTCGGCCTCCACAATGGTGGACAGCCGGTGGGCAATCATGATTACCGTGCGGTTGTGGCCGATGCGCTTGAGTGAGCGCTGGATGGCAGCCTCGGTTTCGTTATCAACGGCGCTGGTGGCTTCATCGAGAACCAGAATGGGCGGATCTTTCAGAAGCGCTCTGGCCAGGGAAAGCCGCTGACGCTGGCCGCCGGAGAGGCGCACACCCCGTTCCCCGACCGGCGTGTCCAGTTCCTCGGGCAGGGACTCGATGAACGACCAGGCTTCGGCAGTTCGCGCCGCCTCGATGATCTGCGCCTCGGTAGCATGGGGATTGCCGTAGGCCAGGTTCTCGCGAATGCTGCCTTCAAACAGGTACACATCCTGGCTAACCAGCCCGATGGCCCCGCGCAGCGAGTTAAGGCTGAGCTCGTGCACGGGCTGGCCGTCGATGCGTATCTCGCCGTTACTGGGGTCGTAGAATCGCAGCAGCAGCTTGACCAGCGTGGACTTACCGGAACCGGTGGCGCCCACCAGAGCGAGGGTGTTGCCCGCCGGTACATTGAGGCTTATATCCCGGATGCCGGCGCCGCTGGCGGGATAGTGAAAGCTCACGTTGTCGAAGGTCACGTCGCCTTTCACCGGCGTTTGCAGCGGCTTGCCGCCTTCATCCCTCACATGCACCGGCTCGGCCAGCAGGTCGAGAATCCGGCGAGTGCTGGCCATGGCGCGTTCGAACAGGTCGATCACCTCGGCAAGGCCGGTCAATGGCCACAGCAGCCGCTGGGTGAGGAATACCAGCACGCCGTAGGCGCCCACATTCAGAGTACCTTCGAGGGCCATCATGCCGCCCACGGTAAAAGTGGCCAGAAAGCCGGCCAGGATGGCCATCCGGATGACCGGAATGAACGCAGAGCTGATGCGAATGGCGCGCCGGTTGGCCTCCACGTAGGCCTCGCTGCTCTGCTTGAGCCGGGCTGCTTCTCGCTGCTCGGCGGTAAAGCTCTTGATGGTAGCAATGCCGCCCAGGTTGTTGGCCAGCCGGCTGGACAGGTCCCCGACTTTCTCGCGCACATCGGCGTACAGCGGCCCGGCCTTGCGCTGGAAGTAAAACGCGCCCCAGATGATGAGGGGAATGGGCGTAAACGCCAGCAGGGCAATCAGGGGAGACAGTACGAAGAACACCGCACCCACGGCAATCACGGTAACCAGCACCTGGATCATGGCGTTGGCACCGCCATCCAGGAAACGCTCCAGCTGGTTAACATCGTCGTTCATGGTCGCCACCAGCTGGCCGGAGCTGCGCGCCTCGAAGAAGCTCATATCCAGTCGCTGGGCATGCTCGTAGGCATCCTGGCGCAGATCGGACTGAAGACGCTGGGCGAGGTTACGCCAGAGGATCTGGAACAGGTACTCGAACAGGGATTCACCGGCCCAGATGAAGAACGTGAGCACCGCCAGTACAGTGATCTGTTCCTGGGCGGTTTCAAAGCCGAGACCGGCCACGAAACTCTCTTCCTGGTTGACCACCACATCAATGGCCACACCGATGAGAATTTCCGGTGCAATATCAAACAGTTTGTTGATGATGGAACAGGTGGTGGCCGCAATGATCTGCCGGCGGTAACCACGGGCATATCGGAGCAGGCGTGCCAGGGCGGCGAAACTGCTGGTCGCTTTGGAATGGGACGTGGACATGGAGCGCTGTTTCCGGAATTGTGGCTGGAAAAGCGCAAAGCGTACCCGCTTGGGCGATTAATTAAAAGAGAATCATTATCAAAAAAAGCCCCGCGGGGTGCGGGGCTTCGACCTCTGTGGTTATCAGGAATCGACGCTATCGTCTTCCAGAGTGACGACCGTGTCTGCGAGGAGTTCGGATTCCTCGAAGGTGTCGTCCTCAATATCACCGGTTACGGACACCAGGTCGCCGACTTCGAGCTGCTGGAAGCCTTCATCATCCATGGGATCATAAGGCATCAGAGCGGTGTCGACGGTCATTTCCTGAGCGCCCGAGTCGATGGTGAACTCGGAGCCCGAGACACTGGTTACCGTGCCGGTCACGATCATCTGGCCAATATCGATCGTAGGTGCCACGTCCAGGTCGTTGAACGATTCCTCGTCAGCGGCGTTGGCATAGAAGTAGGTCCCCAGGCTTTCTACGTACACACTGCTGGCCTCGACTTTCGCACCCTCGAAGGTGTCGTCGTCGACTTCGCCGTACACCGTGACGTTGTCGCCCGGAAGGACTTCGCCGTTCTCTTCAAACCAGTCCCAATCGTCCATCTCGACCGTAACCAGGCCTCTGCCATAGTCCAGCATGAAGGTGTCGGCGGTGGTGCTGGTCACTTTGCCGCTCAACGTGATCCAGGAGCCATCCGCCGCAAGGTAGGGGCTCTCGTTCTCCGCGCCTTTGTCGGCCGCCAGAGCAGCCAACGGAGTCGCGATCAGGGTTGAGGCAATCGAAAGTGAAAGCATTGAACGTTTCATACTCAGATCTCCTTCTTGTCTTTTATAAGACTCGGATCTTGAAATGTCTGAATATGGCCATTTGTTTTTAATGCCACATTCACCGCCTCAGTCATCGAATTGCCTGTCAGGTTCACAAAAATAAAGGATTCTGAATGTTCCTTAATATTGGGGAAAGGCCGCCGCCGACTCCGTGACGGGGCGGCGGGCCGTCCATGCCGGCATGTTCAGAGTATTTCCACACCTTCGCATTTGTACCGGCCTATTAATGTATCCTCCTGCAACACATTGCCTTGAAGGTCAAAACAGAACAGGTAGGTTTCGGTGTGGTCGCCGATTTCAACGCTCTTCAGCCCGATGCATTCGTCCGGGCGTCCGGGGATGAGTTTGAAGGACGATACGCCGCGCTCAGGAGTTCGGGGGCCCACTTCCACCGTTTTGATGTCGGTAAAATCGGCGCTGGCCATAATCAGGGTATTGCCGCCTCGCTCGCGCTCGTCCACGGCTTCATCGAAGGGAGTCCCGGATATCTTGCGGGGGAAGAACAGCCAGCAGTTGCGGTAGGGATGCCATTCGGCGGCCTCGTGGGTCACATAACCCTGCTCGCCTACGCCCAGTGCCTCCCGCATGCGCTGGTAGTTCCGATGCCAGTCGCGGCTACGCAGGCCGTAGTTGCGATCCAGAATCTTGATCCACTCCTCCCTGGCATTTTTGCCGTGGCTGCCCACCACCATTTCGTCGCCCTTCAGGGTGGCCCATTCGCTCTTGAAGCCCTTGAAGGCTTCATCGCCACTGCCGGTCATCAGGATGTGCCTTGGCACCAGCTGGCTCTGGTTCCGGATTTCGCAGACGAGTCCCGTCCGGTCATCGAAGGTGATCAGGCGTTCCCCGAAAAGCACCAGCTCCGAGAACTCGGCCCCCCGGCCTCCCTCCGCAATCAGGCTTATGAGTTGATGTTCGCCGCCCTCCTCGGGCGGTATTTCCTCCATCCGATAGCGAGCCTTGCCGGTGGTGGGGTCCTGCTCCCGATAAAGGCGGTCGTAGCGCAGGGTGGACTGCCAGGCAATCTGCCCGTCCTCCAGTTCCACCTGCGAGGCATGGTCTTCGTCGGTGATGATCGCAAGGGTGTATTCGCGGGTTTCGGGCCCGTACCGTTCCAGCCGGGCCAGGTCTGCCTGCGGGTGGCTCATGGTCATCCTCCGTTTGGGCTTCGGTTGACGTTCCTACCCTGAACCACTGCGGCCGCGAATGCCAGAGGCGGTTTCAGCTCCGGTGATTTCGCTGCAACCAGCGGTCGAGCTTGTCGGCGAATTCCTTCCGGTCGGTCTGGCTGAACGGTGCCGGGCCGCCGGTAACCTGGCCGGCGTTGCGCATTTCTTCCATGAAGTTGCGCATGGCCAGGCGCTGGCGGATGTTCTCTTTGGTGAAGGCCTGACCCCTGGGGTTGAAGACGTCGGCGCCTTTTTCGATGGCCTCGGCGGCCAGGGGTATGTCCTGGGTAATCACCAGGTCGCCCGCCTGCATCTGGTCCATGATTTCGTTATCGGCAACATCAAAACCGTGGGGCACCTGGCGGCGCTTGATGTAGGGACTTGGCGGCAGATTGATGGCGTGGTTGGCGATGAAGGTGGTGGTTATTTGCCAGCGGGTAGCGGCGCGGCAGAGGATCTCCCGGATGGGAACGGGGCAGGCGTCGGCGTCGACCCAGATTGGCATGGTGGTTCCTTCAGTTGCTTTGCTTTAAGGGAGTTTACCGTTTGTTGTGGTGAGCCTGGTAGTTTGGTTCCGCGTATTCATTGATGGATTCAGCTCTGGCGGGGGGAGACATTGTGGGCGTCCTTCCAAAAACCGCTCCGAGCACGTCCATGTGGCTTGTTTCCGGCCATCCATGGCCTCCAACATTTTTGGAAGGACGCCCACAATGCCTCCGCCAGACACGGGCGGTGTTTCCGCGGGAATCAAGGTATTCGCTCTGACTATAGACAAGGTCCTGATGATGAAAATCTGGAAGATCCTGAGTGTTGTCTTCGCAACCTTGCTGTCGGCAACGGCGCCAGGTTCTGAGAACAATCAACAAGCCTGGGAGGCCCTGAGAGACGGCCGGGCGGTCCTGATGCTTCGTCATGCACTGGCTCCCGGTACCGGGGACCCGGCCGATTTTGAGCTCTATGATTGCAGCACCCAGAGGAATCTCAACGACACCGGGCGCGAACAGGCACGGGCCTGGAAGCCGTTTCTGGCAGAGCATGGCGTTACCGAAGCCCGGGTGTTCAGCAGCCAGTGGTGCCGTTGTATGGATACTGCACGGGAGATGGCCATGGGAGAGGTGACCGAGTGGCCATCGCTGAATTCATTTTTCCGCAATCGTGGTGATGGGCCCACTCAGACGCGGCAGACGATTACTCTGGTGAATCAGTTGGAGGAAGGGGCGCCGGTTATTCTGGTGTCGCATCAGGTGAATATAACGGCGCTGACCGGGATTTTTCCGTCCTCCAATGAAGGCGTGATCATCAGCCTGCCGTTGTCGGAGGAGCCGACCATTCTGGCCCGGGTTTCTCCCGGGCGCTAGCGTTGCGGTTCAGGTGAAAATCGGGTGTTACAGCGCGGCGGGCTGGGCAGGCGCGAGTGGGGGCTGTATGCTTTCGCAGAGTCTTTCCCTGCAAGGATACTTCTGTATGACGTTTCGCCTGAGTCTGCCGCTGTTGCTGTTGCTGTTGCTTGCTCTCCCGGCTGTTGCCCACGATTATCGCCAGGGCGCTCTGAGCATTGAGCATCCCTGGAGCCGCCCCACACCTCCGGGAATCGACATGGGAGTGGGCTACATGGCCATTTCAAATACTGCTGACACCACGGTTACGCTGGTGGGTGCCCGGTCACCCAGGGCGGGGCAGGTGTCGATTCACGAATCCCGCACCCAGGACGGTGTCATGCGCATGGAGCGGTTACCGGCAGGGTTGGAGATCCCCGCTGGGGAAACCGTGACGCTCAAACCCCACAGCTACCACTTGATGCTGGAGAAATTGACCAGCCCTCTACGGGAGGGGGAGAGCATTCCACTGACATTGGAGTTCGAGGGTGCCGGCAACATGACCGTTGAGCTAAAGGTGGAGTCTCTGGACGGACCCGCAATGCCGACAAACGATGGTGGTATGCACGGCGGTGAGGGTATAAAGCATTCCGGCCAGGGCATGAACCACAGCGGTCATTGAGTTGCGGAGCCTGGCAACGCAGGCGTTACTGCCGGGCTACCATTCCTTGTCTTCGGCGCTTTCCTCCGCTTCGATCTCGGCTTTCCGGGCCTGGATCTTTTTCATTTTTTCATCCGAGATCTTCATGCTGTGGGCACTGTCGCGCAGCAGCATCAGGCTGCCAACGATCAGGGCAAGCGCTACCAGCAGGATAATCCATCCAATCAGGGGCATGATTCACCTCTCAAACGGGTCTTTACCTCCCATGATGGACCTGCCAGGGCCCGCCGACAACCGTCAGGTTTGCTGGCGGAGGGAGGTCGGGTCCAGTCGGTAGTAATCTTTCAGGGCCCCGAAAACCGCAGGCTGCGAAGCCTTGAGGGAGGCCGGTGTCTGGAAAAAGGCTTCCGTGAGCACGGCGAAGAATTCCGCGGGCTCGGTAGCACCGTAGGGATCGAGCCATGGCTGGTCGTGGTGTTCAAGGGTGTTCAGCAGGTGCTCGTAGGCGTCGGTCATGGTGCTTTGCCAGCGACGGGCCTGTTCTCCGCTCAGCGGCGGAGCCCCATCGGCACTGCCATCCAGATAGTCCAGTTGATGAGCAAACTCGTGGAGGATGACGTTGTGGGGGCTGTCCGGGTTGCTGGCGGCCTCTTCGCATTCCGTCCAGGCCAGTACAACCTGTCCGTGGGTTGACGCCTCGCCCGCCCGTATCTCGCTGGTCTCGCTCACCACATAACCGTCGCTCTCCGTACCGGTGGCGTGATAGGCATCGGGGTACACCAGGATGCTGCGAACCTCATCGTAATCGGAATAGGGGCGTGCCAGGATCAGCAGACAGGCATGGCCGGCAATGGTGACCCTGACGCCCTCGTCCACTTCGAAGCCATCGCAGCCGTAGAAGCTTTTCTCGGCTAGAAACAGCTGCACCCTGCGTTCCAGTGCCCGTTTCCGGGAGGTGTCCAGTGCCCGGTAAAGGGGAACGCGGTCTTCCAGCAGTTGGCGCCAGGAGGCCGGGAAGGGTTCATTCAGTTCGCGATTTCGTCGCCAGGTGCGGTAAAAGAACAGATGGAAAACGCAGCCGGCGATCAGGAGCACCGCGAAAAGTCCAAAGGTTGTTGCCGCCATACCGAGCCTGCCATGGAGTCACCGAGCCAGATCCCATACTACCGAAAAAACCGGCAAATCTGGGGTGGTATTTTGTGGGGTGCCCTGCCAGGACAGCATCTGTACCTGAGAATTTTCAGTTGTTTGCATTTCACGGAGGCAAAGGGAAAGATTTCGGCGTAGTCTTTGGCAATTCACAAGGAATTATGACGTTGATGGACAGCTCCGATAACCGAGCGATGTACGAGCCGGCGCGGGACCGCCGACCGCAGTTCTGGCGACTGGCCATGCGGTGTGCGCAGATCGCCGCCTGTGTGGATATTGCCTTTTTCTTTTTGTTCCACGCTCTGGGCTCGCCCATTCTCGCCTGGGTCAACGTGGTAAGCGTGGGCATGTATGCCGGTGCCTACTACGCGCTGAAGTACCGATACAATCGGACAGCCGTTGTCCTGATCTGGTCCGAGGTTCTCATTCATGCGGCCCTGGGCATCATCCTGATTGGCTGGGACAGTGGCTTCCACTATTACCTGCTGATGTTCATTCCGGCCATCTGTGTATCCGCGCCTCGGCGCTGGGCCATTGTTGCGCTTCTGTCTCTCTGGGCCTATTACGTCGCTCTTGACGTCCTGATGTGGTCAATCCAGCCTCTGCAGCCAATTCCCCAGAGTGCCCTTCATCTGGTGCAGCTGTTCAACCTGAGCGTCGTGTTTGCGATGTTCAGTTACCTGGCTTCCTATTACCTGCGAATGGTGGTCCTGGCCCAGCGGAAATTGCGGCAGATGGCAACAACCGATTCGCTGACCGGCCTGTTCAACCGGCGTCACATGGCGTATCTGGCGGAAAAAGAGCTGGCGCGCTTCCAACGTAGCGGGCACCCGGTGAGTTTCCTGCTGCTGGATGTGGATCACTTCAAAACCATCAATGATCGTCACGGCCACGAAGTGGGCGATCGGGTACTGTCGGCCGTGGCAGATCTCATCCGGGGCGAATTGCGAACCCAGGATCTGATCGGACGCTGGGGTGGTGAGGAGTTTCTCGCCATTCTTCCCGATACCGATGCCGCGAAGGCCCAGGCAAGCGCGGAGCGGATCCGCAACGCCTTTCTGTCCCGGGACTGGAACCCGATCATGGGCGAAGAGCTGAGCGTTACGATCAGCATCGGCGTCAGCGAGCTGCGAGCCGGCGATGACCTGAGTACGGCGGTCAGCAGGGCCGATATGGCGCTGTACAAGGGGAAAACCGGCGGCCGAAACCGGGTGGAACTGGAAACTGCCTGAGCGACGAACCAAGCGTTGCCGATCGTCTGGAGAGAGTGCAATCGATGACTGAGATTCGAGAAAGAACCCTTGCTGGTCTGAGTGCCGGCGACTCATTCCGGCTAACCAGAACGTTTACCGAGCAGGAAACCCTTGCCTTTGGTCAGATCAGTCGCGATCAGAATCCGGTCCATTACAGCGATGATTTCGCCATGGCAAAGAACCTGAACGGAAAAATCTGCCACGGCCTTCTTGTGGGCGGAATGATAACGGAAGTCGGTGGGCAGATCGGTTGGCTGGCTTCCGGCATGAATTTCAGGTTCCGCCGGCCGGTGTACTTTGGCGATACCATAACCTGTGAGTTCACCATTACCGAGGTGGAGCCAGGCAACCGGGCGCGCGCAGAGGCGACCCTGTCCAATCAGCAGGGCGAGATTGTGATCGAGGCGTGGCTCACGGGCATTCTACCCGGCGACAAGGAGCGGGAGATCATGGCAGGGCTGGCCTGAGCGCCGAAGCCCCGCCTGCGTGCCTCGGGCAACACGCCACTGGTTTTCCCCCTCTTTTCCCCTTCTTCAGCGAACCACAAACACCGATACATCGCTGTGTTTCACGATATTGGCGCCATTGGAGTGCAGGATATGGAGTCGATCACCAATGCCCGGTGGGTGTGACGCCATCACCACCAGATCAACACCGGTTTCCCTGATCGCCTGCAACAGCTTGTCGTCCAGCTCCACCGCCGTATCCGGCGATTCCATCACCATGCTGTCGGTGCTGATACCGTGAGACTTTCCCTGCTCCTCGGCAAATTCGTTCAGTTTCTCGGCGAGTTCTTTCGGGTTGTGGGCAGCCGCCCCCGGGGTGGTATTGGTAACGGAGACGTAACAGAGCGTGGCGTTGTAGTGCTTGGCCATGTCGATGGCTGTATTCAACGCTTTCACGATTTTATCGGTGTGGGCCAGGTCAACTGGCACGAGGATTTTGCTGTACATGAGAGTTCTCCTTTTCCGAAGGAACGGAAACATCTATGTATGCGGTCCTGTTTCAAGATTGGCAGTCGGGTACCGGATCTGTCAAAAGTGGCGTCGAGTCTGTGGCTTTTCGTTAGCGGGGGAGGCTTTGCCGAGGCTGTCCAGTCTGCGTGGCTTGGCAATGGCGAAACCCTGGGCGTAGTCCACCTGGATTTCCCGTAGTGTCTCCATGATTTCCATGTCCTCCACGTATTCGGCGATGGTCTTCAGGTCGAGGAAATGGCAGAGTTCGTTGATGGAACGAACCATGGCGTAGTTGGTCAGGTTTGTGGCCATATCGCGCACGAAAATACCATCAACTTTCACGAAGTCTACCGGTAGCTTCTGCAGGTAGGCGTAGGAAGACAGGCCGGTGCCAAAGTCGTCCAGGGCAAACCGGCAGTCAAGACGCTTCATCTCGCGCATGAAATCAGAGGCAAAGTGCAGGTTTGCAACGGCCGAGGTTTCGGTCACCTCGAAACACAGCTTGTGGGCAAGCTCGCGGTTCGCCCTCAGGTTGCTCTCCAGGCCGAGCATGAAACTGTCGTCACTGAGCGAGGAGCCGGAGAGGTTTACGTTCAGTGTCGCAATCCCCTCCAGAGCCTCGGGGTTGTTGCGCATCCACGCCATCACCTCGGAAACGACCCACAGGTCCACCCGGGTGCTGCGATGGAACTGCTCTGCGGCCTCAATGTAACCCTGGGGCGAAATTTCCCGGCCGGAGTTGTCCTGCAGGCCAAGCAGAAGTTCGTACATCTTGCCGTCGCCGGCACCCGGGGCCAGAGAGACTATCGGCTGGGCACGCAGATACAGGCTGCCGTCGCGGATGGTCCGGTCGATTTCGGTGACCCACCGGGGCGTGCCAGACCGGGAGGTGTCCTCGCTGTCGCGGGCCAGCTCTATCCGGTTGCCACCGAGTTTCTTCGCCGCTTTCAGAGACAGGCTCGCCTGGTTCAGCAAATCCCCCGGTGATTGGCTGGCGCCGTTGATTGGCCGAATGCTGATGCTTACAGTGGCTCCGTATTCGGCCGGGCCATATTGGAACACCTGTTGTTCGAAGTTGCGCCGGATCGACTCGGCGAGATCCAGGCAGTCCTCGGTGCTGATGTCGGCGATAAGGGCGGCAAATTCATTGCCGCTGATCCGGCCGATGTGCGAGCCGGGAAACCTGGCCTGACACCGTTGTGTCAGCGTATCGGCCACCTGTTGCAGCATGGCGTCGCCAGCTTCGGCACCGTAGGAGGCATTGATAACACTGAACTCGTCAATGTCGAGCACCATAAGCGCGCCTTCGGAGAGGCTGGCAATCTGCTTTTCAAAGTCGTGTCGGTGCATGCAGCCGGTCAGGGCGTCGTGGGTGGCCTGGAAGTTCAGTTTCCGGTACACGTCCTCGACAACGGCAAACAGGCTCTGGTCGAGAAACGGGATATCGCCTTCCTCCACCAGCCACACCTCGCCAGAAGCCAGTTTACGGACGAACTCCGGGAAGCCATAACTCGCCTCGCTCATCCCTTTTGGCGACAGAAACACGAACTTCAGGGCATCCTCTCCGCCCCATACAAGGCGCATTCTGCGCATTTCGCCGCTGTCGAGGCACACTTCCACCCAGTCGCCCACGGAAAGTGCCTTGGCGCGTGCCGCCCATCGGCTGTCCTCGAGTTCCCGGGGCAGGCCCGGGAAGGCTTCCTCAGGTTCGCCGTAGTGGTCCAGCCAGGTGGTTTCTACCTCTTCCGGGGCTTGCAGTATCGCTCTCAGTTGCTCGACGACAGATCGGCTACCAGAGATATCGCCGGCGCTGCCAAGCTCCCGCTCGATAAACTGCAGCATGGTGCTGCTTTCCAGTTCCCGCTCGAAGGCCAGATCCCCGGCGTAGCCGGCGGGCGACAGCCAGCCCTGAAGCTGTTCGACGGTGCGAAACAGTTCGTCGCAGTGCTGGCTCTCCAGGCCTTCCCTGAGGGCAGTGAGAACCAGCAGTTGCTCCCAGCCCGCCTGCAGCAGGCGAAGCAGGATTGTTGCTACCCGGCTGTCTGCCAGCATCGTGTTGAGGCGCTGTTGCACCGCTTGGCGCGTCTGGCGCAGATGTTCCTTGCCTTCGAGAGTTTTGGCGAGCCGTTCCGAGTTTCGCAAAAAGGACTGCTCCTGGCGCTCCACCAGCTCGCGAAGGCGTTGACCTATCCGTTCCAGCAAGTGTGGGTCGGAGGCATCCACCTCGGTCAGTTCTTCCACAATGTCGGCAACCGTTGCCTCAAGCTTCTTGCTCGACGCCCGCTCCGCGAGGCAGATGTGCATCAGGTTGTTGATGATGTCTCTGGCCGGATGGTCCTCGCTGCCCAGGAACTCCGGTGTCCTTATGAGCGTCTCGAACACCGGGAGCCGCAGCTGTTGCAACTGGTGACGCAAGGAGTCCGAGAGCTCCTCGCGGCTGTTGAGCGGTGCGAACAGCCGGTCAACAAGATTGGCCTTGTCGATGGCCGTACGGTTCAGCGAATCGGCGAGGTCGGCGTCTGATCCTGCCAGTTCTTCGAGTAAGCTCGCCATGTCACGGTCGTCATCTCGCAGTCTACCGAGCAAATCCTGTCGCAGGGTTCGGAGGTTCTCCGAGAGCCGGGGATTGGGCTGGTTCCAGTCGGCCGGATCGGCCCCGGGGTCGGCTTCCAGGGCCATCAACTGCCACAGGGAGCGCGCGGATGCTGCGGATTGGTAATGATCTTCAGGCGGTTCGCTGACCGGCTCAGCCGGCGCGCTCCCATCCCCACAATCGGCGGTATCCGCAGGATTTTTTTTCAAGGACCAGTTGGCCGGCAGCTCCGTGATCTGCAGTGCCTCCAGACCCGCCCGGCGGCAGTCGTTGATCAGTGATCGTAACGCGGCGGGCCATACCCGGCTGAGTGCTTGCTCCCAGGCTCGATAAATGGTGAGCCGGTGCTCCCGCGGAATGCCCAGATGATCCACCATGTATTGCAGGCAAATACACAGCGCCCGAGGGGTCAGCGGATTGGTGTCGTCAGTGACGTCCTGCCGGAAGATCTGGTTGAGAAACTGGTTGAGTTCGAAGGTGAGGCCGTCGTTGGCCTTGGAGATCCGCGTTGCAATGGCCTGCAGATCGAGCCAGTCTTCGAATTCATGCTGTTGCAGGAGATGCAGTTCCCTGGCCCCGGCCCTGGTGTCGGCCGTATCCCGCTGGAACGGCTGGTTGGCCTGGAACTGGGCCTGAAAATCCTCCAGCATCCGTTGCTGGCGACTCTGGAAAATGAACCGCATATCCTTTAGCCGGGTGATCTCACGCATTTCAGCGGCTTGCGCAAGCTCCGCTTCAATACCCTCGAAGGTGCCGTCCATGAAATCTGGCAGGAGCGCCTCCAGCAATCGTCGGCAGTGCTGCTGGTACAGACGCTGAAGCGCGGGGTCTGGTTTCGGGGACGTCAATCGCGACTGACCTTCCTCGATCATCAGCCTTCGCGCCTGTTGCGCGACTTCCTCCGTGGGGTTGCGAATCTCCAGTGACAGATTGCCCGCAGGCCCTTGCTGCACTGAGCCTTTGAACTGAATTCGCTGCTTGCCCGCGTCGGAGCCCAGGAAGGTATGCAGATCAAGGGTAGACGCGGCGGAGGATAACAGTTGGTCAAGCAGTGCAGGGGACGTGAAGTGCCCGATTTGCAGGCGGAGAACTCCAGAATCGAGGCGCAGGCTGTGTATCACGCAGCCGCAGGGTATCAGGCCGGGGGTAACGGCGATGGCATCCTTGTTCAGCCTGACTTGTCTGGCATTGGGCCGGTTCATCAACCGCCTTCCTGAGCAGTGAAAGTTGAATCAGCATTCAGTTTATTGTTGCTGCCAGTGTAATTTGATCCCGGGTAAACGAAAAGCGAAACCACACGCGCGAACCAACCAAAGATGGCGCATCGGCGTTTTCAATGCCTTTCGACGAAGGTAGCATAAATGGTCTCGAGCGCTCAGGCGTCGATGTCATCATCTACCAGGAGTATCGTCTTGTCTGACTTGTCCAACTACGAAAGCTTTTCGATCGAGGTCAACGACCACGTCGCCCATGTACGGTTCAGCCGGCCAGAAGCCCTGAATACCATGAACAAGGCGTTCTGGCTGGAATTGCCTCGCTGCATGCAGGTCATCGAGGCCAACACCGACGCCCGGGTGATCGTGATCTCTTCCACAGGCAAGCATTTTTCCGCCGGCATGGACCTTGGCGTGTTCAGCGATCCCAAGGCGGTGCCGATGAACGGCGACCCGGGGCGCATGGCCGAGAACCTGCGTCGGGTGGTGCTGCAACTGCAGGACACCCTGACCTCGCTGGAAAAGATCCGTCTGCCGGTGCTGGCCGCCATCCATGGTGGCTGTATTGGCGGCGCCCTGGATCTGGTGTGTGCAGCCGATAGCCGTTACTGCACCGAAGACGCCTACTTCACCATCAAGGAAACCGAACTGGGCATGACCGCCGATGTGGGCACCTTGCAGCGCCTGCCCAAGTTAATGCCTGAAGGCGTGGTTCGCGAACTGGCCTACACCGGGCGCAAGTTCTCTGCCAACGAGGCCCACCGGCTGGGCTTTGTGAATGCCGTTTACGCCGACCAGCAAGCCATGTTGGCGGCGGTCATGGACATTGCTGGCCAGATTGCCGCCAACTCGCCCCTGGCGGTGACCGGCTGCAAGGAAATGCTCAACTACAGTCGTGACCACAGCGTGGAAGACAGCCTGAAGTACATGGCCACCTGGCAGGCCGGCATGTTCCGGCCCACGGATATGATGAAATCGTTCCAGGCCAAGGCGCAGAAGCAGGCACCGAAATACGACGCTCTGTTTCCGGTAAAGCCGCTGTTCGATCAGTAGATGGCATCGGGCAAACGGCGTAAAACCGGTATTTCCTCTTCTGCTGCCCTCCTGTTCCAGGGGGGCATCGGCATACTCGGGCTATTGGCCATTCTGTTGTTCGGGATACCGGTGCATCTGGTTGGTGCCGGCGTCTGGTCCGGTCTCATCTATGGCATCATTGGTGCCGCTGCCACCTACGGTCTGCTGCTTCTGCTCACCCGCATTCCGCATCTGTTCCCGGAAAATCTGGAGCGGCAGATGCAGGGGCTCTACAACTTCGCCTCAAGCTATCCTCCGGCGGTGCTGGTGTTTCTGTCGGTATTGGCCGGCGTGGGTGAGGAACTGCTGTTCCGGGGCGCGTTGCAGGGCTGGCTGATGGCCCATACCGGTCCATTGACGGCACTGCTGGCGGCGTCGGTGTTATTCGGGCTGGTTCACTATGTGTCGTTTACCTATTTCCTGGTTGCCACCGGTCTGGGGTTGATACTCGGCACGGCTTACCTGCTTTCGGAAAGCCTGCTGCTGGTCATGGTCTGGCACGCCATTTACGACATGATTGCCCTGTTCTGCCTGCTCAGGTTTCCCCGCTGGTTTGGCGTACGGCCGGTTGACCAGGACAACAGCCCGCTTCAGGAGTAATCCATGTCTTCCCGATCCGCGCTCTTGCGGGCCTCGAAATTGGACAGTTCCACGTTGATGGCGTTGGTTGAGATCTGTATTTCGTACAGAGAGTAGAGCAGCGAGAACGACAGCAGCACCAGGCTGGCGCCGAACGCCACCACCCCCGGCAGCTCCGCGCCCAGAAACAGCAGAAACATGGACACGGTGCACAGGAAGAAACTGAGCACGCCGAAGGCCTGCATGCGTTTGGTCAGCACAATCCGCTTGCGCAGCATGCTGATTTGCCGGGCAATCAGCGCGTGGTCCTCTTCGGTGTCCATCTGCTTGAGCTGGCGGATCAGCTGCGCCAGAACCAGGAACCGGTTGGTGTAGGCCAGTAACAGCAGCGAAATGGCCGGAAAGAGCAGGGCAGGGGTTGTCAGGTCCAAGGGGCGTCCTTTTTCTGCAATGGTGTGGGCTGGCTCACCAGCGGCCTGAGTTGAGTCGCTGGATCGTCTTGACCGGTCGATTGTAAATATACACCCAGGCCGGCCCGTGGCGGGTATCCATGGTTCGTCGAATGTAGAGGCTGGTTCCGGGACGCTCCGGGAAGAAATCCTCCAGTTCGTCCAGGGCCTCGAGCGTTGGTTCGGTTACGGCGTAAACCTCCACGTGCACGCTAAAGGATCGCTCTTCAACCGCCCCCGGATAGGCTCCCAGGTGGTAAAGGGCCAGGTCTGGCAGGGTGTCCGTACCGATAAAACGGCTGCCTTGCAGAACCCGGCTGTTGGAGCGTCCCCGTTTCAGGGTGCCGTATACCGCGACTCGCTGTGTCCGTCTGATTGTCGTTCTCCTCGGTTCAGCCAGTGGAATGAAGGAGTGCGGCGGAGCGCAGCGCATTGGTCAGCCGCTCCATCACGCCCCCGCCGTGGCGCCAGAAATGCCAGTACAAGGACACCTCCAGCGTGTGTTCCGGTGCCACGCTCACCAGCCTGCCGGCCTGGATTTCCGCGTGTGCCTGCAGTTCCGGAATCATGCCATAGCCCATGCCCGCCAGTGCCAGTTTTACAAAACCTTCCGAGGAAGGGCAAAGGTGGTGGGGAAAGGTGCCGTGGTATCCGCACTGGGCAAGAAACCGGTGCTGCAGCTGATCGTTGGGCCCGAACACGATGGCCGGTGCCGTTTGCAGGCTCACTTCGGTCAGGCCCTTGCCGAAATACCGCCGCACATAGTCTGGTGTGGCCAGGGGGCTGTAGGTCATGGTGCCAATGTGCACACATCGCGCGCCGGCTACCGGTTGCGGGCTACTGCATAAACAGGCGGCTACGTCCCCTTCGCGCATGCGGCGCAGTCCGATGTCCTGGTCTTCCACCACCAGGTCGAGCAGCAGGCCTTCCCGGGTTGAAACCTCCCCAACCGCGGCTGCCCACCAGGTGGCCAGACTATCGGCATTCAGGGCGATGCGCAGGCGTGCGGCCGGCTCGGAAAGGGCGGGGATGGATTTTGCCAGGTCCCGCTCCAGCAACTGCACCTGCTGGACATGGTTGAGCAGCCGTTGCCCCGCTGGTGTAGCTCTGAGCACCGGGCTGCGCACCAGCACCGGCTGCCCGAGCCGGATTTCCAGGGTTCGAATGCGCTGGGATACCGCCGATTGGCTCAGACCCAGGGCCAGGCCAGCCCGCTCGAACCCGCCAGTCTCAATCACCGTTGCGAGAGCTTCCAGCAGTTTGTAGTCAACCATAAGTAAAACTGATGCAGCATTATGAGTATGAATTTCAAGTATAGGTCGAAAACGGTAACCTTGCGCCATTGATTAAGGAGACACCGACGTGCTTGAGAGTTACCTGACCGGATTGATCGTTTGCGGTGGAATTATCGTGGCGATCGGGGCGCAGAATGCCTACCTGCTGAGCCAGGCCATTCGCCGGGAGCACCACTGGTGGTCGGCCGGGTTATGCATGGTGGCGGATGTCACACTGTTTACCCTGGGCATGTTTGGCATCAGCGCGGCACTGATGGCAATGCCTGAAGCTCTGGAGATCCTGCGCTGGCTTGGGGTGGCCTTCCTTGGCTGGCTCGCCATTCAGTCCTTCGTGCGGGCCGGTCGTGGCCGGGCTGCGCTGGAGGCGGGAGAGGTTACCAAACGCAGTCTCAAGGCGGTGGTGTTCACTACGCTGGCGGTTACCCTGCTCAACCCACAGGTTTATCTGGATACGCTGTTGCTGATTCCCGCCGTAGGCGCCCAGCAGGAGGACGCGACCACCTTCGTTGCCGGTGCCAGCAGTGCCTCCATTCTCTGGTTTGGCCTGCTGGCCTGGGGTGGCTCCGCGCTGGCGCCTATCCTCGCCCGGCCACTGGCCTGGCGAATTATTGATGGCGTGATTGGCGTGATGATGGCAGCCATCGCCCTGCATCTCACGGTCAGTGGTCTCTAGAATTCCAGTGGTCTGGTGAATGCCTGGATATCGTCGCCACTGAAATCGTCGGGATCACGCTCGGGCTCCTGTCTCAGTCGAACCGTCGCGCCTGGGTCAGGCGCCCCTGCCAGTAATAGCCGCTGATCGATGACTGGATTACACCGGCAGAGGTCGAGGCATGGACAAAGCGATCGCCACCCATATAAATGCCGGCGTGCTGCTCCTTTCCGCCGATCTGGAAGAACACCACATCCCCCGGCTGGATCTGGCCGGGATGAACCACATCACCCAGCGCCAGCATTTGTGAGGTGGTACGCGGCAATTGCTGCCCCAGTCCCTCCTCAAAGGCGGTGACAATAAAACCGGAACAATCAAACCCTTCGGCCGATGAGCCGCCGTACTCATAAGGCGTGCCACGGTAACGCTCGAACACTTGCCAGAGCTTTTGCGCCTTGCTGGAGCTTTGGGCTTCAGCGGGCATTGGCTGCGCCTGTGGCGATGGTTCCGGCCACATACCTCCGGTGCTTGCACACCCGCCAAGGACAAGGGTTATCGCGGCCAGCAACGCCACGCTCTGCAGGAAATTGCGCATAGTTTCCTTCCGACCTGGAGCACTCTCTTCCAATGTACCTTCCGGCTCCGGAAATGTCAGGTTACGGATGGTGAGGATTTGTTGAACTGGCCACATCGCGTTGGCTGGCCCGCACTCACACTTCTTTGATCAGCGCTGGCGAGTCGTGCCTCGGGTTATTCACTTCCGGGGAAACGGGAATGGCGTGCAGTCGCTCAGGATCAAGGCGGTGGGTTACCGATCGCACATGGCTCCGGTCGGTAATGTCAGGATTCAGCCAGTCCCTGAGGCACGCTGGATCGAGCACCACTGGCTGCCGGTCGTGAATGTGCTTCAGGTGCTCACTGGCGGGCTCGGTGATGATGGCACAGGTCGTGGTTTCGTCCCCCTCGTGGGGAGTCCAGAGGCCGGCCAGGAAAATCGCGGGATCCTGTTCGGGATTTGCTGGCGTGATGTAATGCGGAATCTTGCCCTGCTTGTTCTGCTGCCATTCGTACCAGCCATTGGCCGGAATAAGGCAGCGGTGGTGGGCGAAGGCGTCCCGGAAGTACTTGGAGGTAGCGGCGGTTTCGGCACGGGCATTGATCGGTGCCGGGGCCTTGTCTCCGGCCCAGGAAGGAAGAAAGCCCCAGTGCGAATGGGCCATGATCAGGTTGCCGTTCATGCTCATGCGGATCATCGGGATGCCGGTACCCGGGGGAATGTTGTAGCTGGGCTCAAAGGTTCCGTCCACCTCCATGTCTTCCGGAAAGAATTTCAGGATCAGGGTGTCCGGCGGTGTGTAGAAGGTGAATCGTCCGCACATGGTGGGTCTGGGTTCCCTCGTGTTTGGGTAGGGCACAAGCGGCCGGCAGTACGCCGGCCGGTATTTTGTTAACCTTAGCAGATGCTGAAACTATCCAACGCTGTTGAACTTGCCGACTGGGAAATCGAGATCACTCAGATCCGGGCCCAGGGCGCCGGTGGCCAGAACGTGAACAAGGTGGCGTCCGCCGTGCACCTGCGCTTCGACATTCTCCATTCCACCCTCCCGCCCTTCTACAAGGAGCGGCTGATGGCGCTCAACGATCAGCGCATCAGCAAGGAAGGTGTGTTGATTATCAAGGCGCAGTCCTTCCGCACCCTGGAACTGAATAAGGAGGATGCCCTGCAGCGGCTGAAGGAGCTGATCCAGGAAGCAGTGAAGCCGCGCAAGGCCCGTCGGCCCACCAAACCTACCCGATCCTCCCAGCGCAAGCGGGTAGACAAGAAAACCCAGAGGGGCAAGACGAAGGCTCTCCGGGGCAAAGTGTCGCTCTAGCCGGTGGACGATTCCCGGGGGGCTGCCCCAAAACGCCCGGACTCGACATCGGAGAGGAAATCCCGGATATCGTCGAAAGCCTCTTCGGCTTCGGGCAACAGGGGCACGAAAATCTGCCACACGTGCACCATGCCCGGCCAGGTGTGCAGGGCCACCGGGGAGGCGGCCGCCCTGGCTCGCGCCGCATAGCGCCGGGCGTTATCGAGCAGCATTTCGGTATCGCTCGCCTGAATCAGCGTTGGCGGCAGGTTTTCCAGGTTGCCCCGCAGCGGCGAGGCAACCGGGCTGGTGGGAGAAACCCGGAAGGCCGCCAGGGTCGCCCACCAGATCACCGGCAAGGGTATTTTCGACAGGCCACCGAATACCGGCCCGAGCAACGGGTCGGTGCCGATGTTGTCGCGATTGCTGGGCGCTGTCAGCGTCAGGTCGGTAGACGGTGACAGGGCTATGGCGGCATCGGCCTGGCGCAGGCCGTTGTCCCT
This sequence comes from Marinobacter sp., assembly GCF_041984545.1. Classification (GTDB taxonomy): domain Bacteria; phylum Pseudomonadota; class Gammaproteobacteria; order Pseudomonadales; family Oleiphilaceae; genus Marinobacter. The sequence continues at coordinate 42,178 of NZ_JBHIXV010000018.1, read as the reverse complement.
CGCCCAGGCAATGAGCCCGAGGGTGTGACTGCCCCCGGCCGAATCCCCCGCCACTACCAGAAAATCGGCGGGCTCGGTGCCCTCCGGGCCGTGTTTCACCAGCCATGTGTGGGCATCACGGCAATCCCGTACACCGTCCATGAACCGGTGCTCGGGCATCAGGCGGTAATCCACGGCAAATACTGCAGCCCGGGTCATTGTGGAGAGTCTGTCGGTGATGGCCCGATGGCTGCGTGGGCTGCCGGCAGCCCAGGCGCCCCCGTGGATGTACAGGATGCGCCGCCGTGTGTCGCAGCCGGGGGCAAGTACCCACTCACCTCGGGGTTCCTCGCAAAACCGGAACTCCGAGGCCAGTTCCAGGCCCTCACTCAGTCCATCCATATGCTTTCGTAGCGCCATCAGCCGCGCCTTGCCACGCAGGCCCCGGGAGGCCTCGCCCATTTCCCGTATGCGCCCGAGGACCTCACGGTTGGCCGGGCTTGGCGTGCCCTCCCGCACCTGGTGTGGCTGGCGGTCCAGGTGCGAGAGATCCTCAAGACGAAACAGGGTCAGGGTGGCCGCAACCACTAGGGCAATGACTGCTAGCAGTATTCAGAGCATGGGCGATCCGTTTGTTGGTGGCTCCCCGGGAGGGAGCAAACTATCCTTTGGGTAATAGTCGCAGATTTGTCCCGGTTCTGCCCGGAACGGTTACAGAAGGAGTCGCGCCTTGCAAATTGCCTATCGGGCCAGAGACCTCACCGAGGCCCACATTGTGGCCGGCCTGCTGAAGGCCAATGGCATAGAGGCCCATGTTGGCGGCCACTACCTCCAGGGCGCCATGGGGGAAATCGGCGCCTCCGGATTCACCAACGTGCATGTGGAGGATGAAGACCTTTATCAGGCGCGCCAATTGGTGTCGGAGTATGAAGCCAGCGCGGGCAATGGTGCCAGCCGCGTTGCCAATGGCGAGGACGACCGCCCCGACCACTACGCGCGGTGGTTTTTGCTGGCCCTGGCCCTGATTGCGCTGATCCTCTTACAGGTTTACTGACTGATCGATCCGGCGCGGGCCGGCGTAGGCCTGTGCACATGCTCAAGCAACAGTAGATCAATCGTATGGCAGACCAACCGGTAATGCTGATCACCGGCGCTTCCTCAGGAATTGGTGCAGAAACCGCCAAGGCCGCGGCAAAGCAGGGCTACCGCCTGGTGCTGGCGGCCCGCTCGGAGGACAAACTCAAGGGCCTGAAACAGTCGCTGGGCGGTGAGGAAAAGGTATTAACCGTTCGGTGCGATGTACAGAGCAGCGATGACCAGAAGAACATGGTGGACCAGGCGCTACAAAGGTTTGGCCGCATCGATGCGGTGTTTGCCAATGCCGGCCGGGGTGGCGAACCGGGCGGATTCAGCGGGGCCGATCCCGAGGTCTGGAAGGACATGATTCTCACCAATATCTACGGTGTTGGGCTTACGTTACAGCACTGCCTTCCGGCACTGCGGGAGAGCAGGGGCCATCTGTTGCTGACCGGCTCTGCCGCCGGGCGCGTGACCATCCCCGGCTCCATGTACAGCGCTACGAAATGGGCCGTATCGGCCATTGGCTACGGTGTGCGGGAAGAGCTCCGTGGCTCCGGCATCCGCGTGACCCTGATTGAACCGGGCATGGTTGATACACCGTTTTTCGACGAGAGGCCCGAGCACGCCCTGAAGCCGGAGGACATTGCCAACGCGGTGATGTACGCGGTGGCGCAACCGGCCCACGTGGATGTGAACGAAATCCTCGTACGACCCACGCCCAAAATCGATTAACAGGGAACAGCGGCAGTATGGAAAACAACACGAAGTCCTCGAACCGGGTCGCTCTTGTCACCGGTGGTGCCAGAGGCATCGGTCGGGGCATTGTGCAGGACCTGTCGCAGTCCGGCTGGCTGGTGGCGTTCTGCGACACCGACCGTGACACAGGTGAGGAGTTGGCAGCCACCGACCGTCGCCGCCTTCGTTTCTTTCACGGGGATGTTGCCTGCGAGCCGGATGTCGAGCGTATTGTGGCGGCCACACTGGATTGGGCAGGCCGCCTGGATGCGCTGGTCAACAACGCCGGTATCGCCAACCCGCAGACCGGGCCGGTCGAGCAGCTCAGCCTGGCGCAATGGCAGCGGCGGCTGGATGTGAATCTGACCGGCCCTTTCCTGGTTACCAAGCATGCCGTTCCGGCGCTTCGTGAAAGCGGTGGCGCCATCGTCAACATGGCCTCCACCCGGGCGCTGCAGTCCGAGCCCAATACCGAGGCCTATGCCGCCTCAAAAGGCGGCATAGTGGCTTTGACCCATGCTCTGGCCATGAGTCTGGGGCCGGACATCCGCGTAAATTGTGTCAGCCCTGGCTGGATCGATACTCGTGCCTGGCAGGGTGGCACGGAACCGGTGGCTCCGCTCGAAGACGATGATCATGCCCAGCACCCGGCTGGCAGGGTGGGGGAGCCCGAGGATATCGCCGGTCTGGTAGCGTATCTGATCTCCCCGGCAGCTTCGTTCATTACCGGCCAGAATTTCGTCGCTGATGGTGGCATGGTTCGAAAGATGATTTATCGGGAATAATTCCGTGCCACGCCTGTTCTTCGGACTGGAAATCCCGCCGGCCATTAAGGAGCGCCTGCTGAGTGTCCAGGCGCCGATTGCGGGCGCCAAATGGCAGAATGCGGGGCAGTTGCACCTTACCTTGTTGTTCCTGGGGGCCGTGGACGACGACCAGGTACCGGCGGTTTGTGCGTCGGCCCGAGTGGTTCAGCAGGCGCAATTCTGGCTGGCCGTGTCCGGGTTGGGGTGCTTCGGCCAACCGCAAAGCCCCCGCAATCTCTGGGCGGCCGTGGCACCCACGGAGCCCCTGGGCATGCTTCATGATACGCTCATGGGGCGGATACAGGCCCCGGCCCGGCCATCTGAGCGAAGGGCTTTCCGCCCTCACATCACCCTCGCTCGCTTCAAACGCCAGGCCGGCTCCGTGAAAGCGCTGCTGGACCAGTACGGTAACGCCGCCTTTGGCCATTTCCCGGTTGATGAATTCTGCCTGTTCGAGAGCCGCCGGGGACCATCCGGTTCCGTCTACAGCGTGCTGGAACGCTTTCCGCTGGGGGCCGGTGGTTGACCGGTCTGGCTTGACGAAACGCCACTGGCACGCCAAAGATGGAGGCAAATCAACGCCTTTTCCGAGGTGTCTATGTGCCCGCCGTTCTCCGATCCTGATCAACGCCTGTTCGTTCGTAATGCCACCCTCGCGGATATCCCCGGCATTATCCAGCTCAGCCGCCGGGTCTACGAAGGCACCGGTATGTACGGCTACACCAGGGGCCCGCTTACCGGTCAGATCAACACGTTCCCGGAAGGCCAGTTTGTCGCCATGCTCGGCGAGACGGTGGTCGGCTACTGTGCAACCTTCCGGATTGCAGGCGACATCGCCCTGGAGGCCCACGACTGGACCTCCATAACCGGAAACGGCTACGCCTCCCGGCATGATCCGGAGGGGGACTGGCTGTACGGCATGGAGGTGTGTGTAGATCCGGATTGCCGCGGCTACCGCATCGGCGAGCGGCTCTACAACGAACGCAAGCAGCTGTGCCAGGCCCTGAACCTGCAGGGCGTGGTGTTTGCCGGCCGCCTGCCAAGCCTGCGGCAGCGATTGAAAAAGTTCGGCAGCGTTGACGCATACGTGGACGCAATCAGGAGCAAGCAGCAGAAGGACCCGGTGCTGTCGTTCCAACTGCATCAGGGGTTCGAGGTGCACGGCATCATCCCCCACTATCTGGATGCCGATCACGACTCCATGGGCTATGGCATTCACCTGATCTGGCGTAATCCCAAGGTGCCTCGCAATGGCCACGCCGAACCGCGCAAGCGCTATGGCCATCGCATGCGCGATACCGTGCGCATTGGCACCGTTCAGTATCAGCAGCGCCCGGTGGGTTCGTTTGGCGAATTCAGCGAGATCGTCCGCTATTTCGTGGATGTGGTCTCCACCTACAAGGGTGATTTCGTGGTGTTTCCGGAACTGTTCACCCTGCAGTTGCTGTCCATCGAGTCACGCAAGGGCAGCCCAGCGGAAACCTTTGCCGCCGTGGCCCTCTATGCTGAACGCTACCGCGAGCTGATGAGGGACCTGGCGCTGCGCTACAACATCAACATCGTGGGCGGCTCCACCCCGGTGCGGGAGGAGGACGGCACCATCCGAAACATGGCGTACGTATTCCTGCGCGACGGCCAGGTGTTCAGCCAGCCCAAGATTCACCCCACGCCCAACGAAGCCTTCTGGTGGAACGTGCAGGGCGGCAACCGGGTGAGCGCCATCGAGACGGACTGCGGTACCATCGGCGTGCTGGTGTGTTACGACGCCGAGTTCCCGGAGCTGACCCGGCACCTGGTGGACCAGGGCGTACAGATCGTTTTCGTGCCCTTCTGTACCGACGAGCGGCAGAGCTACCTGCGGGTTCGCTATTGTTGCCAGGCCCGGGCCGTGGAGAATCAGGTCTACGTGGTGATGTCGGGCAATGTCGGCAACCTTCCCAACGTGCCGAACATGGAAATCCAGTACGGACAGAGCTGCATCCTGACCCCCTGCGACTTTCCATTTGCCCGGGACGGCATCGCCGCCGATACCGAACCCAACGTGGAAACCGTGGCCTTCGCCGATCTGCGACCGGAAGTGCTGATCACGGCCCGCAACAGTGGTACCGTGAAAAACCTCCAGGACCGCCGTCACGATCTGTACAGCGTTAGTTGGCGCGGCGAGTGAAACCGAACCGACAGGAGCGTCGTTTTGCCGCGGAAAGGATGTGCATCAGCGCGAAGTTTCGCCCGGGGATTCCTCTGGGCCGCCGGTCTGGCAGCCGTGGCCGTACCGCTGGCGGTCCGGGGCTGGACCTTTGCCATTGAGCAAAGCTCGTTGGAGGTGGCCTTGCCGGATATCCGGTCCGGGACTTGGGAAATCACCGGTAATCGCGCCAACATCCGGCCGACCGTGTCTGCAGGCGGCGATTCTGCATCCTTTGATTTTGCGCCCTCTTCGCTGATCCTGACCGACCGCCTCTCGTTCGCCCAGAGTGGGCAATCCCTGACGCTCCGCAACCTCAGAACAGACCTCAGCCAGACGAAGGTGCAACTGGATTATCGTGCAACAGGCCCCTGGTTAGAGCGGGTTGCCATCAATGGCGAACTTCGAATGGACGCGGGGCGGATAGACCATCCCCGCCTGCTATCTCAGGCGTGGCACTTCGAGGGCTCGGTTAGCGGTCGGCTGGCGGCGCTTCGGATTGACGGCACACTCACATCGGCGGCCGGTCTGGCGGCGGAGCTCGACGTGCAACTTCACCCCGGCGGAGCAGTATCCATTACCGCAGAGACGTCTCTTGAAGGGCCGGAGGATGTCCGGGCCCTGGCCGCCACTTTCACCGATTGGCCGGCTCTGCTCACTGTTGAATCCGGTACTGCCCAACTGTCGGTCGATGCCTGGATGAGCCCCGAGGATGGCCTCGAGATCACGGGTCGGGCAGAACTTGAGTCGATGACGGGAATCGTCAATCGAACGGCGGTTTCCGGATTGAGCGGCGAGGTGCGGGGAGTTCTGGAGCAGGATAAGTTGAGCGCTGATTTTCGGGACGTGAGGATAGCCGGCATAAACCCCGGCATCCCGATCAGCGACGTGCGTTTCAGTGGGGATTACACGGCGTCGACGTCAAGTCCTCTCGAGGGAACCCTGGATATCCAGCACGCCAGGGCAGCGTTTCTGGATGGCCGGTTGCGGATTCCTCCAGGGACCTACGCGCTGGCCAATGGCTCCGTGCAGGTCCCTGTCGAATTGCAGGAGGTTTCCCTCGGCCGCCTGATGGAGGTATACCCCGCGGAAGGTCTTTCCGGCAGCGGGAAGCTTCAGGGACGGATTCCTCTGGAAATTACCAGCGGCGGTGAGGTGCGTGTCAGTGGCGGGCGAGTGTCAGCGATGGACCCCGGTGGCCAACTGCAACTGCCCGCCGACAAGCTCCAGGCCATGCTCGGCAGCAATCAGGCCATGAATCTCGTGGTTCAGGCGTTGCAAAACTTTCACTATTCCGTGCTTAACAGCACGATAGACTACGATGAACAGGGTAAGTTAACCCTCGGTCTCAGGCTTGAAGGCCGGAACCCGGAACTCAGGGGCGGGCAGCCTGTGGTGCTCAATGTCAATCTTGAAGAGGACATCCCGGCACTGCTCACCAGCCTGCAGCTCAGTGGCCGGGTTAATGAAGCCGTTACCCGACGCGTCCGGGAGATGCTGCAGGAATCCGGTAAGGAGACAGCACCATGAAAAAATCTGAACAGCCGAGGTGGCTCGGTGGGTCATCGATCAAAGCCGTGTTGATAGGCGTGATACTGCCACTTGCCACGGTTGCCTGTACGCCAACGGTCCAGATGGCGGCACCCAAGGAGCCGATCACGGTGAACCTGAACGTGAAGATCCAGCACGAAATCTACGTGAAAGTGGATAAGGAAGTGGATGAACTGTTCAGCGAACAGGGCCTGTTCTGAACCGACGCACAAAGTTTGAGGGGTTGACGATGAAACGACTGATGCAGATGTTCGCGATGGTGCTGGCCCTGGGTGTTGCCGCTTCCGCACTGGCCATGGGGCTGGACGAAGCCAAGCAAAAACTGGACTCGGTCAAGCAGCAGGGTCTGGTTGGGGAAACGCCCACAGGTTACCTCGAAGTGGTGCGGCCTGAAGGTCAGGCAAGAGAGGTGGTGCAGGCCATCAACAGTGCCCGGCGCGACGAGTACAAGCGCATTGCCGAGAAGCACAACATTCCGGTAACCCAGGTGGAGACGGTGGCCGGCAAGAAGGCTATCGAGAAAACGCCTGCCGGCCAGTACGTCCAGATTGGTGGCGAGTGGGTGAAAAAATAGCCCCCGGCGACAGGCTACCGCTTGACGCTCTTCTGCCTGGGTTTGCCACCCTTGGGTCGCTTGCCTGGGGCAGGTTTGCCGCCCGCAGGTGGTTTGCCTTTGCCGGCCGGTCGCCTTGGGCCGCCTGGTTTGCCGGGCTTCACTGAAAGGCCGGGCTTGCCGCTGGCGCGGGCCTTGCCGCCCGGCTTCTTTTTCACCGCCTTGCCCGAATTTGGTGGTGCCTCCGATGAGGAATGCCGGATGGCCTCGAACATCCCGGACAGCTCCTGTTCCGTGAGGTCCCGCCAC
>NZ_JBHIXV010000018.1:0-34970 GCF_041984545.1 Marinobacter sp. | reverse complement strand
CCGGGCGCCAGGCCTTTCAGGCTCACGTTCATGATCCGGATCCGCTCGAGCCTGGTTACCTGATAGCCGAAGTGCTCGCACATGCGGCGAATCTGACGGTTCAGGCCCTGCACCAGGGTAATCCGGAACACAAACCGTGATTCCCTGGAGACCTTGCACTTTTTCGTGACCGTGCCAAGAATCGGCACGCCGCCGGCCATGCCCTCGACGAATTCCCGGGTTACCGGCTTGTCCACCGTCACCAGGTATTCTTTCTCGTGATTGTTGCCGGCTCGCAGGATCTTGTTGACCAGATCGCCGTTGCTGGTCATGAAAATCAGGCCCTGGGAGTCCTTGTCCAGGCGACCAATGGGAAAAATGCGTTCACTGTGGCCGACGAACCGCTGGATGTTGTCCTTTTCGGCGCTGTCCGTGGTGCTGACGATGCCCACGGGTTTGTTGAGGGCGATGAACACCAGATCCTCTTCCGCGCGTGGTTCGATCACCTGGCCGTTGACCTTCACGGTATCGCCCGGCAACACCTGGTCGCCGACAACCGCCCGTTTGCCGTTGATGAAAACGTTGCCCTGCTCGATGTAGCGGTCGGCCTCCCGGCGGGAGCAAAGGCCGCTTTCGCTGATGTACTTGTTCAGGCGCGTGGAGTTGCCAGTGGTCATCGGTTGTCCGGTTGCCAGTGAGAATGTCGGGCATGATAGCAGTCTGGCCCCCAGGTCGCAGCAGGGCTGGTTCTTTGTGGGCGTCTCTGCCATTCTTGGCGGCGCGTTCCACTAACCTCACAAAAACAGACCATCATGGAAAAGACCCGCATCACCATTGTTGCTGTCACCTGCATCGCCCTGTTCTTTCTGACCAACTACCTGTTCCGGTACCTGATCGGCTTCAGCGGATTGCTGGCGTCGCTGGTAATAGCTGCCCTGATCGCCGTCTACATGAGTTTCTCGGTGGCCCGGGCCCTGCAGCGCCTGCCCATGCCCGAGGAGAGGTCACGGGCGCTGTGGATCTACGGTGGCTTTCTTGGTGCCCTGTTTGCGGCCTTCGGTGCCTGGATGTTCCTGGACGGCGCCATGGACTCGGTCACCCTGGCCACCCTGTTCCTGCATTACCTTCCGTACCCGGCCCTGGCCCATGCGTTGTTGTCTGAGCGGGTGGTTGCCAAATTCCTGAAAAACGGAGGGGCGGAGCAGTAAATGTGTTATAGTATAACGCTTCCTTCAGCGCAGGAGCGCCATCGGTCTTATGAAACAGCCCATACCTACCAGCCTGATTCTCGGCTTTCTGGGGGTTGGTAAAACCACCGCCATCCTCGACCTGCTGAAGCGCAAACCGGAGAACGAAGTCTGGGCGGTTCTGGTGAACGAGTTCGGTGAGGTGGGCATTGATGGCGCCATGCTGCAGACCGAGGGCGCCTTCATCAAGGAAATTCCCGGCGGCTGCATGTGTTGTGTCGCCGGCCTGCCCATGCAGATCGGGCTCAACCAATTGATACACAAGGCGAAGCCGGACAGGCTGCTGATTGAGCCAACGGGGTTGGGGCATCCGTCCCAGATTCTGGACACACTGACCAGCGAGCACTACCGCGACGTGCTCGCCATGGGCCCGGTGATCTGCCTGGTGGACCCGCGCAGGCTCGAGGAGCCGAAGGTTCTGGGCAATGTCCAGTTCCGGGACCAGGTGGCGGCCGCCGATATTCTGGTGGCCAACAAGACCGATCTGTGCACACCGGAGCAACTTGGCCACTTCGATGAGTGGGCGGCCGAACTTGAGCCTGCCAAGCAGGCTGTCCATCACACCCGGTACGGGCAACTGGCCCCGGGCTGGCTCGATGGCCACTCCGATGCCCTGCCGGTCAGCGATCCGGGCGCCCATCATCACCATCATCATAAAAGCGGGTTGCCAGCAACCTCCATCGAGGAGGAACCCTGGCAGCAGGTTACCAACCAGGGGCAGGGGCATTTCAGCGTTGGCTGGCGCATTCATGCCGACAGGGTGTTGGATGAGAACGCACTGCTGGTCATGGCGATGGATTCGGCGTTTGTGCGTTTCAAGGCCGTTGTCCACACTGCCGAAGGCTGGCGCGCCATCAACGTCGCCGATGGAGCGCTCACGGTTATCGGCGCGGAGCCCCAGGAATGCAGCCGGGCCGAGGTGATTGCCTCGGATCAGATTGATGCCCGCGAGCTCGATGCTCGCATGAGGGCAGCGGCAGGGCTGTCCCCGAGGTAACGTCATGACACTGTGTCCAGTGTGCGAAACGTCGGCATTAGACGAGTTTCGGGTGGTGAACGATCAGCGTTATCTCCGCTGCGGTGTCTGCCTGGCCACGGTAATGGACGAGAAGTGCCGGCTCGCACCCGAGCAGGAGCGGCAGATCTACGAGCTGCACGACAATGACCCAGCCGATACTGGCTACCGGAAATTTCTTTCGAAGTTGACCGAACCCTTACTCCAGCGGCTGCCGCCTCAGGCTGCCGGCCTGGATTTTGGCTGCGGTCCCGGCCCGGCTCTGGCGACCATGCTTGAGTCCCGGGGCCTGACGGTGAGCCTGTACGACCCGTTTTTCCACCCTGCGCCAGAGGTTTTGTCAGAAACCTATGATTTCATCACATGCACCGAGGTGGTGGAGCATCTGTACGCTCCCGCCGGAGTGTTCCGGGAACTGGACCGCATGCTCAGACCCGGCGGCTGGCTGGCGGTGATGACCTGTTTTCAGACCGACGACGACCGGTTTGATAACTGGCATTATCGCCGCGACCCAACGCACGTGGTGTTCTACCGCGCTACCACCTTTGAATGGCTTGCGGCGAAGTACGGCTGGGTATTGGAGATACCGGTAAAAGATGTGGCGCTGTTCAGGAAGTCATCCTAGACACTCAGCGAGCACAGGCGGGCACCACGGGGCAGGTCTCTGGTTGCCCTGATGTGATACTCCCTGGCTCCCGGAGCAGGTCCGAATCCCCGAATCGTTCCGGTGCCAACTTGGCGGCACAGCGCGCGGCCTGTGAGGCGGCGGCTTTGCACTGCCTTGCCTCCAGCGCGTAGGCCAGATTGTTCCAGCCTTCGGGAAACTCGGGAAACTGTCTGGTCGTGCGCAGGAAATGCCCGATGGCCTCCTCCCGTTGACCCAGTTGCCAGGCCAGATTGCCCCGGGCCATGGGAACGGCGGGCTGGTTTGGCCAGGTGGCCTCGGCAGTCCTGTAGGCAATACCTGCAGCGGTTGTACGCCCGGTGGTCTCAAGGTCGTGGGCCGATTGCAGGAATCGCAGGGGCGTCGCCGTTGCCGGTACCTGCTCTGGTGGCAGAATGGTCACCGCCCATCGATCGGCCCGTCCCCAGGTGTTGCTGAACACTTCCAGGTCGACGGCTTGCTGCTCGCGGGTATCGGTGTGCAGAATGAGGTCGCGCTCCCGGGCGTCGTAGCCGATAACCACGGCAAAGTGCCATTGCGGCCACCAATCGAACCTCAGGTTCTGCATGACCAGTACCGGGTTGCCAGCCGCCACCTCTCTCAGAAGACTCTCCAGCGTTCCGTCCAGGGGATACACCAGCATTCCGTGCGCCCGGGCGCCAGCCACCATCTCCACCTGCAAGGTGCCCTCACGACCGGGTATGTAAACCAGCTCCTTGAGTACCTCGGGTTGCGTCTCCAGCCCCTGACTGTTGAGCATCATGGCCAGTGAGGCAGGGCCGCACTGGTAGCGCTCCTGGGGATAGAAGGGCACGTCCGCAAGCATCACCCGGTCCGGCAGCGAGGGTTGCCCCGGTGCTTGCGAGGACGGCCATTTTGGCGCGCTGGCACAGCCGGCCAGCAGGCTGACCACGATGATCAGGGTCAGCCTGAGGCGGGTGGCCATCTTTGTCGTGCACGTTACGGCCACGGTTTGCCGTTATCGGATGCAGTTGATGAAGGGGAAGATATTTGTGGCGCAGAGCATATCGGTAATGATGAACACCAGCAGGAACAGCACGATTATGCCTACCACATCCTGCCCGGCGGGCGCTTCGGCCAGCTGTTGCTCAAAATCCGCCAGTTCGGTTGGGGTGAGGTTCTGGATGCGTTCCTTCACCTGGTCCTGACTGACGCCCAGATCTGCCAGCTTGTCCTGCACATCCTGTCTTTCGAGCATGCTCAGTAACTGCTGTCGATCCAGCTGAACCTGTTGCTGCCCGATCATCTCGCCGGTTCCCACCATTCCGGCGGTCGCGGTGGCGGACCATACGGAGCCAAGGGCCATCATCAGGGCCATGAAAAACGAGACGTACCTCAGGTGCTTGCGAATTCCAGACATGGTTCACTCCTCGTTGTTGGCTGCGCTAAGCGCAGCGGTTATTTCCTTTCGGTTGCCCAGAAAGGACGGTAGATCCGCGTGTTCGGTTCCAAAAGTATAGGATACGTGACCCTGCTCCCACGTAAACAAACACTTACAAAAAAAACCCCGCTTGCAGTATCGAACTGCCGCCGTGCTTTCTAAACTTGCTGGATTCAAACGCCATAACAAAGATGCCTGTGAACGCTATTACCGCTCTTATTCCCCGCCTGTTCAGCCTGCGGGTCGTTGTGCTCGTTCTGGCTGCGGTGTTCGCCCTGGCCGGTGATCAGTTTGCCCTTGTGGGATGGGCTGACAGGGCGCTGTTCAGCATACTCGGGGTACCCGAGGGTGACACGCCGGGGGCGATACTGGCACCGGAGGCCCTGGGCCCGGCGATGGCCGACCGTGGGCTGTCTCAGCCGCCCTGGTCGGAGATGGCGGTGAGGGCAGGGCTGGCTGTAACGGCACTGTATCTGGTTCTGGCGGTGCCGCTGATGGGCGTCGCTGTTTCCCTGCCGGTCACCTTGCTGTTTGGCGGTTCGCTGGTGGTTATCCAGGCCGCGTTGATGTTCTATCACAGTGCCTGGGTTCCACTGGGCGTTGTCCTTACCCTTCTGGCGGCGGGCTTTGTGATAATGCTGTTCTGGCTGCAGCCGCAGAAGCACATCCGTGCGCTCACTGATAACGTGCGCGAGGCGCGTTTGCGGCTGTCCGGGCTGTTCCTGAAACAGGGCCACACTGATGAGGCTCTTGAGGCCCTGAACGGCTGCCCCACCTGCCAGGACGAGCTGGATCTGCGCTACGACATTGCCATCCAGCAGGAACGTAAACGCCAGTACGACAGGGCAGCGGATACCTACCGCAGTATCCTGGAGCGCCGGAGGGGTTTCCGCGACACTCCCGCGCGCCTGGCCGCGCTCGAGAAGCTTGTGCCGGAGACCACAACGCTGTCCCCGGGCAGCTTCGACAGCACCCGCACCCTGTTGATGCCTGAACCCTCGGTCAGCCGACCGACGCTTGGGCGCTATGAAATCGAGCGGGAAATAGGTCGCGGCGCCATGGGCGTTGTCTATCTGGGCAAAGACCCGAAGATTGCCCGCACCGTCGCCATCAAGACCCTGAGCTACCAGGCTCTCGACGACGGCCAGGTCGGGGATCTCAAGGAACGGTTCTTCCGGGAGGCGGAAGCGGCCGGGCGACTGAATCATCCGGCAATCGTCACCGTCTACGATGTCGGTGAGGAGGCAGACCTCGCCTACATTGCCATGGATTACGCCAGGGGGCGCCCCCTCAGTGACTTTGGCAGGGCTGGCCGGCTGCTGCCCCTGCATCAGGTTCTGGACATCATTGCCCGGGTGGCGGATGCACTGGCCTATGCCCACAGTCAGAAGATCGTGCACCGCGATATCAAGCCCGGCAATATCATCTTCAATCCGGACACGGGCGATATAAAAATCACCGATTTTGGCATTGCCAAGATTTCCGATGATTCACGCACCCGCACCGGTGCTGTCATGGGCAGCCCCCTGTATATGTCGCCGGAGCAGTTGAAAGGCCAGAAGGTAACCGGGGCGTCCGACATCTACAGCCTGGGGGTCACTCTCTACAAGCTGGTCAGCGGCGAAACACCCTACCAGGGCGATACCCTGGCAAACCTTACCTACCAGATTCTCAACAAACGGCCACGCAGTGTTCGGGAATTCAACCCCGAACTGCCTAACGGGGTGGTTCGCCTGATCAACAAGGCCATCCAGCGTGAGCCGGACAAGCGGTTTACCAGTGCCGCCACCATGGCTGAGGCCGTGCGCCGGCTCGCCGTGCGCGAAGCGCGCCAGGAGGTGTCCTGATGGGGTATCAGGTAGCCGGGCAGAGCCATACGGGTGCTGTCCGGAAATCGAATCAGGATGTTGTGGAGTGGCAGCTTTCCGAAGCAGCTGATCGGGCCCTGCTCGTGGTGGCCGATGGCATGGGGGGGCACCAGGGCGGTGAGGTTGCCAGCCGGCTGGCGGTTGATGCGGTTTTGGATGCCGCTGGCGAGGCGCTCACCTGCATGCCGCCGGATGCGCCGGATCACGAGATCAGGAAGATTCTGGATCGCGGCTTCGCCCTGGCCAACGACCGTATAAAGGCCCGCAGGGCGGAGGAGCCCGGGCTGGAAAAAATGGGCACAACCCTGGTGCTTGCCTGGGTGAGCGGCAGTCGGGCACACATTGCCCACATCGGGGACTCCCGTTGTTACCGTCTGCGCAAGCAGCAGGCCGTGTGCCTGACCCGAGACGACACCGTGGTTCAGAACATGCTGGAGGACGGCAGCATCACCCTGGCCGATGTGCCCCATGTGCCATTCCGGAACGTGCTGACCCGGGCGGTGGGATCTGTGGAAGAGGCGGCGCCCAGCCACCGCACGGAAATACTGGAGCCAGGCGATGCGCTGTTACTGTGCTCTGATGGCCTGACCGACTCGGTACCCGAAGACCGGTGGCCCGGGATTGTGCATGGTCACGACGGGCCTGCGTCTGCTGTTCAAGCCCTGATCGAGGCCGGTCTTGCCAACGGCGCCGGCGACAATGTGTCTGTGGTACTACTGACTCTGGAGTAATGAGGAAACTGACATGGCTTCATTTTCGCAACTGGTCGATAACGTTGTGGTGAACACCTTTGAGCTGAGCCAGCCGGAAACCCGAATCGGGCGGCGCCCGGACAACGACATCCAGATTGATGAGATCTCGGTAAGTGGCCAGCACGCGTTGATTGAGGCCGTCCCCAATGCCTATCTCGACGGTACCGTGGATTACTACATTACCGACAGCAACAGCACCAACGGCACCTTCGTGAACGAGCTGAGAATCAGCGGCCGACAGCGGCTGAACAGCAACGACGTGGTGCGTATTGGCTGGAATGAATTCCGCTTTATTGATGAAGAGGAGCAGGCCTTGGAGAAAACCGCTTACATTCTCGACTGAGCCAGGCTTGTAGAACCGCTATTTAGCGAATTCGATCCTTCACTATCTCGCTGAATCGGGGCAGCAGGGAGGAGGCATCAGGTGCCGGCTTCACGCCGGACATCAGCGCCTCCGCATCCAGCCCTTCCCGGAGCAGATCCGGCGCCTGAACCTTCAGGTAAGCGCTCATGACCGCATCGGTGAACTCGGGGTGAAACTGCACGCCCCAGGCGCAAGGGCCCACCCGGAAAGCCTGATGAGGCTCGAACCGGTTGCGGCCCAGCAGCACCGCGCCTTCGGGCAGTCGCAGCACTGATTGCCGATGTGTCAACTGGGCCGGAAACCGGGTGGGAAGGTCCCGGAACAGGGCGTCCGAGGCAGCTGCCGGCAGCAGCTCCACCTCGTGAGTGCCGGTCTCTCGACCTTTCGGGTGATACCCGGCTTCGCCCCCCAGAGCATGGGCCAGCAGCTGATGCCCGTAGCACACGCCCAGTACCGGTACCTCGCTTTCAACCGCCCGGACCAGCCAGCGGCCGGCATTTTCGCTCCACTCCGCGCGGTCGCTCACCATGGCGGGTGAGCCAGTAACAACAATACCGTCCCAGTCTTCAGGGTTGCCGGGCAGCTCCCCGGCTTCGGCGTTGGCAACGGTAATGTCCAGCTCGTCAGACAGCCCCCGCAGGAACCATTGATCAAAATCGCCAAACCGCGCCTTGAGGTCCGGATAGGTGGAGCCGGTTTTCAACACGACCACCCTGGCTTTGCGGATTCCTGAGGCGTTGCTTTGCATTCTGTTGTTGTCCTGCGTGGCTGGGCCAGAAGTTTACTGGTCGGGAAGTTCTGCGTTGTGGAACACGTTCTGAACGTCGTCCAGTTCATTCAGCATGTCGAGGAATTTCTCGAACATGGGAATGTCGTCGCCTTCCACCGGGGTGGTGGTCTTGGGCAGGAACTGGATCTCGTCCACCTCGAAATCGATGCCCTCGATGGCATCCACCAGGGCCTGACGCGCCTTGGCATACTCGGTGTTCGGAGTGAACACGGTGATCAGACCGTCTTCATTCTCGATATCGGTAACATCGACATCGGCTTCCATCAGCGCTTCCAGCACGGCCTCTTCATCGTCACCCTTGAACGCAAAGATCGCCGAGTGGTCGAACATATGAGCGACGGCGCCCGGAGTGCCGATCTTGCATTTGGTCTTGGTGAACGCCAGGCGCACATCGCCAAAGGTGCGGTTCGGGTTATCGGTCAGACAGTCCACGATCACCATGCAGTTGCCCGGTCCGTAGCCCTCGTAACGGGCCGGAGAGTAGTCTTCTCCCGCGCCGCCTTTGGCCTTGTCGATGGCCTTCTCGATCACATGGGAAGGCACCTGGTCTTTCTTCGCCCGGTCGATCAGACCACGGAGGGACAGGTTGGCCTGCGGGTCGGTGCCGCCGGACTTGGCGGCCATGTAGATCTCGCGGCCGTACTTGCTGTAGACCTTGGTTTTCGCCGCGGCCGTCTTGGCCATGGATTCTTTGCGGTTCTGGTAGGCTCTGCCCATTTGCGCTGCCTCTTGATGCTCGGGAAAGGGCCGGATTTTACTCAACATTGCCCGTTTGGGACAGGCTTATTTGGCCCCTTGTTCCAGCGCTTCGGGCGAGTGCCCGGCCTTACGACACATAGTCCACCGGGCGCCGGTAGTTCTCCTGCGTCATCAGGTCTATTCCGCACTCCATCTCGCTGACCCAGGTCAGGAAGCGATCGACCATCAGGGGCCCTTCAAACCGTTTCCCATGCTGGGGCACAATCATCGCCACGTCCATCCCCCGAATCATATCCGCCCAGAGGGCGCAGACTTTCCGTGAGCCAATGTAGCGGCGGTGAAAGCCCACCATGTTCGGGATGTGCTGGTCGAAGTCGGCCACCGGCAGGTGATCATCCGAACTGCCCATGGAGGCACCCAGGTCTCCGGAGAACAGAATCTTCGAGACCGGATCGTAGAACTGCAGGTTGCCTACCGAGTGCATGAAATGGGCCGGGAGGCATTGCAGATAGCTATCGCCAAACCGCACGTTGGCGCCGGCATCCGGCACACCGATGATCCGGTCGTACACGCTGCCGCTGAGCTGATTGGTCACGTAGCCGGAAACAAGATGCGGCAGGAACCGTGCCCAGAGCCGGGATGTCACGATTTTGGCCCGGGTGTGGACAATCCAGCGGTCGATGGCTCCGATGATGTCCGGGTCCTGGTGCGAGGCGAACACATAGTCCATATCCCGCAGATTCATGTAGCGCGACGCCGCGACCGAGAGCGGGGTGTAGGTGAGGTCGCCGCCCGGATCGATCAGCGCTTCGTGTTTGCCGTCCACAATCAGGAACTGGTTGGACTGAACGCCCTCACCGGTTACCAGGGAATCGAACATGAGGCACTTTTGGTGCCCGTTGTCGAACAGAACGATGGGATCGTTGGCCATTCCGGTCTCCCGCAGAAATCAAAGAAAACCGGCCACGGGGCCGGTTGGTGTAAGCTGTGCGGAGATTACAGAACTGACCAAAGCCAACAATTGCCTCAGGTCAATTACCTGATATTCCTCAAGTAACGTTTTGTTGGCGCCGGCGGTCAGGCCAGCTTGGGGACCCGTTTGATGCCCCGGCGAAGGCCTTGCTCGAGCGCCGTGCTCACCACCTTGCCAGTGAACGGTACGATGTCCTCGAAGGTGATGGTGTAGTTCAGCCGGGTGCCGCCATTGGGGGTTTCGTCGAACCGGATGCGCCCGTGGTGATTGCGGATCGGGCTTAGGCTGGTAATGGCGTATTCAATCAGGGAGTCCGGTTCGAAATTCAGCACAGTCTCTTCAAGTCCGATCGGACCGATACCGATCTTGCGAACCGAGCCGATGCCGTTTGGGTCGGCCTGGTCGCTGTCCTTGATTCGTTTCACCGGTGCACCAAGCAGTTTGCCAAAACGGTGGTGATCGGCGAACAGGGCAAAGACTTTTCGTCGCGGCACATCGAAGGTTTCATCAATTTCAATGGTATACATGGCCATGGGCTCACTCTTTCCGTTAGCAGATAATCCAAGCCTAACCCCTTGGCTCCTACAACAAAAGTCGTAGCAGGCGGCACATGCCAATCTGGCCCCCTGCGCGCTGTCAGTGTCTTGCGGTGTGGCGGTAGTCGCGCGGCGACTGGCCCATCACCTTCTTGAAAAGCCGGGAAAAATAATAGGCGTCGTCGTAGCCCAGGCGCCGGCTGATATCGGCGAAACTCGAGCTGGTGGTGTCGAGCAGCTGGCAGGCGCGCTCCACCTTCAGGTGCAGGAAATGCTGGATAGGGGAGGTGCCCGTCTGCTCCCGGTAACGGGTGGCGAAATGCGCCGGAGACAGGCCTGCCAGGTCTGCCAGTTCCTCAAGAGTGATGCGTTCATCCAGGTGCTCCCGCATGTAGTTGTGAATGGTGTCGAGCTCTGCCTGGCGTTCGTGCCCGGTTTCGTCGGCGTTAATTGGCACCGCGGCCAGCAACTGGCGAAGCCGGTTGGCCGCGTGGATCAGGCCCCGGGCCCGGAAGCCGGTCTGGCGTACCGACAGCAGCCCGTTGAAATCAACCAGCAGACGCGGCTGCCGGCCCAGATGGCGGATGCGCGTGGGACCGTCAAAACCCATGTAGTTCCGGAAATCTTCCGCCAGGGGGCCGGTGTAGTGCACCCAGTGGATGGTCCAGGGATTGTCCGGGTCGGCGGTGTAGCGGTGGTTGGCGCCGGCTGGCAGCAGGAGCAGGTCTCCGGCTTCCACGGTGTACGGTTCGCCCAGCACGTTCAGGAAAGCCTTGCCCTCGGTGCAGTAGATCAAAAGATTGTCGTGGTGATGCTCCCGGTGCATATGGTGCCCCGCCGCCCGGCGATAATGGCCAAAGGCCAGCGGATACAGGTCCCGCGTCAGCGGGTGGCTCGCCAATAGGCGAATAATTGGCTCCGGCACTACGTAACGGATGCTGTCCTTGGGCACCGGCCACTGGGATGTCTGGGTCATGGATTGCCCTGTTGGTTGTCTCGCTATCGAAAAATAATCCATCACGGGCGAAATTTAGTCAATCACCCATCCGGCGAACCCATGCTAGCCTTTTGGAAATCGTGGCCGTTCCCTCAGATGTGAAGGGTGCGGTCGGCCCCACGCACAACAACAAACAGGGATATCAACATGAAAAATGTTCCGCTGTATCTTGCAGGCGAATTCGTCGACAGCCAGACCAGTGAATGGATCGACGTTACCAACCCCGCCACCAACGAAGTGATCGCCAAGGCGCCGTGCACCACCGATGCCGAGATGCGCCGCGCCATCGAAAACGCCGGAGAGGTGTTCAAAACCTGGAAAGAAGTACCGGTGTCCGAGCGCGCCCGTGTGATGCTGCGCTACCAGGCCCTGTTGAAAGAACACCACGACGAGATCGCCGAAATCCTCTCCCAGGAAACCGGCAAGACCTTTGACGATGCCAAGGGCGACGTGTGGCGTGGCATTGAAGTGGTTGAGCACGCCGCCAACGTGGCTTCCATGATGATGGGCGAGACCGTTGAGAACGTGGCACGCGAGGTGGATACCCACTCCTGGATCCAGCCGCTGGGCGTGTGTGCCGGCATTACCCCGTTCAACTTCCCGGCCATGATTCCGCTGTGGATGTTCCCGATGGCCATCGCCTGCGGTAACACCTTCATCCTCAAGCCCTCCGAGCAGGATCCGCTGACACCGATGCGCCTTGCCGAGCTGTTCGAGCAGGCCGGTGCGCCCAAGGGTGTTCTGCAGGTGGTTCACGGCGGTAAGGAGCAGGTGGACGTACTGCTGACCGACCCCGCCATCAAGGCCGTTTCGTTTGTAGGTTCTGTACCGGTTGGCCGTTACATCTATGAAACCGGTACCCGCCACATGAAGCGCGTGCAGAGTTTCGCCGGTGCCAAGAACCACATGGTGATCATGCCGGATGCCGACAAGCAGCAGGTGATCAACGCCCTGGTGGGCGCCTCCGTGGGCGCCGCCGGCCAGCGCTGTATGGCCATCTCCGTGGCCGTGTTTGTGGGCGAGGCCCAGCAGTGGATTCCGGAACTGAAGGAAGCCATGGCGAAAGTGCGCCCCGGCGCCTGGAACGACTCCGGTGCCAGCTACGGCCCGATTATCTCCGCCAAGGCCAAGGACCGCATCGAGTCCCTGATTGCCACCGGTGAGGCCCAGGGCGCGAAGCTGCTGCTCGACGGCCGCGGCTGCACCGTGGACGGTCTGCCCGATGGCAACTGGGTGGGCCCGACCCTGTTCTCCGGTGTGACCACCGAGATGGACATCTACAACGAGGAAATCTTCGGCCCGGTACTGTCTTGTGTCGAGCTGGACAGCCTGGGTGAGGCCATCGAGCTGATCAACAAGAGCCCGTACGGCAACGGTGTGTCTATCTTCACCAGCTCCGGTGGTGCGGCCCGTCGCTTCCAGCACGAGATCGATGTGGGCCAGGTGGGCGTGAACATTCCCATTCCGGTGCCCCTGCCGTTCTTCTCGTTCACCGGCTGGAAGGGCTCCTTCTACGGTGACCAGCACGCTTACGGCAAGCAGGCGGTGCGCTTCTACACCGAAACCAAGACGGTTACGTCCCGCTGGTTCTCCAGCGAAGCGACCAGCTCGGAAGCCAACTTCTCGATCCAGTTGCGTTAATTGCGTTGAAGGTGGGGTGTTTGGGCCGGAACTCGTTTCCGGCCCCTTCTTTTCCCCTCTGAGCCAGGTTCTCTTTATTCTGGAGCGTAACGATGGACTTTAACCTGACCGAAGACCAACTGGCGTTTCGCGAGGCTGCATGGGCGTTTGCGGAAAAATCCATGGCGCCCCACGCGGCCAAGTGGGACGACGAGCACATCTTCCCGGTGGATGTGATGAAGGAAGCCGGCGAGATGGGCTTCATGGGCATGTATACCCCGGAAGCCCTGGGCGGCATGGGGCTGTCCCGGCTCGACACCTCGGTGATCGTGGAAGAGCTGGCCGCTGCCTGCCCTTCAACGGCGGCCTTCATCACCATTCACAACATGGCCACCTGGATGGTCGCCAGCTTCGCCTCCGACGACCTCAAGCAGGAAATCGTGCCCAAGCTGGCCAGCGGTGAATGGCTGGCGTCCTACTGCCTGACCGAGCCCGGCGCCGGTTCCGATGCCGCCAGCCTGCGGACCAAGGCGGTACGGGATGGCGACAGCTACGTGATCAATGGCAGTAAAGTATTCATTTCCGGGGCCGGTGCCACCGACATCCTGGTGTTGATGGCCCGCACCGGGGCGCCGGATTCCGGCTACAAGGGCATTTCCACCTTTGTGATCCCGGCGGACGCCGAGGGCATTTCCTATGGCAAGAACGAGGAAAAGCTGGGCTGGCACAGCCAGCCGACCCGGATGATCAGCCTGGAGAACGTGCGTATTCCCGCCAGCAACCGCGTGGGCGAGGAGGGCGACGGCTTTGCCATCGCCATGAAAGGCCTCGATGGCGGCCGGCTGAATATTGCTACCTGTTCCCTTGGTGGTGCCCAGGCGGCGCTGGTTCGCGCCCGCAATTACATGCACGAACGTGAACAGTTCGGCAAACCCCTGGCGGCGTTCCAGGCGTTGCAGTTCAAGCTGGCCGACATGGCCACCAATCTGGTCGCGGCGCGGCAGATGGTTCGCCTAGGCGCCTTCAAGCTCGACAACGCTGACCCGGAAGCCACGTTGCACTGTGCCATGGCCAAGCGCTTTGCCACCGATGCCTGTTTTGAGGTGGTCAACGACGCGCTGCAACTGCACGGCGGTTACGGCTACATTCGAGAGTATCCGCTGGAGCGTTACCTGCGTGACCTGCGGGTGCATCAGATCCTCGAAGGCACCAACGAAATTATGCGCCTGATTGTGGCCCGTCGTCTGCTCGATGACGGCGTGGCGGAAGCGATTCAATAACAAGGAGAATCCAATGAGCGATCTTATCCAGCTCGAAAAGCGCGGGCACATCGCGATCCTTACCATCAACAATCCTCCGGCCAACACCTGGACCAGGGATTCCCTGATCGCCCTGATCGACATCGTCCGGGGACTGAACGAAGACCGGAACATCTTCGCGCTGGTGATGACCGGGCAGGGCGAGAAGTTCTATTCCGCCGGTGCCGACCTGAAAACCTTCGCCGATGGCGACAAGGCCCGTGCCAACGAAATGGCCCAGCTGTTCGGCGAGGCTTTCTCCACTCTGGGACGTTTCCGTGGCGTTTCCATCGCCGCAGTGAACGGCTATGCCATGGGGGGCGGCCTGGAATGTGCCATGGCCTGTGACATCCGCATCGCTGAAGAGCATGCCCAGATGGCATTGCCCGAGGCCGGCGTGGGCCTGCTGCCCTGCGCGGGCGGCACCCAGAATCTACCCTGGCTGGTCGGCGAGGGCTGGGCCAAGCGCATGATCCTGTGTGGCGAGCGCGTCAAGGCCGACAAGGCCCTGCAGATTGGTCTGGTGGAAGAGGTGGTCTCCTCCGGCAAGAGCCTGGAGAAAGCCCTGGAACTGGCGGAAATGGCCTGCAAGCAGAGCCCGTCTTCCACCGCCCGCTGCAAGACCCTGGTAATGAGCGCCCGCGACGGCCGCAGCCACGATGACGGCTGGCGCATGGAGCGGGAACTGTTCGTGGAACTGTTCTCCACCGAAGACCAGAAAGAAGGCGTGAATGCGTTTCTCGACAAGCGCAAGCCGGAATGGAAAAACCGCTGAAGCCGGCGCCCGAACCCGCTGGCCCAAGGACCTGTTATGAGTGATCAACCGATTATCTTTGAAGAGTGGAAAACCGGCGACGGCGCACTGATCGCCGTGGCCCGGCTGAACACGCCCAAGGCGCTCAACTCCCTGTCCCTGGAGATGATCCGGCTGCTGACACCGCAACTGAAGCGGTGGGCGGACGACCCGGCGATCCAGGCCGTCTGGCTGGAAGCGGAGGGCGACAAGGCCTTTTGCGCCGGAGGTGACATCGTCGCCCTTTATCGCAGCATGACTGAGCCCCAGGGCGCCAGTGAGGGTGAGGCATTCTTCACCGAGGAATACGAGCTGGACTACCTGATCCACACGTTCGCAAAACCCATTGTGTGCTGGGGCCATGGCATTGTGATGGGTGGCGGCATGGGCATTCTGGAGGGGGCCTCTCATCGGGTAGTCACCGAAAGCTCGAAACTGGCCATGCCCGAGATCACCATCGGCCTCTATCCGGATGTCGGTGCCGGCTGGTTCCTGAACCGGACGCCGGGTCGCACCGGCCTGTTCCTGGGACTGACTGGTGCCCGCCTGAACGGTGCCGATGCCATTTTCACCGGCCTGGCCGACCGCTTTATCCGGCACGATCTCAAGGCCGACGTGGTGGCCGAGCTGTGCAAACGCAACTGGCAGGGCGAAGATCCCCATGCGGTGGTAGGCAGCGTGCTGCGCCAATATGAGCGGGAAAGCGCCGAAGCCATGCCGGAATCGCCGGTGCGCATACACTTTGATGAGATCAACCGGGTAACCGACGCCGACACCCTGGAAGCCACCGTGGACCAGCTCAAGGAGCTGTCCGGCGGCGAGGGCTGGGTCGCCAAGGCCACCCGTTCGCTGGCAGGGGCCTCACCCACGTCTCTGGCCCTGGTGTGGCGCCACCTTCATGGCTGCAGGCACAACAGCCTCAAGGAAGTGCTCGACAAAGAGCTGGAGCTCTCCACCAAGTGCCTGAGCAAAGGCGAGTTCGCAGAAGGCATCCGCGCACTGCTGATCGACAAGGACCAGCAGCCCCGCTGGCGTTATGCGTCCCTTGCCGAGATGGACAGCGCCTGGATCGAAGACTTTTTCAAAGCGTAATCCGACCAACATTCAGACTATAAGAACAAGGGGAATGAACATGGCAAAAATTACCTTCATCGGCCTCGGTAACATGGGCGGCCCCATGGCCAGCAATCTGGTAAAAGCCGGCCACGAAGTGACGGTCTTCGACCTGTCCAAGGACGCCGTTGCTGCCCTCGTATCCGAAGGCGCGAAAACCGCGGACACTGCCCACCAGGCGGCCAATGGCGCCGAGTGTGTGATCACCATGCTGCCGGCGGGCCAGCACGTGGAAGCGGTGTACCTGGGCGACGACGGCCTGCTGGCGAAGCTGCCGGCCGGTACCCTGGTGATTGATTCCTCCACCATTGCGCCGGAGACTGCCCGGGGCGTAGCCGAAGTGGCCCGTGCCAAGGACATTCCGTTCCTTGATGCGCCCGTGTCCGGCGGTGTCGGCGGTGCCAAGGCGGGTACGCTGACGTTTATCTGCGGCGGTGCAGAAGAAGCGTTCAACCAGGCCAAGCCGATTCTGGACGCCATGGGCAAGAACATCTTCCACGCCGGTGACCACGGCTCGGGCCAGGTGGCCAAGATCTGCAACAACATGCTGCTGGCCATCCTGATGGCCGGTACCAGCGAGGCCCTGGCACTGGGCGTGAAGAACGGCCTGGATCCGGCGGTGCTCTCGGAAATCATGAAGCAGAGCTCCGGCGGCAACTGGGCGCTGAACGTCTACAACCCGTGGCCGGGTGTGATGGAAGGTGTGCCCGCCTCACGCAACTACGAGGGCGGGTTCCTGGTGAACCTGATGACCAAGGATCTGGGCCTGGCCTTCGACAACGCGGTGAAGAACCAGGCCTCCATTCCCATGGGCTCGCTGGCACGTAACCTGTTCCAGCTTCATGCCGGTCAGGGCAATGGCACCCTGGACTTTTCCAGCATCCAGCGGCTCTACAAGCCGGAATAAATCGACGCCAGAGAAAACAGGGGCGGGTGAAGCGTTCACCCGCCCCTGTTTTTGTTTGAGCCTCAGGTTGAGGCCCTGTCACTGGATTTTCTCAGCCAGTGCTGGTACTTTTCCGGCCAGTTGTTGTCCGGTATCGCGACCACGGATCTGGTTGCTTTGACGATGCCGGGAGCAGGACATAACCATACCTTCAGGGATTGAAGATATGCCTCAGGCAAGTGGATTGCAGTTTACCGCCCGCGTTGGCGATCTCCCTTCTGATCTTTTCTCAGTGGTTGGCTTCACGCTCACCGAGCGCCTGTCCGAGGTGTTTACGGGGCGGCTGGAGCTGGCAAGTTTTGATCCGTTGATCCAGGCCTCCGAGCTTCTCGAACAGCCGGTGGATCTGGTGGTCTGGCAAGATGGCGAACCGCTGCGGCGCTTCACCGGCGTGGTCAATGAATTCGCCCGGGGCGACACCGGCCACCGGCGCACCCGCTACGAACTGGTCATCCAGCCGCCCCTGTGGCGCCTGGGGTTGATGCACAACAGCCGGATTTTCCAGACCCGAAGCACCGACGCCATCGTGCGCACCCTGCTCGAAGAGCGGGGCCTGATCGACACCGTTTTCGATCTCAAACGCCCGCCGGCAGAGCGGGAGTACTGCGTGCAGCACCGGGAGAGCGACCTGGCCTTTCTGGATCGCCTGGCCGCCGAGGAGGGCTGGCACTACCGCTCCGAACACGGCAGCGTGGACGGCGACACCCAGCCCGCCCTGATAATCGCCGACCACCACGGCGATGCCCCGGTGCTCGAATCGGCCCGGTATAACGCCCAGGCCGGCGGCAGCACCCGGCAGCCGGCCGTGTTCCGGTTCCGGTATGAAGAGCGAGTACGCGTGGCCTCCGTGGCCATGAAGGACTACACCTTCAGGAACCCCGCCTACGCCCTGATGCATGAGCAGGCTGCCGGAGAATTAAATCATCGGGAAGACTACCAGCACTACGACTACCCCGGTCGCTTCAAGGCCGACGCCAGCGGCCAGCCCTTTACCGAAGCCCGCCTGCAGGCCCTGCGCAACGACGCCAGCACCGCCGCCGGCGACAGCAACCGCCCGGACTTCAGCGCTGGCGCCAAAGTCACGCTCACCGACCACGACAGCGATACCCTGAACCGGGACTGGCTGCTGACGTCGGTGACCCACACCGGCACCCAGCCCCAGGCACTGGAAGAAGAGGGCGGCAGCGAACCCACGAGCTACCACAACCGGTTTACCGCCATTCCCGCCGACCGTACCTGGCGCCCGCAGACCCCACATCGCCCGCTGATGGACGGCCCGCAGATGGCCATCGTGACCGGCCCGGAGGGCGAGGAGATTCATTGCGATGAACACGGCCGGGTGAAAGTGAGATTTCCCTGGGACAGATACAGCAAGAACGACGAACACAGCAGCGCCTGGCTGCGGGTCAGCCAGGGCTGGGCCGGTGGCCAGTATGGCTTCATGGCCCTGCCGAGAATCGGCCACGAAGTGATCGTCTCGTTCCTGGACGGCGACCCGGACCAGCCCATCATTACCGGAAGAACCCACCACGCCACCAACACGCCGCCCTACGCGCTGCCGAAACATAAAACCCGCACCACGCTGAAAACCAAAACCCACAAGGGCGAGGGCAGCAACGAGCTGCGCTTCGAGGACGAAGCAGACCAGGAACAGATCTACATCCACGCCCAGAAGGACCTGGACCTGCTCACGGAAAACAACCGCACCGAAGTCATCAAAAACGACAGCCACCTGACCGTGGAGAACCATCGGTTCAGCCACATCAAGGGCAACGATCACGGCACGGTGGACGGTGAACGTCGTGAACGAATCGGCGGCGACTACAGCCTTACGGTAAACGGCAGCCACCACAGCAAACAGGGCAGAAACCAGCTCATCGAGGCGGGCAGCGAGATTCACCACAAGGCGGGCATGAAAATTGTGATCGAAGCCGGTGCGGAAGTGACCCTTAAGGCCGGTGGCAGCTTTGTGAAGGTGGATCCGAGCGGGGTGACGGTGTCCGGTCCGCTGGTGCGGATGAATTCCGGCGGAGGGCCAGGGAGTGGTAGTGGGGTGGCGGCTCAGATGCCGGCTCAGCCTAACGGTCTGGATGAGATCTCGGGTAGCACGCCGCCGCCAGCGCTTGCGCAACCCGATACGCGGTCAGATTTCGGCCCTTCTCCGAGCTCCGTGGAGGCGCTGAGGACAGGAGCGTCCAAGGATGTCGCCCTTATCAAACAGTGCGGCCGGCAAGCCGATGGAAGCTGCTCCCTGGCCGCTTGCGCCTGTGACGAATGGGTGACCGCATGACGGAGCTGGGCATTGATCTGCGGTCCCGGGCTTTCCTCCTGCTGGACGGTGCGGCATTCGATGCACCCCGATTTGTTTACGAGAACGACGACCAGCCTGAGATTGACTACCTGTTTCTGGGCACCCGCCATCAGGCGGCGCTGGAGGTCAGTCCCTGTCTGGTTAAGCCCTCGGAAACGAGTCGTCTCTGGCAGAAACAGAATGATTGGCAGCATAAGGCCGTCGTTGTGCTCGCTGAGGAGGAGCTGCCGGTTATTGCCGGGCACCTGCGAAGCCTGCTGAGTGTGGCCTTGCCAGACGGAGGCTACTCCTATCTTCGCTTTTACTCTCCAAGGGAGCTTCGCCGCCTCATGCTGGCGCTTAATGATCAGGAACGAGAGCGCTTCAGTGGCCCGATCCGTGAGTGGTTGGCGTTTCAGCCAGAGGGAAACTGGCGTTCTTTCCGGGCGGGGACTCTGCAGCCGGCAATGACTGCCTCGGATGAAGGATGGTTTGCGCTCACTGACAGGCATCTGGAAGTGTTGGCGGAGGACGCCCGGGAGGAGTTTCTGGGCAGGCTCGGGCGCTTTCTCTCGATCAATGATCAGCCTCGGCTGGCCAGACTGTTGCAGGAAGCAAACGGGCTGGGCTTTCGCTCAGAAAAGGATGTCAGCCGGTAT
Source organism: Marinobacter sp. (assembly GCF_041984545.1). Taxonomy (GTDB): domain Bacteria; phylum Pseudomonadota; class Gammaproteobacteria; order Pseudomonadales; family Oleiphilaceae; genus Marinobacter. The sequence goes on along the minus strand of NZ_JBHIXV010000018.1, from coordinate 14,965 downwards.
GCGGAACTGGCGGTGACTCACGGCAACAGAATCCGTCTGCCGGAATGCCAGGCGATCCTCTCAAATTTGAGCCTGCCGAGTGCAGCGCGCCTCACTGAACTGGATCAACATCTGGCCTACGGATTGGCACAAGGAGGTGCTTGATGACGTCTGAATACACGGTTCGCTCCGGCGACACTTTGAGCGCAATCGCTCAGCGATACCAAACCACGCTGACCAGCCTGCTGAGGCTGAATCCCGGCATCGAAAACCCGGATCGCATCTTCCCGGGGCAGCTACTCAAATTGCCGGCGGCCAACGATCCCGGATTTTCCAGCTGTGAGGTGGGCGAGGTGGTTCAGGCGCCTTCCTGTGCTGAGGAAATTGTGGAAGTTGTTCACGCCACCGGTTCCGACGAGCTGATTCTCCTCACCGAGGACGAGCTCTCCGAGTGGCTGGAGGAAGAGGAATTCGTTTGTGGGCCCATAAACGACTTCTACAAGAAGCTGGAAGGCCTTGATGATGGGGAAACCGACTCGGAACTGGCCGCCACCGAAGGTGAGGGAAAGCTGCTGACTGAGGTCCAGAAAGAAAAGGAGCGACTCCTGACCGAGCTTGAGACGCGCTCGGTGTTGACCAACGACATGCAGACCCTGCCGCCGATCACTGAGATCAAGCGGTTGGCTGGCGACAAACACGTTACCTTTGTGCGCTCAGACAAAATGAAGAACCACCGTCGCCGCTATTCCATAGCGGGCAGAGACCGGCAGCGTAGCAAGGGATGGTTGACCGAAAACGGCGTGGATCCGGCGAAGTTACGGGACGCCATCCGAAGTGAGCTCAACATCAAGTTCAACGCAACGCTGTGGGAGCCGGATAAGAATGGCGCGCTGATGACGACGTTGAACAAACTCTACGATGAGGCATCCTGGTCGATCTGGGGTGACGCCGGGGCCCGCCAGAAAGCCGTGGATGAAACCGGTTTTGATGCCTCCGCAGAAGCACAGTTCATGCGCTTCGCTGCGGGTGCGACGGCTTCTGGTGAATTCGATCCGCGAAAGGGGTTGGTGCATTTCCAGGCAAAATTGGAAGGGCAGTATGCGCTGGCCCAGGGAAAAGTGGGTGTCGAGCAGGCGTTCCCGGTAAATAACCGTTCGGAAATTCGGGTTCCGTACCGGGTGGGTGGATGGGACGGCGAGCGAAAAGTCGCTTCATTGGGACACTTCCAGGCGGCTATCCAGGCATCGCTGAGCGGATTTGCTGGCGCATCCGCGGTTATCGCAGGGAATGTCCATGTGTCCACTACGGATGGGTTGCCCACTGTCAAAGGCATTGCGGCTCGGGAGCACGGACAGAAAGCCGGCGGTGAGGCCGGTGTTTTCGCCGGAATTCGTGGCGGTTGTGAGGTTTCTGGTGAGTTGCGGTGGAAGGATGTATTAACCGAGGAGAGAGAGTGGGACCGACTTTGCGTTATTGGAAAGAAGGTTGAGGGTGCTGCCGGAATTGGAGCTGAGTTTGATTTACGTCTGGAATTCAGTGATACCACTGGTAAGTTCTATTTTAATGTACATGCCGGTATCGTCTTTGGCGTTGGCGCATCGGGAAGTTTCTTGCTCGAAGTAGATCCGCAAAAGATTTCGACAATGCTGCACTACGTATACAAAGCACTTGGAGATGTCGATTTTAGATATTTGGAATTGTTTGATCCTTTAACCGATGCCTTCGGTTGGTACGGTCGTTTGACCATGTATGCATTGGGAACTGGCTTAAATCTCTCTGTTGCCGCGGCACAAATTGCAGAGCATGGAACCCAGATAGCCTTCGATTACTTTAATGACCTTTCGATATCGCTTTCTTCGGCACTGGACAGAGAGCGGAAAGCAACTGAGATTGCCGAGTGTATTATTCAGGACGCTGATAGAGGTGAGGAAAGTGTTTTACGTCATTCGCCACCCGAGACTAAGGCAAAACTGTTGTACATCTTAACGGACGATTTTTGGCTGACTCCCAAGTTGTTCGATGGCACTAGAACAAGGGTTCGTGCTGTCGCATTGATTTTAAGTTCAATGCAGGGATGGAGAGATTTTGAAGAGACATTGGTGCGCGCGAATAAAAACGGGCAACCTCTCGAGCAGGAACTCGATGAAAACATCCGCAACGTTTTTAATTTCATTGGTAAAAACTTTAATGACTATCAGCTCTATCGAAAGGTTCTGGTCGGGCAAAGGGCTAATCTCGTTGGCCCCGTGCAACTCGATCCGTTCTCAGCTTGTAGAGTTTGTGGAATCGCCTAGAGATCAAAAACGTATGTTTTATGGATTAAGACTTTTTGTTCTTGCGGTCGCATTTGGGCTTGCAGCTGGCTGTTCAAGTTCAAACCAAAATCCAAGTGAAAAAAACGATATCTCTCAGGTCTTGGAGCGCTCAGAGGCGGACCTCATTTTCGTAGCGGGCGGACAGTTCAAATTGGGTGATATTGGCAATGACTCCGGGGGTGCTTTCGTTCCCTTGCAGCAGAACAACAAACCGCCAACTGCCGTCGTGCTGGATGGTTTTTCGATTCAGAGCAAAGAAGTTACTTGGGCCGACTTTCTGGCGTATCTACATGATGTTGATAGAGACGAAATCTATACAGTTGAAAGCGGATTTAAAAACGCTGTGAGGATTCCGATTGTGGCCAACAACGACCCGCTATCTCCGAATTTTGCTGAAAAGCCCGCGCGAAGCCCCAATTACTCTGAGGCCGAGAATTACTGCGAGTGGTTGGCAGATAAAACGGGGCATCCTTACGCATTACCGACGGAAGCCCAATGGGAGTACGCGGCCAGAAACCGGGGCAAATCGATCGCCTACGCAACAAACAACGGAAAATTGGAGATTGATACCTATTTGCAAAGATCGCCAGTTGACCCTTTGGTGCCCGTGAAGGGAAACGTGCTCATCCACTCATCCTTTGAGACGGAACGGAGACCGGTAGGCTCATATCCTCCTAACCCGCTCGGTATCCACGATATGACGGGAAACGTCCCTGAGTGGACCAGGGATTGGTACTATCCCGGGTTCGGCCATCTGGATAGAGTAAATCCTGTTGCAGACGACCCAAACGAATCCGAACCGGACAAGAAAGCAGTCCGTGACCTCGCCGGTTACGGGGATCACTCGGGTGGATTGGCAACGGTTTACGCCCGGCGGGCTGTGAGTGTTGACTCTCCGAATCAAGGCTTCCGCTGCGTGGTAAACCACCCTGAACCTATAAACTGAACCGGGGGAGGTAGCCGGGTCTTTAGGTATATGGTTCACATAAACCCCACGTAACCCTCCCGAAAGTGCGCCCAATCGCCTCGATCTGTAGACTGACTCTTTTGGCCCGGGGTTTCCGCAGGTCAGTTTCTTTCTATGGCAGACAGGATCCAGCATGGACGGCCAGACCCAAGACAACGAGCCGGCAGACGATAACAAACGCCCACTGATTTCCTCAGACCTCGCCACGCCCATCTATGGGTTGTTTGCGCTTGGCATTCTCTACACCCTGTACGTGGCTCACCAGATTGTCCTGCCTATCTTGCTTGCGGTTCTCACCAGCCTGTTGCTGTCGCCGCTGGTCAAAAAGGCCTACGTGAAATGGCGGGTGCCCAGGATGGTGAGTTCCCTGGTGTTCGTGTTGCTGGTGCTGGCCGGTATCGTGGGTATCACGGTGGCGGTCGCGACGCCGGCGCTCAAGTGGGCGGAGGAGGTGCCGCAGGGTATCTCGCGTCTGTTGGTTGGCGAGAGTGAGATAAGCCGCCAGATAGCCCGGGTTACGGAGTCTGCCGAGCAGGTAGAGAAGTCGGTGGAAGAACTGTCTGATTCGAAACAGCCGCAGCCCACCGCGGTGGTTCTGAAGACGGATTCCTGGCGCAGCCAGTTGATGAACAAGGTTCAGAACGGGGTTGCGGGGCTGGCGCTGGCGTTGGCGCTAACGTATTTCCTGTTGGTCAGCGGCGATCGGCTGATCAAGAACTTTGTGCGCCAACTGCCTGGCGACCAGCGCAAGACGGTGCTGCGCATCACTCACGATTCCCAGCATCAGATTGCCCAGTACCTGGGTGTGCTCGGTATGAGTAACCTGTCTGTTGGGACCATCACCGGCCTGATCTGCTGGGCGGTGGGGCTGCCGGACCCGGCAGTCTGGGGGCTGGTCGCCGGGCTTGCCCGATTCATTCCCTACCTTGGGGTGATCATTTCCATTTCCATGCTAGCGACCATTTCGGCCATCAGCCTGGACGAACTCTGGATGATGGCCATCGCCCCGCTGGGGTTTCTCGGGCTGACCACTCTCGTGGGGTTCTTCATTGAGCCGTGGATTCACGGTTTCCGCATGGCCATCAATCCGGTGATCATCTTTGTGTCCATCTTCTTCTGGGGCTGGCTCTGGGGGCCGGTGGGCGTGCTTCTGGCCGTTCCCCTGATGACCGTGATCCAGGTGGTGCTTAAACAGATCCCGAAACTAAGGCCGGTGTACAAGGTCATCGCGCGATAGCGGCAGCGAAAACCTGCGGGGCTTCGCCCGTTGGGTAATGGATACCCGTAACACGCACTGACACCTTCCTGAAACTCACCTATCCTCTCTGGATACCCACACTTCAGGACGCAGGGAGGATGATCAGCCCATGTATCCCACTACCATGAAAGCCATGGTTCTGACTGGTCACGGTGGTATCGACAAGCTCGAATACCAGGACGTGCCGGTGCCCGGCCCGGGGCCCGGTGAGGTGCTGGTTCAGGTAACCGCGACGGCGAAGAACAATACTGATCGCAAGGCGCGGGAGGGGCTGTATCCCACCAAAAAGGGTGAGATGACCTCGTTCCAGATGGGTGGCAAGCCCACGCTGGTTTTCCCGCGCATCCAGGGTGCCGATATCGCCGGTCGTATTGTTGCGGTTGGTGAGGGTGTGAACGAATCCCGGATTGGCGAGCGTGGCCTGCTGGACTTCAACATTTACGCCAACGAGCGTCGGGACATCAATCTCACACCGGATTATTATGGCCACGGCGCTGACGGTGGCTACGCCGAATACGTGGTGCTGCCTTCGGACCAGTTCCATCACATTCCCAATCCGGAACTGGCAGACGCCCAGGTAGCGGCCATGGGCATGTGTTCTTATCAGACTGCCATGCATATGCTTACATCTGCCGGCGTCAAGGCGGGAGAGCGTGTGCTGGTCACTGGTGCCAGTGGCGGCGTGGGTACCGCCCTGATTCAGCTCTGCCGCATCATGGGCGCCGTTCCCTATGCATTGAGCAAGCAGGATAAAGCCGAGCCACTGCTCAAGCTGGGTGCCGAGGCGGTTCTGGACCGTTCCGATATGGGCAGTTTCGTTGAACGGGTGAAGGAGGAAACCGGCGGCAAGCCCATCGACGCAGTGATGGATCTGGTGGGCGGCGAGATGACCGACGTCTTCATCGACACCATGATCTTCGATATGAACGCCCGCAATACCTACCCGCGCCTGAGCATTGCCGGCGCCAGTGGCGGCAACATCAGCGAGATCCTCTGGACCCGGATCTACCTCTACCAGGTACAGATCTTCGGTGTTTCCCATGGCACCCGGGAGGAGGCGGAACAACTGATGGCCTGGATCCGAGGCGGTCAGCTCAAACCGGTTCTGCACGGCGCCTTCCGGCTCTCCGACCTGCACCGGGCTGAAGAGTACTTTGTCGACCGGGGCAGCAACTATCTCGGCAAGATTGTGATTGTTCCCGACGCCCAGTGGGAAGAACACGGCCAGCCCTGGTCTCTGGAGAATGCCCGATGAAACCGGAACTGAGCATTCAATTGATGGACACCCACGCCGGCGGTGACGTCAGCCGGATTGTCACCGGCGGCATTGATCTGCTGCCCGGCGACACTGTGCGCGCGCAGATGGAGTATCTGCGAGACGATGCCGATGGCCTGCGCCGGCTGCTGCTGGAAGAGCCCTACGGGGTGCCGGAGATGTCTGTGGATCTGCTGGTGCCACCGACTGACCCCCGGGCGGCGGCCGGCTATATCATCATGGAAGTGATGGGCTATCCGATCTACTCGGGCTCCAATACCATCTGCACTGCAACGGCGGTGCTTGAGTTGGGGATCGTTGAAAAGCAGGAAGGCAAGCAGAACTTTCTGCTGGAATCCCCGGCTGGCCTGGTGCAGATCGAGGCGACCGTACACGACGGCGTAGTCGAGGCGATTACCTGCGAGGGCTTGCCGAGTTATATCCACACCTACAAAGCCACCATCGATGTACCGTCGCTGGGCGAGATTACCTACAGCGTTGCCTACAGCGGTGGCTTCTACGCCCTGGTGGATGCCTCCAGCCTCGGATTTGACCTCACACTGGACGAGGAGCGCAAGCTGGCAGAGACCGCCCACGCCATTGTCGAGGCCATCCAGGCGGAAGGCGGCTTCTCCCATTACACCCTCGGCGATGTGGGCCCGCTGCCGTTCCTGCACTTCATGGGGCCTGTCGAGCATGTGGCGGAGGGCTACTACCGCTCCCGGTCGGCCACCTATGTCCACCCTGGTGTTATTTGCCGCAGCACCACCGGCACCGGCACCTCTGCCCGCCTGGCGCTGATGAACTACGAGGGCAGTATCCGCCCTGGAGACAAGCTTGAAACCATCTCCCTGAGGGAAACCGGTTTTATCGGGGAGTTCACCTCGGTGGAGCAGGAAGGCGAGTACGAAGTGATCAAGAACAGTATCACCGGCAAAAGTTATGTCATCGCCCGCTCCGATATCGTGGTGAACTGCGACGACCCCATGGTGGAATGCGGCTCACTGCACCACATCCTGTCGAGCCGGCACACCAGCAAAATCACGCCGAAATCCTGAGCTCTGCCCCGGCGCGGCCGACCGGTCGCGTCGGTTTTCCTGCCTCATAAAACGCCGCTGATTACTTCCGTTTTGGTCTAAAGTTTACCTTTACGTAAAGTGAAGCCTGTGCTAAACCTTGACCCGTGCTTTCAATGACAAAAACAACAGGAGTTGAAAATGGGTCTTCCGGAATACACCGACGTTTATAACAACTTCGATCCTGCCGCTCTGGAAGCGGACATCCTGGATGGACGTCTGGATAGCGGGCTCAATGTGTGTCACGAAATCTGCGACAAGTGGGCGGATGACCCCAGCCGGGTCGCGCTCTACTACGAGAAAGAAGGTGGCGGCGATGGTGTATTGACCTTCGCGGAACTCAAAGAGGCGTCTGCTCGCTTCGCCAACTATCTGAAATCAAGAGGCATTGGTAAAGGCGATCGGGTTGCCGCCCTGTTGCCGCGCACACCGGAACTATTGATTGTGATTGCCGGTACCCTGCGCGCGGGCGCGGTTTATCAGCCGCTGTTCACAGCCTTTGGCTCCGGTGCCATTGAATACCGGTTCGAACGGGCCAGCACCAAGCTGGTGGTGACCAATCCGGAGAATTTTCCCAAGCTGAACGATGTGAAGGTGTGCCCTCCGGTGGTGGGCGTTAACGCCAGCCAGATCGACGCCGATATTCCTGATTTCGAAGAGACACTGGCGGCTCAGTCCAGCGAATTCGAGCCGGTGATGATTACCGGTGCCGATCCGTTCCTGCAGATGTTCACCTCAGGCACGGTGGGCAAGTCCAAGGGCGTGGCCGTGCCGGCCAAGGCGCTGCTGGCGTTCTACGTATACATGAAGTACGCCATCGACCTGCGCGACGACGACAAGTTCTGGAACGTGGCCGATCCGGGCTGGGCCTACGGCCTTTACTACGCCGTGGTGGGGCCGCTGCTGATGGGCCATGCCACCCACTTCAACCCGGGCGGTTTCACACCCGAAACCACCTACGACATGATTCGCAAGTACAAGATCACCAACCTGGCGGCGGCGCCCACGGCCTATCGCCTGCTCAAGGCGAACGATCATGTGCTGCCCGAGGGTGAGAATCTTGGTCTTCGTGTCGCAAGCAGTGCCGGTGAGCCCCTGAACCCGGAAGTGGTGAACTGGATCCGCAATCGTCATTTCTGCCCGGTGAAGGATCACTACGGCCAGACCGAAACCGGTATGACCTGCTGCAACTTCCACGGTCTTGAGCATCCGGTGCGCGCTGGCTCCATGGGTTATGCCTCGCCGGGCCACAAGGTGGTTGCACTCAACGAGAAGAACGAGGAAGTGGGCGAGGGTGAAGTTGGCCAGCTGGCGGTGGACGTGAAAGCCTCTCCGCTGTTCCATTTCGACGGCTACACCTGGGGTGAGAAAGACCCGTTCGTGAATGGTTACTACCTCACGGGCGATATGGTCATCAGCCATGGTGACGGCTGCTTCTCCTTCAGCGGGCGGGACGACGACATCATCACCACCGCCGGTTACCGTGTCGGTCCTGCGGATGTTGAAAGCACATTGCTCGAGCACGCGGCGGTAGCGGAATCCGGTGTGGTGGGCAAACCCGATGAAAAGCGCGGCTCCATCATCAAGGCCTATGTTGTGATCAAAGGCGACTACCCGGTTGGTGACGAACAGGCCCTGAAGGATGAGCTTCAGGAACTGGTTCGCCGGCGCCTGTCCACCCACGCCTTCCCCCGGGAAATCGAGTTCGTGGACGAGTTGCCGAAAACGCCCAGCGGCAAGATCCAGCGCTTTGTCCTGCGTAACCAGGCCAAGGACGAAGCGAGCGCATGATCATCACGTTCGAAGAACTGCAGGCCTTCCTGGATGAGCAGTTTCCGCAGGGGGCCGCCTACGGCACCCTGCAGAAGCTGGGAGACGGCTGGGCGGAAATGAAGCTTGAAGTGGATGAAGAGCACCTGCGGCCCGGCGGCACCGTTTCCGGGCCGGCCATGATGGGGCTGGCGGACGTGACCCTTTACGCGGCCCTGCTCAGCAAAATCGGGCTGGTACCGCTGGCGGTCACCACCAACCTCAACATCAATTTCCTGCGCAAGCCGGCGGCTCACAAGCCGATCTGGGCGAGGGCCACGATGCTGAAAGTGGGCCGGACCATGGGGGTAGGCGAGGTGTTTGTCTATTCTGAGGGTGGCGAGGAGCCGGTGGCTCATTCCACCATGACCTATTCGATTCCTCCGATGGATCGCCGGTCCTGAAATATAGTAAAAATACTATAATTAATTAGTATTAGCTTTATAGATACTTCTTGACCCTCTAGGGTGAGTCCCGCTAGATTCAGGGATAATTGAGTTTTACAACAATAATGCAAGAGTAGCCCAAGTGAACATTCGCGATTCCCTGGTGCCGGTAGGTGACGGGGTGGTACTGGAGGCAAGGCAGATTCTGCACGCGGATCCCCGGGGGCCGGTACTCGTGTTCCTGCACGAATCCCTGGGCAATATTGATCTGTGGCGCGCCTTTCCTGAAAAGCTCGCCCTGGCAACCGGATGCGATGCGCTGATCTACAACCGGCTTGGCTATGGCCAGTCGTCCAATGAGCACCTGCCGCGCCCCCACGACTATCTTGAGACTGCCGGCCACACCTGGCTGCCCCGGCTGCTCGATGCGCTGGATATCGAAAACGTGGTGCTGGTCGGTCACAGCGACGGCGGTTCCATCGGCCTGATCGCTGCTGCCGCCCTGGGGCAGCGGGCCAGGGCGCTGGTCACCATGGCGGCGCACATCTATTCCGATCCTCTGACCCGGGCCGGAATGGATGAGATGGCACGGCGATTCCGGGAAACCGATATCCGTGACCGGCTGCGGCGCTATCACGGCGACCGCACCGACGAGCTGTTTACCGCCTGGCAGACGGTCTGGCGCGACGAAGGTTTTCTGGCGGCCATGGGCTTCGGCCCGTGGCTCTCGGACATTCGCTGTCCGGCGCTGATTATCCAGGGGGAGAACGACGAATACGGCGTGCCTGAGCAGGTCACAGACATCGCAGCAGGTATCGGAACCAGCGCAGAGGCCCTGTTTATTGAGGGGGCCGGCCACTCGCCGCACCTGGAAAAGCAGGACGAGCTGGTGGACATTCTCTACGACTTTTTGTGCAGGGAAGTGCCGGGAATAAATTAAAATTAGATATTGACGTTTACGTATACGTCAATCTACTCTGTGAAGACGACAAAACGCACAACAATAACAAAGGTAAATTGGCTCATGAGTGAACAGTACGTTCTGGAGACCCGTAACCTTGTCAAAGAGTTCAAGGGCTTTGTTGCGGTCGACGACGTGAACCTGCAGGTTCAGAAAGGCCATATCCACGCCCTGATTGGCCCGAACGGTGCGGGCAAGACCACGGTGTTCAACCTGCTCACCAAGTTCCTCATTCCTACCCGGGGTCAGATTCTGTTCAAGGGCAAGGACATCACGCCCCTGAAATCGGCCGCCATCGCCCGCGAGGGCATTGTCCGTTCATTCCAGATTTCCGCGGTATTCCCGCACATGACGGCGCTCGAGAACATCCGGGTAGCACTGCAAACCTTTGAGGGCACCTCCTTCAGTTTCTGGAAATCCGGCAAATCCCTGAACAAGCTCAACCAGCGTTGCATGGAGTTGCTGGACTCCGTCGGCCTGGCTGAGTTTGCCAACACCACCACCGTAGAGCTGGCTTACGGCCGCAAGCGGGCACTGGAACTGGCCACCACCCTGGCCATGGAGCCGGAAATCCTGCTGCTCGATGAGCCGACCCAGGGCATGGGCTCGGAGGACGTGGACCGGGTGGTGGAGTTGGTGCGCAAGGCCGCTCACGGGCGCACAGTTCTGATGGTGGAGCATAACCTGAGCGTGGTCAGCAAGCTCTGTGATCGCATCACCGTGCTGGCCCAGGGCGCTGTGCTTACCGAAGGCGACTACGCTGCCGTATCTGCCGACCCGAAAGTCCGGGAAGTCTACATGGGCAGCGCTGGCAGCGGTGAACGCGGGTCCGCCGACAGTGAGCAGAAGGAGACGACACAATGAGCGCGAATCCGGATCGCGAATACGAGCAGTTGCGCCTGTCGGGCCTCCACGCGTTCTATGGCGAATCCCACATATTGCACGGCATCAACATGGTCGTGAACCGGGGTGAGCTGGTTACTTTGCTGGGCCGCAACGGCGCGGGCCGCAGCACTACCCTCAAGGCCATCATGAACATGGTGGGCCGCCGCACCGGCTCCATCATGATCAACGGTGAGGAGACCATGTCGTGTGCGCCTCACCACATTGCCAGGTTGGGTGTCGGGTATTGCCCCGAGCATCGGGGCATTTTTTCCTCACTCAGCGTGCAGGAAAACCTCACCCTGCCGCCGGTGGTACGCAGCGGCGGCATGAGCCTGGAAGAAATCTACAACATGTTCCCCAACCTGTACGAGCGCCGTTTCAGCCAGGGTACCAAGCTGTCCGGCGGTGAGCAGCAGATGCTGGCCATGGCACGCATTCTGCGCACCGGGGCGAACATGCTGTTGCTGGATGAAATCACCGAAGGCCTCGCCCCGGTGATTGTGGAGAAGCTGGGAGAGGTCCTGGTCGCGCTCAAGAAAAAGGGGCTGACCATTGTCCTGGTAGAGCAGAATTTCCACTTCGCAGCACCGCTTGCCGACCGCCATTACGTGGTGGAGCACGGTCAGATTGTGGAAGAAATCAGCGCCAATGAACTGAGTGCAAAGCAGTCGGTGCTGGATCGCTATTTGGGGGTCTGATCCCGGATAGAACGAAAGCAGGAAGAGCAACAATAACCCGAACCAACGCAAGACAGTAGCGGAGATACAACAATGACAATGATGAAAAAGCTTCTGACATCAGCCGTTGCATCAGCCATGATGGTGGGTGGCGCCCAGGCGGCAGTTTCCAACGACACGGTCAAGATCGGTTACCTGGCAGACATGTCCGGCACCTACCGCGATCTGGCCGGCCCCAATGGCCTGGCGGCCCTGAACATGGCCATCAAGGATTTCGGCGGTACGGTTAACGGTGCCAAGATTGAAGTGGTCAGCGCCGACGACCGTAACAGCCCGGACACCTCTTCCAGCACCGTTCGCCGCTGGGTGGAGAACGAAAATGTCGATCTGGTGGCCGGCATGGTGGCCTCCTCGGTTTCCATCGCGGTGAGCAAGATCCTCGAGGAAAACGACAAGCTGGGCATCATCTCAGGCTCCGCCGCCTCCAGCATCACTAACGAGCACTGCACCCCGAACCACATCCACTACGTGTACGACACCTATCCGCTGGCCAACGGTACCGCCAGTGCGGTGGTCAAGGAAGGTGGCAAGACCTGGTACATGCTGACCGCAGATTACGCCTTCGGTCACGCCCTGGAAGGGGACGTTCGCCGGGTGGTTGAGGCCAATGGCGGTGAAGTGATCGGTGCCGTGCGCCATCCGTTCCCGACCCAGGATTTCTCTTCCTTTATTCTCCAGGCCCAGGCTTCCGGCGCTGACGTCATCGGTCTGGCGAACGCCGGTGCCGACACCACTAATGCCATCACCACCGCCAGTGAGTTCGGTGTCACCCAGTCTGGCCAGACTCTGGCTGCCCTGCTGCTGTTCCTGACCGACGTTCATGCGCTTGGCGCGGAAACCGCCCAGGGCATTCAGCTGACTACCGGCTGGTACTGGGACATGAACGACGAGACCCGTGAGTGGTCTGATCGGTTCATGGAAGAAACCGGAGTCCGCCCGACCATGGTCCACGCCGGTATTTACTCCAGCACCATGCAGTACCTGAACGCCGTCAAGGCCACCGGTTCTGACGATGCCCAGACCGTTCGCAAGCAGATGATGGAAACCCCCATCAACGACATGTTTGCCAAGAACGGCAAGATCCGTGTCGACGGCCGTATGGTGCACGACATGTACCTGGCAGAAGTGAAGACACCGGCAGAGTCCTCTGGTGAGTGGGATCTGTACAAGATTCTGCGGACCATTCCGGCCGACGAAGCCTACCGTCCGCTTTCCGAGAGCAAGTGCAAGCTGGTCAAGAACTGAGACCAGCCTTCGGGCTCACCCGGCAACAGGGCAGGGTGAGCCCGTTCATCGACGATTTTGGAAAGAACAACAACCAACCCCTGTGCTGCTTCTGGAGTTAGCCCAATGTCCATGATTTTCGGCGTCCCTCTAGCTGTGCTCTCCGGTCAGCTCCTGATCGGAATCATCAATGGCGCCTTCTACGCCCTGCTGAGCCTTGGGCTCGCGGTCATCTTTGGTCTGCTGAAGATCATCAATTTTGCGCACGGCGCCATGTACATGCTGGGCGCCATGACCACGGTCCTGATGTTCGACTACCTCGGCGTCAACTACTGGGTAGCACTCCTGCTGGCGCCTCTGCTTGTTGGGGCATTCGGCGTTCTCATCGAATACTTCCTGTTGCGGCGTATTGCCGGGCAGGATCATATCTACAGCCTGCTGCTGACCTTCGGCGTGGCGCTGATCATTCAGGGCATACTCATCAACTGGTTCGGCGTCTCGGGCCTCCGGTACAGCATGCCTGATATGTTCCAGGGTGGCGTCAATCTCGGTTTCATGTTCCTGCCATACTACCGGGCATGGGTAATCGTCGCGGCGTTGCTGGTCTGCTTCGGCACCTGGTTCATGATTGAAAAAACCAAGCTGGGTGCCTACCTGCGTGCGGGTACCGAGGATTCACAGCTGATGCAGGGCTTTGGTATCAACGTGCCCCTGTTGATCAGCCTGACTTACGGCTTTGGCGTCGCGCTCGCCGCGTTTGCAGGCGTACTGGCCGCGCCCATCTACTCGGTGACGCCGGTCATGGGGTCGGCCACCCTGATCACCGTGTTTGCGGTGGTGGTAATTGGTGGCATGGGCTCCATCGGTGGCGCGATCATCACCGGTATTCTCATGGGGGTGATCGAAGGCCTGACCAAAACTTTCTACCCGCCGGCTTCCTCGGCGGTCATCTTCCTGGTCATGGTTCTGGTGCTGATGTTCCGGCCCAGTGGCCTGTTCGGTAAGGAGGCATAAGCATGAACCAGCCGACACAATCTACCGACATCCACAAGGCTATCGTGGAGCAGCAGGCGGCCCAGGATCGCAAGAAGATGATGCTCAACGGCGTCCTGTTGCTGCTGTTGCTGGCCGCGCCGTTTGCGATCTATCCGGTCTTCCTGATGAAGATCCTCTGTTTTGCCCTGTTTGCCGTGGCCTTCAACCTGCTGTTTGGCTTTACCGGCCTGCTCTCCTTCGGTCATGCAGCGTTCCTGGCCACCGGCGGCTACACCACCGGTTACCTGCTCAGTAACTACCCCGGACTGACCACCGAGATGGGAATCATCGCCGGTACGCTGGCAGCAACGGTTCTGGGCCTCGGCTTTGCGCTGCTGTCCATCCGCCGCCAGGGCATCTACTTTGCCATGGTGACCCTGGCCCTGGCGCAGCTGGTGTTCTTCTTCTTCGTGCAGTCGGAATTCACCGGCGGTGAGGACGGCATGCACGGTATTCCCCGGGGACACCTGCTCGGCTTCATCAACCTCGAAGATAACCTGAACATGTACTATTTTGTGTTGGCGGTCTTCATTGCCTGCTACCTGCTGGTACAGCGCACCGTCAACAGCCCATACGGCCAGGTGCTCAAGGCTATCAAGCAGAATGAACCCCGTGCGGTATCGCTGGGCTACAACGTGGACCGGTACAAGGTGCTCGCGTTTGTTATCTCAGCGGCGCTGGCCGGCCTTGCTGGTTCCATGAAGTCGGTGGTGTTCCAGCTTGCCTCCCTGAACGACGCGCACTGGCACATGTCGGGCGAGGTGATCCTGATGACGCTCGTGGGTGGCATGGGCACATTGCTGGGGCCTGTGGTGGGCGCCACCTTTGTGGTGAACATCGAGTACCAGCTTTCCCAGGGCGCGCTCCGGGACTGGGTGGATCCGATTCTCGGCGGCGTCTTCGTACTGACGGTACTGGCGTTCCGGAGCGGTATCGTGGGCGAAATCCAGAAGTTCATGAAGAAGAACCTGGGCTGAACCGTCGGCCCGGGGTAGTGCTCAACAGGCCTCCTTCTCAGGAGGCCTTTTTGGTGCGCCCGGCACGGGCGCACTCCTGGAGGTGCAAGTCCTCCCGTGAG
>NZ_JBHIXV010000017.1:0-88090 GCF_041984545.1 Marinobacter sp. | reverse complement strand
ACCTGTACCGGAACAGCGCCCGTCAAGGCGCTACGCGCCATGCCTGGCGCACCAACGAAAAACGCCCCGCTGGGCGGGGCGTCTTACCAATCATGATATCTAGCAGTATTAATCTTTACCGTAGATAGCCAGTTTGGTGTTGGTTACAGCGAGGTTATCCAGCGCTACAGAACCGATGGAGGTTCCACCGATCTCGATGGCGCCGATGGACATGTCCATGTAAACGTTGTTCACGTCAACACGCAGCACGTCGGTCGCAGTAGACGCACCCAGGCCAGCGCCCTTGTACACGTCCAGGTTTACGTTGGCGTACTTGCTCAGCTTGCCGTAGGCCAGTTGACCAGTCGGGGTGGTCAGGTCGAAACCACCTTCTTCAGCTTCGGTACCATCAGCAACGGTCTGGCCGTCGCCGTCGTAGTCGAAGTTGTCGCCAGCACCGGTGACAACCATGTCGCGGATACCAATGCCCAGGAAGTCTACGTCGAAGTCCATGTCGTCGATGTCGAAGGCAACGGCTACGTTCAGGTGATCAGTAGCAGTATCAACGCTCAGGTCCAAGGCCGCCAGGTCACCGTGCATGGCAAGGTTGGAGATCAGCGTGGTGCTGTCACTGCCAGTACCACCAGCCAGCAACTCCATGGAGCCGGCAGTCATACCCCAGTCGATCGGTACCGGCGCGCCAGTGGTCGGATCAGTCTGCAGGGAGCCAACGTGAATGATGGCATCGCCATCGTCGGCAATGTCGATGTCGATCTTCAGCTGGTCCAGCAGAGTGTTATCAGCTTGGCCGTCGCCATCATTGTCTACAGCTGCGTCGGCAACAACGCCGGCACCACCAAGCACGATGTCGTTAACCGCGAAGGAGCCTTCGTCGGTGTACTTGAACTGACCGATGCTTACCTTGGTTTCCAGTTCAATGGTCACACCGGCCTGACCGGTGACGTTGCCCATTGCGCTGTCGTTCAGGGCTTTCAGTTCAGCGTTGGCTGCAAATGGAGCAGCGGCAACTGCAGTTACAAGAGCAATTTTCTTCAGGCCTTTCATTCTTATCTCCTTATAAAACTCTTTTATTCTTATGCGAGTTTTGGATTTTGGATGTGAGGTTCGCGACCTCACGAATCCATTTAAGATTGTTTTACAGTCCTAGTCCGTGACTGCATTCACAAAACCTTACCCGCTCTTAACAACCTGAAACAATTGTGTCGCACATCTCAACAAAGGTGGTACGCAGCTCAGGATGCAGCCGCCGGAACGCCTGATTTGTCGTCGTAGAACAACTGGAAGGGCTTTTTGCGGGTAACAGACTGGGCGTATTTAACCTGCCCGTTATCAACGACAAACGGTACGATCTTGGTTGCGGAAATGCCTAGCCGGTGCTCGTGTTCGACCACAAGAGCGCGCTGGTCGTTTTCCTCGGAAATCTGTCCGGCATAGAGAATCACGGCGGCGTTGATCTTTCCTCTACGGGCTATGGATTTAAGGGCTGCCCGGAACATCACCACTCGAATTGACGCCGGTGCGTCGCCCGCAGCCTCATCCAGAGTCAACTCCTTCACGGTCACGCCATCGTCCATCAACATCCAGGCAGCCGGCATTGCATTGGAGTCGTTTTCAATAACCGGAGCGTACTCCTCGGTTGCCTTGGACGTGAGGTAAGCAAGCTGCTCCTTGGCGACAACCGCATACTGTGCCATTTCCTTTGGTGTCAGTGTGCCGTCCGAAATAACGCTGTTCGGAGGAATCTTCAGCTCCAGACTTTGACCTTCCTCCGCCGCATAGACGGAATTGCAGAGAGCGATACTGGCGAGGCAAATGCCCAACAGGGCTGATCGACGTTTCACTGTCATGGCGTAGGTTTCCTTTTTATTGTGGTTCGTATCCACGTGGCCAGTGCATCTCGGGTAGAATGACGGTTCTCGAACAAGCAGCAGGCCACGTCGTTCTCAAACGGTATTAGAGCAGTGGCCTTCCCGGGCGGACAATGCTGTTTTTGTGGCCTGGGTATCATTCTTTTGAATTTCCGAGGGTAAGTTGAAGCGATCCATTTCCAGGGAAAGCTATGACCAGCTCCTGAAACACGCGAGCGCTGAGCCCGATTTCGCCTATATTGGTAGTCTCGGCAACAGTGAGGCCCGCGGCGCGCTTTGTGGATTCAGCGCCCGTGCCCTGAGGACAATTCACCTGCCCGCTACAGACGTGCCTTCAGGTAATGTCTTCGACAGCGATCAAGTCGCACGGGAAATGGAGTTATTACTGGCCCACTACGGCATCGACGGCGCGGATGGCCCTTTGTCACTACCCGGTGGCTGGATTGGCTATCTTAGCTATGAACTTGGCTATGCCAGAGAGGCGCGGCTTTCCCACCAGATGCCTGTATCGCCCTGCCCGCTGATCAGTGCTGGCTTCTACCTCTGGACCGCCAGCCACAACCGAAAAACCGGCCACTATTATCTCTGGGTGCATCCCGCATGCCCTGCTGAAACCCGGGCCCTGTTGGAGTCGTGGTTGAACGTCTCCGCCCCAACGAGGGAAAGCCACTGGCGCATGCCATCTACGTTCATGCCGCGTCAATCCGAACGGGACTTTCAATCAAGCGTCAACAAAATCCGCAACTACATCGAAGCCGGAGACTGCTACCAGGCAAACCTCTCCCAGGAATTCACCGGCCAGTATGAAGGCGATCCCTGGCAGGCCTTTAAGGCTCTGGCAGAGGCAAACCCGACGCCCTACAGTGCCTTCATACGGTCTGGGAACCTGTCTGTTCTATCGGTTTCTCCGGAGCGCTTCCTTGAAATACGCGATCGAACCGTCACCACAAGCCCCATCAAGGGAACACGCCCAAGGGGAAGCGGCCCCGCCGAAGACAGGGCCCTTGCAGCCGAACTCAAAGCCTCTGAGAAAGACCGCGCCGAGAACCTGATGATCGTCGACCTGTTGCGCAACGACCTGGGCCTGAATGCCAAGCCCGGCAGCGTGAAGGTCGACAAGCTGTTTGCCCTGGAGTCCTACCGCAACGTTCACCACCTGGTCAGCCATATCCGGGCCGAGCTGGCAGACGGGGTGTCACCGATGAAAGCCCTGTTCGACGCCTTTCCCGGTGGTTCCATCACCGGAGCGCCCAAGATCCGGGCCATGGAGATTATCCGGGAGCTGGAGCCCCACTGGCGCGGACCCTACTGCGGCTCCATCTTCTATCGGGGGCTGGACGGCACTCTGGATAGCAACATCGCCATACGCACCATGCTGTGTGATGGCGAAGGCACCATTCGATGCTGGGGTGGCGGTGGGATTGTGGCGGATTCTGATCCCGAGGCGGAGTATCAGGAAACGCTGGCCAAGGTGGGGCCATTAATGCGGTTTCTGGAAGAGTTGGTGATCGAATAAACCAGGGCCGACAGTTTGTTGCTGCCGGCCCAGAGACATCGATATCAGGCGCTGTGGATCTTGCTGGCCTTGAGGAATTGCTGCTTCAGGTCATCAAAGTTGTGTACCGCCGGGAACTGCGGGAACTCGTCGATAACATTCTGCGGCGCGTGGAACAGGATGCCGGCCTCGGCCTGCCCCAGCATGGTGGTATCGTTGTAGGAATCACCGGCGGCAATTACCCGGTAGTTCAGCAGCTGGAAGGCCCGCACCGACTGGCGTTTCGGGTCCCGCTGGCGCAGCAGGTAGTTGGTGATCTGGCCGTCGTCCGCCACTTCGAGCTTGTGGCACAGCAACGCCGGGTAGCCGAGCTTCTTCATCAGCGGCATGGCGAATTCGTAGAAAGTATCCGACAGGATCACCACCTGGAAACGCTCACGCAGCCAGTCCAGGAACTCCCGGGCGCCGGGCAGCGGGTCCAGTTCGCCAATCACTTCCTGGATCTGTGGCAGGCCATAGCCATGCTGGTCCAGGAGTTTCAGGCGCTGTTTCATCAGCACGTCGTAGTCGGGGATGTCACGAGTGGTCGCCTTGAGTTCCTCAATGCCGGTCTTTTCGGCGAACGCGATCCAGATTTCCGGAATCAATACTCCTTCAAGGTCAAGGCATGCCAGTTCCACAACGATCTCCTGCTTGCTGAATAATGGGCCGCAACGGCGAGTCCGCTGGCCCGGGTACGGGGCGTATGATAAGAAAAACAGCGCGGGAATGCATCGTGGAAGTGTAAATTCCGCCCCACCAACGGAATAACCATATAGATCCTCATTCCTTCAGGCTATGAGCGATTTAGTGATAGCCTTGGCGCACATCCAGAGGAGGAAATACCCGCCCATGACCGACATACAGACCCTGCGGGAAGAGCTTGAAGGCCAGAGCCCCCGCGCCATCCTCAAGGCGGCCCTGAAACAGTACGACAACATCGCCATCTCCTTCAGCGGTGCGGAAGACGTGGTGCTGATCGAGATGGCCCACAAGCTGACCGACAACCTGCAGGTGTTCACACTCGACACCGGTCGCCTGCACCCGGAGACCTACGAATTTGTCGAGAAGGTGCGCAAGCACTACGGCATTCACATCGAAGTGCTGTTTCCGGATCAGGCCGAGGTTCAGGAAATGGTCAACAAGAAGGGCCTGTTCAGTTTTTATGAAGACGGCCACAGCGAGTGCTGCGGCATTCGCAAGGTAAATCCCCTGCGAAGAAAACTGGCCACGGTGGACGCCTGGATTACCGGCCAGCGCAAAGACCAGAGCCCTGGCACCCGCAACGAGGTGCCGGTGGTTCAGGAAGACACGGCCTTCTCTACCCCGGACAAAACGCTGGTAAAGTTCAACCCGCTGGCAAACTGGACGTCAAAGGAGGTGTGGGACTATATCCGGATGTCTGAGGCCCCGTACAACGCACTCCACGAGAAGGGCTTTGTCAGTATTGGCTGCCAGCCCTGCACCCGTCCTGTCCTGCCCGGACAGCACGAGCGCGAAGGCCGCTGGTGGTGGGAAGAAGCTACCCAGAAAGAATGTGGCCTGCACGCCGGTAACCTGATTGCCCGCAACTGAGCGGGCCCCGGGCTACCGGCCTTCGCACATACTGGCAGCGCGGCTGTCAGTAAGTCGGTAGCTCGATATCCTTGAACAGTTCCTCGATCTCCGAACGACTCCCCTGGTGGGCCACGGCTTCGTCCACCTTGTCCCTGGTCAGGTGTGGCGCAAACCGCTGGATAAAGTCGTACATATAGCCCCGAAGGAAAGTGCCCTTCCGGAAGCCGATGCGGGTCACGCTGGGCCGGAACAGCTTGCGTGCATCGAGGGCTACCAGGTCAGTATCGGTTTTCGGATCAAACGCCATGCTGGCGATAATGCCAACGCCAAGGCCGAGGCGAACATAGGTTTTGATGACATCGGCATCGGCGGCGGTGAAGACCACCTTGGGCGTCAGACCCTGGCTCTGGAAGGCCTCATCCAGCTTGGAACGTCCGGTAAAACCAAAGACATAGGTCACCAACGGATACTCGGCCAGCTGCGGCAGCGTCAGTTCCGGCAATTTTGCCAGCGGATGGTCGCGAGGCACAATGACGCTCCGGTTCCAGCGGTAGCAGGGCATCATGATCAGATCGTTGAACAGCTCCATGGCTTCCGTGGCGATGGCGAAATCGACGGCACCATTGGCCGCCATTTCGGAGATCTGCATCGGCGTGCCCTGATGCATGTGCAGAGAGACATCCGGGTACTCTTCAATAAAACCGCTGATGATGGGCGGCAGGGCGTACCGCGCCTGGGTGTGGGTGGTCGCGATGCTGAGATCACCTTTGCGCTGGTTGCTGAATTCCTGGGCGATCTTCTTGATGCCCTCCACGCGGCGCAGAATTTCACCGGCTTCGCGGATGATGATCTCTCCGCCTGGCGTGATGCGGGTCAGGTGCTTGCCACTGCGGGCGAACACCTCCAGGCCCAGCTCGTCCTCAAGCAGGCGAATCTGTTTGGAAATACCGGGTTGGGATGTGAAAAGACTCTGAGCGGTTGCGGACACATTCAGGTCGTGATGCGCAACTTCCCAGATATAGCGCAACTGTTGTAATTTCATCGGGTCTGCTGCTCCCTGGACATCAGAAGGCCTTCAAGTCAAAGGGCTTTCGGAATCAACGTGCAGTCGCGATCAGGCCTGTTGCGGATCCGGGCACGCTTGAGAAGAATACGCATAAAAACAGATTTTTTCATTCTTTTTTATTCTAGGTTATTCCCTGTACACAGTTTAGACCAAAAATGCATTTACGCAGCCCCTGACAAAACTCTTTGTTTCCGACACAATCCACGTTATCCACGTGCCAGCTTTCAGGACTGCCATGCTGTTAACCACCAAATTCCTCCGGCCGACCGCCGATCCGCGCGCCGTCAAGCGCGACCGGCTGAGTGCGCTGCTGGTTCCCGACCACCAGCGTCGGTTGAATCTGGTGATTGCACCGGCCGGTTTCGGCAAAACCACTCTGGTCGCGCAATGGTGCGCACAGAACACGTCGCCCACCGCCTGGCTCTCTCTGGACGAACACGACGATGAGCCACGGCGATTCTGGCAGTACGTTGTCGGCGCGTTCGAACACGCGGGGCTGCCCGGCGCCAGTGACCTTCGTAAAAGTCTGGCCCGGCAGACCGACGATGACTTCATCGAGACCGTCACCGGCCTCGTCAATACCCTGGCCAGCGACGGCAGCCCCTGGACGCTGGTGCTGGATGATTTTCACTACGTAGGCCAGGCGGAGCTGCTTCGGCAGTTTTCCTATTTCCTCGATTACCTGCCGCCCGGAGTACTGGTCACCCTCGCCTCCCGAACCGAACCCCAGCTACCCCTGGCCCGCTGGCGGGTGAGGCGGTGGGTGCAGGACATTCATCCGGGGCTGCTGGCATTTTCAGAAGAAGAGTGTCGCCAGTTCTTTGAGGGCACCATGGGCCTAGCTATCTCCAGCGACGACGCCCGAGCCATCTGTCGGAAAACCGAGGGATGGGTTGCCGCCATGCAGCTGTCTGCACTCTCAGGCCACGGCAGTGCTACCGAAGGACACCAAATCAGCGTTGACGAGCGCCATATCAGCGATTACGTGCTGACCGAAGTGCTCGACCAGCAGCCACGAGAGCTGGCCGATTTCCTCCTGGAAACCGCTTGCTGCCCTCGCTTGTGTGCATCACTGTGCGATGAGGTTCGGGAATCGAACAACAGTCAGGAGATGCTGGAGCGCCTGCTCGGCCAGAACCTGTTCCTGATACCCCTGGACACCCGCAACGAATGGTTCCGGTACCACGATCTCTTCCGTGATGCCTTGCTACTGCGAATCCAGCAGACCCAGCCCGAAAAGGCGGCGACGCTCTGGCAGAACACCATCCACTGGCTCCTCGCCCACGGCCATGTACAGGAAGCCATTGCCCAGATCGTGCGCCGGGAAGACTGGCCATGGCTGTCTGAGGTGTTGGCCAGGCACGGCAACAATCTCATTCACAGCGGGTTCCACCTGCCGGTGCTGGACTGGCTGGACGCCCTGCCCCAAAACCTGGTGACCGACAATCCGCAACTCCAGATGCTGAAGATCTGGGGCCTGTTCTTCGCCAATCGGCTGGACAGTCTCGAACCCCTCCTCGGCGCTCTCGAAGATCTCCTGGACCGCCGGGTCGCCGATTCCCATCCCGATGCGGAGGGGGCCCTGGGCCTGCAGAGCGAAATTTCCCTGATGCGGTCCTATCTGGCCCGCACCCGCAGCGATGACAAAAGCGCCAGTGATCTCACCCGCCAGGTCCTCAGGGAAATCGATCACACCCGCATTCCGCTCAAATCCGTCACCTACTACGGTCTGGGTCTCGATTACTTCGGCAAGGGCGAGCTGGTGGAGGCAGAGGATGCGCTTCGCTCCGCGGTTCGGTACGGTCAGGTGGAACACAAACCCAGCACGGTACTGTCGAGCGGTGGTTTGCTGGCCTGGATACTCTATAACCGCGGCGATATCGATCTGGCTCTGGACACCTGTCTCGAGATTCGGCAGTGGGTTGACCGGCATTACTCCGATCCCAGCCAGCCCCGACTGATTTCCTGCTGGCAAAACAGCACCCTGTGTGAAATCTACCGGGAACGTGACAACCCCAAGCTTGCAGCGAGCCATCTACAGCCCCTGCTGGAGCATGTGGAACGGGGTACCGAACCGGGCCAGCACGTGGTCATTCAGTATGTTCGAGGCCATCTGGCATTCAGCGAAGGCCGGCTCGATGAAGCCATCGAGATCCTGAAAGACGCCGCCTACGTGGGTCGCAAGCGTCGCGACCAGATTGTCTTCGAGCCACCAGCGAGCACCGCATTATTGGCCCGCTGTTACCTTGCCGGCGACCAGCCTGTAAAGGCACGGGCCTGTCTGGACTCCTGGTCGGACACCCGGTTCACCAACCCGCTGAACCTGGAGCAATACCAGCTCGCCGAAGCCCGCGTACTGCTCGCCCTCGCTCAGACTCAGGAGGCCCTTGAGCTGCTTGAACGCCTGATGACACCGGCCGAGGAAAGTGGCCACAACCGCCACCTGGTAGAGATATTGCTGGTGTATGGCGAGGCACTGGGCCTGCTGGAGCGTCGGGAAGAAAGCGAGCAGGTACTCGCCCGTGCCCTGGGCCTGGCCGCAGAAGCGGGCTTTGTACGACTGCTGGCCGAGGAAAGCACGGACCTCCGGTCACGGTTGCTGGCATTGCCTGCCCTCAAAACACCCGGTCGCTGGAACGATCGGGTCCGTTCCCTGTTACAGGAGTCTCTGTTACAAGGCTCCCGACCAGCGGCGCCCCCAATGGAGACCTCCGACCCCGTTCGCTCAACCAGCTCACCGGAATCAGCCGAAAGACGTCCTGAAGCGCTGCCCGAACCCCTCAGCCAGCGAGAACTGGAAGTGCTCGCCCTGATTCACGCGGGCCATGCCAACAAGGAGATTGCCACTCGTATGGCAGTGGCCCCGGCAACGGTAAAGGCCCATATTCGCAACCTGTACGGCAAGCTGGGCGTTGGCCGGCGCACAGAAGCCCTGGCAAGGGCCCGGGAGCTGGGCCTGCTTCCGACCTGATCCGGTCATTCCATTTTGTGATGCACGTCACACTTTGGAGTGACTATCGAAAAGGACTACGCCCTTTGGACGATCCGTTTACGCCCCCTGCTGCCCTATGATTCTCCCATCGGTGAGGGAAACTTCACCTGGAATTCTGAAACTTCAGGCCTTCAGATTTCTTGTTTCGCGTTGTTTCGACGCCCCGGGTTCGAGAGAACCCCTTCCCTAAGAGCCACCCTTCACAGGTTGGCTCTTTTTTTTTGCCGGATGATTCATCGGTGCCGGCTCAGGGCTCGATGATCCTGCGGAACGGCGGCAGGGCATCCAGCAGCAGCTGCCCGTAGCGCCGCGCAATGATCCGGCGATCCAGAATCGTTACTCTACCCGTGTCCTGTTCCGTACGAAGCAGACGACCGACGGCCTGAACCAGTTTGATGGACGCGTCAGGCACGGTGATCTCCATGAACGGATTACCGCCACGTTGCGTCACCCATTCCGCGAGGCTCGCCTCAATGGGATCGTCTGGCACCGAGAACGGCAGGCGAGTGATCACCACGTGGTGGAGGTACTTGCCGGGAAGATCGATGCCCTCGGCAAAGCTGGCGACGCCGAACAGCACGCTGGCACGCCCCGCATCCACCCGGCTGCAATGCTGTCTCAGCACCTCGCCCTTGGCCATGTCGTCCTGGGTAATGATCAGCTCGGGATACTCCGGTGCCAGCGCATCACGCACCTGCTGCATCTGTCGGCGGGAGGTGAACAGCACCAGGGTGGCTTTTTCTCCAGCCCAGAGGCCCGGAAGGCGCCTGATCAGTTCATCTGAAAAGCCATCGTCGGTGGGCATGGCCGACATTGCCGGCACTTCCACCGTCGCCATGTCGCCATACCGGAAGGAACTGGGCACCACGAGGAACCGACTGTCCTTTGGAAGCCCAGCCCTTGCGTTCAACCGGTCGAACCGGCCCAGGGCTGTCAGGGTCGCGCTGGTCAGCACCGCGCCGTAGGCCCGGGACCACAGGCGCGTGTAGAGCAGGTTATCCGCCAGCACGGGTGAGCTGTAAAGCGTAATATCCTCGGCGTGGTCCCACCGCTGGCGCACGGCCCACCGTGCCGGTGGCGGACTCTTGCGGTTCGCGGCAGGGGTTTTCTGATCGCCATCTCCTTCGTTATCCGGGTCAGCCTCCCCCTCCGGTTTGGCCGCGTTCTGCTCGCACCAGGCCGTCCATAACCGCAGCTGGTCCTCGGCCCGGCTGTGGAAGGAACCGATCACCGGGTACCAGGCCTCGGCGGTCTCCCTGTCCAGCTCATGCTCCTTGCGCTCGTCGAATGCACCCTGCAGTTCATCGGCCAGTACACCCAGGTGTCGAACGAGGTTGGCGGTGGCAATGCGGGTTTCCGCCGCCAGTTCCGCCATGGCCTCCGGCAGTTCACCCTCCGGGTAACGCCACTGGGCGGTGCGCCTCTCTTCGTTGAATTCCCAGCCGGTATTGGTCTCCGATTCCTCGTACACCCGACTCAGCACCAGATCCACTTCCCGGGAGGCGCCGCCTATACGGTCGAGGGATTTTGCCGCCTGGCTGCCACCCGGCAGGTACGGCTGCATCTTGACCAGTGCCTGGGACAGCTGTTTCAGCCACTGTCGGGTCGCATTCAACGGCACCGAGGCCGCGAAATGATTGAGCGCCTTGTCGGGAAGATGGTGCGCCTCATCGAAAATATAGAGGGCGTTTTCCGGCTCAGGCAGGATGGCACCGCCACCCAGGGCCAGGTCCGCCAACACGAGATCATGATTGGCAACCACAATATCGGCCTCGTCGAGGTCCTTTCTGGCGTCAAAAAACGCACAGCTGTCGAAATAGGCGCAGTGCCGGTTGGTGCACTGTCGGTGGTCGGTGGTGACCTGCCGCCACACATCGTCCGGAATCTGCTCGGGCCAGTGGTCCCGATCGCCATCCCACTGCCGGGAGCCATAACTGGCCAGCATTTCCTCAAAGAAGGCCCGGGTGCCGGCCTCCTCCGATTTCGGGCCGTCCAGAAGAAACAGCGGCATTGTGTCACTGTCTCCGTTGCCCTCGTCATGGAGCCTCGCCTCCAGCCGAGACAGACAGAGGTAACGCCCCCGCCCCTTGGCCAGGGTCCAGTTGAACGCCAGTTTGCTGTGTTTTTTCAGATCCGGCAGGTCTTTGAGTACGATCTGGTCCTGCAGGGCGACCGTTGCCGTGGAAATCACCAGGGTTTTGCCAAGCGCCCGGGCCACGGGAATCGCTGCAATCAGGTAGGCAAGGGTCTTGCCGGTACCGGTGCCAGCCTCAACCACGCAGGCAGCCGGTGGGGACGTACGCTGCCCATCATCGTCGGTGATATCGCCCATGTAACGGGCGATCTCCGCAATCATCAGGCGCTGACCGTAACGGGCCCGGACGGATTTGCCGGCCAGAACGTCCCGGTAGCCCTGCTGAATCTGCTGCTTGATCTCGTCGGTCAGGGCCATCAGCGGGGGCTCACCCAGTCGCGGACCACACCCACCCGAAAACGGCGGCCGTCGCGGCTTAACACCACGCCATCCTCTGTGATGTCTTCCACGCGAAGGCCCTGAAACGCGTCACCGATCCGCAGGTAGCTATTGTTGATCATCACCCGGCGAGAGCCCGGCGACGACGAATAGATATGACTGTTGAAGGTCAAATCCGGAATACCCTTCTGAAATGAAAGGGGCAACTCTACCAGATGAGGTACCCGGCCGGCCTGTTCGGGTGGTGGCTGCAGGTCGTCTTCGGCTGACGCGGTGGTGGTTGGGACATCCACCGAGGGCACAATGATGGTTGCCCGCTCCTGAACTTGTGGAACCGCCGGCGCTACAGACTCCTGAACGGACCGATCCTCGTCCGGTTGGCCGTCCGGAGACCGGGCCGGAGTGCCGGACTCCGCAACCGCCGTTTCCGGTCCGCTCTCTGTTTCAGGCTGCACCGCCAAGGATGACGCCGGCTTGGTGGTCGTCTCCGACGCCCCCGCGGCCGACGTGGTATCTGCAGGCGTTGCCGCAGACGCAGCCGATCTCTCACGCTCAGGCCAGAAGACATAGGCAAGAACCGCCGCATTAAGCACCAGCGCAACGGCAACCCACACCACCGGCGACACGCCCTTCTTCTTCGGGCGATGAATCAGCTGAACCTGCTGGCCCAGGTCCGGCACCTGACCCTGTCGGCGCTCGGTCTCGGATTTTCGCAATGCGTCAAGAATATACGACATGATTACTCATTCTCACGGGGCCGCTGTGCGCTCACGGGTTGGGGCTGCGGCGCCGCCTTCTCGGAACTGAGCCGCGGCACCGCCGCATCCAGATCGTTGTTCATCTGGATGATGGTCATGGCTCCAGCAATACCGTCTACGGTCAATCCGCGGAGGGACTGGTACCAGCGTACCTGAGCCTCGGCATCCAGGCGCTTGATCCGGTCGCTGTCTGAGCGGGATCTGGCAAACCGATCGGCAAGATCCATCATGCGGGCGCCAATCCAGAGCTGCTCGCCAGCACCGTTGCCAGAAAACCGCGCGTCGGTCATGTACTCGGGCAGGCGCCACAACACCCGGTATTCGCCAAACCAGTAGGGCTCGATGCTGGCAAAAGAAACAGTATGCCGTCCATCCGCAAGCATAATCTCGGCCCGGTCTCCGTCCAGGTGGCGCAGTACCACAAACCCCCGATTACCCTTCACATCCTGTAACGCCAGCATGGCCGGCCGGTCCAGAAACTCCAGGCTTCTGCGACTTCCCTGCCGTTCGAGGCAACCGAGCCCCTGATTTCGCGCGTAGTCACAGGCCACCGGTGCGCTGGAGGGGGTGTACTGAATGCCCCAGGCGCTAAACAGAGCCTTGAACGCCGGCACCGAGTCCAGTAACTGAGCTGGTACAGCCAGCGACGGCAGTGCTTCGGGTTCCTCGGTGTTCGTTTCGGGCTCATCAGCGTCAGCCTCCACCGGAGGCTCCTCTTCCCGCTCAACCGCGCCCTGGAAAACCGACTCCTCGGCCTGAGCGATCAGCGCGGGTTCCGGGTTCCACCGCTGAAACAGCCAGACCGTACTGATGATCGCCACAAGTATGGATGCAGCCACCACCAGCACCTGGGAACGGTCGGGCCTGCGCGTGGATCCTGCCACTGCATTGCCACGAACCTCTTTTGCCGCGTGTTTGATGTGACTGGCAGAGACCTCGTGCTCGCCCTCGGCGTAGGCGCCCAGAAGGGCCCGATCGCTGATCAGGTTGATCAGTCGCGGGATGCCCTGGCTCTCCCGGTACAGCCGCTGAACCGCGCCAGAGGAGAAGACGTCCCCCCGCAGCCCGGCCACGCCCAGGCGATAGCGGAGGTAGGCCGGCAACTCCTGCCTGCCGATGGCATCGAGATGATAACGGGCAGTCACCCTCTGATTGAGCTGCCGCAGTTCCGGCAGTGCCAGCATATCCTGGAGCTCGGGCTGGCCCAGCAACACAATCTGCAGCAGTTTCTTTTCGGCTGTCTCGAGGTTGGTGAGCAGGCGTAGTTGCTCCAGCACGTCTGCCGAAAGGTTCTGGGCCTCGTCGATCATCAGGACCTTGTGCCGGCCGGCGGCGTGGGCTTTGAGCAGATCCCGGTTGATCAGGTCCACCAGCTCCTTGATGCTGGCGCCCAGGTCGTGGCTGATTTCCAGCTCATCACAAACGGAAGACAGCAGTTCCCTCGCCGACAGTCGCGGGTTGAGGATCAGGGCTATGTCGACGTTGTCTGGCGCGTTCTCAATGAAACAGCGGGATACCGTGGTCTTTCCAGTGCCCACTTCACCGGTGATGACAATGAAGCCGCCCTGCCCCTGCACACCGTACATCAGATGGGCAAGCGCCTCCTTGTGGCGGTCACTCAGGTACAGGTAGCGCGGATCCGGGGCAATGGAAAACGGCGGTTCCCGAAAGCCGAAAAAATCGTAATACATATCAGGTGGTACCGGCGTCCGTGTTGGTGACCAGACGCAACTCGGCGGTGCGCCGGTTCTGCAGTTTCAGCCGCCGCACGCATCGCTCCAGAGTCTTCGAAATCCGGGCGTGTGATCGGATCATCGAGATCTTTGGCCAGGTTGCCCGTTCCCCGGCGAGGATCATCCGGCGTACATACTCGGGGTCCGGATTGGCAAGCATGCGTCGATAATCTCTCAGGGAATAGGAGGGCGCGATGGTGACATCTCCGGAATAGCGTTGGGCCATGATGGTGTAAAGCTGACCGGACATCTGCCGCAGAAGTTCCGGCTGGACGCGCTTGCGCAGGTAATCGAACACACCCTGGCCGTGGAACTGCACTTCCGACTTCAGAAGGTGCATGGGCAGCCTCGCAAGCGACAGTTTTTCATCCCGGCCTCCCCGGCTGAGGAACGGCACCACATGGGGATTGGTCTGGCTGACAATGGTGTAATTCACATCGTACAGATGCATCAGTCGCTCCACCGGCAGGTCGCTGACCACCGAGCCGTCCACAAACTTCAGCCGCGGCATGTACGGCAGAATGTTGCCCTGAATGTCCTTTTTCATCAGGGTAACGGGCGGGAAAATCCCCGGTACCGCAGCACTGGCCAGCACAGCACTCCAGACCATCAGGTAGGGCGACGTGTAGCCGCACAGCAGCCGGGCCTTCTGATGGGCCTGCACTGGCGAAACACTGACATTGATCGAGCGCCCGGTGCGCTGAAAGGCTTCCTCGAAAGTGTACTCGCCGATATTCGCCCGCAGGCACGAGCGCAGCTGCTCCTGATCCATCAGACCATCGCCGCGCACGGCACTGAGCAGACCACGCCACTTCCAGGCCTTGAGATTGTGATTCTCCGGCACCAGCATCTCCGGGATCTCGGCATCGGTATGAACCCCGAGGATACCGGCGATGATCGCACCTATGCTTGACCCGGCAATTACCTGAGGGAGCAGGCCTTTCTCCCAGAGCGCCTTGATCACACCGAAATGGAACATACCCAGGGTGGCCCCGCCACTCAGCAACAGCGCCGGCCGACCGTAACTGGTCAGGGTATCCCGGAAAAACTGGAGTTTCTCCGCCACGGGGAAATCGGGGACCGGATGGTCACACAGGAAATCCAGTGCCTCGCAGACCTGGGTAATGTATTCCTCTATCAGATGTTTGGTACCCACGCGGGAGCGCGTATAGAGCGCGGGATTACCCATGTTGCCCAGGTCGTGGTGCAGTCCCTCACGTAACGCCCGCTTGAGACGCTCGAAATCGTTTTGCTGGCGATACTGCTTGAGGTTACTGAGGCGGTCGTAGATTAGCTCGTAGTGGTAGAGATCTGATGCAAAATCCTCTTTCCAGTCGGCGTTGCCCTCCAGAAAATCGAGTTCAAGGGCTGCCGCCTTCCAGACCTCGTAGTTGGGCGCTTCGGCCAGCATTTTCCGGAATCTGGCTATTCTGGGATCCTTGAACACCGCTGACCTCCTTTCGAACCGATATGAGCTCAGAAATCCTCGAGCATCAGATCTTCGTCATCATCACTGGCGAAGGGATCGTTGACCACCTTGCCGTCGTTGATCAGGAATTCCCTGCGCTGCAGGAATGCGTTACGCACAAATATATAGCTGTCGCCGGAAATAAAACTCTCCGCTGGAATCAGGTCTGCCCGCCGATCCACAATCTGCAGGGCGCGAGCGTAGTACACCTCGGGGCTATCCACTGCATCCCACGCCGACGGCAGCACAAAGCCGTCCACGGCGAAGCCGGTAAAATGCCGGGGCGTTGACGGGCCGAGGAAAGGCAGCATCAGATATGGCCCGGAGCCGGAGCCCCAGTAACCCAGGGTCTGACCGAAGTCTTCCGGTCGCTCGGGCAGATCGAAGGCGGTGGCAACATCAATCAGCCCGCCAAGGCCAAACGTGGTGTTGTAGGTAAAACGGCCCAGTGCCACCACGGCCGACTCCCCCTTTAATTGCAGGACGCTGTTGGTGAAGTTCCTGAGCTCGGTGAGGTTGTTGAAAAAGTTGGTGATACCGCGATCCACCAGCCGGGGCGTAAAGGTCCGGTAAGCCTGGGCCACCGGTTTCAGGAACCAACGATCGATGGTTTCGTTGAAGGTAAAGACCTTGCGGTTCCAGTTCTCCCAGGGGTCTTTCGGATTGACCGGCACAGAGCCTTCCGGGGCCGGTTCCTGCATGTTCTGGGCGAGCGCGGGGCCGGTGCAGGCCAGCGCCAGAACAAGCGTCATGACCAGAGGGTTCAGAGGGCGCCGGGAAAGAAATTCTCTCATTTGTCAGCTCTTGGGTTGTCTATTCCGTTTCAGTTCGTCGAAAATACCGGCGCTATTATTGTTATTAACCTATCTTTCCGGAGGAACTCCATGTCAGTACCGGGCAATCTTGTAGCAACCATCAACATCCCGTTGCGGTGGGGCGACATGGACGCATACGGCCATGCCAACAATACAGTCTACTTCCGTTTCTTCGAGGAGGCTCGCATTGTCTGGCTGGCCTCGCTGGAACTGGGCGCAGCCGAACAGCCCACCGGGCCGGTCATTATAAAGACCAGCGCCACCTTTCTAAAGGAATTGAATCACCCGGCCACCGTCGAAGTGAAAACCTTTGCCGACAAAGCCGGCAACACCAGCCTCGACACCTATCATCTGATGACAGATGCCGATACCGGCGAGGTCTATGCGGAGGGATACGCGAAAATCGTCTGGTTCGACCGCAGAACACGCAAATCAGCGCCGCTGCCGGACACCCTTCGGGCCCTGGCCAGCAACTGATGCGGTGCCGCCCTAGCGGCGCCGCACAACCACGCTGCCAATTGAATAGCCGGCACCAAACGAGCAGATAACGCCAAGATCCCCGCTGGCCAGATCGTCCTTGTGTTTATGGAATGCGATGATCGAACCGGCGGAGCTGGTATTGGCGTACTCGTCCAGGATCACCGGCGCCTCATCCTCAGTGGCATCACGTCCTAACACCTTGCGGGCAATCAGCTGGTTCATATTCAGATTGGCCTGGTGCAGCCACATTCTGCGCAGATCTCCAGGGGTAAGCGACAGACTCGCCAACTGGTTCTGGATGGTTTCCGCAACCAGAGGTGACACTTCCTTGAACACCTTCCTGCCCTGCTGAACAAACAGTTTGTCCGGTTTGCCGATACCGGATTC
The DNA here is from genome assembly GCF_041984545.1 of Marinobacter sp. Taxonomy (GTDB): domain Bacteria; phylum Pseudomonadota; class Gammaproteobacteria; order Pseudomonadales; family Oleiphilaceae; genus Marinobacter. The sequence continues at coordinate 70,959 of NZ_JBHIXV010000017.1, read as the reverse complement.
GTCCGCCCGGTTCAGGAAACCGAAGTTGTTGCGAATATTGTTGGAAAACTTGGTTTTCAGGCTGGTGCCCAGAATTTCAAAGCCCTGCCCTTCACGGGCATCTTCTTCACGCTCCACCAGGATGGCCGTACAGGCATCGCCAAAAATGAAATGGCTGTCCCGATCCCGGAAGTTCAGGTGCCCGGAGCAGATCTCCGGACTGACCACCAGCACCGAACGGGCACTGCCGTTCTCCACCGAATTCACCGCTGCCTGCAGCCCGAAGGTCGCGGAGCTGCACGCAACGTTCATGTCGTAGGCAAAGCCATCAATGCCCAGGGCCTCCTGAACTTCGATGGCCACGGCGGGATATGGCCGCTGCAGATTTGAGCAGGCGACAATCACCGCATCGACATCGCCAACGGATTTGCCCGCCTGATCCAGGGCTTCACGGCAGGCCGCAACGGCCATATCGCACTGTACCGAGGGCTCGTCGTTGCTGCGTTCAGGAATATAAGGCGTCATGCGCCGGGGATCCAGGATGCCATCCTTATCGATCACGTGGCGGCGCTTGATGCCAGAGGCTTTCTCGATGAACTCGGAAGACGACGGCTGCAGGGGAGCCACGTCGCCACGCTCAATAGCCTCGGCGTGTTCGGCGTTGAACGTTTCAACGTACTGATTAAAGGCTTCGACAAGTTCATCGTTGTCGATGGTTGCTGGCGGCGTATAGAGGCCGGTCCCGCTGATAACGGCTTTGATCACGCTAACCCCACGTAATAATTATGGAAACAGTATGTCTGGGCAAACCCACTGTCAGAAATACTAACACAGTCTCCGGGTTTTGCCCGCCAGATCACAGTCACTGGCACCGATCTGGTGCATGGCGCCGGCGCTACACGCGGGTCTTCTCCCACTGCCGATCCAGACGCTTCACCGAGACCGTCATTGCGGTGCCCAGTTGCTGGGCAAAGAAAGACACCCGGAACTCCTCCAGCATCCAGCGGTAGAGCACAAGCTCCGGATCGCGCACACCCTGCCGCTTCTGCTCGTCCCGCTTTACGGCATAACGCGACCAGAGCGGCTCGATGGTGTGCAGGAATTCACGCTCACGTCCCATTTCCCTGGGCATTTTTTCCATGCGAATCAACGCCGCCTCGAAGTAACGCCCGAACTCCGCCAGCCACTGGGGTGGCGTGTTCACCAGAAAGCCCGGGTATACCAGGTTCTGCAACTGGAATTTCAGATCCGCCATGCTGTTGGCCAGGGCCAGATTAATCTTGCCCTTGAGCTGCTTTGCCACCTTCTGGTAGCCCGCCATGGCCTGGTACAGTCGTTCATCCGCCTGCTCCAGAACCGGTATAAAGTCGCCACGGTGTGCATCGAACACCCGCTCGAACTCGTCCGCACTGCGCGGGATGCCGTCCTCCAGGAAATGCTGCATGGCGGTAGCCAGCAGAAGGTCGTCCAGCAGTACCCTGGACTGCCCGACCGGCGCGAACATCAGTGCCGATTGTTTGAACTTCGGAAGCTTGCGCTCGAGGTCATCGAGGGTTCTCCCGAACCGGTTAATAATCAGCCGGGCAACCCCCTTGCGCGACGTGTCCTCGGCAGTCAGCGGATCCAGGCAGCGGATTTGCCGGACATTCCGGCCAAGATCCTCCAGTGCCGGATACACCGTAATCTGCATACCGCCCTTTTCGGTCTGTACCTGCGCGGGCAGGCTGCCGAACTGCCAGTCGGCGTACTCCCCGGACGGCTCCTCCGCCGCCCTGTCGGAAGCAGCTGAGGCCAGGGCCTGCTCGGCCTTGCCCTCAAGCTGGTGTTGCAGCTCAGCCGTGTCGCGACTCTCAGCGATCGGCCGGCCTCCGTCACCCAGAACCCGCAAGTTCATCCGGAGATGTGTCGGCAATTCCGATTCGGACCAGGCCTGGGGATCAATCTGGACACCCGTCATCCGCCGTAACTGCTCGCCCAACTGGAGCGTAAGCGGCTCGTTGGAGGGTTGAAGATTCTCGAGGGCGGCATCCACAAAATCCGGCACCGGCACGAAATTCCGGCGCAGCGCCTTGGGCAGAGATTTAACCAGGGCAATGCACTTCTCCCGGAGCAGCCCCGGTACCAACCATTCCAGGCGTCGGGACGGAATCTGCTTGAGCGCCATCAGGGGCACCTGCAGGGTCACGCCATCCTGCTCGCTGGTGGGCTCAAACTCGTAGCTGAGCGGGTATCGAACCCCTTCCCACTCCAGGTAGTCCGGGTACAGATCGCGGGCACCGGCGTCCACCGGCCGCTGCAGAATATCCTCTTCAGTAAGCTCCAGGTCCTTCAATTGCCCGGCCGAAAGCCCTTTCCACCAGCTTTCAAAGTGGCGACCACTGATGATGTCGTCCGGCAGCCGCTCCTCGTAGAACGCCACCAGCACCTCGTCGTCCACCAGCAAATCCCGTCGCCGGGTCTTCTTTTCCAGGTTTTCGACGGTATCGAGCATTTCCCGGTTGCGAGCAATAAACGGCGCCCGTGAGCGGTAATCTCCTTCCACGAGGGCACGGCGGATGAACAGGTTCCGGCATTCGGCAGGATCAACCTTGGCGTACGGAATGCGTCGCTTGGCCACGATATCGAGGCCATAAAGCGTCACCTTCTCATACCCCATCACCTGGGCCCGCTTCTGTTCCCAGTGCGGTTCAAAGTAATGGTGCTTGAGAATATGACCCGCCAGAGGCTCCACCCATTCCGGCTGAATGGACGCCACCATACGGGCGAACACTCGGCTGGTTTCCACGATCTCGGCTGCCACAATCCATTTGGGCCCGGTTTTGGCCACTTTTGAGCCGGGAAAGATCAGCACTTTCCGGTTGCGGGTCGCCAGGTACTCCTTTTTCTCGAGCTTGAACGCCACCTGCCCCAGCAGACCCGCAAGAATGGCCTTGTGCAGCGATTCGTAGCTGGCCGGCTCCTTGTTTACCGGTAGCTTCTGCTCACGACAGATCAGCGTGAGTTGCCGGTGAATATCCCGCCATTCCCGCATTCGCATCCAGCTCAGAAAGCTCTTCTGGCAGACCTTCTTGAGCTGGTTCTGGGACAGCTCCTGGCGCTGTTCCTCGAAGAAATTCCAGATATTCAGCAGGGTGACGAAATCCGACTCTTTGTCATTGAACGGCGCATGGGCCTGATCCGCGGCCTGCTGTTTGTCCTGGGGGCGCTCCCGCGGGTCCTGTATGCTCAGGCCGGCAATGATTACCAGGGTTTCCGCAAGACTTCCAAGCTCGCCCGCCGTTACCAGCATCCGGGCCAGTCGAGGGTCCAGGGGCAGCCGGGCCATGGTTCGGCCCAACCGGCTGACCCGGCGCCGGTCGTCCACGGCCCCCAGCTCCTCGAGCAGCTTGTAGCCGTCGTTCACCTGTCGCTTGTCCGGCGCCTCGAGGAACGGGAAATGGCGTATTTCCCCCAGACCGGAGGTGGCCATCTGGAGAATAACCGACGCCAGATTGGTCCGCAGGATTTCCGGGTCCGTGTATTCCGGACGATTGATGAAATCGGTCTCGTCGTACAAACGGAAGCAGATACCCGGCGCCACCCGACCGCAACGGCCGGCCCGCTGGTTTGCACTGGCCTGGGAGATGGGTTCGATGGGCAAGCGCTGGATCTTGGAGCGCACGCTGTACCGGCTGATCCGGGCGACCCCGGTGTCAATCACATACCGGATGCCCGGAACGGTGAGCGACGTCTCGGCCACGTTGGTGGAGAGCACAATCCGGCGCCCCTTATGTGGCTGAAACACCCGGTTCTGCTCGGCATTGCTAAGCCGGGAGTACAGCGGCAGCACCTCGGTATGGCGCAGGTCGACGTGGCGCAACACCTTGCTGAGTGCGCGGATCTCACGCTCACCGGGCAGAAACACCAGCACATCACCGGGCGGTTGCTTCTCGCTGCGTTCATGCTGTTCGATTTCGTCCAGGGCGCCCAGCACACCATCGGTCCAGCCCTGATCGCGGTCGTCCTCGTCACCGGTCAACGGACGATACCGGATATCCACCGGATAGGTTCGGCCACTGACTTCTATTACCGGCGCCTTGTCGAAGAACTCGCTGAAGCGTTCTACCTCGATGGTGGCCGAAGTAATGATGACCTTCAGATCTGGCCGTTTGGGCAACAGCTGCTTCAGGTAGCCGAGCAGGAAATCGATGTTAAGGCTCCGTTCGTGGGCCTCGTCGATGATCAGGGTGTCGTAGCGGTCGAGAAACCTGTCGTGCTGAACTTCCGCCAACAGGATGCCGTCGGTCATCACCTTGACCCGCGACTGCTCGGAGGTGTTGTCGGTAAACCGCACCTGATAGCCAACCTGCTGACCAGTCTGCTCTCCCAGCTCCTCGGCAATACGGGCGGCGACGCTGCGGGCGGCAATCCGGCGGGGCTGGGTGTGGCCAATCAGGCCCCGGATCCCACGGCCGCTGTTCATGCAGATCTTCGGGATCTGAGTGGTTTTACCGGAGCCGGTTTCCCCGGCAATAATCACCACCTGATGGTTCTCGATGGCCTCCCGGATGTCGTCCACCCGGTCCGATACCGGCAGCCCGGCCGGGAAACTGGCAGGCTTGTGCAGTGCATGGCGTTGCTGGACCTTAGCCAGACCCTGCTCCAGCCAACCGGCCATTTTTTCCAGATCCTTCGGGCCTGGCCGGCCCTTGCTGCGCGCCACGGCTTTCACAATCCGGGCCGCCTCCAACTGATTGCAGGCATCCAGTTGCTCGGTTATGGCTTTGACAGCGGCTACGCCGTCAGGCTTCGGGGTCGGGTTATTGGCAATCGGGGAATCGGTGTCTGTCATTTACAAACCGGCGTGCGCTCTCTGGATTCGGATTGGCCGACAGTCTATCGGGAATTTCCGGGTCTTAAAAATAGAAAAACCCCGCCGAAGCGGGGTTTTGATCGCGCCAGCGGCAGGAGCCGTTACTTCTTGTTGGCCTCGTCACGCAGCTCGCGGCGCAGGATCTTGCCAACGTTGGTCTTGGGAAGCTCGTCCCGGAACTCGAACTGCTTGGGCACCTTGTAGGCGGTCAGCCGCTCGCGACAGAACTCCTTGAGTTCGTTCTCGGTCACGCCCTCGGCGGTGGGCACCAGGAATACCTTCACGGCCTCGCCACTCTTGGCGTCGGGCACACCCACAGCGGCACATTCCACCACTTTCGGGTGGCTGCTCACCACGTCTTCGATTTCGTTCGGGAACACATTGAAGCCAGACACGATAATCATGTCCTTCTTGCGATCAACAATGCGGATGTAACCATCTTCCTGGATCAGGGCGATGTCCCCGGTACGAAGATAGCCATCTTCGGTGAACGATTTCTGGGTATCTTCCGGGCGCTGCCAGTAGCCACGCATAACCTGAGGACCTTTCACACACAACTCACCGGCTTCACCCAGCGGTGTCTCGTTGCCCTCTTCGTCTATGGTCTTGACCTGGGTGGACGGGATCGGCAGGCCGATGGTGCCCAACTGGATGGCGCTGTGGGGGTTGAAAGTCACCACGGGGGAGGTTTCGGTCATGCCAAAGCCCTCGCAGATCTCACAGCCAGTCACCCGCTCCCACATCTTCGCTGTGTCACTGGTCAGAGCCATGCCCCCGGAAGAGGTCAGTTTGAGGGCACTGAAATCGAGATCCTGGAACTCTTCATTGTTGCACAGCGCCACAAACAGGGTGTTCAGGCCCAGGAACGCGGTGAACTTGTGGTTTTTCAGCTCCTTCACAAAGCCCGGAATGTCCCTCGGATTGGGGATCAGCACGTTGTGCGCACCGGCTTCGAGCATGATGCCGCAGTTCAGGGTGAACGAATAAATGTGGTACAGGGGTAGCGGCGCAATGACCACTTCCTGTCCTTCCACCACCATGTCTTCCATCATCGGGCGGGTCTGCAGGAGGTTGGCAACCAGGTTGCCGTGGGTCAGCATCGCGCCCTTGGCAACACCGGTGGTACCACCGGTGTACTGCAGCACCGCGATGTCATCCTGCTTGCACTCAACCGGGGTAAAGGTCTCGCGGGCACCCGAGTTGAGTACCGCCGGGAGCTTATGGGCCTGGGGCAGATTGAACGGAGGCACCATCTTCTTGACGTGCTTGATGACAGCGTTCATCAGCGTGCGCTTGATTGGCGAGTGCATGTCGGCAATCTCGGTCACGATAACGTGCTCGATGCCGGTGTGCGGCAATACCTTTTCGGCGTTCTCCGCCATGTTCGCCAGAACCACCAGCGCCTTGGCACCGGAATCGTTGAACTGGTGTTCCATCTCCCGGGTGGTGTACAACGGGTTGGTGTTCACCACAATCAGGCCGGCACGCATGGCGCCGAACACCACCACCGGGTACTGGCTGACGTTCGGCATCTGGACGGCGATACGGTCGCCGGGCTTCAGGTCGGTCTTGTTCTGCAGCCAGGCCGCGAAGTTGCGGCTCTGGGTATCCAGGTCACGGTAAGTGAGAGTAGCGCCAACAGCACTGAATGCGGGACGGTCGGCAAATTTTTTGACCGCCTGTTCAAACACATCCACCATGCTCTTGTACTTGTTCAGGTCTATCTCCCGGGGCACGCCGGCGGGGTATTTGTCCTGATAGAACTGCTCAAAATCCATCACCATCTCCTGTTTGGCGCTTCTGATTGTAATGATCGACCAATGCCAGACTGAGAAGAAAATCAACCCGACAAAAGTATCAGCCTCAAAAAAGAGGGGAGAGAATAGCAGTTTTGTTAACGATGAGGTAGTTTTCGGATTGATAACCGGAACACCTGTACCAGCCAACCTTCGTGCGGAGCACGCCATGAGCGATACCCTTGATACCCTTGAAAATCTCACCTACGAGGAACTCAATGAAGGCGATACCGCCACCTTTACACGCACCCTCACCGAAGACGAACTGGTGCTGTTTGCGGCGGTTTCCGGGGACGTAAATCCGGTGCATCTGGATGCGGAATTTGCGGCGGGTTCCATGTTCAAGGAGCGTATTGCCCACGGCATGTGGAGCGGTTCGCTGATTTCCGCGGCACTGGCCACGGTGATGCCTGGCCCGGGCACCATTTATCTGGAACAGAACCTGGCGTTCAAGCGCCCGGTCAAGCTGGATGACACCCTGACGGTGAATCTGAAAGTGCTGAGCAAGGAGCCAAAGAATCGCGTGTTGGTGGAATGCGACGTGCGTAACCAGAATGACCAGCAGGTGGTGATTGGCGAGGCCAAGGTCATCGCACCAACCACGAAAGTGTCCCTGCACAAACCCCAACTGCCGAAGATCACCATCGACCGCTGATCTGCCGCACCGCCGGGGATGGGCGACGACGCCCTGCCCCGAACTGCTTGTGCGCAGGCTCAGCCGGGCAGGAAGTCGATCGGGAAGCGCACCCTCCGGGCCTCGACATTGTCGGCGCCAAAATTGAACAGGCGTACGCGCATGGCAATCCGCTGTTCAAGCGTGGGGTGCTCCAGTTCCGAGCTTACCACCTCACAGGCGGAAACCGACCCGTCGGGCTCGATGACAAGTTCCAGCAGCACCTTGCCTTCCAGAGTCGGATCCTGGCGCAGCTCCCGCCGGTAAAGGGAATAAAGCGCGGTTTTCTGGGCATCGAACACCTTTCGAATGTTGCTCATGGCCCGCTCGCCGGTCGAGGGCTTGGCAGGGCCAGGGCTCGCTGCAACCTCCCGCGGCGCCGCCTCTTTCGCAACCTTTACGCTCTTCACCTGATGGTCCGCCACCGCCACCGAGGTGTCTTCCATTACCTGATCGGCGACGCCACCACTGCCGGCGAGGACCGACGACTCATCCGGCGCCGTTTCGGCCTTCGTCGGTTCCGTCCCGCTATTGGCGGTAAATCGCTTTCCGGATGCCGGCTCAGGGGCTCGCATGGAGGCCAACCGGTCTTTCATTGCCAACAGACCCGATCTGGATGCCTTTTCCCGGGCCTGCTCGACCGTCTGCGCAGGCTTTTCCGTTGGCTGCGTCGCTTCGGGCGCTGGCTCCGGCGCAGGGTCCGATTTCTGCTCGGCCACTTTCGGCTCCGGCTTTACCGGCTCCGGTGGCTGCACAGGCTCTGGCAAGGGTTCAGGCTCAGGTTCCGGTTCGGGCTGCAGCGGTTCGGGCTGCAGCGGTTCGGGTGGCGTCACGGGCCGCGGAGCTTCCACAAGCCGGGCCAGTCGTGGCGGAATCTGCTCTACCTCGCTGCGGTCCCGCTCCGGCAACTGGAGGGACGGAATCAGAAACGCGGGTGGCAGGAACAGTGCCAGCATGACCACCAGTATGACGATAAACCGCCGGTTCTCACCTGCCTCCCGACTCCAGGGCAGCAGGCTCTGGACCTCCGGAGACGACCGTTGATCAGCCATTATGAGGTCCCTCCTGCAGGCCCTCGGCCACGTCTACGGATTCAACCGCCAGCCTGACCTGCCGGTACTGCTCGTCTACGCAGGTTTGCATAACTTTCCGCAACAGCCGGTAATCGGTATCACGACCCGCCATGATCGTCACCGCCAGACCTTCCTCTGGAACTTCAGCCCAGCGCGCCCGCCGCCACGCCAGCTCTTCAGACAGGCCAGAGATATGCGTGTCTCCGGTTTCTATGCCCTCCAGGCGCGCGACTTCCTTGCCCTGAACCAGAATCGACTCCCCAGTCACCCGCACCGTCAGGTTCTCCACCGCTTCCTGCCGTGCCGTGGATTCGGGCAGCGGCACGTCTGCGGTGTTCTGCAGAACCTTTACATCGGATGAGTTCACCATCAGAAAGAACACCAGGATGGTGAAGATGTCCATCAGTGACACCAGGTTCAGGCCACCGGGCTTGTGCATGCGACTGTAGTGCCGCTGGATACGACGTGCCTTCCGGGAGGTTTTCATGCCCCCTCCCCACTTGCCGCTTTGTCGCTGGACGCCAACTGCCGGTCATCGGTGGCATCCATCAGGGAGACATCCGGAAACAGCTCCCCCTCCACCACGCTGGCAGCCACAACGGCCGGATACGACCGGACCGTGTCCATGGCGGTCACCAGAGTCTGATAATCCACCTCCGGGCCTACCTCGAGAATCACATCCGTCTTTTCCGGCACCCGGGCCTTGATCTGACGGAGCACCTCTCGCAACCCCGCAAAATCCTGACCACCGCTCTTCGCAGGCAGCACCCGGATAAGCCCGAGGCGACTGTCCGCCACCTCCATGCCCTCGGGGATCAGCGTTACCACGAGCCGCAGCTCCTCTGCCTTGGGCGCTTTACCGGCCGGCAACCCCGGGAAATTCAGCTCGATCATGCGCACCTGACTGAACACCATGCCGAGCAGCAGCACGGGCACCAGCACTATCATCAGATTGAGGAAGGCGGTGATGTCGAGCTCCGGCGCAACGTTGGTCCTGCGATGTCGACGTCTCATGAGCTTTCCTCAGGCGGCCGTTTGCCGCGTGCCGGGCTCGGAGATCAGGTTCAGCAGTTTGACTCCGGCCATCTCGAAACTGTCGACAATCTCGTTGGTGCGGGTTTGCAGGACGGCATGGAACATCAGCAGCGGGATAGCCGACATCAACCCGAAGGCCGTGGTGTTCATGGCCACGGAAATACTCTCGGACAGTAGGCTGGCCTTCTGGGAAGGGTCGGCCGCCGCCACGGCGGTAAACGCGGAAATCAGGCCAATAATGGTGCCCAATAGCCCCAGAAGTGTGGCAATGTTGGCCAGGGTCGCCAGGTACTGTGTGCGCTTCTCAAGCCGGGGCAGCACCTCCATCAGCCCCTCTTCCATGGCGTATTCAATCTCTTCCCGACGGCTGTTATTCAACAGCCGCCCGATGCCCGCACCCATGATCGAGGCAATCGCACTGTTGGAGTTGCTGGCCAGCTTCATCGCCCGCGGGTAGTCCCGCTTCTGCAACAGAGGAAGAATGCCTTTTTCAAAGGCCACGCGGTTCCGGCGGCGCACCGCCGACAGGTAGAAAAACCGCTCGAGCGTAATGGCAAGGCCCAACGCCAGGACCACGGCGATGGGGTACATGAAGGGACCGCCTTCCTGGAAGAAACGTACGATGGTGTCCAGCATTGTTATTCTCCTGTGAATGACTGCTCAGTGCCGGCTGGGCCCGCAAACGGGCTCAGAATCAGGGGGTTCAGGTTGTCGCGAAAAACTCGGTGTCGTTCCAGCGCCAGCGGGTCGACCGGGGCCAGCAGTTCTGGCGCCTGGTCATCCAGTTCCGCACGGGGCCCCTTCGGTAGACTGGGTGCCTGCCAGGGCAGGATGTAGAGGACCCTGGGCTCATCCTCGCCAAGGCTGGCCGAAATACCTTCCACGCTCAGGCGGGAGGCCAATTCGTCGGTGGTCTGATCGGCAGCTGCCGCCCCGGGCATCAGAAACGCCAGCACCATCCAGGCCAGGAATAGCCATGCAGTTGCCTTATCGAAAACGCTCAGCATTACCGGAGCCTCCGTTCCAGATCGGCAATCCAGCCGGCCACCGATTCGTCCTCTTCCGAGGCAAGCTCCCGGTAGCGGTTGTAGTGGTGCAATGCCGTTTCCAGGTCGAGCAGGTAGAGCTCCGAAATCACGGCCAGGTTGTAGTGCAGCTCGGCCACGGCAGGCGAACGGCGAATGCCCTGCCCGAGCAGCTCGGCGGCCTCAGCGAACCGGTTCTGCTCCTTGAGAAGAAGCGCGAGATTATTGACCACCACTGAATTAGCAGGGTCCAGAGCGACCGCCTTTTGCCAGGCTTCCACAGCAGCGTCCTTGCGGCCCTCATCGTAAGCCTCGCGGCCCGCCTGCACGTGCACTCTGGCCTCTTCCGGGCTCACCCCGGTAGCCTCAGGCTCCTTTGGGGCCTTGCCTGCACAACCGGTTAAAACAACCACCAGAAGCGTCAGGAACACACGTTTGAAAAACCGGGGTTCAAGCACCATCGGCCACCTCCATGTTCCAGCTCAACCATTTCAGATTCCGTTCATAGCGACCCGGATGCAGCTCGGCCAGAATACTCAGACTGCGGCCAATCCAGGGGTCGTATCCACTGGAAGTTATCCGTTGATGATTCTCTCGATGCAGGCCTATGGCTTTCTCTTCGAACGGATAGGCCTCCTCCTCAAGCAGCATCTGATACTGCATGGCCTCCATCTCGTTCAGCTCCGCAGGCACCGACGACGCCATCAGATCATTGGCGAGGCCGCGGTATAACTCCGCGCGGCGAAACAGCGATTCAGAAAGCACCTGTTCGCCCCCCAACGCTTCGGCATCCAGGAACCGCTGTCGTGCGGTTTCCAGCGCCGCCTGTTTGTGAGCGAGCGACTGCTCGAGCGGATGGTCGAGCCCGATGCGGGTGAACGCTGCCGCCGCCCGGGCACCCAGCACCAGAGAGGCCCGGGCGGCCCATTCCAGTGAGGCATCGCTGTGCCACGGACTGTCCAGTTCGGCAGCTACAAGCGCCTCACGCCAGTGGTCAGCGTCTTCAGTGGATTCCATTAACTGGTAACGCAACGTCTGCAACTGCTGGTGTTGCTGACCATCGCCGGGGGTCGGGTGGGCCGCCAGATAATCCCGATACAGCTGGTTACGCTCAACAAGATTGCCCGCCCTATCAAGGAGTTCGGCGGCACGAAGCCTGTACGGCCAGGGGTCCGCCTGGTTCGCCGATGCCTGCAATAATTCGGAAGCCGCACGGGTGTAGTCACCGGACTCGGTCCAGGCAAGCACCAGTTTCTCACTGATGCCGTCAGCCAGCCCATGGTTCGGGAACGCCCTGCGAAACTCTTCAAGGTTTGCCACCGCCGGGCCCCAGGCTTCTGCCTTGAGCAGCGTGTTGGCGGCATCAAAACGAGCCTTTACAGCAATCTCGGAACCGGGAAGAATGGGCTCCACGCGTTGAAAATGCCGAACGGCCTCCTCTACCCTGCCCGCCGCGGCGGCCTGCTCGCCCTGGCGGTAAACAACTGTAGCCAGTTGCTGGCGGAGATCCTCTGTCTGCCCCGATACCCGTGCAGACACACCTTCGCTCTCTGCGAGCTTCAGAGCCTGGTTCCAGGCCCGCTCAGCAAGACCGTACTCCCTGTTCTGCTGCCGGATACGGGCGGTGACCTGCCATGCGGCGAACCGCTCGTCGCTGGAGGCACCGGAACTTCCGATCACCCGGGCGCTGTAATCCAGGGCCAGCGTCTGATCACCCACAGACAGCCAGCGCGCCGCCAGATCTGCCATCAGGCCGATGCCGCGACGGTCATCGGGAAACCTGGAGAGGAAGCGGTCTGCTTCTCCAGTGAGCTCCGATAAGCCCGGAGCAAAGGCCGTATCGGTCTTTCGTCCGTCAACACCGTCTCGAAGCAAAACTATGCCCGCCCAGCCTGCGTCAGCGGCCTCGGCAAAGCCGGTCTGCTCATAGGCCGCCTGACGGAAATCGGCCAGCGCCAACGGGTACTGGCCTGCCTGGAGGCGCGCATCGCCCGCCAGTCTCAGAACCTCACCCGCATGGTTGACCCGCTCCGCGAGGCCTTCATAGAAGCCGGCGGCCATTCTGAACTCGTCCCTCGCCCGTTCGTCCTGCTCCTCTTTCAGGAACCTGCTGCCCCGTGCGTACGCATGATCGGCCAGTTCCCGGCTGAATTCCTGCCAGCGGGATTGATGCTCGCCCCCCAGGGCGGAATAGGCCTCAAGCGGACGATATTGCGCAACGAACTCAGCGCGGGCTCGGCGGGCCCGGTCGGGGTCGCCGGCAGCGCGCCACACTTCAACCAGCTGCAACCGGAACGCCGGCTCCGACCGGTGTGCAGGCGCCCAATCGAAAAAAGCCTCGTGAGTTTCAACGCTGGCAAGGGTTTCACCCCGTACCGCGTAATAATCCGCCAGCCGGTCGAAGAGGAGATGTTCCCAGGCGGGGTGCTCGGCTGCCTCGAGCCATGTCACCAGCGATTCCGGTCCCTGTTTGCGGCTTGCCATCAACGCCAGTACGCGGAAGGTGTCGTCAATCGTATCGATATTGGCTTCAGCAACGGTAGAGAGACTGGCCGAATCCGGCAGGAATTCGTCCAGCACCGTTACAAAGGTTCCGGCGGCACGATCCCAGGCAGCGGAACCCTGCTTGAACTGGCTCCAGCCAAGCATGTACCGGGCCTTGGTGCCCAATTCGCCGGCCTTGCCCGATTCCAGCAGCTGGCGATAAGCCGTCTCGGCCCGGGCATAGTCACCGGCCGCAAAGGCGTGCTCTGCCAGTCGGAACCGCGCCTCAGGCACCAGCGGCGAGTCAGGATACAATCCCACCAGCTGTTTTAACCGCTGGATAGAGGCCTCCGCCTGACCGGTCAGCGCATGGGCCTTGGCCATCTGGTACAGCAGCTCATCCAGGCGACCGGCGTAGGCGCCCCGCTCCAGGATCGCTTCATAACTGGCTATTGCCTCGCGGTAGGCCTGCTCTTCCTCCGCCGGTGAAAAACCCACGTCCTCACCGGATCGATCCCGAATATTGCCGAGCCGGTTCAGGGCATCTATCCGGACTTCCGGTTCATCGGATGACTGGAACAAGCGCTGATACCGCCGGGCAACCTCCGACGGCGAAATGGCCGGAAGCGGTCGGCTTTCAAATGGCAGGAACACGGGCCGCATATCCCCCAGGGTTTCGCCCTCGCCTCCAAGCTCCACCCGGAATGACTCCTGGGCAGTTGTCGCCCCTGTAACGAGGACCAGTCCCATAAAAGCAGCAAATGGCAGGTTCCGCGGCCACGCACTCATTGGCTGCTCTCCCCGAGATTCTGAAGGGCAAGGTATTCGTACAGATGTGCGACCTGCTGTTCGGTTTTGTCCAGGGCGTAGGTCATCCTCTGGTCCTGCTGCCGAACAAACGTCAGTGCCATTTCGTCGAGGGCTTCGGAGGATTTCCCGGAGAGTTCGCGCACTGCGGTTAACAACCGCTCGTTTCGCTGGTGGAGTGACCTCGCCTGGTCAGCGAGAGACTCAAGCACGGCCGGCCGGATGGTTGCCCGCTGATCCAGAAGGTCAAGGCGGCTTCGGGCATCTGCAATGGTGGTCCTGAGTGCCCGCAGGCGGAGGGCCTGTTCCTTGCCCGCACCAACAGAGAAGCGCTCTATCCGCTCAAGAAGCGCCTCTCCCTCCCGAATCAAGCGTTCGGTGCCATCACCATTCCCGATCGACCCTGAGGACACATCCCTCAAGGCGGCCTCGAGCGCCCTCTCGAAAACCTGCAGGTCACGCCCGAACCCCTCGAGCTGCCCTCTGAGTGACTCCAGCTCCGCAACCCGACCGGCCGCATGCTGCGCTTCTGGCTGTTCCATGAACGCCAGCAGGTAAGCCATCCTGGGCTGGGTCAATGTGCGGCTGTCGGCAAGAAACCAGTCAACGCCGGTATCACGGGCATCAAGAATCAAAGTTTTGTAGGCGCCTTCCCGCCCGATCTTCTCCGCCAGCTTTCGCAAGGTCACCCGTTCGCTCTCAAAAGCGGCGTTGGCGGCCAGGTAAGCTTCCCCGGATTGGCCAAGATAGCCGGAGAGATCGTAACCCCGCCCCATACCGATCCAGGCGTCGGCCACCCCGGGATAGGCCAGAGGGTATTTGCGGGCCCTGTGCCAGCTTTGCATGGCCGCCCGATGATTGCCTTTTTCGGCCAGGGCGAGGCCATGGAGGTAGAGCGCGCGGGGTGTGCTGAAGCTGTCGAGGTCCACCTTTTCAAGAAAGCCGATGGCCTTGTCGAATTCTCCATGCTGGTAGGCAAGGTAGCCCGCGCGAACCAGCAGGTTGTTGCGCAGGTGCGCCCGGCGCTCGGCTACCGGGTCGCCCTCCGCCATGGCCAGGGCAACTCTCAGGGCCACCAGAGCGCGGGCGGGATTGAGGTCAGTGCTCGCGTAATCGGTGGCCAGGTTCAGGTAACCGAGGGCGGCCCAGTAACCGTCTTTCATACTGGCGAGAATACGGCCCGCGTCGTCCGTTCTGCCGTCAGCGCGCGCCGATTCGGCCTCTCGATACAGCGCCTGCTGCCGGGCTTCTCCAAGGTGTATACCCGCACCCTCGGCGGCCCGGAAGGATGCCAGCCCGGAACGGATCTCCTCCGGCAGAGGCGAAGCCGCACTGACACAGGTACTACCCAACCCTACAGCGGCTACCAGCAGAAACGCACGCAATCCCATGCCGGCTTACTCCCACTCCCGGAATGCCACTCTGGGCTCATAGTCCGGGGCGCGGGCGTCGAGGCTCATCTGAAGCCTGAGCACACCCGGGCGCTTGCGAAAAAGATGACTTGCCTCTCGACGGACGAAATCCTCATCAGCAGAGCGGGCGGTAATCACCGTTCGCAGTTCGTGCTCGCCATTTTCCAGGTTGCCGATAAACAGCTGCTGAACACCACCCTGCTCCAGGGAGGCCCGTTCGCGGTCGGTGTAGTAATGGGCGGCTACCGGCTGGTCATTGACAAACAGCTCCACCGAATCGAGATTCAGGGCATTGCGGTTCTGAAGTGTCAGGAAAACTGCCAGTCGGGTATTGGGTGGGTGCAGCAGCTTCTGTTCAAGCGCCAACACCTCGGTGGCGTGCTCCGCTACCTGCGTGTTCAGCTCCGCGATCTGTTCATCGAGTGTCGGCGCAGCGCTGACCGGGACGGCGATGCCTGCGAGGATCACTGTGGCCAGCAAGACTGAAATCCACCCGTGTATCCGGCGTTGTTGTGGTTGTTTTGAGCCGAACATAAGCCTCCTGCCTACTCCGTCGTGCCTTGTAACCGAAGCAATCTTCTGTAACAGATCGGCAGAAAGCGTAACACTTGGTAACCGCCAAGAACGGTATCCAGATCACCAAATTAAAAACGGAGGGTCTCGGAAGTGTCGAGTTCTTTGACAGGCGTGGCGAATCGAGGGGTACCTTGCCTCTCGGACAAGACCAGAGAGAAGTATTTAAATAACTGTTTTATGGCACATTTGAGCATTTGGCCCTGTAATTGCTCTCAACATGATGGCGGGACTGCCATTGCGGCAACCCCGCTTGATATGCCGAGCTTTGCCGATGCCCTCAACCGCATCGGCTTTTTTTGGACCGCTGTTTTACTTGCTCAGCTGCTTCATGGCCGATTCGAGGCCCTCTACCGTCAGCGGGTACATATGGTCGTTGACCAGTTGCCTGGTCATGCCCAGCGATCCACCGTTGCCCCAATAGCTCTCCGGCAGCGGGTTCAGCCAGACTACTTTACGGAAGTGCTCGGTAATTCGCTGGAACCAGGTGGCACCGGCTTCCTCGTTCCAGTGCTCGATGGATCCGCCAGGGTGGGAAATCTCATAGGGTGCCATGGTGGCATCACCCACGAAGATCACCTTGTAGTCCGGCGTGTACTTGTGGAGGATGTCCCAGGTGCTGGTGGTCTCATTCATCCGGCGAATATTGTTCTTCCAAACGCTCTCGTAGATGAAATTGTGGAAGTAGAAATACTCCATATGCTTGAACTCGAGCCTGGCCGCCGAGAACAGCTCCTCACACACCCGAATGTGGGGATCCATTGAGCCTCCCACGTCGAAGAAGATCAGCACCTTTACGGCATTATGCCGCTCCGGCACCATTTTCAGATCAAGGTAACCGGCGTTGCGGGCGGTAGAACGGATGGTGTCGTCCATATCCAGCTGGTCCGCGGCGCCCTGGCGGGCAAACTTTCTCAGCCGGCGCAGTGCCACCTTGATGTTCCGGATACCCAGGGTGACGCTGTCGTCCAGGTCTTTGAACTCACGCTTCTCCCACACCTTCACGGCGCGGCCATGGCGACCGTTCTTCTGGCCGATACGAAAGCCTTCCGGGTTGTAGCCATTGGCACCGAACGGCGATGTACCGCCAGTGCCAATCCACTTGTTACCACCGGCGTGACGTTCCTGCTGCTCTTCCATACGCTTCTTGAAGGTTTCGATCAGCTCCTCAAGACCACCGAGGGAGTCAATCTTGGCTTTCTCCTCCTCGGTCAGGTGCTTCTCGAACTCCGCCCTGAGCCAGTCGTCCGGAATCAGGGCCTCAAGCAGATCGTCGAGGTTCTCGATACCTTCGAAGTAAGCCTGAAAAGCGCGGTCAAACTTGTCGAAGTGACGCTCATCTTTCACCAGGCACAACCGGGAGAGGTAATAGAACTCTTCCATGTCGGCAAAGGCCAGCCGCTTCTGGAGAGCCTCCAGCAGGTCCAGGAACTCCCGCAGACTGGCCGGGACCCGCGCGCGCCTTACCTCGAGAAAAAAATCAATCAACATAAACGATGACTCTTGCCAGGACGTTTGCCAGGACTCATGCCCTGAATCAGCTGCGGCGACGTGCCATGAAGGCAAGCTTCTGCAGCAGGTGTACATCCTGCTCGTTCTTCACCAGGGCGCCGTACAGTGGCGGCAACGCCGAGCTGGTGTCCTTCTCCTGCAACATTTTTGCGGACAGCTCGTCGGCCATCAACAGCTTGAGCCAGTCGATCAGCTCGGAGGTTGACGGCTTTTTCTTCAGCCCGGGCACCTTGCGCACATCAAAGAACACTTCCAGGGCATCGCGAACGATGGCCTGCTGCAACCCCGGGAAGTGCACATCCACGATGTTCTTCATGGTGTCGTGGTCCGGGAAGCTGATGTAGTGGAAGAAACAGCGACGGAGGAAGGCGTCGGGCAGCTCTTTCTCGTTGTTACTGGTGATCACCACGATCGGCCGATGCTTGGCCTTTACGAACTGCTGGGTCTCGTAGACATAGAATTCCATCCGATCCAGCTCGAGCAGCAGGTCGTTGGGGAATTCGATATCGGCCTTGTCGATCTCGTCGATCAGCAGCACCACCTGCTCGTCCGACTCAAATGCCTCCCACAGCTTGCCCTTGACGATGTAATTGCGAATGTCCTTGACCTTCTCATCGCCCAGCTGGGAGTCCCGCAGGCGCGAGACCGCGTCGTACTCATACAGGCCCTGCTGGGCCTTGGTGGTGGACTTGATGTGCCAGGGAATCAGCTTCATGCCGAGCCCCGCGGCCATTTCCTCGGCCAGCAGGGTTTTCCCGGTGCCCGGCTCGCCTTTGATCAGTAGCGGGCGCTGGAGCCCGATGGCGGCGTTGACGGCCATTTGCAGGTCATCGGTGGCTACGTATTTCTCGGTACCGGTAAACTTCATGGTCTGGTTCCTGTTGGTTACTTTTTCGAGTCTTTCTGATTGCGTTTTTCGTCGGAGTCGTCATCCGGCAGGCCGGACTGCTCCTCATCGTAATCCGGCAGGTCGTCGAACTCCGACAGATCGAAATCCTCCAGCCCGAACTCCTCTTCGTCATCGTCCCCGGCCGGTTCCTCATCCACCGGCGTATCGGCTACCGGGATCTCCACATCCTCGTCGGCCAGGTCATCGGCTTCAGCGGGCCACTCCTCTTCCACCTTTGGCGGCTCGGATTCATCAATCTCCGCTTCAAGATCGGCAAACTCGTCCTCAGTCGGAGGTTCTGTGACTTCGGGAATGTCTTCGGGTTCGGGTTCGAGCTCTGGCTCTGATTCCAGTTCAGGCTCGGGCTCAGGTTCCGGTTCGGGAATCGCCTCAGCCGTTGGTTCAGCCTCTGGCTCTTCATCGAGGTCCGCCAGGGTTTCCCGCTCAGCGGCCGCCTGGGCCTGAGCCTCCTGACGTTTGCGACGCTGGCGCAATGCAAACCAGACGATACCCGCCAGCATGGCAACCGCACCCCCTGCTGCACCGTAGACCCAGACTGGAAGTCCGGACGCCGGCTCTGCCTCGTCCGGACCGGCCACGGAAGGCGTCTGCGCTTGTTCTTCCGGCGCTACTGCTTCGGGCGCTACTGGCGCCTCCTCTGCGGTTGCCGGAGCAGACTCGACCTGACTGACATCGATCGGAGACTCGATGGCCGGCTCCGCTGCGGGCTCTGCCTCGGCCTGGGGCGCCGTTCCGGATGGCTCCGCCTCCGGTAAAACGGCCCCCTCCTCACTTTCCGGTTCGGCCAATGGCTCGCCCATGGCTTCCGTTGGGGTCGTCGCTTCAGCGCCCTCGGGCACGGTAAAGCCCACAGTGGCGCTGAACTTCCGGCTGAAGGTCTGGCCGTCCGCCACCACGTCAATGGTATACAGCCCCGGCGCGGGCAAACTGCCGACGGTATCGCGGTAGGTGCCATCTTCCGGCGGCTGCTCTCCGGAGAGAATCTTGGTACCGCTGCGGCCGTCTTCCGAGGTAATGCTCAGGGTGACCTCGAGTACCCCAAGAAAATCCGGATTGGTGATTTTTTCCTGTTCCTCGAAGAACGCGACGCGAACGTCCAGTGGCGTTTCCGCCGAAAAAGTCGGGGGCATGGGGCTCACCACCATACGCAGGTCGCTGACCACGGTAACCCGACTGCCCTCACCGAGCTCACCCTGGATACCCCATTTCCCTGCCTGGGGGCCGGTGACGGTAATGAGGTCGTAGCCCGCTTCCCTGGCCCATCGCACGTTGTCGGGCACGTCATTGAGGCTGAGAGCCTGGCCATCGGGCCGAACCAGTGTGAGTTCACGGGTTGCTGCGGTCTCGGACTCCCCCCAGAAGATCAGCGCTGTGAACTCCTGAACCCCGGAATCCACCGTAAATCCGTCCCCTTCAATGGGAATCTGCTCCTGGGGCACGGCGGTATTCAGCGCCTCCAGGAAGGCCAGATTGAGCGCATCGGCGGTCTGGGCCACCTGGAAGCGGCCGCCAGACCGGCTTGCCAGAGCTTTCAGAAAATCGGTATCCGCCGCCTCGGACAGAGCTACCGGATGGAAGGTTGCACCCCTGTCGATCAGGCGTGCGGCAATGGAATCGAGAATGCGCTGTTCTTCGGCGGCATTGGCTTCCGGCTTGTCAGATATATCAACCTTGCCGTCGGTGAGCAGAATGAAGTGGGTGCGGCTCAGATCGCCGTCGGTGACATAATCGTCACTGGCCGTCTGAATGGCGGCACCGAGGTTGGTCCGAAGCGCGACGGAGTTGATCTGGGCCGAGCGCTGAATGGCCATGTCCCGCCAGGCATCGGTCACTTCCTGGTGCGGAACCAGCATGTTGACGTACTGGCCAAAGGTCCACACGCCTGCGGTCGAGCCCTCCGGGAGCAGACGGGCGAGCAGGCGAACCGCCGGCTGGCGAAGGTTTTCCGGATCGGTCTCTTTCATCGAGCCGGAAATATCAACGATGATCCGGACATCGGACTTCTCCGGGAACCGAACCTCCCCGGTTGCTTCCTGGGCAGTCACCAGCCCGGAAAGGCTCATCGCCAGAAGCAGAGCAAAAAGGGCTATAAAACCAGATGATTTCACTCTCAAGCCATTCGTCCCTTTATCGGTTGGGGTCTTTTTGTTGTGATTTCCTGCCTGGCCAGTCCCGGCCGGATTTACCGTCGAACCAGGCGATAACGCACCAGGTCGAGCAACCACACCAGCAACATTACCAGCCCGGCAAGCCCGAGGTTGAACGCCGCCCGCCCGGCCGCGTCAACGTTGCCAAGAATCATCTCGTAACCGCCAAACAGCCACGCAGGAATCCACCAGCCCGCCACCTCCGGTGACTCAACCGGCGTCAGCAGCAGGGCCACCAGTGCGGCGAGAAGCAGGGTTCGCAGACCGTAGAGTGGAAGGAAGCGCACAAAGCGCTTCACCATGTAAAAAAACACCACGAACGCGAGGGCGTAGGCGGCCCAGAAAATGCCATAGGCCAGTTGTGCATCGGTATCGATCATTACAGAATCCAGTGAATGATGTGTTCTTCCCAGTCTTGTTCCGGCACACGATCCTCAGACAGAACCCGATGGCGAACAGACACGCCCGCCTCGTGCACCGATTCCGGATCGCCGCTGCGCAGCGGGTGCCAGTCCGCCAATGGCCGGTCCTCGGCCAGCGTGCGATAGGCACAGGTATACGGTAGCCAATGGTAGTCGTTGACGGTCTCCGGTGTCAGCACCGTACAACCGGGCACTTTCTCGAGGCGCTGTTCGTAAACCGTGCATTGGCAGGTTTCGTCGTCCATGTACCGGCACACCAGATCGGTGTGGTACACCTCGCCGGTGTCCTCATCCTCGAGCTTGTTCAGGCAGCATTTGCCGCAACCGTCACAGAGCGATTCCCACTCCCGTGGGGTCATCTCGTGCAGACGCTTGCGCTGCCAGAACGGAACCTGGGCTATCACGGGCTGTGCCGTTCCAGCTTGCGTTTGAAGTCCACCACGTAGCTTTCCTGCTCTTCCGGCATCTGCAGGTAAAAGTCCTTCTCTGCAATCGCCTCAAGCACCTGCTTGCCGGTCGTCCTGGCAAGCTTTTTGTCAGGTGTCAGCAACAGGTCCATGGAATGAACCGGTTGGCCAAAGATGGTCCGCAGCCCTTCGGGCAGGTCTTCCCACTTTTGGTCGCGCCGAACGAACACATAGGTATCGTTCTTCTTGCTGCTGCGGAATACGGAGACAAACGCCCGGTCTTTCATGATGTCAGTAATTCCTCAATCTCGGTGCGCACGGGCGCAAGGATACGGGCCCGCCAGCCCTGGAAAAAATCGTGTCTGGCCAGGTCCGGATCCTGGACCACTTTCTCGAGGCGCTTGCGTGGAGCCAACAATTCCATTGGAATATCAGCGTCTTCCGACGCTTTCTTGAAAAGGCGCTTCAACTGTTTGTAGAAGCCCTGTTGATCCCTCGAGAGTGGCGGTGCGATGCGCTCAAGGCCCGAATTATCCGCAGTTGAACCCCGACTCACAAGTTCCACCAGGGTCTCACCATAACGGCGGACGGCGCCCCCCGGCACACCCTGGATGTTGGAAAGCTCCCTCACCGACCGGGGCAGTCTTTCGGCAATCGCGATCAGCAGGGCATCCGCCAACACGCGATTCCGCGGCCGGTCCCGTTTCTGGCATTCCAGCTCGCGCCATTTCACCAGCTCTTTCAGTACACCTTGCTGTTGGGGCGACAGGGTCCAGCCGCCCCGCAGCTTGAGGTAGTGATTGTCGGGGTCTTCCTGGCTGGCGAGTTCATTGGCAAAGCGCATGGATTCCTCATCCAATGCCTCTGCCAGACCGCGCTTTTCCAGAAGGCCCATGACCCACTGGTGCATGGGTTCCAGAAACCGGATGTCATCGATGGCATAGCGCTGCTGGGCCTCACTCAGGGGGCGCGCCAGCCAGTCCGAACGGGTTGCTGATTTGTCGAGTGTTTCCCCGAACAGGGTTTCCACCAATTTGGCGTAACCCAGGGAGAAGCCGGCGCCCGCCATGGCGGCCCCGATCTGAAGATCAATTACCCCTGCCGGTTCAAGCTTGAGCCATTGCCGGAACAGCTCCAGGTCTTCACTCATGGCGTAGAGCAGTTTCGGAGTAGCAGGATCGGCGAGCAATTCACGGAAACGTGGCGATTGCTCCGCAACCGACGGATCCACGAGACAGAACGCTTCACCGATCCCCAGTTGGACCAGTCCGGGTATGGGATAGAAAGTGTTCACCCGCTCGAACTCGGTGTCGAGGGCAAGCAGCCTGCCGTGCGCGGGCTCCAGCCAACGATCAAGCTCTTGCGGCTCGTGTATCCAGGGAATCTCGGCGGGTGCCGGTGGAACCCTGGCTGCCAACGCAGCCTGGGCCGGGCTATTCATTCGAACTATCCATGAGAGCTATCCATTAGAGCTATCCATTAGAGCCTTCCATTACAGCGGTCATAAACGTGCCTGGCCTGAATCAGTCAGAGAGTGGTTTGCGGCCCCGGAAGGCGTGCGTGAGCGTAAAGCCGTCAACGTAGCCCAGCTCGCCTCCCACAGGAATGCCGTGGGCAAGCCGGGTTATGAGGATGCCCTGGCCGTCGAGTCGGTCGGCAATATAGTGGGCGGTTGCCTCGCCTTCAACCGTGGGGTTGGTGGCCAGAATCAGTTCGGTCACGCCCTCCTCGCGGATCCGCTTGAGCAGGCGCTCGATGCCGATCTGCTCGGGGCCAACGCCATCAATCGGAGACAGGTGACCCATCAGCACGAAATAACCGCCGCGATAGTCGCCCGCCTGTTCGATGGCGAGGAGATCGGAGGGGCTTTCAACTACGCACAGGGTACCGGTGCGGCGCTGGGGGTTTTCGCAGATCCCGCAGAGTTCTGTGTCTGAGAAGTTCTGGCAACACTCACATCGGCGGACGCCGGTCATGGCCTGGCTCAGGGCCTCAGACAAGCGTGTTCCACCGGAGCGTCCGCGTTCAAGCAGGTGGAAGGCCATGCGCTGGGCGGTTTTCTGCCCGACGCCAGGAAGGCAACGAAGGGAATCTACAAGCTCATCAACCAGGGGGCTGAACGCCATGAAATGTCCTCAAACTGCGGGCAACGAAACTCAGAACGGCATCTTGAAACCGGGCGGCATACCCATCCCGGACATCATGCCAGACATCTTTTCCTTCTGGTTCTCTTCCACACGGCGCACCGCGTCGTTCACGGCGGCAGCCAGCAGATCTTCGAGAATCTCCTTTTCCTCAGTCAGCAGGGACGGATCAATATCCACCTTGCGGACATCGTGGCGACCGTTCATGGTCACCTTCACCAGGCCTGCGCCCGCCTCGCCGGTTACCTCGGCCTTGGCGATCTCTTCCTGGGCTTTCTGCATCTCTTCCTGCATCTTCTGGGCTTTTTTCATCAGGTCGCCCATATTGTTCATCATGCCTTGTCTCCTGCTTGCTTCTGGCCAGGGTCGGCCGGCCGGATACTGTCTTCGACTACCCGCGCCTCGAATCGTTCAACGATAGACTGTACGACGGGATCCCGTCGAATGGACGCCTCAGCCGCTTGCTGTCGCTCCTGGCGCCGACGCTCCTCATAGGCGGCGGGCGTGTCCGGGCCCGGGTCGCCCTGCTCTACCCGTAACTGAATGGAGTCGCCGAAGCGGTTTCTCAAGGCCGCCAGGATCTTCTCCTCGTGGCGACTGTTCAGCAGGCGGGCATGGCCCTCATCAATGGTGAGAACAATAGTCTCACCTTCCTGGCTCAGGGCGCTGTAACTCGCCAGATTACCGGGCATACCAACAATACCGAGACTGCGGAAATCCCGATGCCAGACAAACTCCCCGTTGTCCGGCTCGCCGGATTCAGCCGAAGCGGGCGCCTCTTGCGGTTCTGCCTCTTGTGCCGGTTCCGGTACGGGCGGTGAGACCGGCTCCTGCTCCGCTACCGGTTCTTGCGTCGCAGCCGATTCGGGTTCCGGCGCGAAATCCGGCTCCGGTGCTGACGGCTGAACGGGCGCTTCATCCGTACCTGTCAACGCCTCTTCATAGGGATCGCCGGCAGACTCGGCCTGGGCGTCCAGGCTGGCAAGCCACGCATCATCCTCGGCAGAAACCTGAGCCTGCGGCTCCGGTGCTTCGGGTTCAGGCTGAGCCACCTGCGGTTTCGCCGCTCCCAGCTCTGCGGCCGGGGTTTGTGGCTCTGGCGCTGGCGCCGGGTCGGGCTCGTCCCTGGGTTCTGGCGCCGCTGCCTTGTCACCGGAACCCAACGCCGGAGGCTCCCGGCGGTCAGCACCGGGCCGGAATGCAAGCATCCGGAGCAGGGTCATTTCAAAGCCCATCCGGGCGTCCGGGGTAATCGACAGGTCTTTCCGCCCAATCAGCGCGGACTGGTAAAACAACTGGGCGTCTTCGGCGCTGAGTTTCCGGGCCAGGGCCTGTACCTGCTCGGCGTCCCCGAGGGCATTATCGGCGCTGCCCGGTACCACCTGCTCCATGGTCACTCGATGGAACAGCGACAGCAGATCCGCCAGGATCACGCTGTAATCCGGGGCAAAATCCGAGATACGGTTGATCTCCGCCAGCAGGGCCGGCCCGTCGCCTTCCACAAGGGCCTCAACCATGCGTTCGATATCTCGCTGGTCAATGGTACCCAGCATGTTGCTGACGTCGCTGGCCGCCAGCTTCTGGTTGCCAAAGGCAATGGCCTGGTCAGTGAGGCTCAGGGCATCCCGCATACTGCCGTCGGCGGCCCGGGCAAGCAGCCACAGGGCGGGCTCTTCAAAGGGAATATTCTCGGCGGTCAGCACATTGCGGAGGTGGCCGGCGATGTGCTCCGGGGTCATCCGCTTGAGGTTGAACTGCAGGCACCGGGACAGCACGGTTACCGGCAGTTTCTGGGGGTCGGTGGTGGCCAGCAGGAACTTGACGTGCTCCGGCGGCTCCTCGAGGGTCTTCAGGAAGGCGTTGAACGACTGATTGGTGAGCATGTGCACCTCGTCGATCAGGTACACCTTGTATCGCCCACGGGTTGGCGCGTACTGCACGTTATCGGTGAGTTCGCGCATGTCGTCCACACCAGTTCGGGACGCGGCGTCGATTTCGATCAGATCAACAAATCGTCCTTCCTGGATTTCCTGGCAACTGGAACATTCACCGCACGGGTTGGGCGTTACTCCGGTTTCGCAGTTAAGGCAGCGGGCCAGCAGACGCCCGATCGTGGTCTTGCCCACCCCGCGGGTGCCAGTAAACAGGTAGGCGTGGTGCAAACGCTGGCTTTCCAGGGCGTGAATTAACGCCTGGAGCACGTGTTCCTGGCCCACCATGTCTTCAAACGTGCGTGGACGCCATTTACGGGCAAGTACCTGGTAGCTCATGTTCCGCCAACCGCTCTGAAAAATGGCCTTAACCTTACCACGGACCAGTGCCCAATAAGAAGCAAAGGGCACCGCTCGCCATGGTTGGCCCAGACGGTCAGTATCGAGAAAAATCAGGGATCTAGGAAAAGACGGGGGGAGAAAACTGGGGGTGACTCCATCAGCGACACCCCGGCACACAAATCCACCGCTGCGGCTGCTCCCTTCCGGGCCTGACCGGGTTCACGGTTTCATGTTGCGGAGGCACCAATGGAGCCACCATAACGGCGTTCCGGGACAATTCCCCGAAAGCGGCGCGCATATTAGCAAAAGGGTTTGCGGACTACAATGAGAAATCGGCCGGCTTCACAGGGGCAGCGGCACTTCATCCTGGCGGAACCAGCAGGCCAGACTGTGGCGCGTGCGATTGGCGGGCAGCACCTCGTGGGGCACCTCCTCGCTCATGAACACCGCCATGCGGCCCATCTCGGGCACTACGGTTCCGCACACCTCGTGTACGCTGTCGCGGTTGAAAACCTGAAGAGCACCGCCGTCTTCAGGCTGCCAGCCGTCATTCAGGTACAGCACCAGGCTCACTACCCGGGAGGCACGCCCCTGGAAACTGTCCAGGTGACGCTTGTAGAAATCCCCTGGATGGTAGGTGGCGTAGTGGGTCTCGAATCGCTTCAGCCCCAGAAACAGGCGCTGGTTCAGTCCCGCACGAATGCCCTCATAGAACTCGAACAGGGCGGCCTGGGGTGCGGTAATGCCCTGCAGCCAGGCAATCCGGTCCCGGCGCACTGAGCGGTCGCGGACCAGGTCATTGCCCCGGCCGATGCCGGCTTTCTGCATGGCATCGGTCCGATCCAGGATTTGCACCTCCTGTTTGAGGGCCGCCAACAGGTCGCTTCCCAGCATGTCCCGCACATCCAGCGACATCCAGCCGTACTCGGTCAAACCCTCGGCAAGGTCGTCAAGCCAGCGCTCCGCACGCCCTTTGAGCCCTTCGGCCGGCGCGGTCAGCGATTCGTGAATGGGGGTGACAACCGACGTTTCCATGGACGGGCCTCGTTTAAATTTTGGCCATATTTTAGGCGCAAATGTCGCCGGAGCGGCAGTTTTAATTTACTCTCTAGGTAAGCGAATACACTTAATCAATCAGTAATTCACCATGTCAGAAAGCAGTAACAGGCCTCCGATTTCACTGTCTCCGGGGCAATGGTCCTTCACGCGCTGGAAAACCATCGGGCAACTGGAAGCCCTTGAGGTCCACCACCCTCTTTTTCAGGCCACGCTCTTCCTCCAGGGAGCGCATCTGGCGAGCTTCATTCCCCAGGACGAAGCCGACTGGCTCTGGATGAGCCCCACGGCGCGTTACGAGCCTGGCCGAGCCATACGCGGCGGCATCCCGATCTGCTGGCCCTGGTTTGGAGACCCGGCCAGAAATGCCCCGGAGGTACGAAAGCGCATCCACACCGACAGCGCCCACGGCTTTGCCCGTACCGCGCTGTGGAAACTGGAAGACGTTCGGGAAAGCGCCCACGAGGTGGAAATCAGCCTCTCGCTGGACGCCAACGAGGACTTTGCAGACGCCTGGAGCGGACATGCCCTGGCGCTATTAACGTTCAGCTTCTCCATCCGTGGCTGCCAGCTGGCGCTGACCACCACCAACCTGGCCAATGATCCGCTCGCGTTCAGCCAGGCATTGCACACGTACCTGCCCACCAGCGACATTGCCCGCACCCGGGTGTCGGGCCTGGGCGACAGCCAGTACATCGATACCCTCGACAACTGGGAGTACAAGCGGCAGGAAGGCCCGGTGTACTTTGACGGCGAAACCGACCGCATTTACGAGAGCGGGGAGCCGCTGAACGTGGTAACGCCCCGCGGCAGCCGCAAGCTCTCTCCCGTGGGCAGCGACTCCACCGTTGTGTGGAATCCGGGGCCGGAAAAGGCCGCACGGCTTTCCGATTTCCCCGACGCGGCCTGGAAGACCATGCTCTGCGTCGAAACCGCCAATGCCGGTGGCGACTACAGAGTGCTCAATAAAGGACAAAGCCACACCCTCGGTGTGTTCATCGGAAGGAAAGCATGAGCCTGGTATCGATTCTGAAATCCCGTCTGGTTCCGGCGGCGCTGGACGAGCACGTCAACCGCATCCGCAAGCCCATTGGCACGCTGGGCTATGACCCCTGGGGCTACAACAACGAGGCCATCAAATACGGCCTGTCGATCACCAAACAGATCTACGAGAAATACTTCCGGGTACAGGCCCACGGCGTCGAGAACATACCGGCCGAAGGCCCGGTACTGATCATAGCCAACCACAGCGGGCAGCTTCCCATTGATGGCCTGCTGATCGGCTACGCCCTGGCCTCGCGGCAGGAGAATCCCCGAATCCCAAGGGCCATGATTGAACGCTTTTTTCCGACCGTGCCCTGGCTGGGTAACCTGCTGAACGAAGTGGGCGCGGTGCTTGGCGATCCGGTAAATTGCGCCAAGATGCTGGCCAACGATGAAGCGGTCATCGTCTTCCCCGAGGGTGTGCGCGGCTCCGGCAAGCTCTACCAGGATCGCTACCAGCTCAAGCGCTTTGGCAACGGCTTCATGCACCTGGCCATGAAATACAACGCGCCGATCGTTCCGGTAGGCGTTGTAGGCTGCGAGGAGACCATTCCCGCCATCGCCAACATCAAGCCACTGGCCAAGGCACTGGGCATTCCCTACGCGCCCGTCGCCCTGCCCGTGGTACTGCCGGCCAAAGTACACCTGAACTTCGGCCAGCCTATGTATTTTGACGACCTCGAAATACCGGAAGAGAAAGTCACCGAGCGGGTGGAAAAGGTAAAATCGGAGATCAGCCGACTGATCGACAAAGGACTGAGCGAGAGGAAAAGGCTCTTCTGATGACCCAGCAACGCAGACCCCACATCCTGATTACCGGCGCCGCTGGCGCCCTCGCCCAGCAAGTCATCGAGCAGTTACGAGACACCTGCGACCTGGTGGCCGTGGACTTCCGCGAACAGGTGTATCTGGGCGACGACATTCCCAGCTACTGCATCGACTTCAACAAGCGGGTATTCGAGGACCTGTTCCGCCGCTATCAGTTCGACGGCGTGATTCACCTGGGCCGCATCATGTCCAGCCAGCTCACCCGAATGCGCCGTTACAACGCCAACGTGCTGGGCACCCAGAAGCTGCTGGACCTGAGCCACAAGTACGGCATCAAGCGCGTAGTGGTGCTTTCCACATTCCACGTCTACGGTGCCGTGGCCTACAATCCTGCGCTCATAGACGAATCCGCGCCCCTGAAGAGCGCCGGCCTGAGCGCCGACCTGATTGATTCGGTGGAACTGGAAAACCTCGCCAACATCTATCTGTGGCGCTACCCGGAACTGAACATCACCATCCTGCGGCCCTGCAATATCGTGGGCCCCGGCGTGCGTAACACCATCAGTACCCTGCTGGGCAGCGAGCGGGCGCCAGTGCTGGCCGGCTTTTCTCCGATGATGCAGTTCATCCATATTGATGACATGGCGGATGCCATTGTGCTGGCGTATAAAAAACCGACACGTGGCGTGTACAACGTCGCCCCGCAGGATTGGGTGGCCTACCAGCACGCACTGAAACTCTGCGGCTGCAAACGCTTCCCGATTCTCTCGATCCCGCC
Source organism: Marinobacter sp. (assembly GCF_041984545.1). Taxonomy (GTDB): domain Bacteria; phylum Pseudomonadota; class Gammaproteobacteria; order Pseudomonadales; family Oleiphilaceae; genus Marinobacter. The sequence continues at coordinate 41,789 of NZ_JBHIXV010000017.1, read as the reverse complement.
GGTAGTACCCAAGCTGATTCTGAACACTCTGAAACTAAAGAGTTTTCCGTCGTACCTGATGGCGTTCTTCAAGTATCCGGTGGTGATTGATGGGCGGGCGTTTGCGCGGGAATTTGGCTTTGAGCCAAAGCGACCGTTGAAGGAGATTTTCCGGTTTTATCGGGAGAATAAGCGGCCGGTCTAGGTCAGTTACAAAGAGCCCCGAGACTTGCGCCTCAGGGCTCGCGATCCTGCATAGACCGGAAACCGCCTTTCAGTCTCTGCTACGCCGGGAGGCCTTGCGCAGGATCAGGCCCACGATACCCAGTGCCAGCAGCGCCAGCGTGCCGGGCTCCGGCACCAGTACAGGCGGCTTTGGCGAAAACACCAGAAGGTCCTGCGAGAGTTTCCTTTGCTGCTCGTCGGTATCGGATGAGAGGACATACAGGCTGTAGGCATTCTGGAATCCAGAAAGCGATCCAAGCCACTGATTCGCGAGTGTTCGAGCCGAATAGAAATCGCTTGACCAAAAAGTGCCGTCCGCATAGAGGTTTAAAGATCCATTATCCTCATTAATGATCTCCCAGAGCGCTAACTGGAACGCCGCCGACGATTTAGCGTCTGTTACCGCCGATTCGTATCCGGTGTAAAGCCGGCCGATGCGATCAACCTTGCCAGCATCCCCGAAGTAATCACCGGCGCCCAGGAGGGTGTAGGAAACAATGTTCTGGGTATCGAGATAGGTGTCGATGTCAACGCAAAAGGCTTCAAGCACATCGTTCGAGCTAATCGAAAACGAGCTGGAGCCGGAGACATTGCTCACATCGAACTGAAACATGCCAGCCCGTACGGACATGCCGGACCCGTCATCAGTAATGGTTCCGGATTTGTAACCCTTGCTGAACCCATCAAAATCCAGGTCCATGGTGAGAGGAACCGCCTGGGCAAACGTGGCCGCCCCCGCTAACATCAGCCCTGCACCCAGCGACCGCCATGCCTTTCTCATATCCATAACACCTACTTCCCTGACTGCTTCCTACAACAACGAATCCAGTGATTCGCAACGTGTGGCCAGAAAAGCAGGGTTGGGGCCAGAACATGAAAAGTGTCGGCATGTTAGACACTTAAATATTGTCGACCGACCTGCGGCTGAATAGATTCAAGAAATGTGTAAAACATACCGACATGCCTGGCCAAAAGTGTTAAGTTTTCGATACAGTCAGCAGACTTGATCGATTTTCACAATCCTCCCAAACTAGGCTGGGACGGATATTCAGGATTCAGGTGATGTTCAGGGATTTGGGCGTCTTAAGTCATGGTGCGGCAGCCACTTGCTTTCTGCTTCTCGCATTGGTGGTCGGCACTCGTTACCTTCGAAGGAACGTAGATCGGGCCCTGTTTCTTGCTGCCCTCGTGTCCTGTCTCTGGGCTGTCTCTCTCGTTACCCAGAGCCTGTTCGGCCAGCCGGACTTCCTGATTCGCTACCTTCTTGAACTTCTTCGCGATGCCACCTGGCTACTTCTGCTCTTTGCCATTCTGAAGGACTCCTTCAAGTCTTCAGGCATCAGTGTACGCGCCCGTACCCTCATGGTCGCCACGGGCGGCATTCTGATTGCCGGCTTGATGATACTGGCTATTGCCGAATATCTGTTTGAGTGGGAATCAATCGGAGGTAAAGCCAAGGTCCTCGGACAGATTGGCCTCTCGCTGCTCGGCCTGACTGTACTTGAGCAGATCTGGCGCAATTCCAGCGGCCTTGGCCGAACCAGCATGAAGTACCTGTGCATCGGCATCATTACCATTTTTGCCTTTGACTTTTTCATGTACACCGACGCCCTGCTTTTTGGCCAGATATCCGACTCTTTCTGGAACGCCCGGGGGTTTATCAACGCCGCCATGGTGCCCCTGTTTGCGGTAAACGTAATCAACACCCGCAAGCAGCCCATCGACTTCCAGCTTTCAAGAACCGCGGTGTTCCATGCCAGCACGCTGGTGTTCGCCGGTGGTTATCTGCTGTTCCTTGCCATGGGCGGCTACTACGTGCGCGTTCTGGGGGGCAACTGGGGCGAGGCGCTCCAGGTGTTGTTCCTCACCATTTCCCTGGTTTTTCTTGCCACACTGCTGCTCTCGCGCCGTATTCGGGCCCGGCTCATGGTTCTGATCAGCCAGAACTTCTTCGATTACAAATATGACTACCGGGAGGAATGGCTGAGAATGACCCGCGAACTGGCCGACCTCAGCGACGATCCCCCCCTGCCAGAACGGATCATCCGGATTCTCGCGGGCCTTGTGGAAAGCAACAGCGGCGCGATCTGGCTCAAAGGAGAGCGTGATGCCTACGTATTGAAGGCCGCCGTGAACCTTACCACGCCCAAGCACACCATGATCGACGACGACGCCGAGCTGGTCCGCTTTTTCACAGACCGGGAATGGATCGTTGACCTGCACGAATACAAGTCCGACCCCGTCAGCTATAACCTCTTGGAAATTCCGGACGCCATCGCCAAAACCGCCGACGGCTGGCTGGTGATACCGCTGTATCTTGGAAACGATCTCTACGGAATGGCACTGGTCGGCAACCCTTATGCGCGGGTTGAACTCAACTGGGAAAACTTTGATCTGATCAAAGTGGTGGCCAGACAAACCTGCAATCTTTTGGCGCAGGCCGATGCCCAGAACCGCCTGTCCCGGGCCATGCAGTTTGAGGCGGTGAGCAAAGCTTCAGCATTTATGGTGCACGACCTGAAAACCGTGATTGCCCAGCTCTCCCTGCTGGTAAAAAACGCCCCGAAACACCGGAACAATCCGGCTTTCATCGACGACATGATCAACACCACCGACCACGCCGTTCGTAAAATGTCCGGCCTGGTCGACCACATTCGCCGACCCGGCGATGACGACGATTCCCAGCTCAAATTGCTGAACCTGGCGGATCTCACCCGCAAGCTGGTTGAACACCACCAGAGGCAGGCGCCGGCACCACGAATCGACGGGGACACACCAACCGCGCTGATAAAAGCAGACGAAGAGCAGCTCCGCAGCGTGCTGGGTCATCTTATTCAGAATGCCCAGGACGCCACGCCTCCAACCGGTGACATCTCGATCGCGCTGAAGCTCGCGAAGGGCAAGGTGGTGCTGTTCATCCAGGACACCGGCACGGGAATGACCAAGGAATTCATCTCCAGCCAGCTTTTCAAACCGTTCGAAAGCACCAAAGGGCTTACCGGCATGGGCATTGGCGCATACCAGGCCAGGGAATACATTCGGAGAATCGGTGGTGACATCGATGTGACCAGCGAGCCCGGGGTGGGTTCGTGTTTCTCAGTACGCATTCCGCTCGCCAGTGAGCAACCCAAAGTGACCACTGTGCCAGAGGTGCGACCGAATTCCGTAACAGAAGAGGCCAGACAAAACGCCAATTAATCGTCGTTTCTTAACGGAGGATTAAGCCAGCATTGCAAAGTGTCAATGTTCGGTTGAGAATCTAGGCTGTGGAAATAAAAAAACAAAGGACTTGTTGCTGTTGTGACCAGACGACTCTTGATAGTAGAAGATGATCCCGGCCTCCAGAGCCAGATGCGGTGGTGTTTCAGTGAGGATCTGCAGGTATCTGTAGCCTCCGACAGGGACTCGGCCCTGACCTGCCTGCGGCGGGAAGAGCCACAAGTCGTCACTCTGGATCTCGGCCTGCCCCCTGATCCCGGAGGTGCCAGCGAAGGTTTCCGGCTGCTTGAGGAAATCATCCAGCTCGCCCCGATGACCAAAGTCATTGTTGTTACCGGTCGCGAAGAAAAGGAAAACGCCGTCAAAGCCATCGGCATGGGTGCCTCGGATTTTTACCAGAAACCGCTGGATGCCGACATTCTCTCGTTTGTGGTCAACCGGGCGTTCCGGATCGCAGAGCTTGAACAGGAAAATCAGGTTCTGTCGCAACAACGTAACGGCACCAACATCAAGGGCATTGTTGCCGCCAGCCCCCAGATGCTCTCGATCTGCCGAACCCTCGAAAAAGTCGCTCCCACCGATGTCACCACGCTGATCACCGGAGAAACCGGCACCGGCAAGGAACTTCTTGCCCGGGCATTACACGATCTGAGCCATCGAGCCTCCAAGCCTTTTGCTGCCATAAACTGTGCAGCCATTCCCGAGAACCTGCTGGAGAGCGAACTGTTTGGCTTCGAGAAGGGCTCGTTCACCGGTGCAACCCAGACCAAGAAAGGCAAGATTGAAAGCGCCAACGGAGGCACCCTTTTCCTCGATGAAATTGGCGATATGCCCATGCCGTTGCAGGCAAAGCTCCTGCGTTTTCTCCAGGAACGCGTGATTGACAGAGTAGGTTCGGTTAACCCCATTCCCGTCGACGTTCGCGTGGTGTGTGCAACGCACCGGGATGTGAGAAACCTGATCACCGAGGGCGTTTTCCGGGAAGACCTGTACTACCGGATCAGCGAGATCACTCTCGACGTGCCCTCACTTCGTGAACGGGACGGCGACCCGCTGGTGATCGCCCGGTCGCTCCTGAAATCCCTGGGCGACCAGATGGACCGCCCCAACCTCTCGTTCAGCGAGGATGCGGTGAATGCCATCAGCAATTATGCATGGCCCGGGAACGTGCGCGAGATGATCAACAAGGTTAAACGGGCCACCATCATGGCAGAAGGTAAGCGCGTAACCGCCGGAGATCTGGAGCTTTCCTGCGACACCTCTGGCACGCCCAATCAGCTGAACCTCAGACAGGTGCGGGAAAACGCAGAAAAGCAGGCGATCATACAGGCGCTGCAAACCTGCAACTACAATATGGCGCAGGCGTCCCGACTGCTCGGTGTGACGCGCCCTACCCTGTATAACCTGACGGACAAGTACCGAATCGAGACGTCACAAACAACAAGTGCCTGAGAGAAGGCGAAGGACAAGACCCGAAGAAGGACCAGGGCATGAATCTACCACGACTGTTACCGCTGGCTTTGCTCACTGCAGCAATCACCCTGTTTGCTGCCGGCTGCAGCAACGAAACGGAAATGACACAGGACGACATCCAATACATCAGCCACGTCGACCAGGCGCGCTTCTTCCAGCGACAGGGTGAGCTGAAGGCGAGCACCATTGAAGCCCGCAGCGCCATACAACTTCAGCCGGAGCGGGTAGAGCCCTACTTCATCATCATCAACAACCTGCTTACTGCAGGCGATGCCGTCAATGCCGAACGCCAGCTCGATCAGTTGCTGGAAAAAATTCCGGAACAGGGCCTGACCCAGAGCCAGCGAAATGAAGCTGCACTTATTCGGGCCGAGGCTCAGATTCTCCAGGGCAACATTCAACAGGCCCGCGAAGCCCTTGATCAGGTTGTTTCACCCGTTCAGGAAACGGCCGAAAAGAGGGGCATTCTCCTGGGCCGGGCCTGGCTGGTGGCAGGCAACTTCGAACGGGCCGAAGCGGCCTATCGCGACGTTCTTGAGATCAACAATGGCAATATTGAGGCTCTGGTCGGGCTTGCGCGCTCAGCCATGGCCTCAGGAAACGCCGAACTGGCCAAGGAGCGACTGGCGGTGGCCGAAGAGAAGGCGCCACAGCATGAAGAAGTTCAGCTGCTGAAGGGCCAGATTGCCCACCTTGAAGGTAACTGGGCGGTTGCGGAACAGGCCTACATCGAGGCCCTGGAGACTATCGGCCAGTACGATGTGATGACCTTCCGCAAGTACGAAACCATTTCCGCGCTAGTGACGGCCCTCAGGGAACAGGGCAAGTCGGCAGAGGCCTTCGTTTATGAAGAAATTCTCGCAAAATCAGGGCCGGGCACGATCAAAAGTAACATGGAGGCGGCGAGCCAGGCACTTGAACAGAACGATCTGGATACCGCCGCCAGATACCTCGAAGAAACACTGAACCAGGTGCCTGGCCATCGCCCGAGTGCCCTGATGCTGGGCGTTATCCGCTTCAGGCAAGGCCGCGCCGCCGAGGCAGAAGAGCTTCTCGAGCCGCTTGCCGACCTGGAAGAATCCGGAGAAATCAGAAAGCTGCTGGCAGCCACGCGCATCTCCATGAGAGACCCTCTTGGCGCCCGGGACCTGCTCAAAGACCTGGATAACCGCGACAACGATCCCCAGACACTCGCGCTTGTCGGGATTGCAACGCTGGCCGGAGGCGATGATCAGAGTGGCCGCCAGCTGATTGAAAAATCCCTGGAGATCAACCCGGACAATCATAACCTGCGGCTGAGATATGCATCCTACCTGTTCCAGGCGGGGGACCTTCAGGAGGCCATCACCCAGGCCAGAAAGATCCCGACAGATGCAGCCGAGCGCAGCCAGGCCGTTCTGTTGATAGCCAATGCCCAGAACAGGGCGGGCGACGTGAATGGAGCGCTGAACACCCTCGATGCAGCACTCAAGGAAGATGCGGAGAACGTGAGAGCACTGGTGCTGAAAGGAAATCTCCTGGCCCAGAGCAGCCAGTACGATGCCGCAGAGACAGCACTGAAGAAGGCGCGAGGACTCGCTCCAGAATCGCCAGCGCCAATGGTAGGACTTGGTAACCTTCAACGCCTGAGAGGCAACACTACCGAAGCGATCACCCTGTTCAAGCAGGCGGTGAAGGCCGATCCGAACGACCGGATGGCGCTGCAATCGCTGGCCGGGGCGATCCCGCGTGAAGAGCTTACCGGCTTTATGGCCGAGCTAAACCAGGAGAACCCAGAAGCTATCGGGCCCCGGCTGATACTTCTGGAGACGGCTCTGATTCAGGGCGACTCAGCCCGCGTTGATGAGCTCACGGCCCAGTTAATGGAACGCTCGGACGAACGCACTCCCAGCCCGGCAGAGCCATACGTGGCGGCAGTATACGAAGGTATTGCCACGCAGATGGCGCAACGAGGCCGGGGCGAACGTGCGCTTGAGATCCTGAATCGCGGACGGGTGCTGTTCCCGGAGAACGAGCAGATCGCACTCAAGTATGCGGCGATCGAGTTCCAGAACGGAAATACCAGCAAGGCCCGAACCGCTCTTGCGGATGTGAAACAGCATCACCCCAATTCCCCTTTGCCCTATGAGGTTGAGGCCTCCCACTACGAACGCCAGGGTGAGTTCCGCCAGGCCGCCGAGTTGTATGAGCTCGCCTTGAGCAAAAGAGCAACCCCCGAGCTTTATCTGGCGCTCTCAAGAGCCCTCGGCAATGCCGGGCAAACCAGGGAAGCGAGCGAGGTCCTGGAAAGAGCAGCAAGTGACTTCCCGAACAACCCTGCCATTACCCTGAACCTTGCCATCCTCTACCAACAGCTGGAACAGAATGACGCAGCAGTCGCTGCTTACGAGTCGCTGCTTGAAACCCATCCGGAGAACGGCGTTGCACTGAACAACCTCGCCTGGCTGTATCACCAGATTGGGGATTCCCGCTCTCTCGACATCGCTCGCAGAGCGTACGAATCCAGCCCCGAGAATGGCGCCATAGCGGACACCTACGGATGGATTCTCTTCCAGTCCGGCAAAAAGGCAGAAGGCATCAAGCTCCTTGAAAAAGCCCATAAACTGGCGCCGGAGTCATCGGAGATTGCCATGCACCTGGTGGAGGCTTACCGCACGGAAGGTCGCGACAACGATGCGCAAAGAATCCTGAAGGGCCTTGAACAGGGGAACAATAGCTAGAATATCGGCACGGCATAATATCCAAGCTGACATAGCGAATCGTTCCTAGCAGACGCTGGCAGCCTCCAAATCGCGCATCAATACTTCATGTATCGTTCTGGCGCACAAGGAAGGTTTGGTATGGCTGCCATCAAAGCGCTCGGCCTCGGTACCGCCCTGGTGGCGATCACCGGGTGTCAAAGCTGGCAATATCGCGATATAGAACAGCTCCCCCCCACCGCCTCTATCCCGCAGACCAGTGAACCAGGCAAGGTCGATGTCTGGTACTACGATGCCATTTCCGGCAATTACGTGCAGTCACTGCTGGATGCCGAGAAGTATCCGGACAATCCCGACGAAATTACCGAGCTGACGGAGCTGCGACGGGCCACCAGCCGCGCAAATAACTACGGCACCCTCATACGGGGCTTTATTGAACCGCCGGAAACCGGGGAATACACCTTCTTTATCAGCGGCGACGACCAGACCCAGTTCTGGCTCTCGGATTCCCAGGCGCCGGAATCCCTCGTTCAGATTGCGTCCACCATGGCCGTGCCACTGGACAGCTTCAACCGCTACAGCTCCCAGACCTCGCCAATCCAGTTTCTGGAAGCAGGCAAGAAATACTACTTTGAGTTGCGGCACAAAGAGGGAGGCTGGGATGACCACTTTACGGTGGCCTGGTCCGGGCCGGGCTTTTCCCAACAAACCATCGGCAGCTCCGCATTGCATACCTGGGCCGTTGAGGAACCCGGCGCTGCCCCGGAATTAACGCCGGAACAGGCCTACCACCTCGGATATCACATCGGCTATTTTGATGCCCAGCAGAACCTCTCGTTCAACAAGGGCTACCCGCCCCTGGATCAGGACAAGGATGGCCTCTACGACAACTGGGAAATCATCTTCGGACTGGATCCTTCCAATGCCGCAGACGCTACCTCAGACACCGACAACGACCTGTTGAGCGCCACAGACGAATTCTGGGCCCGCACCAGCCCCATTGCCGAGGATACCGATGCCGACGGCCTGCCGGATGGCTACGAGTATGCCTACGGGCTTGACCCCACAGACCCGGCCGATGCTACTTCAGACGTGGATGGCGACGGCTATTCCGCACTCCAGGAATACCAGGCCGGCACCGATCCGACCAATCTAGAGGATGCCCCGGCGCCCGAGGAAGTCTACGAGGCCGGGTTTGTTGGCCAGTACTTCACCGGGACAGACTTCGGCACCTTTGTCCGGGCTGAGGAGAACGCCTCGATCAATTTCAACTGGGGCAGCGGGAGCCCCGCCGCTGACCTACCGAAAGACCGATTCAGCATTCGCTGGCAGGGCTGGTTTACCCCTCCCCACAGTGACGGAATGCGCGAATACACCTTCACCACAACCACTGACGATGGCGTGCGCCTGCTACTGAACGGTGCCCCAATCATCAACCAGTGGAAAAACCAGTCACCAACCACCTACAGTGCCACGGCCAGCCTGGAAGCCGGCGCGCCGGTGGCGGTAACCATGGAGTATTTCGAGTACGGCTGGGGCGCCACCGCCGTGCTGACCATTTCCGACACGGCCAGCGGAGAAGTCCTGGCGCCCGCCAGCACCGTCTCGCACCTGGCACTTACCAGTGAATTTGCCGAGAGTTCTCTGAATGACGGCGTCGATGATCTTTACAAGCTCCGCTACGGACTGCCCCTCATGCAACCGGTGGCAGACAGCGTATTCAATAGCAGCGGCGTAACCGTGCTTGAAGCCTATCAATCCGGATTGCACCCCTACACTCTTGAACCCGTTTCCGAGCCCCAGTCGCCAGCCACCAGCTCACCGGAGGAAACCACCAGCAGCACAGGCAGCGTTACGCTCTCATGGACTCCCCCCGGCACACGGGTGGATGGCAGCAGCATTTCGCTAAGCGAGATCGATTCCTACCGCATCAACTACGGGCAGGACTCGAACAACCTCACGGAAGTGCTCAGCGTTCCTGCCGGCACAACCTCCACCACCATTACCGACCTGGCGCCCGGCGTGTGGTACTTCACCATTCAGGTGATCGATACCAACGGATTAAGCAGTGAACCATCGGCGCCAGTACAGCACGCAGTGGAGTAAAGGGTATTTTGTCGGAACTTTTTACACTGGAGAAACAGACCCTATAAAAAAGTACGCAATTTCATAAACTTAAATGATGGCACGACACCTGCAAGGAATAGCATGGTGTACTCAAGACCACTCACCGGAGGAGTGATTCAAATGAAAAAACTGACTCAATGCGTTGCGCTGGCTGCAGCGGTAGGATTCGCAGGGGCAGCACAGGCCGCCTTCATCGGCACGGTGGCTAACACCGCGCCTGCCGCGACGCCCACCGCAGTTCCAGGCAACAATGATTATGCAAACGGAATCGGCATACCAGCCGGTTTGTTCACAGGCCCTCAGTACTACGACACCACAGACTCTGTTCTGCTGTCTCACTCCATTGAGTCCGTGTCGTCCGATCCATTCAAGCTGACCTTTACCTATCTCGGTAAAGAAGCAGGCTATACCGGGTCTTTCCTGTACGAGGGTTCAGAGGTGTTCAACACCGGTTCCAGCGCCCTTGGCCAAACATTCAGCACGATCTACTCTGCGGGACTTGGCAAGTTGGACTTTGGCTTTTCTTCGGTGTCGGGGTTAAACCTTATGGGATCAGTTTCCAACCAAGGAACTGGCAACCAGGCGCTTGGCTATAACTTCTCTATTTTTGAAGTTGGCGAAGACTGGTTCATTCTGAGCCTAGACGACAACAACCAGGTGGACGACAACCACGACGACATGCTCGTAATGGTTCGCGCCTCGAAGGTACCTGAGCCTGGCACCCTCGCTCTGCTTGGCCTTGGCCTCGCAGGCATTGCAGTGCGGATGAAAGGCCGTAAAAAAGCCTGACACCAGAATCTGTGCTAGTCTTTAAAGCCCTGCCCTGGCAGGGCTTTTTATTTTTTGGTTCAGGTGTATGCGCGTACTGATTGTCTATTCCGGCAGTGGTCGAGGTTTGAAAAAGGATAGCCAGATACTCAAGGCCGCCGTCGAGTCTCATGGGCATGAATGCGCTATTCTGCAACTGGCTCCCCTCCGACAATGGCGCAGGAACCTCGAAAAACGCTTCTTTGCCCTGCTCCAGCGGCTCACCTCGGAACGTTTTCGGCGACTGTATTTCCGTACACTTGTCCGGTTTTCAAAACTGCTGAAAGCTACCAGCCCTGAAGACCTTGTCGTTCACCTGGAGAACATCCAGCCTACGCAACTCTGGAAGGGACAGCACCACTGGCTGATCCCCAACCAGGAATGGTTTATTGAGTCGCGTCTTCCCTACCTGGCAGAAGTCGATAAAGTGCTTGGCAAAACCAGACATGCGGCTGAGATCTTTGAAAAGCTGCACTCTTCCACCGAGTTTCTCGGTTTTACAGGGGACATGGCGGGGCACGGCATGCAACAAGAACAAAAGAACTACGGGCTGGCGCTTCATGTCGCCGGCACCAGCCAACTCAAGGGTACCCAGTCCGTACTGAATTGCTGGCAACGCCACCCGGAGTGGCCAAAACTTGTGGTGGTTTCTGAACAGGCACCGGAACTTCCCGCTCACTTGCCCAATGTAGAAATCAGGAAGAACATCAAAGAAGAAGAACTCTCATCTCTGTGGGGCAAAGCCGGGTTCGCTATTCAGCCCTCAGAGGTGGAGGGTTACGGGCAGGTACTGGCAGAAGCTTTGGCAAACGGCTGCGTAACCATCACAACCGATGCGCCCCCAATGAACGAACTGGTATCACCAACGTTCGGATTCCTGGCACGCCCAACCGCAACCCAAAAGTTCCGCCTGGGAACCCGTTTCAGGGTAGCCGACGCCGATCTTGAGACAGTCGTCGCTGGCGCATTGACGGAACCACTGGATATGCTCGGCAAACGCGCGGAGCTTGCCCGGGAGTGGAGCACTACCAATCACTCCAATTTCCTGCGGCGGCTGGGCAATTTCCTCAACGAGCAGGCTCGCCAACCGTCGCTTCTATCCGAGACAATGCGGCCGGAAAAGCATCACTGATGAAACCGGACAGTGTTTCCGGTACGTCGCATTCCAGGCATTGAACCGCCCCTATCAACAAAGACGCATCATCACGATTGCTGAAGAATCCCGACACCTGCGCCAGTTTCGCACGCCACTGATCGGTTTCCCATTGGCCGTGGGCGTAGTAAGTGTATCCAAGGTGAACACGCTTCCCAGACAACCGGTGTTTGAGGGTAAGGCCCTGAATCGGGATATTCAGAGGTGTATCAACCGGAAAGAAGGCCTCCGGCATCCAAAGGTCACGATCATACAAGCGATTGCTGTACTGGATCAGCTCTGCGCCATTCCTCTGGTAGTCGTAAGTGAACACGCCGAGATAGAACACGCTGTCGGGACTGGCGCCTACCCTGGCCCTGCTACGATCGAACATTGTCTGTACATAAACCCGGTCGGGGTTTCGCAGATTGGGCTTCCAACCCGCCAGCTGGGAACCGAAGACGGGCGCATACAGATTCCCTAAATCCACACCATAGTTTTCTGGATGGTTTGCTATCTTTGATCGCTTTTCCGGAAGCGCGGACCAGACTCCCAAAGCAAGCACCACCAGGGCGATGACACCATAGACTGCGCTGCCATTCTCGCCCTGAGGGCGCGCCTCTTCGACCCTCTGCCCCGGTTCAGTTTCTGCCCTTTCGTCCCGAAGCTCCAGACGACGCGCCAGGAAATAAAGGGGCACCAGGGTGCCGGCAAACACCCACCAGCCGAAATTATCGTGGTTCTCAATCAGACTGGATTGCATATTGGTTTCATAACCCATGTAGATAATGACGAATACGCGAATCCAGTTGGCAACGAGGGCGAAGCCACATCCCAATAAATAGAGAAAAACCTTCGACCGAAGTCGGGTGAGGTAAAGCTCCCCGTAGATCAAAACCAGCGCCTGACCCACCAGAAGGTAGCGAAGCCCGGAGCAGCCGTTTGCCACCTCAAAGGCACCAACACCGATCAGGTAAACAAATACACCTTCGACCTCAAATTCAATGTCGAATAGCCCCAGCAATGCCTGATTAACCGCAACGGTAACCAACTGCAGTGGCCAGGACAGAAAATCCCAAACCGGTATCGCCAGAAAGAGTATGCCCAAAGGTACCAGGAACCACTTGCCCTGCCGCCATCCCACGAGCACGGCAAAGGCGCTCAGTAACAGAGGAATCAGGGCCAGGTGCTGAAGCGCCTGCAAGCGAATGAGCCCTCCGACCCAGTAAGCGGACAGGCAAATCACAAAGGGTAAAAGCCAGGAAGGATAGAATCCCGGAACGGCTGGATGCTTTCGGGCTGCCCTGAAAGTAAGGAAGAGCGAAACAGCGGCTAACAGGAAACCGTGGGAGTAAGACTCATCCAGTTTGAGCCAGCGACCAAAGATGTCGGCAAGAGTGGGCCAGAGAACCAAAAGGAGTGAAGCAAATCCAACCAGGTAAGACATCCATTGGTACTTTACACCTACCATGTCCCCTCGGTGAGCTGCCATTTTCACAATCCTTATGAAGTAACTGCACGTGTCTATTGTGCCCTTTGCACATTGCCAATTCCATCGCAACCAACACTCTACTACAACTTCAACCAGCGATTTACGAAGCGCCTCAAAGTCGCGGGCATTTTATGCTGTTTCCTATATACAGAGCTCAAAAACGGGTTGCGTACCAGCTGCACAGTCTGGAAGACCACGATCTGGCCGCGGTAATGCTTCTTGTAATCGTGGTTCTTCCCACCACCCGCCAACAAATCGTAGTAGGCGGTTTCCTGGTCGCCAAAAGCGTCTTCTATGGCATAGCCAAGATGCAAGGACCCTAAGGCCACCCTTGGGTCCAGGTCCTCCTGATACCCGGCCTGAAGGTTTATCCTTTGGCCGGCCACCGTTACATCATAGAGAACCGAAACACACTCGTTCTCAAAATAAAGCTCAGAGAGATGCACCCGGCCGCCAAACTTTTCTAGCCGTTCTATCATGTGTTGGTGGAAAAGCAGTGCCTCGTGATCAAATGCCGGCTTTCCCCAGCGAGCCTTATGGAACGCGTTCAGTCTCGACAGAAATTGCGCGCTGTCACCGGTTGGGGAAGACGTCAGTTTGAGGTCTCCCCTGGACTCAAGGTACTTTCGGCGATTGAAGACTTTCAGGCGAGTGTTGGAACCCAACCCAACTAACCAGTCGTCGAAACTGCCACTGGTCTCGATACGCACCCCTTCGTCCCGCACCCTGTTAACTCTGTAGATTTCAGGCCCAAGCTCACCATCGTTCTGTTCCAGGCGCTGAAGTTCCGATTCCAGAGCATCGCACAAAACCCACTCGTCCCACGGCAGCGTATGCAGGGCTTCCAGCAACGCTTGGTAAACGTCATCGGATCTCTCGTTGGCAGTGATCAGGCTGCAATATTCGGTGCGAACGGTAGGGGCAACATGCCAGGCATTGCCAATCAAATGAACCCGGCGCACTCGCAGGCCGGTCGGCGTTACCTGGTCGCGCCGATAAAATGGGCCAATACCAACGAGCTCTCCGCTTCGATCATATACGCCAAGGAGCAGGAGTTGCAGCCCAAGTACCTGAGACCATCGTTGCCACCAGCTGTAAAGCCAGGGCCAACCCATAAACAGGGGGTGCGCATCTGAGCGTGCCAGACATGCCTGCCAATCGTCAGCCATAGACTGGAATTGAGACTCGCTGAGCTGGCAAACACGCAGAGTTCTGTCAGCGGACATCTTTCAAGCCTGGAAAAAAGACCCGGAAAAGGGCGCGCCAACCGGTACTGTGAAAGGGCCATTGCGCCAATGACTGCAAGGAAGTGAGCAATGCCTTGGTTACGCTTCGCTGGCCAGCCAGATATCTGGCTTTGCGGGCGAAAAAGGTCGACCATCCCTTTCTTTGGGTCTTCCAATCCACCGCCGTAGGGTATGCCTCCAGGAATAACCTGAGCGTTCGCTCATTCGCCCAGAAACGTGCGGATTTGTCGCTGGAGATCTGATCATCCATGACACGGTACTTGGCAAAATATTCAGGCATATAGTGAAATTTAAAACGCGTTGAATACCTCAACCAGAGTTCATAGTCCTCAGCCAGCCGATCCTTTTCGTTGAACCCTCCGAGCTCTGTATAGCAATGGCGTCTCACCATGCTTGTATTGATGCTCACGAAATTATCGCGCAGCAAATCCCCGGCAATATGGCCACTAAAACGCCGCATGTTCTCCCGCCCGATCTCCTTTGAAGTCTCATCAATCGTAATAATGTCTCCGTAAACGATGTCGACCTCTGGATGCTCACGTAAAAAATTGAGCTGGCTCTCCAGTTTGTTGGGAAGCCACACATTGTCCGAATCAATAAAACAAAGGAATTGACCCCTGGACTCGGTTAACCCTCGATTCCTGGCTACACTTTGGCCCTGATTTTCCTGGTAGAAATAACGCAGACGCTTATCCGACAGATAGGGAGACAAAATCTCCCTGGTGTTGTCCGTTGAGCCGTCATCAACGATCAATAACTCAAAATCACCGAACGTCTGGGCGAGAATACTCTCGACAGTCTCGCCAATAAAATCCGCGCGATTAAACGTAGGTGTGATCACGCTGACGGTTGGAGCACCCTCGGTCATGTTTGTCCCTTTCAATTGAATTCCGTTTCATTCAACACTGTATAACCCCTGCAGAACTCTGCAGCAGCGCCCAGCAACTCCCCATCCGAGTCTCCAGCCATAATGAACCAACTTCGGGAAGGTTCGTTCTCTGAAGCAACTGAATCATGGATATAAAATCTCGGGCGAGTACGAGGAGAGAAGAAACCCTCATTGCGTAAACACTGCCCCAACTGGGCATCCGACGTAACCACAGTTAACTGCAGAGCATGTCGCCAATGGTCTCGAACACGACGTACCAGCGCCCTTTTAAGCGCGGCATTGGAGGCCGGGCCGGCATAATCGACAATTTTCAGCGTTTCCCCATGGAACCGAACCACCATGATTGCGGCAAGCTTTTGATGCTCCCAGGCACATACAAAGGCGTAACGAGCAAGCGGGTGGCGCTGATATTTCCAGTTTAGGTACTCAAAGGAACGTTTGACGATTCTTGAGTAGCCGCTCTTCTCCCGTTCCCATAACTCATTTACCGAAGCTTGGTCAGGCAAGGTTGATTGTACGGTTATCGTGCAATTGGAAAGGCGGGGGCCCAATAATCCAAGGCTCCGGTTGAGCCATTGAATTGCCCTGAACGCCCATTCCCGAATGCCACGGGAACTTCTCAGCAAACGATAATTACGCACCCTGAGGTCGGGCTTCCACCCCAAATGAAGAAGCACCCTGCTTGCATGGTCGCTTATACCAAATGCCATCACCTCTTTGGCTTTGCCGTGCAATACGCTCTTGATTTGACTCCCCAATCCCTTGCCTCGCCACGATTCCACAACATGGAAATCACAACTCCAGAGCGCGTCGATTGGCTCACCATAGGCGGTGGCCTCGATAGGCATCACGCCGTTAAAGCCAACGACCTGATCCTCCCGGTCGACGAGAAGAACGGGATCGAAGGCTTTCCCGAACGGGTTACTCTCGAACTCCCATTGCCACAGCTGCGCCTTGTGCGGCACGTTTGAAAAGAGTTCCAGAACACCCTCCCGGTACCTGGGGTGCCAGGAGACAGACCTTATCGAGCCAATTGAGTCTTCTGGAACCGGGGACTTTTTCTGATCATTGTTCATTAGCAGTCAATCACCCAATGCTCTGTGGGCGAATAACCCGGTAAACGCCCCGCCACACCACAGGGTTGGTGGGAGCGTAGACTAGTGAACGTGAGATCGCCTTCACGGCCGTCCGGAACTCTCCAACGGACGCAAAATATCGGGCCTTTCGAGTAAAAAACATAGCCAGACCCTTACGCCTCTCGGTGGAAGACAGGCAGTCACCGTGCCGCTCCAGAAAATCCAGAATGATCCGCTCATTCGCGGCAAAGCGACGACGTTTGTCGGACGAAATCTGATCGGGCATTACCCGATAACCCGCGACCAGTCCTGGGTCATAAAGGAATAAATACCGGGCAGAAAAACGCAACCACAACTCGTAATCATCAGCCACTCCGTACTTAGGATCGAAGCCTCCCATCACATCAAAGCATTCACGCCGAACCAGAGCGGTGGTAATACTCACGCTGTTGTCGGCCAGAAGTTGCGGTGTAATCCGGCCCGAATACCTGCGCATATTCTTGCGGCTGATTTCGTCCCCTTTTTCATCAATCGTTATCTCATCACCGTGAACGATGTGCGCATCAGGGTGGCGCTCAAAGAGCTGCAGCTGACGCTCCAATTTCTCCGGAAACCAGATATCGTCAGAGTCCAGAAAGCCGACGTAGGCACCACGGGCATTATTCAATGCCACATTTCTTGCCGCACTCTGGCCTCTGTTGCTCTGATAAATATAGTTGATGCGAGGGTCACTGAGATAAGGCTGCAAAACGGTAGCGGTATCGTCGGTTGATCCGTCATCCACGATGAGTAACTCCCAGCGCCGTTCGGTCTGGGCCAGCACGCTCTCAACGGCAAGGCGAATGTATTTCGCCCGATTAAACGTAGGCGTTACGATGCTTACAATCGGGCCGGAAACCTCCACTGTTTTAGCCTCCATGCCCAAGCCATGCCTGAAACATCAAAACACCCCACAGCGGATAGGCGTGGTCGTCTTTGCCTTTCAAGTGCGCTTCCCAAAGCCGTCGAATGGGCTCCGGATGGAAATAACCCTCCTCCTGGAGTCGACGCTCGCTCAGAAGCTCCTCAGCCCAATCTCTCAAGCTGGTTCTCAACCAGTGGCCCAATGGCACCGCAAATCCCTGTTTGGGGCGCTCCACCAGCTCCTTGGGAACATACCGGTAGAGAACCTCACGTAATACCCGCTTCCCTACTCCCCCCGAATAATTAAGCTCGCTCGGAAGCCCCAAAGCGAACTCCACGATGCGTCGGTCCAGCAAAGGCACACGTGTTTCGAGGCTGCATGCCATGGCAGCCCGATCCACTTTTACAAGGATATCGTCCGGCAGATACCAGTTGAGATCCAACCACATCAGGGTCTTGAGAGGGTCGCTCGAGACAGCTTTGGGAACGGGCTTCGTAAGAGCATAGTCAGGTTCCTGCCCGTTCTTGACGAGACGCTCCGGCGCCGCCCAAAAGCTCACGCTCTGGCGATAACGCTCCGCCAGAGTTCCGGCGCCCGCCACCGCTGCTTCCTGACGCAAACGTTCCTCGAGGGAGGCGCGGGCCCGCCCACCCTGCCCCGGAACCAGTTTCTGAACAAGTCCAGCCATCAATTCCGGAGGCAAACTTGAAGCCCATTGGCGCATGCGGGCCCTGAGCTGCCCCCGACGATTCCAGGCGTCAACGCTGCCCGGATACCGGGGGTAACCGCAAAACAGCTCATCGCCACCGTCTCCCGACAGCGCAACGGTTACGTGCTGGCGTGTCATCTCGCTGACCAGGTAGGTTGGGATCTGGGAAGAATCGGCAAAGGGCTCATCGTAAAGCGTTGGCAATTTCGGGATAAGCGCCAGGCCGTCCTCCGGAGAGACGTAGAGCTCTGTATGCTCAGTCCCCAAGTGGGCTGCCACGGCCTTGGCGTGCTCCGCCTCGTTGAAGCCGGCTTCCTTAAAGCCGATGCTGAAGGTGCGTACCCGTTGGGTGGCCTGCTTTTGCATCATCGCGACCACGGTGGACGAATCAATGCCGCCGGAGAGAAACGCTCCCAGGGGGACATCGGAGATCATCTGCTCACCAATCACTGTGGCAAGATGGCGCTCAAGTTCGTCCGCCGCCTCTTCAAGCGTCGGGATCTTTCTAACTGCAAAAGCTTCAGGCAGAGACCAGTAGGTCTCCGGCTCGGGCCAACTTCCGAGCTCTCCGTCGAAATCAAATCGGACCAATGTAGCTGGCGGCAGCTTGCGAATATCCCGGTAAATGCTGTGTGGCCCCGGGATAAAGTTGTGCCGCAGCAAGAGGGCGAGCGCATTTCGGTCAATCTTCCCTTGCCAGGCCGGGTGGGCACGCATGGCCTTCAGCTCCGAACCAAAGAGCAAAGTATCGCCTTGCCAACCATAGTAGAGAGGCTTCTCGCCCATGCGGTCACGGGCCAGGACAAGCTGTTCCACTTCACGGTCGACTAACGCAAAGGCAAACATGCCATTGAACCGATGAAGCGATTCCTCGACACCCCAGGCTTCGAAGGCGGCCAGCATTACCTCGGTGTCGGAATGCCCCCTGAAAGTGACTCCCAGTAGCTCCAAATCCTGCTTCAGGGTCAGGAAGTTATAAATTTCTCCGTTGAAGGCCATTACAAAACGGCCAGAGCTCGAAGCCATCGGTTGGGCGCCCGCGGACGAAAGATCCTGAATAGAAAGGCGCCGGTGAACAAGCCCAAGCCGCCCCTCTCGCCAGACGCCCTCCTGATCTGGCCCGCGGTGATGAATAGCCTGCCCCATATCGATCAGAATCTTTTCCGCCGCTTCACTCAGAGCACCGGTTGACAACATGCCGCCTATCCCACACATGGCCTCAAGTACTCCTTCTCAACGGCGAGCGCTCAAGCACAAAGGACCGCTCCTGGGGATTAAATGACAGACACCAAAACGACAAGCAAAATACTACGATAGCGAGCAGAACGGTTATCACTAACAACAAATAGCTATTGATACCAACACCCCAACGCATCCAGGCGGTCACCGCGCCCATCAGCAAAAGGGGCAATACATTGGGCAACAGACTTTCCCGGAGGTAGGTAGCTACCGGGACTTCCAACTGTCGACATGAGTAGACGAGAAGCACGGGTTGAAGGACGAGTGAGGGTAATAAAGACGCCACCGCTACGCCCACCACCCCATAATACTGAACGAGGAGAAGACTCAGCCCCAGATTGACGACCGCGGAAATAGGCATCAGCCGGGCAAAAATACCGTGTTTCCCAATAGCAGTGAGGTAGCGACTGCTGAACGGGTTAATCAGCGGTAGAACGGTAAAGCTCACCAATAACAGCAAGATAATATCGGATTGTTCGGTGTACTCTGTCCCAATCCAAAGTGCCAGAAACGGCGTCCCGACGATTGCAGCGCCGATGCCCATAGCCATCACTAATCCAACGACTATCTTACTTGCCACCAGGTAGATCCCTTGAATCTTGTCGTTTTCAGAGCGTGCTGCGAGATCACTGAAAAGCGGCATGAAAGCATGGGACAGTGTCCATCCCAGCGTCTGGATATACCGCACCAGGTTCTGAGGAATGCTATAAAATGGCACTGCCGCAGGTCCGAGGAAGGAACCAATTACGAGGGTGTCTGTGGCGTTCTCCATGCGTGTCGCCACGCCCTGAACAAAAGATTTGAAGCCAAAAGCCATCAATTCACGGAGCTTGCGTCCGTTGAAAAGCGCCAAATTGAAAACAATGCGCCCAAAGGAGGCTCGGGTGAGCAGGAAACCGTAAATAAGGAATTTTACGCTCAGCCCTACTGCATTGACGGCTGCTAACAGTAATAGAGCATTATCAGGGGCTACGAATGCAATGAAGAGCACGGCTCCGATAAGACTGTTTACTATCGTGATGTTGTTCTTGATGTTATAGCGCTGAAAACCTTCCAGATAGCTCTCAGCGACGTACCCGGGGAATACGATAAGCATCTGCCCAGCGAGTATCAGAAGAAAAAGAGTGTACTTGAGCGGATCTTCTCCCTCAGGCGCCATTGCCCCGCTGAAGAGAACTCCCCAACCCGCCAAGGCCAGCGCAATCAAGAATCCAATTGCAGCCATGAAAACCAGCGTGGAAGCAAATACAGTTTGAAGATTCAGTTGATCTTCTTCAGCCTTATATTTAGCGGCAAACCGGCTGATTGCCGGTTTGATGCCCAAGTCCAGCATACCCATGTAACCCAACACGGCGGCTACCATCTCCCAGAGACCGTAATCGTAGTTCCCGAGATTGTGGATCAAGATGGGAGTCATGATGAAGGTCAGCGCCATCTTCACGACCATCAGCAGGACGTTGGATCCTGTATTTATTAGAAGTAAGCGCAACATTGCACTCAAACGCCTTCGGGCTGCGAATCGGCACATTCACGCCGTAGAGTAGATTCGAATAGGGTCCGTAGCGCCTTAGCAGTGTCTTTTGCATCAAAACGCCGCGCTGCGGTTTCGCGGAAAGCTTCCGCTCTCTGCTTTCGTTCTTGAAGGTTGTCGACTGAATATTTTATTGCTGAGGCCAATTCATCAACTTGGTTCACCGCAAAACTTAAAGCGGGTGTATCTTCAGTTACCTCCTTCATCCCAATGCAATCACTAGCGATCACAGGCACTCCCGAAACCATGGCTTCCATCGGTAGAAGGGGGCACGCTTCCCAACGGGAAGGCATTACCGCGATATCTACACCACGTAAGGCTTCCGCCATATCGTCTGTGTGGTCCACAAAATGGAACCAGGGGGTTAGACCCCTTTGCGTCAGTTCAGCCTGCTCTTCACGAATAAACCCGCCCCAGCCAAAACAAACAACCGCCAGTCGCCCTCGCAAGCTCGAGTCCTCAAGACATGTCTCCACTGCATCCCGGAGGGTCGAAAATCCCTTCTGTCCCATAAAGCGACCAAAAAATCCAAGAAGAACAGCATCGCTGGGGAGCTCCAATTCTCTCTTTAGGCGGCGTCTATTAGAGGTCTCAAAAGACTCAACATGAATACCGTTTCTGACTGGGAAAATCTTCCGCTCCAGCGCTGGGTAGTTCGACGCCAAGTTCTCCGCAGCATCACGTCCCACTGGATTAATCGCGGATGCTTTTGACAGTAGTTTGCCAATCAGTGATTTTTCGAGCCAACCCTTAAATCCAGGAAACCGCCCCTTCAAGAATACATCGTGGGTTGTGATTACGAATGGAATACGCAAACCAATACAAGCGACAGCAGTGAGTAGACCGGCTGAAAATCCATGCGCTTGTACAAGATCATAGTTTCCTGAGCAAATAAGGCTCCGCATCTGCCGAACGTAGGCAATTTTACCGGCCTTCGCAGGTTCAACTAGAAGACGTTCTTTCGGTAAAACTCGACCCAAAAAATTACTTAAGCCATCATCCGGCGCAACTAAAGTGAAGCGGTAATTCTCAAAACATTGGTCGCCGTAAATGTAGCGAAAATAGGTCCGAATACCCCCACTTGGCTGCAACGCGGTTAAGAGGATGTTCACTGCAACTCCCTTTTACGATGAACCTGTCCATACTTCAGCCTGCCGTGTTTCCCAACGGCATGCTCATTAATGTCAACTGAGGTTTGTGAAGTTTTATTGCCCATCACTTGGGTAAGCCGATTAGAGAAAACGATTGTCAAACCCGCAAAAAGATACCAATAGTACTGTGAAAGCCCCCAATAATTGCTGCTGTAAACCACGTACATCCAGAAAACAGCAACTAACGCTTGATTTAACCTTCGGTAAAACGCAATTCGATCATCGTCTGGGGCCGCTTTCAGAAAACGCCCATTTTTCCTTAATTTATTGTGGACCTTTACCAAAAACCGAATGAAAAAGATTAGTCCCAAGATACCTGTTTCAATCAGTAACTCAGCATAAAAATTGTGAGCAGCTTGCGTTTTTCCCAAGACGTTAGTTTTTGCCTCTGGCGTCGTCCCCAGTCCATGTCCAACAATCGGGCGATTCAGCCCCAATTGGAACTCATTCATAATTCCAGAAAGGCGACCCTCGGCCGTAGCGGTGTTCGCAGAGTCGGACATTCCTACTAGGGAAAGATACCGATCTTTCTGCTCACCCGACATCACACTCCAACCAGCAATTGCAACCACAATTACCAAAGCAATGAGCCCGGCCTTATTTTTTGAGGCTTTGAGCACCATCCATCCGACAACAAAAAGAGCCAGTAATGCACCTCTGGACTGAGTAAGAATTAATGCATACAAAAGAGCCGGCATCGTCAACAAATAGAAAAGTTTTGCTTTTGCGTTCCCGGACCATACTAGATAATGAAGAAACGGAATAACAGTGACAATAACAAAGCCCAACTCATTAGGGTTAATTACGTCGGATGGCGCGCCAGAAAGCCGTTTCGAAAACTCACCATGCCCCAAATGCGTTTTACTTCCCCAGTATCCCTCTGTAATATTCAAAAAAAGAGGCTCAAAGACCCGTATTAGCTGGCAGCCTATAAAGACCGCCAGAAATATTTTAAGCCTCCTATCACTATCAATAATTAATACAATAAAAAAAATGAAGACCACTACTTTCACAAAATCAGAGAGATTGTTTCGTAAAACACTCCCCGGCCACTCTACAAATGGTAATGAAAGAGCAAGGTATATTATAAAGGCCAACATGGCCTTAATCACGGAATCATTAGTCCAGCCTTTAAACCTTTCTCTCTGAAAAAAGAGAAGCAGGGTTAACGAGAGCACCAAAAGCAAAGTAGGCCGAATAGCACCATAACCCGGAATACGAGCAGATAAGTGAAGAAAGAAATCTACAAGGAAGTAGCAAAAAAGAACAAACGTGAAGCTGCCGACTCCACTGCCTACACCTTTTCCTACTGCAACGGGGAGGATCCTCATTGAATCACTCATACGACGTCTCCAGCTTAGAGCGTCTGAGTCTATGACCCAGCAACTCTAATCCCGAAACCGCTTTATAGAACTGAAACATTTCCTCTGAACTGGCGTGTCTACGTAGCGCGTAACGCTGGTCATGCGACTGGGCGTCTGAAAAAGCCATGACGGCTGCTGTAAATCCCGCTTCTTTTACGATTGGGACATGCTCTGCAATGAAGTCAGATGGCGTTCCATTTGGATAACAAAATGACCGAGGATGGCTGCCAAGGCGTCTATCCAAAGTCTCACTAGAGCCCAAAATCTCCCGCCTGGCCTGTTCCAAGCTAACCTGCCCCAAGGTTGGGTGGGAAACTGTATGTCCCCCCACTTCCAGGCCCTCTCTCTGCATTTCCGCAAGCTGCTCCCATGTCACAGGGCGTGCGCGTTTTGGGGGATTTTGGGGGATATCTAGCGACCAATGTGAAGCTAGAGATTTCAGAAAATTGTGCTTAGTATCATCTGGCACGCCTAGCAGATAAAAAACGAGCTCGTTGAATGTCTGCTCTCGATCCTCCAATGATTTCGGAGGCGTAACACGAATTAGCGGTGCTTCAAAAGGAGTTGATTCCGAGGGCGCATGTTCGAGTAACCAACCAAGCTGATCAGGCCAGAGCCACAACTCGCCATCAATAAATCCCGTAGTAACATAAAATGTAGCTGGCACACCGTACCGCTTGAGGATGGGCCACGCGACTTCATAAAAATCATAGTAACCATCATCTACCGTTATTGCTACGGCGTGTTTTGGTACACCGCCACCCTGAAAGTGCCCCTGAACGAGTTGCGTGACGGTCATAGGACAGTAATAACGAGCCATATAGGCGACTTGGCGCTCGAAAGTTGCTGAACAAACTCCATGACCCGACTCTTTTGAAAACCGATGGTACATCAATATACGCGGATGCCGCGCAGTTAACTGGCGAGCAATTCTGTAACCACCACAACGCCCAGCTAGCCGAACCAAAGATGAGAAATTCACGTCCAATTCTCCTTAGTCCCTGCCTTTGAAGGAGTCACAGCCGAGGGCCCCAGCAAACGTTGGTATAGATCAGCATGCGCCCGCAACATCTTCTCTAGCCCATGCCTTTCTTCTGCTAATCTTCGACCAGCAGCACCCATTTTAGACGCCTGCTCGGGGTTATCTAAAAGATCCGCCAGTCGTTTTGCGAGATTCTCTACGTCGCCCGGAAGAAACCGAAAGCCGGTTTCTCCGTCTAACACTGCTTCACAATTCCCACCTACATCCGAAGCGACCACCGGCAAACCCGCCTGCATGTATTCTACGACAGCGTTGGAATACCCCTCAGACTCAGAACACGACAATCCTACAAAACCATTTACAAGCCAATAACTAACGTCCGGCCGGCTGCCTGCAAACAAGACTTGCTCTTCAATTCCCTGCTCACGAGCAAAAGCTCTAAGATCATATGCATCCCCGCCACCAATCACGACCAAGTTGAGATGCCGGCCAATCTTCTTCAACTTCGCTATAGCTAATATCGCGTCCTGAATTCGCTTAATGGGTCTGATGTTAGCGACCAGGAACGCCACGGGGCCACTTCGCGAAAAATATTCAAGATCCGGTATTCCTTTTGAGGGAGAGCGATCTTTGGCATGTTCGTAACCGTTATAAATCACACTGATATGTTCCAAACCAAAGCCTTCATTCTTCCGAGTCACCTCACTAACGGCTTCACTGTTAACCACGACTCCAGCAACCCACCGACGCGTACAACGCAGCAATCTGATCAATAAAGGTGTGTACCAATATCCCATATCTCTGCGTGAGATGAGCGTTCGTAGTCCAATAGCTCGAAAAACTGGTGGGCACAAAATGGATGCATCGTTAAAAAAGACGTGGGCCAGACGGACCCCGTTCTTACGCATGCGTCGGCCAAACATCCACAAATGCCACCACGTACGCGGGTCGAGAAGCTTATGATGAGGCAGAGCGCAAACGGAGCAGGGAATCCTTCCAGAGCGCACAAACTCGGAATCGCGTAAGACAAGAAGGTGAGGCTCAAACCCTAGGCGAGGCAAATTTTCAAGCAGTTTGAATAACTGACTTTCCGTGCCGGCGTAAGGATTTACAAACTGGTCAATAACAAAGAGGATAGATTCCTTTCCAGACATACCCAAACTCACGTTGGATGGCAGCCTACTGGACCTTCTCCTGGCCAGTTAGCACTTTGATCGCCCTGAAGGGATCAAGACAAAAGGATTTTATCAGCAAAGGTAACGCGGCGATACGTCGATCCGTATTCCAGTAAACCTGCCCTAACCTAAAGTTGAGAACCGCGGCCCGCTTTCTCACTACAGTCCTTTGATAAGGATAGCGCTTTTGTGCGCGCTCCAATATTTCAAAACCAATTTTCCAACGCGTTTCAAGTCCATTGTTACTTATCGAATTCGAATGCTTACGATAGAAAAATACGATTTCTGGTGAAAAGACAACTTTTCCATTCTCGAACAGTCGTAAAGCCATATCATGGTCTTGGCTAGCACGAAAAGACTCTTCAAAAAAGCCTACCGTATCGAAGAGCCTTTTCCTCACCATACTGCCGCCAGGCAAGGCTACGTAGCAATCAAGTAGAAGTCGGCTTGGGTCACCGGTTTCAAAATGGGTATCGTCTAACGTCGGAAATAACGAATTACCAGACTCGTCAATGGCCATCCCCCTGCCATAAATCACGTCCACCTCAGGATGAGCAACTAAGTAATCAATCTGCCCGCGAACCTTGCCATCGGCAAACAGATCATCACTATCGAGGATAGCTACAAAGTCACCTCTGGCGGCTCGAAGGCCGACATTCAGTGCAGCAGCTTGACCGCGATTTTCACGGCCTGAATGGGTAAGAAGCTTGAGCCGCCCTTGTTCTTCCATTGCTAGAAGCGCTTCATAGGTGCCATCTGTTGAACCGTCGTCAACTACAATCAACTCAATCCACGGATAGTCCTGACGCTCTATCGAAGATACTGCCTCATCAATATATTGAACTCTATTGAATGCTGGGACGATAACAGTAACGAGCGGTTGGTGCTTAGACACCCTATATTCCCCTTTCGAAAACCATAACTTTCCTCAAGACGGAAATTTTACACCTCACCGGGGGGTTGTCCACGACTAAGCGGTAAGATTTTCCAGTATTTATAGAGAAATATCCTTTAACTTTAAACGAGAATCTGGACAAAAGTGGGGTCTTTAATCCCTCCCGCTTTCCAAAAGCGATCTCGTCTCCCGGCTGCTCAACATCTCCCATTTTGCCTGCCTATAATCTCAAAACTCGATTGGCCGAATCTGAAAAATGTGCTTCGGGTCTCTGAACCAACGAATGTATCGGGGATGCTGGGACAAGTACATTGACAAACACTGGTTAAGGCCAATAATGCCTGTATGGGAATCGCAAAAGGAGGGCACCACTATGCTCAGGCACTTGGTTTTGTCATCAATCACCCTAGTTCTCGCTGGTGCTCCCGCATATTCCCCAGCCTCAACTGTAAGCGATGTCTCGGTAAACATTGAGTCGAGAACTATTTCGATTACAGGCAGCAACTTCGGCTTAGGGCCAAACCAGGTTCTTTACGATAGCTTCGAGAATCCTGGCGCCCTAGCCGGTGAACCGATTTCGCTGAATGCTTCAATCACCGGCAACTGGTCTTGGATCCACAACTATTACACCCCGACCTATGCGTCAAAAGGAAAATCCGGAAACAGCAGCGTGGTTGCTGTCGCCAGTACGGGGATGCAACAACTTCAAAAGAAGTTCGATGGCACTCAAGAGGTTTTCGTATCCTATTCTGTACTGCTAGATGGAGAGTATTTTCCCGGAGATAAGGTTTACGCTCCTCGAACTTTTTCAGAGGACAGCTCATACAAAATGCTTTGGTTGTTCGATCAGGATGTTGGAGGAGACAGCTCAGACGTCTGCCTCCCAACACACGTAGGGAGTAAAGGAAAGTTTTACATCGCGGGTAATGACTACAACATGGTCTACGATGTCGGCAATGAGTGGTGGAGCTGGGATAATTGGATGCGTATTACTTTCTGGCTGAAAGCCAACCCCGAAGACCCTACTGCTCCAGGCAAGGTGATGTTTGAGACACTATCCGCCGATAAAGGGTATAAGCGGCGGAATTATAATGTTCCGGTTTTTGATGCGGACGGAGTCACACCGAAGGCTTATCGGCAAATGAATTTTCCCGGTTGGGTGCGATCTATGAGTGGTGGCACACGAATACTCTATGACGACATATACATAGCCTTGGGGTCTAATTCCGCCGCAAGGGTAGAAGTCGGGAATGCCCCCACTCTGAATGAGGTTACCAAGCTTGAATTTTTAAAAATAGAATCTTGGTCACCGACGGAAATTATAGGTACGTATCCAACCGTCACAGATGACGAAATAAAGCAAATGTACTTATACCTAACAGGTGCAGATGGAATCACCAATGATTCCGGTATTCCTTTATTCAAAAGGCCATCAAGAATAGAAAACATTAACGTGCAGTGAATATTCTGGAAATAAAACGCAACTCGCCAGAGTAGGGATCGGTATTTGAAATATACCTTCCTACTTTTATCTAAGACTTTCGTTTTTTTAGTGAGCATAGTACCTTTTAAACTAAATTTTCACCTCTTTAGCAAATAGCCTTTTTTTAATCATATAAAGAAAGCCCGCGTTCTCTTTTTCAATTTCTTTATACCTTATCAACGCAAAACCTTCTATTGGAGACCGCTCCTTTAGGGGTCTTCTAATGCTCATGATCGCATGAAGAACAGCCTTACAAAAATATCTTCCATATCCGTCCCTTACGGAATAAACAAAGAGGGCTGACAAACCCAAAAATAACTTTCTAAGCGCCATGAAAAATGGGTAATGCCTAATCGCCAGCCATATTTGGTTTCGGGCATCGTAGTAGTACCTGCGCCAACTCACTCTCCCGCCCGATGAATGGGCATGTCTCACAACAATCTGTGGGAAATAAATTATACGACCGCCCATCTTAATTATTTGCAACGCTAAGTCGGGACCTTCATGACTAATGAAATAATAATCTGGGTAAAGCGATGTCTTTAAAAGATCCGAGCGGCGAAATGCAACAGCACCTTCGCTAATCTCGTAAGTATCGAAGGAACAATTTCCATATTCTTCGATCCTACGATGGTGAATCCAATTCATCTGCCCTTCTGTTACATCATCAACCACTTTAAAATTAATCGCGGCTACATCCTCTAATTCATCGAAAACTCTAACAAGATGTTCAATTGCGATATCGTCGAACCCGAATACGTCGTCGTCGAGCGTAACGATGATATCTCCAGTACAACGGAGAATACCAACATTTCTTCCTGCAACACCTAGATTTTCATCACAGCGAACAATATCAACGCACGCACTTTTAATTACATCCGCCGCCGGGACATTGGAAGCATTGTCGACAACAATAATTTCTTTCCGATGATATTTAATCGAAGTTAGCCCATCGATGTTTCTTTTTAATTCAGAAGGTCTCGAATAAGTCAACAACACAATTGAAATTAAGGGCTTGCTCATTTTACAAAAGCCATATATATATCAAAGTATTTTTTTGCCATGGCTATGTCAGTATATCGCTCTTTAAAAATATATTGAGCATGTTTCACGACTTCTTTAACATCAACATCGTTCTGTATAACACCGATGATGGCCTCCTTTAAAGCCTCGTCATCAGGCTTTTCAATAACCACCCCAGCTTTTCCTTGATCTAAAGCACTGGGTATTCCTCCCACTGCACTAGCGATCACCGGCAAACCAACCTTCATAGCCTCTAAAATTGTAATAGGTAAGCCCTCGGAAATTGAGGGCATCACCAGAATATCAAAGGAGCGCATTAACTCTTCAACATTCTTACGGTAGCCAGCGAAAAAAACTCGATCTAATACTCCCTGCTCCTTAGCTATATCAAGTAATTTACCCTGGAGAGCCCCCTCTCCTACTATACAGAGCTTTATGTTCATGCTGGCAATCGATGGATGAGAAATCGCCTTTATAGCTGAATTGATATTTTTTTCTTCTGACAAGCGGCCTACCAATAGAATATTGAAGCTTGCATCAGAGATAAACTCCTGAATATCAGCGTCAATCGTACCCATCGAAGAGACCTCGGGTGAAATTCCATTCGGCACGACTCTGACTTTGCCAAGCGGTAGCGAACGAATTCCTTCAAGGGCCTTCATTTGTTCGCTAACGAGAACTATTTGATCGAGTCTTCGTAAAAGAACTCGGTCCACTAAATTGTATAGATAGAGTTTGTTGAAACCGGAGGTTCCAACGTAGCCGTGAAGCGTGCAAACAACTGGAATATTCCTCAGCAGACGAGGCATCAAGCCCAATAAAATATTGAATTTATAACCATGTGTATGTATTAGCTGAAAACCCTCTTTCTTTGCCCACTTTAGGATCTTCCAAGCCCCCGGAAGATTTAATCCTGGCTCCATGCGCCACGCTCTTATAGGGAGAGATTGCTCTCTTGCCTCAACTTCGATGGCCTTTTCAGCACAATTCGTTTCGCCCACACTTAGGATCATTGGTGAAAGCGATTGTTTGATTTGCGCCCTTACAAGAGAAATCAGCATACGTTCAGCGCCGTAGAGCCCACCGCTATCAATAAGGTGCAAAACCTTCAAACCCATTTTCAATCTCATTTATAATTTTCAACAATTAAACGAACAAAAAACCATTTAATTCAATTCAGACAGAAACAAAAAACTAACATGATTTTATTAAGCTGGCATGAAGGTTTTTGCGCAGCAGCCAAAACACTGCCATCCCCTGTATTATCGGGAGCAAACTTCTTATATTTTTAAACAAACGTTAACAGCCACAAATAATATTTTTTTCATTTATCTGACAGCGTCTTTATTATAAATTCAAAAATTTCTCTATTTAATCTTTCGTTTCCTTGCAATGATAATGCGTAATCCCTTCCACTTACAGCAAGCCTTTCTCTTAGATCATCGTCAAAGTATAACTTTTCAATTGCATGTCGTAACTCTATCGGATCGTTAGGTGGCACTAGAACGGCTCGCTCATTGTCAATTAACCCTATCGTAGACGCACCCTCAGTTATGACAACTGCTTTTCCAAGCGCCATAGCTGACAAATATACACTTATACCGGCTGGCTGAATGCTGTCCTTATTTATAGGGATTACGACAAACTTGGATTCCGCAATCTTTTTATTCCACCTAAAAGGATCAAAATCGCTGTATTCGATTCTTATGTTACTTGGCAGGTCGGAATTGTCGAATAAAAAAGTATTATGGTAACTTGCCAAACTTGGATCAGGCATTACTATAGTTAAAGGAAGAACGGTGTTTTTTAACGCCTCTATCAAACAACCATAATCCCGATGACTTGCCCCGCAACTCAGTATATACCCATGATCCAATGGATTATATCGACTCAAAGAATCATAAACGTTTGCTTTAAATGGAATATATTTTATCTTGCTCTTACTGATCCCATATATTTTTTCATATGGCAATGTGTATTTATGCATCACAAGGAAATAGTCAACACTAAGAAACAAAAGCTTCTTTATAGTTTTTTTAATCGTAGACTTAATATTTTTTCCAGGGTTTTGAAGATTTGTATCCCAGAAATAAACCCTTATTCTTGACTTAAATAGAACCTTAGCAATTAATGAAGCCGCGGCCTGCTGAACGCCACCATTAAAAACCAGATAAGCATCATACTTCCTTATCTTAAATGCTAGACGCAAAGAATATAAATGGCCTTTCTTTGCTTCGACCTTAGTTACATTTAGTCCGGAATCAAATATGGCAGGTTCGATATCATATTCCGTTGCCAGTTCCTTTAATACCATTCCTGGTCCTTTCGTAAGTTCCAACGCACTACCCCTTCCTTGGATTCCAAACCACCTTCTTCTCTCCCTTAAAAAAGGCAATACAGGCCCTGAAAGACGCAAGGTTGAGTAACACAAAGTAGTACGGCAGGGCGTAAAGGGTGGAGAGCGATTCGCCTCTGCTTTCTTTTTTGTGCCCACTCCACGCGAGATAAAGGAATAGGCCATACCCAACAGCCGCCACCAGATAAAGTCCCTTCACCGGTGCGAGGTACAGCGCGGCAATGGCGAGCGTCAGCATCGGTACAAAAGCCGCGTAGCGGAGAAGTTTGTGAGACACCAATTGCCAGGCAAACAGCGGATCTCTTGCAGGGTTCATCAAGTGCTTCATGTCCTTCAACGCCCAAAAGGCCCTCAGACTGACTCTTACCCGCATGCTGAACTCGCTGCCACCGTCACTCAGTGCTTCTTCTTTCAGAAGTGCCTGCGGCTCGTAGACCACGCGGTACCCCTGCTCCACAACTTTTAATGGCTGTACAAAGTCCGGCAACTGGTCTGGCCGCAGGCTCTGGTAGAGGTCTTTGCGCATGGCATCAATACCGCCATCAACACCAACTACCGACCCGGCGAGGGTTTCCTGGCTTCTGAGCCAGTTCTCGTATTTCATGTAGGCGCTACACCCATCGCCAAGCAGCGAACCGTCCGGGTTCACATACACCATTTTGCCGGTAACGTAGCCCACTGAGGGATCGTTGAAATTGTTCACCAGGGCCCTGAGGGCGCCCTTTTCCCATTCCGAGTTGGCATCGGAGAAAGCAAGGATGTCGCCATTGGCGTGCTCCTTGAGCATGTTGAGGCCGGCTGTCTTGCCTTGTCGGGGTACCTGGCGAAACAGGCGCACGGAACACGACGCCTTTGCGGCCACCGAATTCACAATCTCATCCGTGCCATCGTCCGACTCGTCGGAAACCACAAGAATCTCGAGCAGCTCGGTGGGGTATTCGAGTGCCAGCTTGTTGTTCAAGGTAGCCTCTATGTCCCTGGCCTCGTTGTAGGCCGCAATGAGGATGGACACCCGGGGCTGGTACCCACCATGTTTTTTCACGGGCCAAGGCCGGGCTGCCGCCAGTACTTTTATGCAGAGGGGGTAACCAAAGTAAATGTAGGCCAACAACAGAAATGACAGCCAAAACAGTCCGACCATCATGCCATTCCTGCGACAGAACGGGTGTTTGCATGGTGCGGATCTGGCGCCAGCAGCCCTTCACTCTCCAGCACCTGACTCATGGTGGTGAACCTGAAATCGGAGAGTAATCGAGCAAGGCGCTCCTCACACACGTCCAGATTGTTGTAATGACGGAAGCGAGAGAGCCACTTCACGTCCAGTCGTGGCTGGTCCGGGTCTACCTCCCACGGATGAAGGTAGAAAACAAACGGGCGGCCCTGGCGATTGATAGAACCCAGGCCGTAACGGCTGAACCAGTACGGGAAGAGGCGGAAATAACCGCCACCGGCGATGGGCAATGTGTAGCCCGGCAGTTTCAGCGTGCTCAGTGGGAATTCCGCAAGCTCATGCCCTTTATCGGTGGTGAGCCTGTGGGGCCATCTGGGGGTTCCTGGCATGCCGTAGCGATCATGGCGAACGGGGAATATCGAGGAATCCCAGGTGAAACCCTGTTCGGCCAGGATATCCAGGGCCCAGCGGGACTGATTGGTGATTGAGTAGCTGGCTGCCCGGTACCCGGTCACCGACGTGCCAAGAATGTCTTCGAGAATGCCCTTCGATCGCCGGGTTTCTTCGGCAAAAACGTCCGGGGTCTGGTTGTAGATCAACTGATGGCTGTAACCATGGCTGGCCACTTCGTGACCCGCCTGGGCAATTCTTTTCACCAACTGGGGCGAGCGTTCTGCCACCCAGCCGAGGGTAAAAAATGTGGCCTTCACGCCTGCCTGGTCAAAGAGTCCGAGAATCCGGTCGGTATTGGCCTCTACCCTGTACTCCATTGAAGACCAGTCGTCGTACCGAACGGCTTCTGCCAGGGCAGCTACCTGGAAATAGTCTTCCACATCTATGGTCAGTGCGTTCGGTATGCGTTCTTTCTCAGCCATTGCCTCACACTTCCTGTGTCAATCAGCGCAGTCGGTATTCCAACCCTAACAGCACCCAATTCTCATCATACTCCCGGCTGGCCACATCGCTGGACTTGGTGTCGTGCCCAATCCTGGCCAACAGGCTCAAATCCCGTGTGGCCTGGTGCTCCGCACCAATCAAAAGCCGCGCCACTTCATCTTCGGTGTCGTCACTCTCGTAGCTCAGCTGGTCGAAGCCCAGGGAAATAAAACCCGTGGTCAGCTCTGCGAGTTGCCTTGAGTAACGTACATTGAAGCCAATCTTGTCTTCTGTCTCTTCGGTATCCAGGTAATCCGTGCGGTAGGCGTAAAGATCCACCTTCAACGCAGACGAATCGGAGAACCGTTTGTTCATGCCGGTTGAGAGCACCGTGTTCTCCACGGTGATGCTCTCTCGGAGGTTGTACTCAAACTCACCGAAACGCAGGTCCAGGGTTGAGGTGCGGTCAGTCAGCTCCCGGGAGGCATTCACGTACCACTCGGTGGTGGGATTGATCGCGCGGGTAAGATTAAGCTCGCCCACCAGGCCATCGCTTGATTGATTGGTGTTGGCGTAATCGGTCTCGATTTCGCTAACGCCCACAGCCCCGGAGAGCGAGGTAGTGGGCCAACGGTTCTGGAACGTGAGCCGGGCGCTGTTTACGTCCACTTCCGCGCCGTAATCAAACTCTGTCTGGCTGTGGGCCAGGCTGACACCGCCCGTGAAGGTGGAGCTGAACAGATGATCCCAGGCTATGGAGCCGGTGTACCGCTCGCTGTCGGTCTCTTCCGGCTCTTCGTACTCGGTGTTTTCGTACCGGGCAGAGAGGTTGAGCCAGTTGGTGTCGTTCAGTTTCAAAAGGTACCGTGGCCCGGTACTGAAGACGTTTTTATGGGTACGATTGTCGGGAGTGTTGCTTTGTCGGCTATTTTGGGTAACCTGCTTCAGATTGTTGGTAGCCTCCCAACGGAGCCGACGGGTTAGCTCGCACCCTCCTTTGAAATCCATTCTTGCAAAAATCTGACTATTGAATGAGTCGTCCTGCCACCAGGCGTAACCCAGGGTGCCAAGAAAATCGGCATTGCAGCGGCCCGGATCGGTCTGATAGCCGGCAGTCAGGTAGGTGCGGGTTTCCAGATCGCTGGATTCGTTGGTGCTCGCCTTCCGGGCGTTGTCGGTGAAGCGGGTGTCCAATCCGTAGATGATCTCCGATTGCGCCATTACCGCGGGCACGGGCACCTGCAGAGCGATTGCCGCCAGCACCGCCCCGGCCGGGCCTGCCGTTCTGCGCCCTCTCCATCCATGGCTAGCCATTGATGATTGCTCCCACGAACTTGTCCGGATTGAAGGCCGTGGCCGCCTGCTCCGCGGCGGCTGGCGTAATCTTGCCGTGTGGGATAACCAGCAGCCCATAATCACAGAGTTCGGTGAGAATCCGGGCGTCCGGCGAGTCTGAAATCGGGGCGGTATCCAGAACAATGAAGCGGTCCGGGTAACGCTTGCGCACTGCCTGGATGAATTGCTTCATCCGAAACGATGTAAAGAACTCCGACGGCGTTTCCCGCCGACTTCCAGCCGGGATCAGGCGCAACCTGGGAATGCCGGTTGGGTACAGAATTCTGGCGATGTCGTAGTCGGGATCGTCCAGAAAATCTGTAAGCCCCTGATCGGGAATAATGTCCAGCACGCTGTGAAGCGAGGGCTCACGAAGGTTGCAGTCGATAATCAACGCGGTTTTTGACTGATCGAAGGCAAAAGCCGCGGCCAGGTTCAGGGCAACGAAGGAAGAGCCTGCCCCCTCACCGGCACCACTGACCACCATGGTGAAGTTGTTGCCACCGGAAAGCTCAAGCAGTTTCGTGCGCAGATCCCGGAACTTGTTCACCAGGGCCCGGTTGGGAGATTCCGGGTAGATGATGCGGCGTTCCTCAAGGTCATCCGGCGTGAGCCTTCGGGGCTCCTGCATGCGGACGATCTGCTTGCTGATCACGTACTTGTCAACGGCGCCGGGCCCGAGCTCCAGTGAGCTGGGCACCAGCATGCGGGAATCTTCCGAGTCGGTGTGCCCCAGCTCCCTCTTCAGGCGTTCCTTCCGCTCAAGAAAATAGGCGTGTTCTTCCGAAGCGCCGGCGCGCTCCCTTTGCTGATCCTGCTCCAAGGACTCCTTCTCCCCTGATCCGGGCTGACTGCGTTGCCAATCAGACATCAAATCACTCCCAACTCCGCCAGCACAACGATGGTGACGTAGGCGCTCGCGGCCACAGCGGCCAGGACGGCAATCAGGACGGTAGCTTTACGATGTCTGCGTTTCTCATAGGGTGTCCGTACCTGGGGAATCTCCGCCAGCACCGGCAGGCCTATGCCCTCTTCCAACTGGTTCCTTGCCCGAATGCGAGGGTCGATCTGCAACAGGCCCGCGAGTGCCCCGAAAGGCGCGGCAATTCCCATCAGCAGACCGGCCACGGCAAACATCGAGAATTTCGGTCCGGTGGGTGTGCGAGGGAACTGCGCGGTTTCGTTGATGCGGTAATTCAGGCCCTGGCCCTCGATGTCCAGATGCATGGAAACCCGGGCTTTCTCGCGACGCTTCAGGAGGTCGTCGTAGATCTCGCGGTTTACTTCCATGTCGCGGGTCAGTTCGGAATACTGGGCCTTGTTGGCCTGTATTCGTTCCATCCGTTGCTCCTGCTGTCGCATCAGCCGCTCCAGCGAATCAATCCGGGTATCCACCGTAGCTGCATCAGCCCGGGTCTTGGAGAGCGCAGCGCTCAGCTCCTGATAAAGAGGATTGACGGCTTCCTCACCCTCAACGCTGACAACATTGCCACTCTCCTGCTCTTCGGCGGCCTTGTCGCGCTGTTTGCGAAGTTCGGCAATCTGCTCACGCAGAATCACGATATCCGGGTAACTGTCGTGGTACTGGAGCCTGAGAGAATCCAGTCTTTCTTCCAGGGTTCTTATGCGCTCCCTGTAGGCATCTTCGGTTTTTCCCTGCCGGAGGGTTGGCTGAATGCCCGCCAGTTGCTGCTGCAGGGAACGAACGCGGGTCTGCAGCTCTTCCTTTTCCAGCTCCGCCAGCTCCAGCTGGCTTCTCAGCTGCGCCATCCTGGCATTGGCCTCCTGCTCGGTGCCATCGGTATTTTCGGAAAGAAACTGCTTTAACCGGGCCTCAGCCTCAGCAAGCTGTTTCTCGTAGCTTTTGACCTGCTTGTCGATGAAATCGTAGGCGCTTCGGCTTTCCGTACGCTTGCGCTCCTTGGATTCCTCGATGAACAGCTGGCCGAGCCGCTGGGCGGCGCGGAATGCCTCCATCTGGGAAGTCGCCGAGTAGCCGATGCTGAAATAGCTGTCGCCCCTGGGCCTTACAGAGATGCCGGAGCGGATGTCCAGAATCCTGTTCTCAACGGCTTCCGGGGTCATGGCCGCGTTCGGGAACACCGTGTCATCGGTTGCCAGTTTTTCAACGATGCTTCTGCTGAGCAAAAGCTCACGGGCGGCGGAGGTACGGTCGTTAATTTCGGTAGTAACGGCCCGCCCTTCCATCAGAGGGCCTATGATGTTCCGGTCGTCGACAAAGATAATGACATCCGACTGGTACTTGTAAGGCCATACAAAACCCGCAGCCAGTACCGCGAAGCTCACTACCAGGAAGAGCAACAGGGCAATCCACTTATGGTTCCTCACTTCCCTGAGTATTTCGCCGGGAAGTTGCGAAAGAGGTAAGGCCATATCAGAAGCTTCGCTCGGGCACGGTCAGGATATCGCCGGGCCTCATCAGGTAATTCGTCCGCACCTGCCCCTTGTTCAGGATGTCTCCCAGTTCTACCGGGATGGCAACCACCTCTCCTTCAAACTTCCGGTACAGCATGGCGTTGTTCAGAGCGGCAAATTCATTGGCGCCACCCGCATTCAGGAAAATATCCAGAACGGTCATTCCACTCCTGTGCGGGATAGACAGCGGCTGCCGTACGGCACCAGTAACGCGAACGCGGTCTGTGAACTCATGGCTGCCCATGGAAGTAACAACCACACTCACCTGCGGCTCTCGTATGTATTCGGAGAGTGAGCTGCGAATGGCGCTGGCCAGCTGCTCGGGGGTACGGCCACTGGCCTGTACATCGCCCACAAGCGGCACAGAAATCTTGCCATCCGGGCGCACTGGCACAGAAATGCTGAGGTCTTCGTTGCGCCACACCGACACGCTTACAACATCGGTGGCGCCGAGTATGTACTGGTCGACACTTGTGCTGGCATCAACCGCCAGCGCTCGTTGAATCTTCTCCGGCGAAGAGGCGCTCTGGGTGGCACAGCCTGAAACCAGTACCACTGCGAAAAGGACGACTATGAGTCCCTGGAGGGAGTACTTCCGTGACATCGTTTTTCCTCTCTTGAGGTCCGTGCTGATTTCCATGTTTCGGGCCAGGCGTGCTTCCGAAACTACCTTGATCCTTTTTTGAACAATACCACTTCTACTGTCTGAATTATAATCAACAGATCAAGTAGTAAACTCTGATTTTTTATGTAGTACAAATCGTAGCGAAGCTTTTCGCGGGTGTCCTCTTCATTGTCCGCGTAGGCAAAGCACAGCTGTGCCCAGCCGGTGAGCCCCGGCTTTACCCGGTGCCGTTCTCCGTAAAAGGGAATCGTCTCCGTCAGGCGCTGAACAAATACCGGCCGCTCCGGCCGGGGCCCCACGAATGCCATGGTGCCATTGAGCACGTTAAAGATCTGTGGCAGCTCGTCGATCCGCACCTTGCGTATGAATTCGCCCACACGGGTAACACGGGTATCGTTCTTGCTCGCCCACACGGCGCCATCCTTCTCCGCGTCTGTCCGCATGGATCGGAATTTGTGCACCCGGAATACCTTGTCGTTCAGACCAACCCGCTCCTGGCTGTATAACACGGGGGCTTTCAATCCATCTTCCAGTTTGATGGCCAAAGCCGTGAGCAGCATGATGGGCGCACTGACAATGAGCAGGCTGCCGGCCGCCAGGATATCCAGCGTTCTCTTGCCGAAGCCGTACACCGAAGACACAGTAAAGCCGTCAGAAAAGACCAGCCAGCCCCGGGTAATCATCTCAAGAGCCACTTTTCTGGACTCTCGTTCGTAGAAACTGGCACCGTCAATTATATGGACACCTTCCATCTTGCATTCGAGAAGGTCTTCCATCGGCAGCCCCTTCCGGCGGTCGTCTACCGCTACCACGATCTCTCTGACCGGGTGCCTGAGGATGTAATCGTGGAGCGAAGCAGGGTTGTTGATGAGGTATTGCTCTTCCACCTCGATCGATTCATCGGGAAGTGGCACAAAGCCGTCGAGCGTGAAGCCCTTCCGGTTAAAGGGTGTTTCGAGATCCACCAGCAACTGGTTGGCCCTGCGACCTGCGCCCAGCACCAACACCCGGCGCTTGAAGGCCTCTTTGCCAACGATGCTGAAAAACAGAACCCGGGCAACGCCGAGGGCAAACACCGATAGCACCGTGGCCGTGGTAAGCAGGCCGAAGCTGCCCATGTACCAGAGCCATTGGTCGGCAATTACATAGGCGAAGCCATGGGCGGGAATGGCCAGTATCAGCGCCATGATGGTTCTGAGCATCATGCCCGACATGCCTTCCTCAACCCGGGACTGGTGAACCCCCAGGGCAATCATGACAATCAGGCAGATAACCGCGAATACCACCGCTGACGGCAGGACAAAAACGAGGTTCTCCCAGAAGAACGGAAGATCACCAAAAAACCGGAAGAAAACAGCAAGCGAGAAGACCAGTGCCAGGACTAGCAGGTCTATCAGCCCGAGAATGACAAAAGGCAGGTGTATGTAGTGTCTGAACAATCTGACGTGTGCCACGCCAACTCCTTTTGCTACCCAAGCAATAAAAAACGCATCCCGCGTTATACAGCGCCAAGAGCAGCAGTTTACTGCAATTTCAGGCTACTGCAATCGCAAGCGACAGGATTCCACCAATTTGCCCGGTCCCTGTCAGCCAGCCAAAGCATCCATGAATTCGTGAACGGGCACCGCCTCGAGTGCCTTTTGATCCTCACACACAGCAAGAATCCGGGCACACTGCTGGCGAGAGAATCGCGTCGCCAGATTGGTCTCGAATTTCTTCACCAGTTCCGGAATGCCCTCGTCCCTGCGGCGCCGGTGCCCCAGGGGATACTCCACGGCAACGGGCTGTGTACTGGAGCCATCTGAGAAGAAAACCTGTATGGCATTGGCAATGGAGCGCTTTTCCGGCTCCAGATATTCCAGGCTGTAACGCTTGTCCTCAACCACTTCCATTTTGTTCCGAAGCTCATCAATGATCGGATGGGCCTCGTGGAAGCTGTCTTCATACTGCTCCGCCTCGAGTTTTCCGAAAATGAGTGGAACGGCGGTCATGTACTGTAGGCAGTGGTCCCGATCTGCGGGGTTGGCGAGTTTTCCGGTTTTCGAAATGATCCGGATGGCCGATTCATGGGTGGTAATGACTATTCGCTCGATGTCCGCCAACCGGCCCTTGACCTCAGGGTGCAGTGCCAGTGCGGCTTCTACGGCAGTCTGGGCATGGAACTCCGCGGGGAACGAGATCTTGAACAGGATGTTCTCCATCACATAGCTGCCAAAAGGCTGAGGCAGGGAAAACTGACGCTGGTCTTCGGGTTTCAGTTGCTGGTCCTTGTTGGTCTTGCTGAATAGAACGTCATAGAACCCCCACTGCGGCGCCGTCAGCACACCCGGAATGCCGGTTTCTCCGCGCATGGCAATGTCAGCCAGCCGCACTGCCCGGGAGGAGGCATCGCCGGCTGCCCAGGATTTCCTTGGGCCCGCATTGGGGGCGTGACGGTATGTCCGCAGGGATTGGCCGTCTACCCAGGCATGAGACAATGCCGAAAGCATCTGTTCCCGGCTGGCGCCCATCAGGCGGGCCGCCACGGCGGTTGAGGCTACTTTTACCAGCACAACATGGTCCAGCCCCACCCGATTGAACGAGTTCTCCAGCGCGAGCACGCCTTGTATCTCATGGGCCATGATCATCGCTTCGAGAACGTCGCGAACCGCAAGGGGGCGCTTGCCCGCCGACACACGTTTACGCGAGAGGTGATCGGCAACGGCCAGGATGGCCCCGAGGTTGTCGGAGGGGTGCCCCCACTCTGCCGCCAGCCAGGTGTCGTTGTAATCCAGCCAGCGGATAATGCAGCCGATGTCCCAGGCCGCTTTCACCGGGTCCAGGCGGAATGGTGTGCCCGGGACACGGGCGCCATCGGGAACGTGAGTGCCCTCCACCAGGGGCCCAAGATGTTTTGAACACTCGGGAAACCTCAGCGCCAGCAATCCACAGCCAATGGAGTCCATCAGGCAATATCTGGCCGTAGTCCAGGCCTCTTCGCTGTCGATGTTGTAGGTCAGCACATAGTCCGCGATTTTCTGCAGTACCTGGTCGTAGTCTGGACGCTCGTTCGAATCTGAGGTCTGCGGCATGGGAACCATCCTCCTCTTGTTGCCTGACGCTTACTCCAGAGTCTAGTTGCTGACAGTCTGAGAGCCAGCTGGCACAGGATATGTCAGGAAATTAAACATTTTCAGGCATGATCTCATGAAGACACATGTTATCTGATTGTTATAAATGCACTTTTCATAGTTGGCCTTCACCTTGCACCGGTGTAAAGGGGCATTGACGCTCCATAAAGACTCAAGAAACACACCGTGGAAACACTAAAGGGACGAAAGCAATGAACAGGAATATGACAATCGGTGGACACGTTGTAGGCGCTTCGCTCGCGCTTGCTCTCATGGGGGGAGCTTCCAGTGCTCTGGCCGCTCCTATTACTTTCTTTGGCGAGGACACCTCAACAGCTGGGGTCCTTGGAACGAATTCCGCGCAGGCGCGCACGGATTTTCTGGCTAACCTGACCGGTGTTGGGAACGAGGACTTTGAATCATTCACCTCGGGGAGCAGTTCCCCGTTGAACCTGAGCTTCCCGGGTAGCAGTGGCTCGCTGAGTGCCACCCTGACAGGTACTGGCGTCATTGCTGGTTCCCCGGCAGTTGGACGGTTTGCGACGTCCGGTACAAAATACCTTGAAGTCAGCACCGGCTCGTTCGTGATCGATTTTCTCGATCCGGTGAGCGCTTTCGGCTTTAACGGTATCGACATTGGCGACTTTGTCACCAACCAGATGGTGCTCAAGTTGACCAACACGCTGGGCGACACCACGGAACTGACCGTTCCTCACTCACTGGGTATCGGCAACTTGGCCCAGGCAACACTGTTCTTCGGGTTCTACGACCTGGCGCAGTCCTTCACCAGCATTGAATTTACCAACGCCGGCGGTGGCGATCTGTTCGCCTTCGACGACATGGTAATTGGAGATGCCGAGCAGGTAACGCCCACCCCGGTACCGGAGCCTGCTACCCTGGCACTGCTGGGTCTTGGCTTGCTTGGGCTGGGAGCCAGACGCCGGCTTTTCTCCCGCTCTGCCTGAGCGAGGGGATGTCCAGCACAGTTGATGTAATGTCCTAAAAATCGGGATAGGGGGGAGCCATGAGGCTCCACCCCTCCCACACCACCCGGCATGC
>NZ_JBHIXV010000016.1:0-90924 GCF_041984545.1 Marinobacter sp. | reverse complement strand
GGGCGGAGTCCTAGGCCACTAGACGAAGGGGACTAGAAATTGGTGGAGCCAAGCGGGATCGAACCGCTGACCTCAACACTGCCAGTGTTGCGCTCTCCCAGCTGAGCTATGGCCCCTCAACGGCTGCGTATATTAAGGATACGCCCTATGGGCGTCAACCTTTTGAACACACTTTTTTTCAGTTTTCTGAACGTCCCTGTCCAGATCGATTACTTCTTCGCCAAACCGGTTATTACGCGCCCAGTGCGGCGTATTCTTTTTCCACTTTCTTGGTTTCCTTCTTGGAGAACCCGCCCATCACCTCCAGTGCGTGCCGCAGCCGCGAGCGGGTCATGTCGGGTCCAAGCAAAGCCATGGAGTCCATCACCGACCAGGAGTTGGGCGTTCCGGCAATGGCCACGAAGATGGCGAACATGAAATCCCCCATCTTCAGATCCATGGCCTTGGCCAGCGCCTTGATGTCGGCAAAGATGGTGTCCTTGCTCCAGTGGCGCTGGGCCTCCAGCCTCCAGAGAGTGAACTGCAACACCCGCTTGATCTGGGCTTCTTCCAGTTTGTTATGGGCAAAATCCTCAGGCTTGAGGTTGAGCATGCCGGAGAACATGAACTGGGCCATGGGTGCCACATCCGAGAACACTTCCGCCCTGCCCTTGATGTGCGGCACCAGGGCACGGAGGGCGTCTTCATTGAACCACCACTGGCGCATGCGCTCGATGAACTGCTCTTCGCTCAATTCGTCACGCAGCCACTGGCCGTTCAGCCAGCGAAGCTTCTCGACATCAAACACCGGGCCGCCCAGGGAAACACGCTGAATGTCGAAGTTCTCGATCATTTCATCCAGGGTGAACTTTTCCCGTTCGTCGGGCATGGACCAGCCCATCCGGCCCAGATAGTTGGTGACCGCCTCCGGCAGGAAGCCCATCCGCTCGTAGAAGTTGATGCTGGTGGGATTCTTGCGCTTGGACAGCTTGCTCTTGTCCGGATTGCGCAGCAGCGGCAAATGGCACAGAACCGGCATATCCCAGCCAAAATACTGGTACAGGAGCTTGTGCTTGGGGGCCGAGTTGATCCACTCCTCACCCCTCAGCACGTGGGTAATGCCCATGAGGTGGTCGTCGACCACATTGGCCAGGTGATAGGTCGGCATGCCGTCAGACTTGAGCAGGATCTGGCAATCCACCTGCGCCCAATCAATCTCGATGGTGCCACGAAGCATGTCTTCAATTTCGCAGACACCCTCATCCGGCACCTTCATCCGGATCACATAGGCCTCACCTGCATCCAGACGACGCTTCACCTCTTCTTCCGGCAACTCGAGATCGCCCTTGATACCAGGGTTGAGCCCCTGGGCCTTGCGTTCCTCACGAATGGCCTCCAGCTCTTCCGGTGTCCGGAAGCAATAGAAGGCATGGCCAGCCGTTACCAGGTCTTCGGCATACTGGCGGTAAGAATGCTTGCGTTCTGACTGGCGATAGGGGCCGTAGGGTCCACCGACATCGGGACCTTCGTCCCAGTTCAGGCCCAGCCAGCGCAACGCCTTCAAAATATCCTGCTCGGATTCCGCGGTGCTCCGGGCCTGATCGGTATCTTCAATCCGCAGGATAAACTGCCCGCCGTGCTGTCGGGCAAAACAGAGATTAAACAGGGCCACGTAGGCGGTACCAACGTGAGGATCACCGGTGGGTGACGGAGCAATTCGGGTACGTACAGTCATGAAACCTTCCTGAAATCAGTGGCCGTTAAAAGGCCCGCATTATACCGGCCATCGACCACTTTCGCATGACCCTCATTGTTGTTATATTATAACATTACTTTTCAGACACAGGACTCAGTGCCCATGCGCGTTTCCCCCAAAGCCATCGCCCCGGCGCTCGCCGCTCTGGCGTTCAGCACCGCCTCCCAGGCAGCCGTTCAGATCGTCGCCTCCATCAAACCGGTTGAACTGATCGTTCGTGCCGTGGCCACGGACGACATGCAGTCCACCACCCTGGTACCACCCGGCTCAAGCCCGCACACCTACAGCATGAAGCCGTCCGAGCGTCGGGCACTTGAGGAAGCGGAGGTGATCTTCTGGGTGGGGCCGGAAATGGAAACGTTCCTGAGTCGACTGGTTTCGGGGCAGGAGTTCCGGCACCGGACTGTTGCCCTCATGGCCCGGGACCAAGCGAATACTGGGGACGACGGACACGGGCACGACGACCACGACAACACCCACCGAGAGCACGTGGAGCACGCTGATGATGACGATCACGGTCACGATGCGCCGGCACACGACGACGGCCACAACCACGGTGACGGCGAAGATCCGCACATCTGGCTTGATCCGGAACTGGCCATTGAGATGGCACAGACCATCCACCAGACCCTGTCAGCGCTTGAAGGCGTGGACACTCGTGCGCTGGACAGG
Source organism: Marinobacter sp. (assembly GCF_041984545.1). GTDB lineage: Bacteria > Pseudomonadota > Gammaproteobacteria > Pseudomonadales > Oleiphilaceae > Marinobacter. Next base: position 88,517 of record NZ_JBHIXV010000016.1, on the reverse strand, counting down.
AACCTGGCGCGTTTCACGGACAGCGTGAGGGAAATGGACGAAACCATCCGCAGGCAGTTGGCACCCGCCCACAACATCAGCCTGTTTGCCTATCACGATGCATTCACCCGGTTCGCCGGGCATTACGATCTGCAGCTGGACGGCGTCCTCACCCTCAATCCAGAGCTTTCTCCCGGCGCACGCCATATCGCCGGGGTGCAGGACAAGCTGCGCAAGGCTAACCATCCCTGCCTGCTTACCGAGCCTCAGTTCAACCGCCAATGGTGGCGTTCGATCACCCAGGGCCTGAATGTCACCTTCAGCACCTGGGACCCCCTGGCCACCGACGTGGCGGTGTCACCGGACGGCTACAACCAGTTCCAGCAAAGCATCGTCGACGCCGTACTCAAGTGCCTACCAGAGAATACTCAACATCAGAGGAATGGAGGCAATGGCCAGTAAGGTCTGGCCGCTGATGATGCCCGCCATCAGGGGGGCATCGCCTCCCAGCTGGCGCGCCAGGATATACGCCGAGGTGGCCGTAGGCAGCGCCGCCAGAAGCACCGCGACCTGAACCATCAGGCCGTCGAGCCCCAACATCCAGGCCAGCCCGGCCGTCATGAGCGGGAACGCCACCAGCTTCAACATCGAGGACACGATAAAGGGCATGGAAGCACCGCGAAGCGCCTTCACCTGCAGCCCGGCCCCAACCGTCATCAGCCCCATGGGCAATGCCAGGTTGCTCAGGGGTTCCAGAATGCCGGCGAGTAGCGGATGGAAACCGAACTCAAAGAAACTCCAGACAACTCCCACCACAGAACCCACGATCAGGGGGTTGGTGACGATAGCCCGAAGCACTGGCCCAAGCCGAACCGGACCATCCGTCGCCACCAGAGAAAACATCAGAATGCACAGCAGGTTAAGCAGCGGCACCATGATGGCCACTGCAATGGCGGTGAGAGAGAGCCCCTGATCGCCCAGCAGCATACCCCCGGCCGCCAGCCCCACGTAGGAATTGAACCTGATCGCACCTTGATAAACTGACGAGAACACAGGCCCCTGCCAGCGCCAGATCCACTGGGCTGCCGCCAGTACCAGCGTCATGGCCAGGAGCATGGCACCTATCAGCACGGCAATGTCGCCATAGGCAGACACCGGCAATCTCGCTTGGCCCAGCTTGAACACCAGCATGGCCGGAAAGAGCACGTAATAGGTGAAGCGCTCCGCCTGGGGCCAGAAATCGCCTCCCGGAAAATCCAGACGCCGGAACAGGTGCCCCAACATGATCAGGACAAACACCGGCAACAGGGCCTGGACCATCAGTGGCATCGCTACTACTCCAATCAGGGGAACGAGGCGCCAGTCTACTCGCAGGCGGTTTCAGCTTCTATACGCCCTCTGTGGAAGCCTACGTCGCCTCGACTATCTGCCGTCAGAAAACATGATGAAAATCCAGTTACTCAAAAATATCGACCGAAGGGAATTTCCTCCGTAGCCTGGTTTCACGGAGTTTACATGTCACTCTTCATGGCCTTTGGTGCGGGGAGTTATAACAACAATGAGCCCGAAAGCTCTAATCATTGTCGGATTCGTGGTACTCCTCACTCTACCAACGCTTGCAAGGCCCTCTGATCACCGCCGCCCTGACTCCGTGCGCATTGCTGTTATCGACAACGTCCCAAGCACATCTGCGGCGATACGGATACTCAATGAAGCCTATGAAACGCTTGGTATTCGCATGGACGCCGTGACAACGCCTTCCAGAAGAGCGTTGTTCATGGCCAATAAAGGTCAACTGGACGGCGATCTGTTCCGAATCGGCTCTGTGGCTGCCCAGTATCCTGATTTGATCAGGGTGGAATTTCCACTTTTAAGAGGCAAGCTGCGTGCTGTGGCGCGGGATCACCGACTGTCAATACTGCCAGCGAACCAAGACGCCGATCACTGGACAGTTGCCGTTCGTAGAGGTGTACTGATCGCTGAACAGGCGGCCGAGGCTCTGAGCCTGAACGTTATGCTCGCAGAAACTTACGATCAGCTTTTCCATCTGCTCGAGTCGGGCCGCGTTGACCTGGCTTTCGTTGCAGATATTGAAGGCATCACGCCGCTTGCCGAGCGCAAATGGCAAAAGCTCAACATCCTGCCTGATGCAGTTGCAAAGTTCACGCTCCATCATTATCTCCACAAGCGTCACCAGGGCCTCGCCGAAGAACTGGCGCAAACCCTGAAAGAATTGGAGCACTCGGGAATAAGGCAGAACATTCTGGCATCGTTTCGGCAACCACAGTCCGGCCCGGATTGACCGCCACCCTATCGGCACCCCAAGTGCCCGGTTACTTTGTCAGGGTCCCTGTCCGCGACTTCAGCGCTTGACCAGAAAATCGGCCAGCCGGCGGGTGAGGCATCCGGGCAGAAGCTTGTTGGTGAACCACAACCCCCGCGCCCGCTTACCGGGAATGATCAGGAATCTGCGCCGGTCAATGCCCCGTCGAATCTGTGCTACGGCATACTCCAGCGGCAACGTTCCCGCCATAAGCTTCAGCGCCTCCGTCTGTCGCGGCCGGCTTTTCCGCTCCTCGACCACAAGCGGCGTCTCCACTTCCGGCGGACAGACCACAGACACATCAATACCTTTCGCCGCCAGTTCAATACGCAGTACTTCCGCCAGCCCTACCACTCCGTATTTGGAAGCACAGTAGGCCGAGTATCCGTAACACCCCACCAGCCCCGCCATGGACGCCACGAAGACAAGATGGGAGCCCGCGTTCATGTGAGGCAGCACCGCAGCCGCCACATGGCGGGAGCCCAGCAGATTGATGTTGATCAGCCTGGTGTAAGCATCATCGCCGATCTCATCAAATGGCGCGGCCATGCAGATACCCGCACAGTGGATGACCACATCCGGCGCAGCTTCCGCTGCGGCCTGATCAAACACTTCCCGAACCGACGCCGCGTCACTGACATCGAGTACGAAGGCACGCACCGGGATCGCACCGGAGAGGGCGGAAAGCTCGGTAACGGCAGCTTCTGTGGACTGGATATCAAACAGTGTAACGGCGCAGCCAGCGCGCACATAAACCTTTGCCAGCTGAAAGCCGATGCCGCTGGCACCGCCGGTGATATAGATTCGTGCATTGTTTCTAGAGGCCTGGCTTGAGCTTGGTTCAGGACGTGACACGTGGATACCTCGGTTTCTGGATTATCCTGAAATATTACTCACTTTCCGCATTCCAGCCTTTGTCTGCCGTGACCAGCACCCGCTATCCGACGGTCAATAGCTGTCACCAACGCCTCATAAACTTCTCTCAATCGCCTGACCATGGCAACGCCACACTCGTGTTACTCTCAGGATGTTCCGATACCGGTTAGAGATATTTGCCATGAGCCATCCGCAAAATGACGTCTTCAGATTCCGCTTCCGCGTGCGCTACGGCGAATGCGACGCCCAGGGCGTTGTCTTCAACGCACGCTATGGCGACTTTGTGGACATCGCCGTGAACGAATACATTCGGGTACTGTTCGGGGATTACCAGCGCCTGCTGGATCAGGACCTGGACTTCCAGGTGGTGAGTTTTACCGTGAACTGGAAAGCACCTGCCCGGTTTGATGATGTTCTGGAAGCCCGGATACGAACAGGGAGGATCGGGAACACCTCGTTCACCCTGCACCTGGAGTTCTACCGGTACAGTGACGGCCAGTTCATCGCGGATTCCTCTATCACCGACGTGATGATCCGGCCTTCGAGCATGTCCAAGCTGCCCGTTCCGGATCATATCCGGGCCCGGCTCGAGGAGGGCGCGCCCGGCGTGCTGATCAGCCACGCTGGCGAGGACGGACCGCCCTGAATCGTTTAGGGTTATCGAAAATACCGGTTTGCCTTGATTTTACTCATTGATTAGGATCGCCCGCCTTTCTCTGCACCAAATCAGGGCACAATCGGTTATGGGATTACGGAACGAGCAACTGCGCTGGCAACTGGTCCGGGGCCTGGTCCGGACTTTACATCTTGAGCGATTGGCAAGTCGCTACAGCCGAACCACGGTGATGGCTGCATTCAATCTGATCAACGGTAGCCTCAGCATAGCGCTGGTCTCCTTCGTCGCGCTGATCACACAGGAAGCCTTTATCTTTCCGTCCCTGGGCGCTACGGCCTTTATCCTGTTCTATGTTCCTCTTGCCCAGCCGGCGTCACCAAGAAACACACTGTGCGGCCACCTAATCGGGGCGTTGGCGGGGCTACTGAGCCTTTACCTGTTTGGCCTGCAGCACCACCCTTCGGCCTTTGTCACCGGCGTCGATCTGGCGCGAGTGGGCGCCGCATCACTTTCATTGGGACTGACGGGGTGCCTGATGGTGCTGCTTCGCGTGGCTCACCCGCCTGCCGGCGCGACGGCACTGATTGTGTCCCTGGGGCTGATGCCTGACCCGGCCCAACTGCCCATACTGATGGCCGGCGTTGGTTTGCTTCTTGTTCACGCCTTTATAATGAATCGGCTTGCCGGCCTACCGTATCCGGTCTGGTCGACCCGCAGCGCCGGCAACGACCATGTGGCTGCCGCGAAGATTTGATGCCAGGGTCAACTTGAGGGAGAGATCATGAGCAATTTTTTCGGAACAGAACTGCCAATTATCCAGGCGCCTATGGCAGGAGTTCAGGACTACAGGCTGGCCGCTGCAGTCTCAAACGCAGGTGGCTTGGGCTCTTTCCCTTGTGCCATGCTGGGCCCGGATGCCCTGCGCGCTGAACTCGAGACATTAAAGGCAGCCACCGGACGCCCGTTCAACCTAAATTTCTTCGCCCACACGCCCCCAGTCGAGAATGAAACACGTGAACAGAATTGGCGCCGGGCCCTGGAACCTTTCTATCAGGAATTCGGTATCAATTCTGATTCCATCAGTTCCGGGCCAGGGCGAATGCCCTTCAACCTTGAATCGGCCGCCATTGTGGAGGAATTCCGCCCAGCGGTTGTGAGTTTCCATTTCGGCCTGCCAGAACCCTCTCTGCTGGAGCGTGTCCGCGGAACGGGCGCCAAGGTTCTGTCCACAGCGACCACCGTTGAAGAAGCCATCTGGCTCGAGCAACACGGTGTCGACGCCATCATTGCCCAGGGCCTTGAGGCCGGTGGCCATAGGGGTATTTTCCTGAGCACGGACATGACTACCCAAATGGGTACGTTTGCCCTGCTGCCCCAGGTCGTCGCCAAGGTGAAAATCTCGGTAATTGCCGCCGGCGGTATTGCCGATGCCCGGGGAGTAAAAGCCGCTCTGGATCTCGGCGCTGTCGCCGCCCAGGTGGGTACCGCCTTTCTGTTGTGTCGCGAGGCAACCACCAGGCCAGTGCACAGAGAAGCACTGAAAAGCCCGAATGCCCGGCATACTGCTGTTACCAATGTGTTCTCGGGAGGCCCGGCGCGGGGCATTGTAAACCGTGTGGTCCGGGAGCTTGGCCCGATTTCCCGAGAGGCTCCCCCATTTCCTCTCGCCACAGGCGCAGTCGCACCACTACGGGCGGCAGCCGAGGCGGCGGGCTCAGGCGATTTTTCACCACTCTGGTGCGGGCAGAACGCATCGGGCTGCCACGAAGGGTCGGCCGCCGAGCTTCTTGAAAGGCTAGCGCCCTGACAGATGAAACCGCAGTGGCGAACTAAAGCCTCACCCGGGCTTCGCCAAAGCCCTACGGAAATCAGCCGGCCAACCCTGTTAAACTAGGTCGGTTTCAGCTGCGTAATAGCCGGCTTTGCCCGCAATTCAGTCGATCAGGTAACCGAAATGTCTGTCATATCATCACCTTCCGCCACAACAAACGAATCCGGCCTTTCCCGCCGCTTCTGCGTGGCCCCGATGATGGACTGGACCACCAGCCACTATCGCTACCTGGCCAGGCAGCTGAGTCGACACACGCTCCTGTACACCGAGATGGTCACCACCGGCGCCCTCATTCATGGCGACACGGCGCGCTTTCTTCGCCACGACGAAGCCGAGTACCCGCTCGCGCTTCAGCTGGGTGGCAGCGATGCCGGTGAGCTGGCCCATTGCGCAAAGCTGGCCCGGGACTACGGGTTTGATGAGGTAAACCTGAACGTGGGTTGCCCGAGCGATCGCGTGCAGAACAACATGATTGGCGCCTGCCTGATGGGCCATCCCGACAAGGTCGCGGAGGGGGTACGGGCGATGATCGAGGCCACAGACCTCCCGGTAACGGTCAAGCACCGCATTGGCATCGACGGGCGGGAATCCTGGGACGACCTCTGCGAGTTCGTGGAGAAAGTGGCCGCCGCCGGTTGCAGAACCTTTATCGTACATGCCCGGATTGCCATTCTTGAGGGCCTGAGCCCAAAGGAAAATCGCGAAGTTCCGCCACTCAAGTACGACTGGGTATATCGGCTCAAGACGACCTACCCCGAGCTTGAGATCATCATTAATGGCGGCATCAAGACCTTTGACGAGTGCCACGAGCATCTGCGTTACACCGACGGGGTGATGCTCGGGCGTGAGGCTTACCATAATCCCTGGCTGCTGGCCGGTGTGGACCCGGAGTTCTTTGGCACCGACGCGCCGGTGCGCACCAGACACGAAGCACTGCGGGCCACGCTGCCGTTCATCCAGAGTGAACTGGAGCGGGGCGTTTACCTTACCCATATGTCCCGACACCTGCTCGGGCTGTTCCACGGCCAACCCGGAGGCCGCCAGTTCCGACGTTACATCAGCGAAAACGCCCACAAGTCCGGCGCTGGCCTCGAAGTCATCGAAACAGCGCTCGATAAAGTGCGCGAACCTGACGCCGAGATTGCCGAAGCGTAACCGGCGTCAATCACCGCCATACCTTTTGTTGTCTTGTTCCTGTCAGGGCGGCCCGTTATTGTAGGCGTATAGCCAGCGCCCGGGAGTCGGGCGTGCCAGTAACAGATCAACCGGGACGACAGAACGAATGACCAGCAAACTTGAACAACTGAAAGCCATGACCACAGTCGTGGCCGACACCGGCGATATCGAGGCCATTGCCAAGTGGCGGCCGGAAGATGCCACCACCAATCCGTCGCTGCTGTTGAAAGCCGCCGCGTCCGAGGCTTACCGCCCGATGCTGGACAAAGCCGTGGCCGAGGCACGCCGGCAGGGCGGGTCCGATGCCGAGCAGTTGACTGTGGCCACGGATACCCTGGCGGTACTGGCCGGAAAAGAGATCCTGGGCCTGATCCCGGGCGTGGTATCCACCGAAGTGGACGCGCGCCTGTCCTTTGACACCGAAGCCACTCTGGAGCGCGCCCGCCGACTGGTGGAGCTGTACGATCGCCAGGGCGTGGACACCAGCCGAGTATTGATCAAGATCGCCTCTACCTGGGAGGGCATTCGCGCGGCCGAGCAGCTCGAGAAAGAAGGTATCCGTTGCAACCTTACCCTGTTGTTCTCGTTTATCCAGGCCGCCGCCTGTGCCCAGGCGGGTGCCTTCCTGATTTCACCCTTCGTGGGTCGTATCCTCGATTGGCACCTGGCCAACAGTGGTCGGGACAGCTACGCCGCCGCGGAGGATCCCGGGGTATTGTCGGTAAGCCGGATCTACAATTACTACAAGACTAACGGGTTCGATACAGTGGTCATGGGCGCCAGTTTCCGGAACACCGGCGAGATTGAGATGCTGGCCGGCTGCGACCGCCTCACCATCAGCCCGGCCCTTCTGCAGGAACTGCAGGACGATACAGGGGAGCTGCCGCGCCGACTGGCACCCGGGTCTGCCAGCAGTCAGGACCGTCCCGGCGCCATCGATGAAAAGCTGTTTCGTTGGGAGTCCAATGAAGACGCCATGGCCACGGAAAAACTGGCCGATGGCATTCGCCGGTTCACCGCCGACCAGATCGAGCTGGAGCATCGGGTGCGGCAACTTGCCAAAGCCGCCTGAGAGCAGGCCCGACCGACCGTAGTGGAGCAGATAGCCAAACCATGATCGAGCGACTGAAAAAGCTCTTTGCCAGCCCCGAGGGCAATCAGCCGGAACCCGACAGCCACCAACTGGCCGTGGCGGCCACCGCCCTTATGGTTCAGCTGTCGAGGGTCGACCAGCACGAGGACGAACGGGAGCTGAAGGCCATTGTCGACGGCGCGGTAAAAGCGCACCAGGTGTCGCGGGAGGAAGCCGAGGAAATCCTGGCCGATGCGCTTAGCCATGCGGACGATGCCGTCTCAATGTACGAGTTTACCGGTCTGATCAACGAGCACCTCAACCAGGAGGACAAACAGGCCCTGCTCGAGAGTATCTGGCGCGTGGCCTTTGCCGATGGTCGTATCGATAAATACGAGGAACACCTTATTCGCCGCATGGCGGACCTGCTGCATCTTAATCACAGAGAGTACATGCAGGCGCGGCACCGGGCTGAAGACACCGGTTCCTGAAAGGAGACATCATGCTAGCCATTCTGCATCCGAACATTTCGCTGGACAGCGAGGAGTACCGCACCACCCTGCACTACCTGGAGCATCTGCCGGGAGTATCGATCCGGGTCCACGAGGTACAGGGTGCCAGCCAGCGGTTAACCGAGATCTATCTCCTGGGGGAAACCAAGTCCCTCAACAAGGAAGAAATCGAAGCCCTTCCCGCTGTTGAGCGCGCCATCCGTATCTCGGAAGACTACCGGATCCTTGGCCGGCACCGGGACGATCGTCGCCAGAGCGGGTTCACCTACAACGGCGTGGAGTTCAGCCAGTCCAACCTGAATGTCTTTGCGGGGCTTTGCGCCGTGGATGTACCAGAGCACGTCGAAATGATGATGCAGGCCCTGGAAGATCACGGCGAGGTATGCACGCGCATGGGCGCCTACAAGCCGCGTACCAACCCCTATTCCTTTCAGGGCCACGGCCGGGGCTGCCTGCCCTGGGTGTTCGAGAAGGCCGGCAAGCACGGCATCAAGGTGATCGCCATGGAGATCACCCACGAGAGCCACATTGAGGAAATCGACAACTGTCTCGAAAAACTGGGCCGGCCAACCGGTGTCATGCTGCAGGTGGGTACCCGCAATACCCAGAACTTTGAACTGCTGAAGGCCATCGGCCGCCAGAGCACCTACCCGGTTCTGCTCAAGCGGGGGTTCGGTATTACCCTGAACGAATCCCTGAACGCGGCCGAGTACCTGGCCAGCGAAGGTAATGCCAACGTCATTTTCTGCCTGCGCGGCATGAAAACCGAGGCCGGCCAGCCGCACCGGAACATGGTCGACTTTGCCCATGTGCCCGCCGTCAAGCGCCTCACACGTATGCCCGTGTGCGTGGACCCATCCCATTCCGTGGGTAGCCGGGAACAGTCCCCCGAAGGCATCCTGGATGTGATGCACGCCACCGCGCAGGGCGTCATTGCCGGCGCCAACATGGTGCTGGTGGATTTCCACCCGAAGCCGGAAAAGGCTCTGGTGGATGGCCCGCAAGCCCTGTTGATGAATGAATTACCGGCGTACCTGGAGGACATCCGGCTCTGCCACGACACCTGGAAAAAACGCCAGGCCATCTATGACCGGCTGAAGGAAAACACAGCAGAATGATCGTCTACGGACACCGGGGCGCCAAGGGAGAAGCGCCCGAGAATACACTTCCCGGATTTCGCCACGCCTATCGGCATGGCATTCGCCATTTCGAGCTGGACCTTGTTCTTTCAAAGGATGGCAAGCCGGTGCTGGTCCACGACCTGTCCGTGGACCGTACAACCAGCCAGAAGGGGAACATCAGCCAGTACACCGCCCAGGAACTGGCAGCCATGGATGCCCGGCGTAATACCAGCTCCTGGCCCACGGCAACCGGCATCCCCACATTGGAGGACCTGCTGGATCAGTTCAGCGATCTGGAGCATCTGCAACTGGAGGTAAAAAAGGACAAGCGTCAGCGACTCAACATCCTGTGCAATCGCCTGACCGAGATCATCCAGCGGCGGGATCTGTACGAAAAGGTCGCCATTACGTCCTCCGACACCTGGTTTCTGCACGAGATTCGCCGGCGCAACCGGAATATCCGCATCGGACTTGTCAGCGACCGGAAATTTCCCAAGCCCATCAATGTGGCTACCCGGCTACACTGCGAGTACCTCTGCATCAACTGGAAGCTGTGCTCAAAAGAGCTGGTTGAGAGCGCCCATCGGCGGGGAATGCATGTATCCACCTGGACGGTGAACCGCATTCACGACATGTTGCAACTGGAAGGCATGGGCGTGGACAGCATTATCACCGACTATCCCACGAGCACCCGGATGTTCTTTGATAACCGGTCCCGCACCCTGCTGAATCTGCCCGTTCAGGAGACGATCGAAACGGTTGGGGAGGAAGGGATCGGGCCGGATAAATCGTTCCATCTCAGCCCGAGTTCCCGCTGACCCGGATCAGAAGATCCGGTTCAGCCCATTCAGCGCGGCCACCCGATAGGCTTCCGCCATGGTCGGGTAATTGAACGTGGTATTGATGAAGTAGTTCAGGGAGTTGGCCTCCCCTTCCTGGTTCATGATGGCCTGGCCGATGTGCACGATCTCGGCAGCCTGGTCGCCAAAGCAGTGAATCCCCAGGATCTGGCGCGTTTCCCGGTGGAACAGGATCTTCAGCATGCCCACCGCCTCACCGGTAATCTGGGCGCGCGCCAGGTCCTTGAAGAACGCCTGCCCCACTTCGTAGGGTACCTTGGCCTCGGTCAGCTCGCGCTCGGTCTTGCCTACGGAGCTGATCTCAGGAATGGTGTAGATGCCGGTTGGCACGTCAGAGACGAACCGGAAGTACTCGTCCTGAACGATGTCCGAGGAGGCTGAGCGGCCCTGGTCGTAGGCAGCGCTGGCCAGGCTCGGCCAGCCAATCACGTCGCCTGCGGCGTAGACATTCTCCACCTCGGTCCGGTAGTGCTCGTCCACCGCCAGCTGGCCACGGCCGTTGGGCACCAGGCCAATGTTTTCCAGACCGAGTTTCTCGGTATTACCGCTGCGCCCGTTACACCATAGGAACGCATCGGCGCGGATTTTCTTGCCCGACTGCAGCGAAAGCACCACGCCATGGTCATCGCCCACCACGCTTTCGTACTGCTCGTTGTGACGCACCAGCACACCGTTGTTACGCAGGTGATAGCTGAGCGCATCCGAGATTTCATCGTCCAGGAACGTCAGCAGCCGGCTGCCCGGGTTGATCAGGTCCACTTTCACACCCAGGCCAGCAAAGATTGACGCGTACTCAGAACCAATAACCCCGGCACCGTAAATCACGAGGGTGCGAGGGGTGTGCGACAGGTTGAGAATGGTGTCGGAGTTGTAGATCCGGTGGTGGCGAAAATCCACATCGGGCGGCAGGTAAGGCCGTGAGCCGGTGGCAATGATCGCCTGCTTGAAGTGCAGGATTTCCGAGGACTTGCTGCCACGGACCTCAATGCGATTCTTGTCGATAAAAGATGCGCGGCCGTTGATCAGATTCACCCGGTTACGGGCGTAGAACTGGGTCCTCAGCTTTACCTGTTTGCCGATCACCTTCTGGGCATTCTGGAGCACCCTCGGGAAGGAAAACCAGCGCGGCTCGCCGATATCCCGGAACATCTGGTTGGTATTGAAGGTAATGATCTGCTTGACGGAGTGACGCAGCGCCTTGGAGGGGATGGTGCCCCAGTGAGTGCAGTTACCACCAACGGTCGGCTTGTCCTCGATGATCGCGACACGTTTGCCGTGTTTCGTCGCATTCATCGCCGCGCCTTCGCCGGACGGTCCGGCGCCGATAACGACGACGTCGTAATGATGTTCTGCCATGCGCGCAGTGACTCCTTATCTACGTCGTGGGTATGTATTGTGCGTCAGCAACACCGGGTCGGCTTATTGCCCGTCTGCCCTGGTCGCATCGTAAGCGAGCTCTTCGCCGCCCTTCCTGGCAAGGCGCTCGTTTTCCTCTTCGCATTTTTTGGTGTTGCCACCACAGATCTCGCAGGACTGGCTGATGCCGAGGGCACCAATGCCGCCACAGGTGCCACTGATCGGCTTGCGACCGAAAATCACGCCAATCGACATGGCCGCCACCAACAGCACCACAATAAACAGAACCAGAAGAAAGGTACCCATGTTGCCCTCCCCTATTGAGTCACAAAGGACGAAAAGGCCGGCGTCTGATGCGTTTCGAAGCCGTCTTCCGTCCGAACAATAAAATAGGCGGGAATGTTTTCCCGCACCGCGAGTTCGTTGGCTCGCTCGTATCCCATCACGTTAAAGCCCGTGGCCAGGGCGTCTGCGGTCATGCAGTCGTCTGCCAGAACCGTAACCGAGGCCAGGTTATGAGTAATGGGCTCACCGGATTCCGGGTCTATTGTATGGGAATAGCGACGACCTTCCGATTCGTAATAGTTACGATAATCACCCGATGTTGCCATAGCGCGGGATTCCAGCGCCACCACACGGTTTACCTGCCGACCCTCAGATACCGGCTGCTCAATCGCGAGCCGCCATGCGCTGCCGTCAGGCTTGCGGCCGTTCACACGCACTTCGCCGCCAATCTCCACCAGGTACGCCTTGATGCCCTCTCCCTCGAGAAACCGCGCCACCACGTCCACGCCGTAGCCCTTGGCAATGGCGGACAGGTCAACGTACTGGGCTGGCGTCGCCCTCACCGCCGGCGGGTCCGCCCTCAGCTCAAGTTTCTCGAAACCGGTTGCAGCCAGCACCTGATCCAGCGCCTCTGGCGAAGGCACCTGCTCTGGCCGCGCCTCGGGTCCAAAACCCCAGAGGTTGACCACCGGGCCAATGGTCACATCAAAGGCGCCACTGGTCAGCCTCGAGACCTCCTGGGCGGTCTGCAGCACTTCCAGCATGCCGTTCGACACCGGTACCCATTCGGACTGGTCGACCATCCGGTTAAACCGGGAGAGTTCGGAATCGGCGCGCCAGGTAGACATGGACGCATCCACGTTCTCCAGAACGGCTTCGATGCCACTGGCCAGAGTCTCGAGCCTTTCCTGATCTTCCGTCAATACGACATTAATGTGGTAGGTGGTGCCGAATACCGGGCCGGAGATCTCCCAGACCTGTTCCTCGGGCTGAAACGAACAACCCGCCAGAACAACCAGGGCCAGCGCTGAAAGCGCGCTGGCCAGGGTCACCCTGGCGGGTCGAATCATGCGGGATGTCATCTGTCGTGCTTAGCCCCCGAAGTCATCCAGCATGATGTTCTCATCTTCAACACCCAGATCCTTGAGCATCTTGATGACGGATGCGTTCATGATAGGGGGCCCGCACATGTAGAACTCGCAGTCCTCAGGCGCCGGATGGTCCTTGAGGTAGTTCTCGTAAAGCACGTTATGGATAAAGCCGGTCGGGCCTTCCCAGTTGTCTTCCGGCAGCGCGTCGGACAGGGCCACGTGCCACTCGAAGTTGTCGTTCTCTTCCTGAAGCATGTCGAAGTCTTCCACGTAGAACATCTCGCGGACGCTTCGTGCCCCGTACCAGAAGCTGATCTTACGCTTGGAGTTCAAACGCTTGAGCTGGTCGAAGATGTGAGAGCGCATCGGCGCCATACCGGCACCACCACCGATGAACACCATCTCGGCATCGGTCTTCTTGGCGAAGAATTCACCGAACGGCCCCATCACGGTCACCTTGTCACCCGGCTTCAGATTGAACACATAGCTGGACATGATGCCCGGCGGATGGTCGGTACCCGGAGGCGGCGTAGCAATACGGATGTTGAACTTGAGCACGCCCTTCTCTTCCGGGTAGTTCGCCATGGAGTAGGCCCGGATAGTCTCTTCCTTGTTGACGGCCTTGTAGCGCCAGATGTTGTGCTTGTCCCAGTCCTCGTGGAATTCTTCCTCGATATCGAAGTCCTTGAAATCGATCTCGTAGGGAGGACACTCCAGCTGCACGTAACCGCCGGCGCGGAAGTCGACTTCCTCACCTTCAGGAAGCTTCAGTACCAGTTCCTTGATGAAAGTGGCAACGTTGTGGTTGGAGATAACCTCGCACTCCCACTTCTTGACGCCGAAGAACTCTTCCGGCACTTCCACCTTCATATCCTGTTTCACAGGAACCTGGCAGGACAGACGCCAGCCTTCTTTCTCTTCACGGTTGGTGAAGTGGGTCTTCTCCGTTGGCAGCATGGCACCGCCGCCTTCCAGCACCTTGCATTTGCACTGTGCGCAGGTACCACCGCCGCCACAGGCGGAGGACAGGAAAATACCGTTGTTGGCCAGCGTACCGAGCAGCTTGCCGCCGGCTTCGGTCTTGACCGTGTGTTCTGGATCGTCGTTGATCTCGATGGTCACATCACCGGTGCTTACCAGCCTGGACCGGGCCGCAAGAATCACTGCGACCAGGGCCAGTACGATAACGGTGAACATGACCACGCCAAGAATGATTTCTGTATTCATGGTCTCGCCTTTTCGTTAAACCGAATCACCGGGTGGATTACAGTGAGATACCGGAGAAGGACATGAAGCCCAGGGACATCAGACCAACCGTAATGAAGGTGATGCCCAGGCCACGCAGGCCCTCGGGAACGTCACTGTACTTGAGCTTCTCTCGGATTCCCGCCAGCGCAATGATAGCCAGGGCCCAGCCAAGGCCGGCACCGAAGCCGTACACCAGACTCTCGCCGAAGGTGTAATCCCGCTCAACCATGAACAGGGAGGCACCCAGAATGGCGCAGTTCACGGTGATCAGAGGCAGGAACACGCCCAATGCGGCATAGAGAGCCGGGATGTACTTGTCCAGTACCATTTCCATGATCTGGACAATCGCGGCGATAACGCCGATGTACGTCAGCAGGCCGAGAAAGCTCAGGTCCACGTTCGGCAAACCCGCCCACGCCAGCGCTCCCTCACGGAGAATGCTGTTATAGAGCAGGTTGTTTACGGGAACGGTGACCGTCAGTACAACCACCACGGCAATACCGAGACCGGTTGCCGCCTCGATCTTCTTGGAGATGGCCAGGAAGGTACACATCCCCAGGAAGAACGCCAGCGCCATGTTTTCAACGAAAACGGCCTTAAGAATCAGACTGATATAGTGTTCCATCAGAAGGCCTCCTTGGCGACGTGACGAGACATCTTGTAATCCGGCTCTTCAACCTGCTCCGGTTTCCAGGTACGCAGGCCCCAGATTGCCAGACCAATAATGAAGAACGCGCTCGGCGGAAGCAGCAACAGGCCGTTCGGAATGTACCATCCGCCCTCGTTGACGACCGGCATGATGGACACGCCAAACAGCGAGCCGGCGCCCAGCAGTTCACGGAAGAACGCCACGAAGATCAGCAGTACGGAATAACCAAGGCCGTTACCGATGCCGTCCAGGAAGCTGAGCCATGGACCGTTTTTCATGGCGAAGCCTTCCGCCCGGCCCATCACGATGCAGTTGGTAATGATCAGACCAACGAACACCGACAATTGCTTGGATATCTCATAGGCGTAGGCCTTGAGCACCTGGTCCACCACGATAACCAGGGAGGCAATGATGGTCATCTGGACGATGATCCGGATGCTGCCCGGAATCTGGGTCCGCACCAGCGAGACCGCCAGGTTGGAGAACGCCGTTACTGCGGTTACCGCAGCACACATGACCAGAGTCACGTTCATGCTGGTGGTCACCGCCAGCGCCGAACAGATACCCAGGATCTGCAGGGCAATCGGGTTGTTGCTGAAGATTGGTTCGAAGAGAACCTGTTTGGCGGATGCATCTGCCATGATCAGACCTCCCCTTCACGAAGTTTTTTCAGGAAAGGCGCGTATCCGCGGTCGCCCATCCAGTAATTGACAAGCTGCTGCACACCACGACTGGTCAGGGTAGCACCGGAAAGCGCATCAACCTTGTGCTCCTTTTCCGGCGTGTTGGCACTGACGCCGCCTTTCACCAGCTGGATCTGCGGCTCGGTCTTGTCCTCGTTGTAGAGTTCCTTGCCGGTCCATTGCTGCTTCCAGCGAGGGTTGTCGACTTCACCACCCAGTCCCGGTGTTTCAGCGTGGGCATAAAAGCCGAGGCCTTCGATGGTGTTGAGATCGCCTTCAAGCGAAATGAACCCATACAGCGTTGACCACAGGCCGTAACCGTGAATCGGCAGAACCACCCGGGTGATCTCGCCGTTCTCGCTCATGGTGTACACCTTGGCTACGTTGGGCCGGCGCTTGATGCCCGCCTTGTCTTCCGAGGAAGGAATGTTGACCGACATGGCCGGATCAGACGCCGCCTTGTACATGTCGTACTTCATCGGGTCCTGCACGCCCACGGCGGACGGCTCAACAAATTCGCCGGTATCGAGGTCAACTAGCCGGACGTCGAACTTTGCGAACTGCTGCTCGATCTCATCGGCACTGGAGCCGGGCTCCAGCATGCCGGCCGCCGACAGGATGTTGGTCTTGATATCCAGGTTCTGGTTCTTGATCTGCGCCGGGCGCAGCATAACGGCCGCGGTGGAAACCACGACCGAGAAGGCAATACTCAGAACCAGCGCAACGATCAGTGTGCGGGAGACGGTTTCTTTAGCTTTAGCCACGAGCGAGCCTCCGTTTGATGTTGGCCTGAACCACGTAGTGGTCCATCAGCGGCGCAAACAGGTTAGCGAACAGGATCGCCAGCATGATGCCTTCCGGGAAGGCCGGGTTGATCACGCGGATCAGCACGGTCATCACGCCCACGAGGATGCCGAAGCACCAGCGACCGGTGTTGGTCATGGCCGCTGAGACGGGATCCGTTGCCATGAACATCATGCCGAAGGCAAAGCCACCCATCACGAGATGCCAGTGGGCCGGCACACCGAAGAACGGGTTGGTGTCAGAGCCAACCAGGTTCAGCAGCAGCGACATGCCAATCATGCCGATTAACACACCACCCACGATGCGGTAGCTGGCAATCTTCATCACCAGCAGAATCAGGCCTCCGATGAGAATGGCCAGGGTGGAGGTTTCGCCCATGGAACCCTGAATGGTGCCGATGAAAGCGTTCATCCAGCCAATCTGGCTCTCGAGCGCTTCCAGGCCGCCAGACGCTGCCCAGCTCAGGGCGGTTGCGCCGCTGAAGCCGTCGACAGCGGTCCACACGGTGTCACCGGAAATCTGGGCCGGGTAGGCGAAGTAGAGGAACGCGCGGCCGGTCAGCGCCGGGTTCAGGAAGTTCTTGCCGGTACCGCCAAACACTTCCTTACCGATCACCACGCCGAAGGTAATACCGAGGGCCACCTGCCACAGGGGGATGGTGGGCGGGCAGATCAGCGCGAACAGCACGGAGGTTACAAAGAAGCCTTCGTTCACTTCGTGACGACGCACGGTGGCAAACAGGACTTCCCAGAAGCCACCCACCACGAACGTCACGAAGTAGATGGGCACAAAGTAGGCCATGCCGTAGACGAAGTTATCCCATACGCCGGCACCAGCGCCGGTTACCGCCAGCGCCTGGATAAAGGCCGTGCGCAAACCGCCATCGGCCACCATGGCATCCGGATTGGCCGCCAGGAAGCTGTTGGCCTGGAAGCCGATGTTCCACATACCGAAGAACATGGCGGGGAAGGTACACAGCCACACGGTAATCATGATGCGCTTGAGATCAACGCCATCACGCACGTGAGCCGTGGTTGAGGTCACCTTTCCGGGAGTATAGAAAATGGTGTCCACGGCTTCGTAGAGCGCATACCAGCGCTCATACTTGCCGCCCTTTTCAAAATGATGCTCGATTCCATCGAGAAACTGTCTGATAGCCATCGTATTAGCCCTCGATCTCGATTCGGGTCAGGTTCTCGCGGAGAATCGGACCGTACTCATATTTACCCGGGCACACGAATGTGCACAGCGCCAGATCTTCTTCATCCAGCTCCAGTGCACCGAGCTTCTGTGCCATTTCGGTGTCGCCGACAATCAGCGAGCGCAGCAGCTGGGTCGGCAGGATGTCCAGGGGCATGATCTGTTCATAGGCTCCCACCGGCACCATGGCGCGCTCACTGCCGTTGGTGGTGGTAGTGAAATTGAACAGCTTGCCGCGCGCTAGCTTGGACAGGTAGATGTTGAGCACCGAGAACTTGTTCGGGCCCGGCGACAGCCAGCCCATGAACTCGCGCTTGTTGCCCTCTTCCAGCACCGAAACCTGGTTGGCAAACCGACCCAGGTAGGCACAGGGGCCATCCGCCCGGCGACCACCGAACACGGATCCGGAAATGGCCCGCACGTCGCAGTCTGTGGCAATCTCGCCATCCAGGAGTTCCGGCAGGAAGGCACCGACACGGGTACGCACCAGTCGGGGCTTCAGGGCCTTCGGACCGCCGATGGCCACGATCCGCTCGACCGGCAACTCACCGGTTTCAAACAGCTTGGCGATGTCGATCACGTCCTGATAGTTGATGGTCCAGACCGTCTTGCTGACGGAAACAGGATCGAGATGATGGATATGGGTACCCACATTGCCAGCCGGATGCACACCGTCAAACTGGTGCACTTCCACCGCATCTGACTTGGGAACAGACACATTGGAGCCGGGCTTGCCAGTCACGAAGACTTTGCCGGTGGTCAGCCTGGTGAGCAGGGTCAGGCCTTTCTCGAACGCCTGGCTGTTCTCTTTGATGATCACGGTCGGATCCGCCGCCAGAGGGTTGGTATCCATGACCGACACAAAAATGGAATGGGGGGCCGAGTCGATTGCAGGCACCTTGCTGTAAGGACGCGTCTTGAACGCCGTCCAGAGACCCGACTCCACCAGATTGTCAACAACCTGCTGACGTTCCAGGCCCGCCAGGTCTGCCTCACTGTAACGGGCAAAGGTTTCCGCATCGTCGCCATCAATTTCGATAACGATCGACTGGAACACCCGCCGCTCACCGCGGTTAATTTCTTTCACAACGCCGGCAGCCGGAGAAGTGTAACGAACGCCCTCGGTCTTCTTGTCCGTGAACAGCAGCGTGCCGCGCTTGACACGGTCCCCCTCTTTCACAGCCATTGTCGGCTTCATGCCGATGTAGTCAAAACCGATCAACGCCACGTGGCGAACGGGTTTGCCATCTGTAATGGTCTGTTCGGGAGCGCCGCTGATGGGAAGATCCAGGCCTTTTTTGATCTTGATCATTAGCCTCGTCCAATCATCAGAAACTGTTTAATGGATTCGTAACGCCCGACCACTGCGGCCCAGGAAGTGAATGAGAAACGGAGTGCCAGACGTACCCAAAATCGCGCCAATTATAAGGATTAAGGAATTCTATTTCCACCAGAAACCAGAATGGGTTTGTACCGCTTCGTAAACCGCCCACTTCACACTCTGGCACAAAAGAAAAACCCCGACAGCTCTCGCTGCCGGGGTTCTCAGGGCCCGAATGTTCACCGGGACGCCAGGCGCAGATCAGTCCCGTGCGCGCTTGGGAAAGATCGGATAGGTAACACCAGCCATCTGGTTGACCACGCGAACCACCTGGGCGCTGTAGCCGAACTCGTTGTCGTACCAGACATACAGGATCAGGCGCTTGCCGCCAGCAATCGTTGCCTGCGCATCCACCACGCCGGCATGACGTGAGCCAACGAAATCGGTGGACACCACCTCCGGAGAGTTCACGAAATCGATCTGCTTTTGCAGCTCCGAGTGCAGAGCCATGTCTCTCAGGTAGTCGTTCACTCCGGTCACATCCACCTCTTTCTTGAGGTTCAGGTTCAGGATGGCCATGGACACATTGGGCGTCGGCACCCGGATCGCATTACCGGTCAGCTTGCCTTTCAGGGCCGGCAGGGCCTTGGCGACAGCCTTGGCCGCACCTGTCTCGGTAATGACCATGTTCAGGGGCGCACTGCGGCCGCGGCGACTGCCCTTGTGATAGTTGTCGATGAGGTTCTGGTCATTGGTATAGGAGTGCACGGTCTCCACATGGCCGTCTTCAATCCCGTACTCGTCATCGATAGCTTTCAGCACCGGCGTGATGGCGTTGGTGGTACAGGAGGCCGCCGAGAGAATCTTGTCTTCGTCGGTAATCCAGTCGTTGTTGATGCCATAGACGATGTTCTTGATGTCGCCCTTGCCCGGGGCAGTCAGGATAACCCGGCTCACGCCCTTGGACTTGAGATGCAGCCCAAGGCCGGCTTCGTCACGCCACTTACCGGTGTTGTCCACCACAATCGCATTGTTGATGCCGTACTGAGTGTAATCCACCTTGTCCGGACCGTCGGAATAGATCACCTTGATGTAGTTGCCGTTGGCAATCAGGGCAGATTCTTTCTCATCCACGGTGATGGTGCCATCGAACGGACCGTGAACGGAATCGCGGCGCAGCAGGCTGGCGCGCTTCTCGAGATCGTTATCGGCACCGCCGTTACGAACCACGATTGCACGCAGGCGCAGGTTGTTGCCGCCGCCGGCCTTCTCGATCAGGATACGGGCGAGCAAACGACCAATGCGGCCGAAACCGTACAGCACCACATCCTTGGTGCCCTTGTTGGCGTCTTCCTCAGATTGCGCCGGATACTGCCCCACAATCGGTCCGATCTCGCGCTTGAGAAACTCGGTCAGATCGCCACCCTCGGCCTTGAACTTGACGGCGAGCTTGCCGATATCCACGTGGGCACGACCCAGCTCAAGCTTGTCCATGGCCTGCAGAATGGGCAGCGTGTCGTGGACAGACAACTCGCTGTCCTCAACCTGACGCACAAACCGGTGGGCGCGGATGATATCGATCACCGACTGGTTGATGATGGCGCGGCCATACACAGACGTAACCACGTTGTTCTTGCGGTAGAGACGGCCGATCAGCGGAATCATGGCTTCCGCAGTGGATTCTCTTTCCGTCCAGTTGGACAGGTGCTGATTGATCTGTTCGTGACTCACGCTTGGACCTCTGCAGTTGGCACTTGGAAAATTGGGCGCACATTATCCAACTTAATCCTCCCGACCGCAAATACAGCCGGCCCCCGCCGTCGTATCTTTGCCGCCCGCAGGCGCCCCACGCCAGTGGCCCGGCCGCTGCCATGACAGCATCACCGGCGGGCGTTAGAATACGCGCCTCGTCATCGCCCGGACATCCACCGCAGGAGAACCAGACTGCCCATGAGCCAAGGTGTTACCAACCACCCCGCGTCCAGCCCCATGATTGCCCCGGAATTTCCGGCAAAACCGGGAGACCACCGTACCTGGGGCCAGTTGCATGGCAGCAGCGACGCCCTGGCCATCTGCGAGAGCGCCCGGGCGCATCAGGGGCTGACTCTGGTGATCACCCGCAGCACCGATGAGGCCATCCGCCTTGAGCAGGCCATGCGCTTTTTCCTGGGCCTACCTGCTGAAGAAGATGGTCCGGCGGTAACAACAGATGGCCTGGAGCTGCTCTCGCTCCCCGACTGGGAAACCCTGCCCTACGATCTGTTCTCTCCGCACCAGGACATCACCTCCCGGCGAATCCGCACGCTGCACCGACTGCCCTCCACCCGGCAGGGGGTGCTCGTGGTGCCGGCCCGGACGCTGATGCATAGACTGCCACCGGTAAACTACCTGCAGGGCAACACGCTGCTGCTGGAAGTGGGCCAATCCCTGGACATCGACACCTGGCGCCAGCAACTGGAAGCCGCTGGCTATCGCCATGCGGAGAACGTCTATGAACACGGCGAGTACGCGGTGCGCGGCGCGATTCTGGACATCTTCCCTATGGGCGCCAGCCAGCCCTACCGGATTGATCTGTTCGATGATGAAATAGAAACGCTGCGCACCTTTGATCCTGAAACCCAGCGGTCCATTGACCGGATAGACCGCATCGAGCTCCTGCCGGCGTTCGAGTTTCCCTGGCACAAGGAAGCCCGCTCGGGGTTCCGCAGCCGCTGGTTTGAACAGTTTCCCGATGCGGACCGCGACGTCCCGATCTACCAGGACGTGACCCACGGCATCACACCCCCCGGTATCGAGTATTATCTGCCGCTGTTCTTCGACGAGACCGCAACACTGTTCGATTACCTGCCGGGCAGCACCCATGTGTTCACGGCAGCTGGCCTGAATGAAGCCGTCAGCCATTTCGACAGCGAAACCCGTAACCGCTACGAGGACCGTCGTCACGACCGTCTCCGGCCTATCCTGCCGCCAACCCAGCTGTTCCTGCAGCAGGACGAACTGTTCGGACAGCTCAAGCGTTTTGCCAGGGTCACCTTGTCTTCAGACACCGCCGAATCCGCGGGCTCCTTCAACTGCTCAACGGCCGCCCTGCCTGACGTTGCTATGGATGGTCGGGCCGCCGACCCTTCCGGTCGCCTCAAACGCTTCCTGAACGAATTCAACGGGCGGGTGCTGCTGTGCGCCGAGTCTTCCGGCCGGCGCGAGGCGTTACTTGAAAATCTGGGGGACCAGGGGCTTGAGCTGGCTACGGTGTCCGGCTGGCAGGATTTTCTGGCGAGCCCGGACTGTGCCCTGGCGATCAGCATTGCCCCCATGGAGCAGGGCCTGACACTACCAGACCATGCCATTGCCCTGATTACTGAAACGGCCCTGTTCGGCGAGCGTGTTCTGCAGAGACGCCGGCGGGAAAAACCCACCGAAGCCGATGACGCCGGTTTCCGTGACCTGTCCGAGCTACGCATCGGGGCACCGGTGGTTCACATCGACCATGGCGTGGGTCGCTACCTGGGCCTGGAAACCATCACCGTGGAGGGCGAGTCCAGCGAATTCCTGATGCTGGAGTACGCCGGCGGCTCCAAACTGTACGTTCCGGTCTCCAGCCTGCATCTGATCTCGCGCTACGCCGGCACCGACACCGAACACGCGCCGCTGCACAAGCTTGGCACCGACCGCTGGAGCGCCGCCAAGCAGAAAGCCCTGGAAAAAATTCGCGATACCGCCGCGGAACTGCTGGATGTCTATGCCCGCCGGAAAGCCCGCAAGGGGTTCAGTTTCGAGGACCCGAAAGAGGCCTACCGGGCATTCGCCGCCGGTTTTCCCTTCGAGGAAACACCGGACCAGCAGGTGGCCATCGAGTCGGTGATCGAGGACATGACCAGCGAACGACCGATGGACCGGCTGGTCTGCGGAGACGTTGGTTTCGGCAAGACCGAAGTGGCTATGCGAGCTGCGTTCATGGCGACCTGGTCTGGCAAGCAGGTGGCAGTGCTGGTGCCCACCACCCTGCTCGCCCAGCAGCACTACGAATCCTTCCGGGACCGGTTCTCGGACACCCCGGTGCAGGTGGAACTGCTGAGCCGCTTCCGGACAACAGGCCAGACCAGCAAGGCACTGGAGGCCGTGGAGAATGGCAAGGCGGATATCGTCATCGGCACCCACAAGCTGCTGCAGGGCGACATACGTTTCAAGAACCTGGGGCTGGTGATCATCGACGAAGAGCACCGGTTTGGTGTGCAGCAGAAAGAAAAGCTGAAAGCGCTGCGGGCCGAGGTGGACATGCTGACCCTCACGGCCACGCCAATCCCGCGCACCCTGAACATGGCCATGGGCCATCTGCGCGACCTTTCGATCATCGCCACCCCTCCGGCGCGGCGCCTGTCGGTGAAGACCTTCGTGCGTCAGCGGGACGACGCCATGGTGAAAGAGGCGATCCTGCGGGAAATTCTCCGGGGCGGCCAGGTTTACTTCC
The DNA here is from genome assembly GCF_041984545.1 of Marinobacter sp. Taxonomy (GTDB): domain Bacteria; phylum Pseudomonadota; class Gammaproteobacteria; order Pseudomonadales; family Oleiphilaceae; genus Marinobacter. The sequence continues at coordinate 65,046 of NZ_JBHIXV010000016.1, read as the reverse complement.
TGCACAACGACGTTGCCACCATCGAGAAGACCGCCCAGGACCTTCGTGCCCTTATTCCCGAAGCCCGCGTCGGTATCGCCCACGGGCAGATGCGCGAGCGCGAACTCGAGCAGATCATGTCGGACTTCTACCACAAGCGGTTCAACGTGCTTGTGTGCACCACCATCATCGAAACCGGCATCGACATTCCCAGTGCCAACACCATCATCATCGAACGGGCAGACAAATTTGGCCTGGCCCAGCTGCACCAGCTGCGGGGTCGCGTGGGCCGATCCCACCACCAGGCCTACGCCTATCTTCTGACGCCGCCCCCCAAAGCCATAACCGCAGACGCGAAAAAACGCCTGGACGCCATCTCCGAGGCCCAGGACCTCGGGGCCGGGTTCATGCTCGCCACCCATGATCTGGAAATACGTGGCGCGGGCGAGCTGCTGGGCGAGGAGCAGAGTGGCCAGATCGAGAGCATTGGCTTTACCCTCTATATGCAGTTGCTGGATGAAGCCGTGCAGGCGATCCGGGAAGGCCGAACACCCAATGCCGACCTGCCCCTGAGCCACGGCACTGAAATGAACCTGCGAATTCCCGCACTGATCCCGGAAGATTACCTGCCGGATGTCCACAATCGATTGATGCTGTACAAGCGCATCGCCAGTGTCGGGGACCGGGACGCATTAAAAGAACTTCAGGTTGAGATGATCGACCGGTTCGGATTATTACCGGAGCCGGCAAAAAATCTCGTACGCCAGACCGAGCTTCGATTACAGGCGGAGGCCCTGGGCATCGTCAAAGTCGACGCTGGCAAGGAATGGGGGCGCTTCGAGTTTGGCAGTTCGACACCGGTGGATCCGCTGGTGCTGGTTAAAAAAGTGCAATCCGCCCCTGACCAGTACCGCCTTGAGGGGGCCAACAGCTTTCGCTTTCGGCTGAACGATGCGACAACCGGTGGTAAACTCGACGGCATTTCGAGAATGCTTGCCGAACTTGCGCCGCCCGCCAGCGCCCCGGCTTGATCATGAACGCCCGACAAACACGTGGAGTATGTCCCTTGCAGATTGATGGAATTCGCTGGTACCAGGTCGCAACCAGGGCCACGCTCGCCGCTCTCCTGCTGGCTCTGTCAGCCCTGGCCTCCGCCCAACAGGCCGCCTCGCCAGCCGGACAAACCATACCGGACGACTACTATCGGGCCGAGTTTGTCATCCTGAAACGCATCGTGTCGCCCGAGGCAGTTAATGAAAAGATGGCAGACCGGGAAGTAGAGCCCACGCCGGAAACCGGGGAAGTACTCTGGGCCGTTGGTGAGGACGGCACCGCGCGGACCACACTGAAGCTGGCACCAAGGAACGAACTGCATCTGGCGTCGGCAGCCGAGCGGCTGGAGCGCAGCGGTCGCTACCGGGTACTGGCCACGGCAGGCTGGTATGAAGCGTTTCCGCCAGATTACCAGGGTGAAGCATTGCGGGTTGAGGTGGGAGACTGGCTCGAGGAAGCCAATACCCGCGCCGTGGAGGGCACCATCACGATTGATCGCCAGCGGTACCTGCACGTCAACGTACACCTGAACCACTGGCAGCTGGCGGAGACGACCGATTCAGCGCTCCCGGAAGCGGATCCCGCCGAATCGACAGTTGCCATGGAATCGTCGGCGACCGAGGATGCGGCCGAAGACCCCGGACAATCCGCCAATCCGGCTGCAAATCCGACAATGTCGGCCTTTGCCGAACCCGCTCCCCTGGAACTGGTCACCTGGATTCGTGAAACGCGAAGAATGCGCAGCGAGGAAGTCCACTTTCTGGACTCCCCCACCCTGGGCGTGCTGATTTTCTTCAAGAAGGTTGAGAAAGCGGAGTAAGCACCCCGAGTCCGGCCATCGACACCTCCAGAATCCGCTTCACGCCGGACATACCCTGGTCGATGGCCTCTTCGATCTCTTCCATGGTGATGATGTGGTCGGATTTGCCGGCCGCGCGGTTTACCACCAGCCCGAGACAGACATAGCGCATGCCGAGTTCCGCCGCCAGGGCCGCCTCCGGCATGCCGGTCATGCCCACCAGATCGCAGCCATCACGTTCCATACGGATGATTTCCGCTGCCGTCTCCAGGCGCGGCCCCTGGGTTGCCCCGTACACGCCAAAGCCGGAGAACGGGACATTCTCGGCGCCAGCCGCGTCGATCAGGATCTGGCGGGCACTCTCATCGTACGGCCAGGTGAAATCGATATGGGTGACCGACTCCAGCTCACCCTCAAAGTAGGTGCTGTCGCGCCCCCAGGTGTAGTCGATAATCTGGTCCGGAATCACAACATGGGCCGGCCCCATGTCGGGATGGATACCGCCTACCGCATTGACCCCGATGACCGTGCGCACACCCGCGTCGTAGAGCGCCCGGAGATTGGCCCGGTAGTTCACCTGATGGGGCGGGATCCGGTGAGGGTTGCCGTGTCGCGCCAGGAAAATCACCCGCTGGTCTCCCAGTCGTCCCTCAACCAGCGGCGCAGAGGGCACGCCCCAAGAGGTCTGCACCTCGCGCTCGCCGGAAATCTGCAGGCCGGACAGGGTGGTAAGCCCGGTGCCTCCGATGATGCCTACAGGGTGCATTTTCTCCGGTGCTGTCATTCTGAATCTCCTGAATTCTCGATATCGCCACGGCTGCCACGCGCCTGTTGCCCCCTGGCAGCATTACGCCGCGGCTCCGCATCTTCGGCCTGATCGTCCCCCTCATCCCGATCCTCGCCGGCCAGACGGACACCGTTGGGAAGATGAAGAGTACGGGTCGGAAAGGCGACTTCGGCGCCATAGCCTTCAATGATGTCGCTGATCTTCAGCAACACGTCCTGTTTCACCTCATGGAAGCGAACCCACTCGGTGGTTTTGGTGAAGGTGTACACCATGATGTCCAACGACGACGAATTGAACGCCAGAAAGTTCACAATCAGGGTCTGATCGGAATCAATGTCGTCATGGCCCTGCAGCATGGACTTGATATCGGCAACGATGCTCGCCATTTGCCCGACATCCACGTAGCGGATACCGATGGTTTCGTAGATACGGCGGTTGGTCATTCGCGACGGGTTCTCCACCGCTATGGTGGTGAAGGTGGCGTTGGGGACGTACAGAGGTCGCTTGTCAAAGGTGCGGATGGTGGTCAGGCGCCAACCGATGTGCTCGACCGTACCCTCGATGTTCCGATCCGGTGAGCGCACCCAGTCGCCCACCTTGAAGGGGCGGTCGAGGTGGATGATGAAGCCGCCAAAAAAGTTGGCCAGCAGATCCTTGGCCGCAAAGCCGACAGCGATGCCGCCCACGCCGCCAAAGGCAAGAACCCCCGATATGCTGTAACCCAGGGACTGCATGGCAATCAGCACGGCGGTAATGATGACCACGGCCCTGGACAGCTTGCTCACCGCATTCACGGTGGTGTAATCCATGGGCTTTTGCATCTTCATGGGCGAGATCAGAATATTCTCGCCCTCCTTGATCAGGCGAAGGAGCGTCCAGACCAGGATGAAAATAAAGCCTACCTGAAGGACCGTGGCGTTGGCCTTGAAGATCTCTGCCTCGGAGTAACGGTGGGCCACTTCTGCTGCCCAGTACACACCCTGTAACCAGACAAAAGCGACCACCGGCTTGCGCGCAGCGTGCAGCAGCGTGTCGTCCCAGAGGTTGTTGGTTCTGGCAAATTTCCTTTCCAGGGCTCCGATCACATGGCTGGCCAGATAGGCGACGGCCGCTGTGCCGAAGACCAGCGCAAATACGACGATACCGACGCGCCAACTCTCAGACAGCAAACCGAAATTCTCGATCCAGCTGTTCACCATCGCTGTGATATCCCCGATCATCGGATTCCTCGGCTTCAGTAAGGTTTAGCGGATTAGAACGGCGGTACCGGGCCTGACGCGGTCGAACAGGTCAATCACATCGGCGTTGCGCATCCGGATACAGCCGTGCGACAGCGGAACGCCCATGGGCTCGCTGTCCGGCGTGCCGTGAATGTATATGAACCGGCGAAAAGTATCGACTCCCGGGCCCCGGTTTTTTCCCCACTCCCGGCCGCAAAGCCAGAGAATGCGGGACAGGATCCAGTCCCTGCCTGGATGCTCATCGGCCAGCGCCGGCGTGTAGGTTTCCCCGGTGGGACGCCGCCCTCGAAACACGGTGCCGGAGGGCAGACCGGCGCCGATCAGCGCGCGGATGAAATGCTGGCCACGGGGGGTGCAGCCACTGCCATCCCGTTCACCGGCGCCATTGCGGCCCGATGAGATGGAATAGACAGCCACCGATTCGCCGTCACTGGCGCGCAGGGTCAGCTGCTGGCGCCCTAGATCAATGTCGATGCTTGGAGGTTGGGGATCGATCACCGCTGGTCAGGCTCCCTTGATGGATCAGGGAAGCCTAACCGAGAGAGCGGAACTCAGGCAACCGAGACCTTGTTGTTCGGGGGCGGGATGAGCATGGTGTCCTGGGCCTGCATACCGGCTGCCAGGAACGGTACCAGCCGGGCGGCAATTTCCTGTACCGAGGTTTCAACACCCAGCTTGTTCTGCAGGATATCCCGCAGGGCGTCGCTACTGGACATGGTGAACGCGGTGGCGCCCAGCATGAACTGGATCCGCCAGTAGCGGTCCACCGATGACAACTGGGGCGTGGCTTCCTTGAGCAGCCGCATGAACCGGCTGAACGGCTCACTGTACTCCTGTTCAAGGAACTTTCGCAGATGGCCCTGAGACTGGGTGTAGGCCAGACCCAGCAGACGCATGAAGATGGAAATGCCCTTCTCGTTACGCTGAGGCATGCGTACGGCACTCTCCGTGAGCGCCCAGAGCGTCTGGTTGAGGGTGGGTGGCGTGCCATCACAGCGCGCTTCGAGATCATCAAACGCCTTTTCCAGGGTTGCTGAGAAAGGTGTCAGAAAGCGCGCAAAGACAGCATGAATCAACGCGTTCTTTGAACCAAAGTGGTAATTGACAGCAGCCAGATTTACTTTAGCCTTACTGGTTATCATTCGGAGCGAAGTTTCAGAAAAGCCACGCTCAGCGAACAGCTCCTCGGCTGCATCGAGAATGCGATCGACCGTATCAGATTGCGCCATCTTGTTTTAATGCCTCTAGCAAACGTCTGTTTCAAACATACGTTTGAAAGGCCCGCATGTCAAGTTCGTGGCGGGGGCTCGACAGCCACCTCATCCCAACCCCAATCAATCGCGTCCTGGTGTCCCTCGAAAAAGGCCTTCTCAACGCGCCCGTAGGCTTTCTCGGCTTCGAGCAAGTAGATCAGGTACAGCCTCACATGCTCGCGCCGGGAAAGGTTCCTGGCCAGAACCCGGCTCTCCGATAGCCTGAGCAGGTGACTGAACCGGGTGTTTCTGAGTGCCGGATTGAACTCGGCCATCTGTGCGCACTGCCAGATGAGACCGTCATCCCCTTCAAGTCGGGCGATGTGCTGACGGGCCTCCCGCAGCATACGCTGGCGGGCAAGCACGAGATCCAGGTAAGAGGGTCTGGAGGTGTAGATCCGGCGAATGGCCGGCATGCCGAGCAGGAGGATGATCACAAACGCCCCGAACCCGCCCCCGGCGATCCAGGCCGGCACAAATCCGGTCAGCCCGCTAAGGAACACGACGGCCGCGATCAGGGCGCTGAACAGCCAGAGGTCCCGGTTCCGGCGTGCCAACGCCATGGCGTAGTTGTCTGGCCAGCCATTCATGGCCAGAAGATCAAAATCCATCAGCAGCACCCGATCGCATTGCCGCAGCATGAGACGCAGTTTCCGTTGCCGCGATTCCGCCAGCACACGCTCGGATTTTGCACCGTTTCCGCTCTCGGTTTGCCCGCTGTCCTCTGCAGACACAGATGGCTTGTCGGAGCCGGTGGTCGTATCGGTCTTGCCGGTTTCGGCGGGGGCCTGGGCCGGTGACGACGCAGGCGCTTCCTTTACGGCTCCGGCAGCTGGCACAGGCACGGGATCGGCAGCGCGGCCGGGCCGCAGCACCGGCGCCTGGGTCGGCCCGTCCGCTTGTGTCACATTGGTCTGGTTTTCGGCCATTGCAGGCAGTCCGGATCTGGGTTGATACACGTTTATCGGCCACCGGCCAGGTTTCTTGAACCCTGCTTTGCCTGACCACCATTGGCGCCTGCCCTTGGCATTGACGGGCGTGCTCGCTATCCTTTGCGCTCTCGCCAACACGGCAGCCGCACATCAGTTCGGGAGGTCACCTCATGTTTACAGGCATCGTTCAGGGTATCGCAACCGTCGAAGATATCACCGCCCGGCCCGGCCTCAGCACCTTCGCCATTCGGCTGCCATCACACAGCACAGAGGGGGTCACGATTGGCGCTTCCGTAGCCATCAACGGCACCTGCCTCACGGTCACCCGCCAGGAGGACGACGTTCTGTTTTTCGACGCCATGCAGGAAACCCTGAGACTGACCACCCTCGGCGACCTGGAAGCGGGCAGCACGGTGAACTTTGAGCGGGCCGCCCGCATCGGTGACGAGATTGGCGGGCATCTGCTCTCGGGCCATATTCACACCACGGCACGCATTGTCGAAATTTTGCGGCCGGAAAATAACGTCACTCTGTGGTTCGAGGTACCGGAAGCCTGGACCCGCTACATCTTTCCGAAAGGCTATATAGCGATTAACGGCGCCAGCCTTACCATCGGCGAAGTGAAGGGCAACCGGTTCAATGTCCACCTGATTCCCGAAACGCTGAGGGCCACCACCTTTGGCCAGGCCGCCGAGGGAGAGCGGGTCAATATCGAGATAGACAGCCAGACCCAGACCATTGTCGACACCCTGGCCCGGCTGGGCTACGACCGCCCGACCCCTACCCTCTGAGACGCCGGCAACTCAATCGTTGCTGGCCTCGAAAACCACGAATTTGGGGCTGGCATCCCGTTGTTGCACCCGGGTAAAGAAGCGCTCAAGACTGCGGTGATAGCCCAGATGCCGGTTGCCAACCATCAGCAACCGACCGCCAGTCGCGAGGTTGCGAGAGGCCTGGCTGAACAGCCGGAGGGCAATGTGATCCCCCACCACGCCACCTTCATGAAACGGCGGATTGAGCAGGATCAGATCCCAGGGGCCCTGATCTTCCGGCACCCCGTCCCGGTGAACACATGACACACGGCCACCGGGAAACGAGCGCTCGACGTTGCGCCGGGCGCTGAGCACCGCCTGGCTGGACACGTCGCTGAACGTCACTGCCAGCCCGGGACATCGGCCCAACGCGGCCAGCCCCAGCAACCCGTTACCACAGGCGAGATCCAACACCCGGGTTTCCCCGGCGGCTGTGCCCACTGACTCAATCACGTGCGGCAATAAAAGTTGGCTGCCGATGTCGAGCCGATCACGGGCAAAGACAGCGGGCAGGGCCTCAATACGGGCACAGCCGGCGACACCCTCATAACCCTTCCAGCATTCCGCCCACTCCCCCAGCCGGGCCCGCCCCGGAGAACAGACAATGACACGAGCCTTCTTGCGTGCGGGCAGCACCTGATCGGTTTGCACGGCTTTGGCAAAGACATCGACACTGCGATCGGGCAGATGCTTGATCATACCCCCGGCCAGAAGCTGCGCGGAGTCCGTCATCACTTCGTTGAGCCATCGCAGCAGCCACGCCAGATAATCCGCCTGGCGGGGAATGCGCATAATCACGAGATCGAAAGGACCCGTGGGTGGGTTAAGCCAGCTGTGAATCGACAGCGGAGGGCTCAGTTCCGGGTTCTGTCGCTCGTTGAACTCCAGGGCTTCCGGCAGCGTGGCACTGTCGGCAACCACGGTCGGAGACAATGCCGACAGCCCCAGGGACAGCGCTCCGAACTGATCATCCACCACCAGAACCCGGGGCTGTTGCCCTTCGGCCAGCCTGTACGCCTGCTCAATCAACAGTTCGTCGGCTGCATCCCAGGCTCGCAATGTGGGGTCCGAGGTTCCTGGCCGGGTGAGTCGCAGGGAAAGCGGCAACGTCGTTAGCGCCAGCTCGGCAGTTGTCATTTCGGGCATCCTGGGTGGGTTTTGTCACAAAGCGGTCATTCTAGGCTGTTTATTCTAGAAATTAAGCCTAACGTTAGAAGCGTTCACTCTGAACACCCTTTTCCGGTTAGCTCCGTTGTTCTGGACGCCAACCCTTTGCCCCTTACCCCAGGGGCTTTTTTCGTTCAGGCCCTTCGAGATGCGCGATAGACGGTGAACCGGCGATCCTCCCGCAGGCGCTCAACTGGCCCGACAAAGCGCTGTATCAAGGCTTCGTAGGGCAGAAAGCTGTTTGCCACCAGCCTGAGTTCGCCGCCGGGGGAAAGGTGACCGGCCACGTCCCTCAGAAAACGCTCGGTCATTGAGAGATCGGTTTTGACACCACTGTGAAAGGGGGGGTTGGTGACGATCGCCGGCCATTGCCCGGCAACCTCGGACAAGCCGTCGGAGGCCATGATGCTGCCCGAAACACCGTTACGCTGGTAGGTCGCCCCGGCGCACACCAGGGCCTGGGACTGCACATCCACGGCGTCTATCGTCACCGGCGGCTTGCCATGTTGCCTGCACCATTGGCTCAGCCAGGCGCCTATCACGCCCGCCCCACAGGCAAAATCCAGAAGGCTACTGGTACGCAAAGGGCTGCTGCTGAGCGTTTGCAGAAGCATCCGGGTGCCCTCGTCCAACTCTCCATTGCTGAAAATACCCGGCAGGCCCGCCACGTCGAGGGTCACGGATTCGCATTCAACGGCAGTCCATTGCAACCAGTTCGCGAGGACAAACCTGGCGTGCCCGCCAATTTCGTCTGCGCACCAGACCTGACAGTGCCGGGCACTGTCCACCTTGACCGCCTGGGGAGCCACTGCACGGAGCTGTTTTACCGCACCAGCCACCCCTTCCTTTTTTTCGCCCAACAGTACCAGACGACCGCCATCGGCAGCCAGTGATAACGCGAGCGCAAGACGCATGTCCAGCTCAGCGCGGGCCTTGGGGAGAAAAACCACCAGAGTGTCGAATGCGCCCTCGGCCAGGGCGGAATCCTCGTAGCCGAAAGCAATCTGCCAGTCCGCCTGCCCTGCCAGCGCGGCACACACGCCTGCATTCTCGCTCATGGCCAACCCCCTCACTGACAGGTCCGTCAGCAGGGCGCGAGCCGTCACGCCTAACAAGGCGACCCGGCCGCGCAACAGGTGCCGGTTTCTGAGCAGGGCTTCGTGGGAATTGGGTAAAGACATGAATCAGATGGTCCCGCTTGGCTATTACCGAGGCGGGCTACTTTACCCGGAAACGGTCCCGGCGTCTCCCGGGCGAGGGAGACGGTGCGGGAACAACATCGCCCGGGGTTACTTGTAGCGAGCCACGGTACCGACCCTCAGGGCATCCTCGGGAGACATGCCCCAGTCTTCGGCCACGTGGGGTTCTGCGGCTTTACCGCCATTGTCCCGGGACTGTCTGCCGGTGGAGACCTCTTTGCGCTGGCTGAGGGCTGTCAGGGCTTTCTGCATCAGTTCTTTCATGATCCACCTCCTCGATACTACAGAACTGACTGTATCAAGAAGACGCGCCGCGGGCTGTGATGACGCCGAGGGTCACCAAGTGACGCTGGTCACGATTTTTTGACGCGATTTTACATTCTCTGGAGTGCTTTTTTCTGGCGGCCCGAACGGACCGGCCTCTGCACCAGTTCTTCAATGCTGGCACGGCGGGCGGGTTCGCGATCTTCCTCGCAGCCGATCGAAAGCCCCAGATCCCGGAGTACGCCGTCGCCGACGTCATATACAAAACCGTGAACAGTCAACGGCTGCCCGCGCAGCCAGGCTTCCTGGACGATGGCGTTCTGGCAGACATGTCCCACCTGCTCAACCACGTTAAGCTCACACAGGCGGTCGACTCTGTCCTGAATGTTGGGTAGCGCATCAAGCACCTCCTGATGACGGTCACGCACATCCTGAACATGGCGGAGCCAGTGACTGATCAGCCCGAAGCCCTCATTCAGCATGGCGGCACGTACCCCACCGCAGCCATAATGGCCCACAACCAGCACGTGCCTGACCTTCAGCACCTCAATGGCGAACTGAAGCACCGACAGGCAGTTGAAGTCGGTGTGCACGACGACGTTGGCTACGTTTCTGTGCACGAACAGCTCGCCCGGAAGCAGATCAACAATCTGGTTTGCGGGCACGCGGCTGTCGGCGCACCCGATCCACAGATACTCCGGCGCCTGCTGGTTCGACAGGCGATGGAAAAACTGCGGGTCCCGGGCCTTGATACCATCCGCCCAGGCCCGGTTCTTCTCGAGAAGATGGTCAAGCTGTCCCACTGTCCGATTCCCTCATGTGTTTGGCGCCCGCCGATTGAACGGGAATACCGCAGTGAACGCAATACTCAATCCGGGGGAGTCGCCGTATCGGGTGCAGGCTGGTGCATGGTGCTCTGCGCCAGATCCAGCAGCTCCCGGAGGGCCACGGAAAACATCGCGTATTCCGGTTCCCTCACACCCTTGAGCTCGGACAACATGGACTTCCACCGATCAATCATGTGCTGGTGCCGGTCCAGCCAGGCCTCGACCGACGCCGGCACATCCTCCGGTTTGCCGGCCATTTTCAGCACGCCGGTGGTGAGCGCCCGCTGCTGCCAGTCAAGATCCTCCCGGAAGCTTTCCCGGGCCAGCGCCTGCCAGTGCGACGCGGGCTTCAGCGCGGCAATGGCGTTGGCGAACCAGCCAAGATCGAGCCGGTCGCCCAGCTCGTAATAGAGGTTGGCCACGGTCTTGAGCGGCATGCCCGACGCCTCTTGGGCCTCAATAATGCCCAGCGACGAGTACAGGTGACCGGTGCCGGAAACCACGGAAGCCAGTTCCGATGGCAACCCGGCGTCCACCAGCGCCTGGTGGCGTTTCTCCCAGGCGGTGCGAGCCTGATCGCCCAGGTATTCAGGCAGGCCGGCAGTGATTGCCCAGACACTGTCTGCAAAGCGCTCCATGTGGTTCTGGATACTGAGCTCGGCCCTGCGGTTGCGCAGCAGCCAGCGCACCGAACGTCGCATCAGGCGCATCAGGTCCTGCATCAGTTCCATCTGCAGCTGTGCAGGAACGTGGAAGTCCAGATCCTCGATCCGGTCCCACCAGTTGTCGATCCGGAACACATCACGGGCAATGATCCAGGCCAGGGCAATGGATGCGGCATCGGCGCCGGTGCTCTGGTTAAGCCGCTCCACGAAGGTGATGCCCATGTGATTGACCATGTCGTTGGCAATCTGGGTAGCGATGATCTCGCGCCGCAGTTGATGCTCACCCAGCTCCTTCGAGAACTTCTGGGTCAGATCCCGTGGGAACACCTTGTACATTTCGCCGGCCAACAGCGGCTCGTCCGGCAGGGTGCTGTCAATCAGCGTCTGCTTGAGATCGCCTTTGACATAGGAAATCAGGATGGACAGCTCCGGCCGGGTAAGTCCTTTCTTGTCGAGCTTGCGCTCAGTCAGGGTCTCGTCGTCCGGCAGAAACTCCAGCGATCGATTGAGCTTGCCTTCATTCTCGAAGGTATTCATCAGCCGACGATACTCTTCCAGCCGTGTCGCCGCGTCCTCGCTGGCGATACTGATGGCCTGGGTTTGCCGGTAATTGTTCCTGAGCACCAGCTCGGCGACGTCGTCCGTCATCTCCTCCAGCATGATATTCCGCTGCTTGTTGGTGAGGTCACCCATGGCCACCACCTGGTTCAGCAGGATCTTCATGTTCACTTCGTGGTCAGAGCAATCCACGCCACCGGAGTTATCGATGAAGTCTGTATTCAGACGACCGCCACGGAGCGCGTACTCGATGCGTCCGAGCTGGGTCAGACCGAGGTTGCCGCCCTCGCCCACCACCTTGCAGCGAAGCTCGGAACCATTGATGCGCAGGCCGTCGTTGGCCTTGTCGCCAACATCGCTGTGGGACTCACTGCTGGCCTTCACATAGGTGCCGATACCGCCGACCCAAAGCAGATCCACCTGCGCCTTGAGGATGTGCGAGATCAGCATGTTCGGTGGTACGCGGTCTGATTTGATACCCAGCAGCTTTTTCATTTCCGGGCTCACCGGAATCGACTTGGCGCTGCGATTGAACACGCCACCGCCCTTGGAGATCAGCTTGCTGTCATAGTCGGTCCAGGCGGAACGGGGTAAAGCGAACAGGCGCTTGCGCTCCTTGAAGCTGCGCTCTGGATCCGGCGCGGGATCAATGAAGATATGCACGTGGTTGAAGGCGGCCACCAGCTTGGTCTTCTCGGAGCACAACAGGCCGTTGCCGAACACATCACCGCCCATGTCACCAATGCCGATGGCCGTGAACTCATCCAGCGCCGGGTTGATACCCATTTCTCGGAAATGTCGCTCCACAGACACCCAGGCGCCCCGGGCCGTGATCCCCATTTTCTTGTGGTCATAGCCGTTGCTGCCACCGGAAGCGAAGGCATCTCCCATCCAGAAACCGTATTCGGCGGCCAGTCCGTTGGCGATATCCGAGAAGGTGGCCGTGCCCTTGTCGGCGGCTACCACCAGGTAGTGATCGTCATCGTCGTGGCGAATGACCCGCTCTGGCGGCTGTATGCCGTTCTCCGCCAGGTTATCGGTGATGTCGAGCAGACCGCGGATAAAGGTCTTGTAGGCTTCGATACCCTCGGCCTGGAAGGCTTCCCGGTCCGCAGGATCGGGCAGTCGCTTGGCAACAAAGCCACCCTTGGCACCCACCGGCACGATGACCGCGTTCTTGACCTGCTGCGCTTTTACCAGGCCCAGGATCTCGGTCCGGTAATCCTCGAAACGGTCAGACCAGCGCAGCCCCCCTCGGGCTACCTTGCCACCGCGCAGGTGCACGCCTTCCACCCGCGGCGAGTACACGAAAATCTCGAACATCGGCATCGGCAGCGGCATGTCCGGGATTCGTGACGGATCAAACTTCACGCTGATGTAGGGCTTGGGTCCGCCGGCTTCGTCCAGTTGGTAATAGTTGGTGCGCAGGGTCGCCTGCATCAGCTCCAGGTAGAGACGCAGCACCCGGTCTTCACTGAGGTTGTCCACCTCCTCAAGACCGGCATTGAACTCAATCTCCAGTTTCTGCTGGGCCGCCTGGCTCTTGCCCGGGCTCTGATACCGCTCGGGGTTGAACCGGATCTCGAAGAAATCCAGCAGCAGCCGCGCCAGCGACACATGATTGACCAGGGTGTTGGAGATAAACGTCTGGCTGTTGGAGAAGCGGATCTGCCGCATGTACCGGGCGTAGGTACGCAACAGCGCAATTTCACGCCAGCTCATGTAGGAAGACAGCAGCAGCCGGTTAAAGGCGTCGTTTTCCGCTTCCCCATGCCAGACCCGACGGAACAGGTCCTCGAAGATCGGCCGTATACGGTGAATATCCACCACATTGCCGGTGTAGGCCTGCAGGGTGAAATCGTGGATCCACACGGTCTTGTTGTGGCGGTCAGTTACCTCGAACGGATGCTCACCAATGACCCGGAAACCCAGGTTGTCGAACACCGGCATCACGTCGGACAGTGGCAGTGGCTCGTCCGGATAGAACAGCTTGAAGTGGAGAGTGCTCTCGTCCTCTTCGAGGGCACGGTAAAAGCTCATGGCCAGGTCATGCCGGCTGGCCGACGCAGAGAGGTGCTCCAGATCGATCGCTGCCCGCCGGGGTGAGAACATATCCGTGTAGCTCGGCGGGAAGCCGCCGGCCCACAGGCGGTACAGCTCGTTACCCTGCTCTTCGCCATAAGCCTCGCTCAGGGCCTCGGACAGCCCATCCCGCCAGGACTGGGCCAGCTCGATGACCTTTTCGCGAATCTCCGAAATGGGCAACTGGCGGTTTTCCACCTGCGGCACCCGGATGGTGAACTGGACCCGGGCCAGCACTGATTCGGAGAAGTGGGTAACAAACTCCACGTCCTCCGCCTCCAGACGGTCCACCAGGACCTGCTCCACCCTCAGGCGCAGCTCGGTGTTGTAGATATCCCGAGGGAAAAACGCCAGGCAGGTGACAAACTGCCCGTACACGTCCTCGCGCATGAATATTTCGATGCGGCGGCGCTCCTGGATATACAGAATGCTCTTGGCCACCTTCAACAGCTCGTCCGGTTCGATCTGGAACAACTCGTCGCGGGGATACACAGTGAGGATCTGTTCCAGTTCCTTGCCGGCATAGTCATCACGCAGGAAACCGGAACGCTTCATCACCGCCTGGAATTTGCGGCGCAGCAACGGAATCTCATCGGGGCGCTCGTTATAGACCCGGGCCGTGTACAGGCCGAGGAAACGACGCTCGCCAACCACCTCGCCCTTGCTGTTGAACTTCTTGACGGCTATGTAGTCCGGGTAGGCCGGCCGGTGTACGCGGGAGCGCTGGGCGGACTTGGCGAAGATGAAAATGTCATCACTTCGGGTCATCTCATGCCGGGTTCGTTGCGGCAGTTCGTTCAGCCGCACCCGATCCGGCCGCTCGTTATTGACCCTGAGAATCCCCAGCTCGGAATTCTCGACCCGACGGACCACCATCCCGCTCTTGTCCTTGGCAAAATCGTATTCGTCATAACCCAGGAAGGTGAAGTGGTCACGAGACAGCCACTCCAGAAACGCGCGGGCCTCGGCCTTCTGGTCATCATTGATGCCAGCTGTGGTACTGTCGAGCTCGCCGAGAATCTCGTTCACCTTCTCGGTAACAACCGGGAAATCCGCCACGGCAATGCGAACCTCGTGCAGAACCTGCTGCAGCGAATCCTCGATATCCCGGAGATCCTGCGGGTCGCTGTGACGATCAATCTCGAGAACGATAAACGCCTCGTAGGAGGACTCGGAGGCGGTTTTCTTGGTGGAGTGGAGCTTCTTGAGCTTGCCGGCCTTGTCGCGCTCCACCTGAAGGATCGAGTGCTGGATAGAGTGGGTACCGATTTCCCGCTGGTTGATGGCAATACGCAGGGAATCGATCAGGAAGGGAATATTCGGGTGCAGGATAAACACCACGGTGTGGGTCGACTGCCAGCCGTCACTCTCCAGATCCGGATTGAACACGGAGACGGGCGTCTCCTCGGCGGAGCGCTTCTGCAGAAACTGCCAGGCGGCCAATACGGCGCCGTAGGTGTCTGCGAACCGTCGGCTTACAAGTTCCTCCAGGGGTATATGGGCGTAATGCTGCTTGGCAAATTCGCTGATTTTTTTAGCTTCGGTCTTGTTGATCTTTTTCGCGAAAGCCTCAGCCAACTGTTCAAAGAATTGATCCTTGCTGGCCACTGTCAGCGCATTCATGGTCGACCTCAGTTAGTGTGAAAGAAACGTAATCGGGGTATCGTCACATAAGCATAGTCAAACCCTTGATTTTTGCCGGCCAGACGCCAAAACTGCGGCAACTACCTATGAACGATACGGGTTTCCCCGGAAGAGCCTCAGCAAGAGGGAGCAGTCATTTCCAATGTCGTTACAGCATACGTTCGGAGAGTTACGGGCACAGTTAGCCAAACGGATAATCGGGCAGAACAAACTGGTGGATCGCCTGCTGATCGCCCTGCTTGCAGATGGCCACCTGCTGGTGGAAGGGGCTCCGGGGCTTGCCAAGACCACGGCCATCAAAGCGCTGGCAGATCATTTGGAGGGTGACTTCCATCGCATCCAGTTCACCCCCGACCTGTTGCCTTCGGACGTTACCGGCAGTGAAATCTACCGGGCGGAAACCGGTCAGTTCGAATTTCAGCGTGGCCCGATTTTCCACAATCTGGTTCTGGCCGATGAAATCAACCGGGCCCCGGCCAAAGTGCAGTCGGCGCTGCTGGAAGCCATGGGTGAACGTCAGGTGAGTGTTGGTATGCGCACTTTCCCCCTCGATCGACTGTTTCTGGTAATGGCCACCCAGAATCCGATCGAACAGGAGGGCACCTACCCCCTGCCCGAAGCCCAGCTTGACCGGTTCCTGATGCACGTGATGATCGACTATCCATCGGCGGAGGCGGAAAAGGCCATTCTGCAGCTGGCGCGTAACGATTACCGCCACGGCCTCCCGAAGACAGAGCTGAAGCTCACCGCAGAGCAGGTCTTCGAGGCCCGCAACGAGGTCGCCAGCATCTACATGGCCGACGCCGTGGAGCAGTACCTGCTGGCCCTGGTTCTTGCAACCCGGGACCCGGCCACCCTCGATCCGGAACTGGCCCGCTGGACGGCTTTTGGCGCCAGTCCACGGGGTACCATAGCCTTGGATCGATGCGCCCGGGCACTGGCCTGGCTGGACGGTCGCGACTACGTCACCCCGGACGATGTCCGGGCCATCGCCTTCGACGTGCTCCGGCACCGGATTCTGCTCACCTTTGAAGCCGAGGCCGAGGGCATGACCGCCGATACCGTGATCGAGCGGCTGGTGGAACGGGTACCGGTAAGTGCCTGAAACCGATCAGCAACCAAGTCACGGCTGAAGCAAGGCACGGGAACCCACAACCATGGGCACGACCAACGCGACCACACACATCGGTTTACCGGACCTGATCCGTCTACAGGCAGACGCCCGGGCCCTGAGGCTGCCCTCGGCGCGCCCGGTCCGGTCGCGCCAGTCGGGTTTGCAGAGGTCACCCCAGCGTGGCCGCGGCATGGCGTTCGCGGAAGTGCGACTGTACCAGCCCGGTGACGACATCCGCAGCATCGACTGGCGGGTAACCGCCCGGCGCCAGGAGCCTCACACCAAGCTGTATGAAGAGGAGCGGGAGCGACCGGTCCTGCTGATGTGCGATCTCGGGCCCAGCCTCTATTTCGCCAGCACGGGCGCCTTCAAGCAGGTTCGCTGCGCCCAGCTGGCGGCCATTCTGGCGTGGCTGGCGCTGTCCGCCGGCGACCAGGTGGGCGGGATTGTGTTCAACGGCGAGGCCCTGGAGGTACTGCGCCCGGCCCGACGCAAGAAGTCGGTATTGAAACTGCTCGACGCGCTGGCAAACAGGCAGCGCACCGCAGACCGTGGGCCTGCACCCGAAACCGGGGCCGGCGACGGCAGACTGGACAGGGCTCTTACCGAAGCAAGGCGGGTCGCCCACACCGGCAGCCGGATCTTTGTGATCAGCGATTTCCTCGACATTTCCTCTGAAACAGCAACCCTCCTGGGCGCCCTGGCGCGACACAATGCAGTCAGCGCCCTCAGGGTCCTGGATCCTCTGGAGCAGTCGCTGCCAGACAGCGGCCGCCTGGCCGTGGCCGGTCCCGAGGGGCCGGTATGGTTTGACGCCGGCAACCCCCGTTTCCAGCGCGCCTGGCAACAGAAGGTGGCCAGGCACGAACGGCAACTGGAAGACTGCTTCAGAACCTCCGGGGTGGCAGCGGCTGACATCTCAACGGCCGGAGACCCGGCGGTCACTCTGAAATCCCTTCTGGGCCCGGGAGGACGCATCGGATGAACCCGCAGGGTCCCCTGAGCCAACTCCGGGACATTCACCTGCCGGCTACCGGTGGCCTGTGGCCCCCTGCGCCGGGCTGGTGGGTCCTGTCCCTCGTTCTGCTGGCCACTCTGGCCGCGATGGCCTGGTGGTTTCAGAGACGCCGGCGCCGGAACCGCTGGCTGAAAACCGCACGCCGGCAACTGGCGGCGCTTGAACAAACCGCTCGTCCGGAGCCTGACTGGTTCACTGCCCTGAATACCCTGTTGAAAGTAGCGGCCCGTCAGCGCTATCCGGAGCAGCACCCGGAAGCCATGTCGGGAGAGGACTGGGTGACGTTCCTGCTTGCCACATCACCCCGGGACCGCATTGCCTCAAGGCCGTTAGTGGAAGCCCTGGTGGAGAGCACCTGGCGTCCATCAGCATCCGCGCAGCCGGCCCAGGCGGTTGCGTTCGCCCGGCTCTGGCTGGGAGGTCAGAAATGCTGACGCTGGCCTGGCCCTGGGTGTTACTGCTGATTGTGCTGCCGGTACTGGTTCAATGGCGAAAACCCCGGGGGCAATCGGTGGATGCCCCCGTGCTCCCTGTAGGGCACTGGCTTTCAGACCTGCCCGGTGTGAGCCGGAAAGGGTCCGCTGTGCCCTTCTGGCAACGACTACTCTTGTTCCTGATGTGGATTCTTCTTGTTATTGCCCTCGCCCGCCCGCAGCACGTTGGCGAACAGGTGCAGATGCCGGTCTCGGGCCGGGATTTGATGCTGGTGGTTGATATTTCACCGAGCATGGACGAGCAGGACATGGTCCTGCAGGGGCGGAGCATCAACCGACTGCAGGCCGTCAAACGGGTACTGGATGACTTTATCACTCGCCGACAGGGTGACCGGCTCGGGCTGATACTGTTTGGCACCGAACCCTACGTTCAGGCGCCGCTGACCTTCGATCTGGAAACCCTGAAAACCCTCTTGAATGAGGCCGGTCTGGGCATGGCGGGACGTGCGACCGCCATTGGCGACGCCGTCGGCCTTGCAACCAAGCGTCTTCGGGACCGACCACAGGATCAGCGCGTAGTGGTGCTCCTGACCGATGGCGCCAACACTGCGGGTGAAATCACGCCGGATAAGGCCACCGAGATCGCGGCTGCAGCCGGCGTGCGTATATACACCATCGGGATTGGCGCCGAATCCATGGTGCAGCGTGGGCTACTCGGGTCGCGCCGGGTCAATCCGTCCCGTGACCTGGATGAGGATCTTCTCACCCGGATGGCCCAGCAAACCGGGGGCGAGTACTTCCGTGCCCGGAGTTTGCCCGAGCTGGAGTTGATTTACGACAGCATCAACCGTCTGGAACCCATCGAACTGGAAGGCAAGTATTACCGCCCCGTGACCGAACTCTACGTCTGGCCGGCCGGTTTTGCGGTGCTGCTGTGGCTGATCCTGTTTCTCTACAGGCACGCAGGGAAACTTGCCGGTGCCGGGCGGCCTGGTGCCGAGGAGCAAACCGATGTTGGCTGAGTTCCACTTCCTGCGTCCGTTCTGGCTGTTGTTACTGCTGGCCGTGCCCCTCGTTGGCCTCGCCTTGCGTCATGTGCGCCTGGGAGACAGCGGCTGGTCACGATTCATTCCCGCGCGGCTGCTGACACCGGTGCTCCAGCGCGAAGGTCGTTCCGGCAGGCAACCCGGCGCTTCACCCGCCATTCCGGCGATGCTCGCGATCACCCTGCTCACCCTCGCTCTTGCCGGCCCGGCGTGGCGCGAGGCGCCCACACCTCTGAAACAGCCCGGCGACAGCCTGGTGATTGCACTGGATCTGTCGCTTTCCATGCTGGCAACGGACGTGGAGCCTGACCGGCTGACCCGGGCCAAACGCAAGATCAGGGACATACTCGCAGCGCGCGAAGGCGGCCTGACAGGGCTTCTGGTGTTCGCCGGGGACGCCCACGTGGTGACGCCCCTGACCGACGACAGCAGGACCATTGAGGGCATGCTCAATGTGCTGGACCCGGTCATCATGCCCGCCACCGGCAACCGTGCCGATCTGGCGGTGCTGCGCGCCAGGGAACTACTGGCTCAGGGCGCTCCCGGAACTGGTCGCATCCTGCTGATCACCGATTCGGTCGGCGACCGGTACCGGGCCCCGATACGTAAAGCGCTTGCGGACAGCCCGTTCACGCTCAGCACTCTGGTGGTAGGCACCGAGGAAGGCGGGCCCATTCCCCTGGCCCGTCGGGGTTTTATTCGTGAGAACGGCGAAATCGTGATCAGCCGGGCTGAACCCGCGCAGTTGGCGGAGCTGGCCAGAAACACCGGCGGGCAGAGCCATGAGCTCACCCTGGACAATGCGGATATCAATGCCCTCGAACTGAGCCCGCAATCGCAGGAAGACTGGCAGGAATCCGAGGACGGCCTGACCGTCAGCCGTTGGCAGGACGACGGTTACTGGCTGCTCTGGCTGGCGCTGCCGTTGATTCTTCTTGGCTGGCGCCGCGGTGCCCTCACCGTTCTGGCGCTGGCGCTGCTGCCGGCGCTGCCCCGCCCGGCCCAGGCCATCAGCTGGGATGAGCTCTGGCAGCGGGAAGATCAACTGGGGCCAGCCCTGATCCAGTCCAATCCGGAACGGGCGGCTCGCCTCCTGGACGATCCGTCCTGGCGCGGTTCCGCGCTGTACCGATCGCAGCAATACGACCAGGCAGCGGAGGCGTTCGCGCAGGCGCAAGGCCCCCAGGCCAGCTACAACCGGGGCAACGCGCTGGCACGGGCGGGTAAGCTCGAACAGGCCCTTGAGGCCTACGACAAGGCGCTCGCCCAGGCCCCGGACTTGGAGGATGCCAGACACAACCGGAAACTGGTCGAGGATCTGCTCAGGCAGAAGAATCAGGGCAAGAACAACAGCCCCTCAGACAGCCAGCAAAACCAGTCCGGAAACAATAGCAGACCCGACAATTCCGGGCAGAGCCAGCAGAATCAGAATAGCCAGGACCAGGGTAATCAGAATCCCGGAAATGAGACCAGCGACACCCAGGGCCAGCGTAATGAGGGACAAGACACTCAAGGCCAGGGCAAACAGGGCGAGGACGGCGACAGCTCTCCGGAAGAACCCCAAGGCGAGAGGGAGCCCCGCGGGGAACCTTCAGGCGAAGCGGGAACAGAAAATGGCGAGAACCAGGCGCCCGCCCAGATTTCCGAAACACCCCTGACACAAAGCCAGGAACAGTGGCTCAGGCGGGTACCCGACAACCCGGGCGGGCTTCTGCAACGCAAGTTCCTGCAGCAGTATCAGCAGCGCCAGACTCCATCCGATGAAGGGGATACACCATGGTAAAGCGGATCTTTATATCGATCCTCTGCCTGTTGTGGCTGGCGGCCATCGGGCTTCCGGCCCAGGCGCAGTCCCAGCAACTTACCGTTGAACCGGACAGGACGCGGTTGTACGAGGGCGAGGTCCTGACGCTGACCGTCAAGGGCAGCATGGAAATCGACATCAATCTCAGCAACCTGTTCGATTTTGACATGTCGAACCTGCCCTCCCCCAACATCGAAAAGGTCGAGCCTGATTTCGAGATCCTGGCCAGAAACCAGCAATACAGTATCCGCACCGTGAACAGCCGGATGGTGGGCGAAATCACCTGGACCTACCAGTTGGCGCCCAAAAAGACCGGCGAGCTGACCATTCCGGCGCTCAAGTTCCGTGAATCGGTGTCCGAGCCGGTGACCATCGAAGTGGTGGACGGCACGCCGCCGAACCAGGCGGCAACCGGCCGGGACAGTTTCATCGAGCTCTCTGCAGACAAGGCAGAGGTGTACGTCCAGGAGCAGCTGATCCTGACCGTTCGGCTGTTTTTCCGGGGCAATCTGATTCGGGGCGAGTTGTCCGAACCCGATCATCCCCATGTGATCATCGAATCTCTGGGCCGGCAACAGGAATCGTCCCAGTATCGGGATGGTTTGCGTTATCGCGTTGTGGAGCGACGCTACGCTCTGTTTCCCCAGCGCCCCGGCATGCTGAAACTGCCACCCATCCGGTTCGAGGGCCAGATGCGGGATAGCGCCGGCAAGCTCAAGTTTCTGAGAGACAGTGAGGAATTGTTCGAGGTACCGGTGAAGGACGTTCCAGCGCAGTTCAGCGGCAAGACCTGGCTGCCTGCGACCGGACTGGCACTGGAAGAATCTGGCCTGCCACCCAGCCTGGAAGTGACCACCGGGGAAAACCTGACCCGCGAAATCCGGATGACCGCCGCCGGCCTGCCCTCCGAGACGTTACCGCCTCTGCCCGATCAGGTTCCCGACGGCCTTCGGAGCTATCCGGAGGCGCCGGAGCGGAACACTGAAACCACCCCTACCGGCCTGACATCGTCCCTGAGCCAGTCGGTTGCCCTGGTACCCGTGCAACCCGGCACCATGACCCTGCCGGCCATTCGTATTCCCTGGTGGGACACCGAGGCCGACCGTGAACGCGTTGCCGTCATTCCTGCGCGGACCCTCACGGTAACTGAAGCCGGGGCGGCGCCGGGCACCAACGCCCAGGCAGAAGCTGCTGCAACCAGCGCGAATCCGGGCACCCCGGAACAAGCCAACGCCAGTGCTGCTCAGGCTGCGTCAGCAACCGACAACCCGTGGCTTTGGACCAGTCTGGGCCTGGCGTTGCTCTGGCTGATCACGGCGCTGGCCTGGTGGTACTCCCGTAAGCATTCTCGCCAGCGCGACATCGGACCGGGCGGGGTCATGGACGATGCCAACGAGCGGGCAGTTTTTGAACGGCTGATTCGGGCCGCCCGTGACGGGTCGCCAGCGGCGCCAGAGCTGTTGGTGGCCTGGGCCAACCTGAGGGCGCCCGGGCAAGGCTTCCATTCAGCAGCCGAGGTGGCCCAATACTACGGGCACAGCACCCTGCTCGCGGAAATCCGACGTCTGCAGGCCCGGCTGTTTGCGCCTGATCCAGGCGGGCAGGAACCAGCCCCATGGGACGGCCGGCTGCTGGCAAAATCACTTCAGGAAATACGCCAATCCCGGGCAACAGACGACGACTCCGACCTGCCGCCGTTGTACCCCCAGGGCCTCGGCTGACGCCGCCCGGGGGCAGCCCGACAGCCGTCAGTCAATCAATTGCTGATCTATCACCAGCTCAACGGGGGTTCCCTGGTCTTCGAGCACAGGCACCGGAGAATCCGTGCTGCCCTGCCAGTCACCGGCCTGGGCGGCAACGTTACCGGAACGGCTGAGCCTGGCGGTCAACATCACTTCACGGGCGCCGGAAATACTGGCCTGGGGCGACATGGCGTAACGGTCGTCCAGGCGAATTTTTGCCGGTAGCTGCGCCGCCGTCAGCCGAGCCACCGCCAGCGGCGGCCCTTGCCTGCTCCCCGCTTCGCGGGCAAACACAAACAGCGTGGTGTCGTCCGGAACCTGGCCCTTAAAATTATCAGCCAGCGTTACCTGAACAGTGACCCCCGGGCCAGAAGGCCCAGGCTCGCCTTTCGGCGCGGGTGGCTGTTCACCCAGGCGGGTATAGGCCTCGCGAATTCCCTCACGGATGGACGGCAACTGGGGGTGATCCGGGGCAACCGTTTCGATCCGCTCCCAGTAGCGTATAGCCTCGCGATAATTGTCCTGGCTGAAAGCATTGATCCCCAGCAACCCGAGGGCATTCACTTCGTCCGGATTCAGCTGGCGAGCCTGATCGATGGCCGCTCGTACTTCATCGGTCATCGTGCCCTGGCTTTGAAAGAACAGCGCCTGGGCGGCCAACCCGTATGCAACCGCCTGGGCGCGCTGGTCCCCGTTGACGTTGGTGGCCAGTTGCCGGAAGGCCCAGGCCGCGTCTTCATAGTTCTCCAGGCGCATATAGGTGCGGCCGAGCATGGCCCAGCCTTCGGGGTTGTCCGGGCTGGCGAGCAAGCGCTCCCTCAGTTGCTGCGACAGGTCGGCCATCTGGGCCTGTCGGGCCTCATCGGAACTGGCCATGTCCTGCATGGTGAGGAACTGCTCCACCCGGTCCATGGCGCCCCAACGCTCATAAAGGAAAACCGCGGCAGCAGGAATCAGCAGGATCGACACCAGGGCCACCGCCATGGCGCTTTTCCTTCCGCTCACCACCGGCCGGGAGGTCATGTTCTCGGGCACATCGTCAAGCATGCTGCCAGCCAGCTCTTCCTTGAGCTGACGGTAGTTGTCGTCATCCAGGATGCCGGCGTCATATTCGTTGTCCAGCTCCTTCATCCTTGTGCGGTAGGCCATCAGGTTCTGGTTTTTCAGATCGGCCTGCTTTCTGGCGCTGGTCCTGTGGAAAAACACCGGATAAAGCACGAACGCCAGGGCCAGGATGATAAGTACCGTTGCGGCAATCCAGAAAGTGTTGGTCATGAAGTCTCAGTCACAGATTCAGAATGGTTCAATGGGAGAAGGACTTACAAAGCATCGCCTGTCGCCGGTGTGCCCTGTTGTCAATCAGGAGCGGCGCTGCTCGTCGCCGTCCGCAAGCATGCGATCGGCCCGCGCTTTTTCTTCGGCGCTCAGGGCCGGCTGTCCGGCGGCAACGCGGCGCCCACGAATCACGACGCCAGCCACCACCAGCAATCCGCCCAACACAGCAATGGCGGGCGTTGCCCACAGCAGGAAGGTACGGCTGTCGAGTTCCGGCTTGTAGCGGACGAATTCGCCGAAGCGTGCCACCAGTGCCTGAGTGATCTCCTGATTGCTCGCACCGTCCTGCATCATGCGGTACACCTCATCCCGCATATCCTTGGCAATGGGCGCGTTGGAATCCGCAATGTTCTGGTTCTGGCACTTCGGGCAACGCAGCTCGGAAATCAGCTCCTGGTAGCGCTGTTCCTCGGCCCGGTCTGCAAAATCATAGACATCGGCTACTTCGGCCATCGCGCCGGCCGCAAAGAGCAGAACCAGGGCAACGATCAGACTGCGGGCCATCATCCGTTCCCCCGCGCCTCGTTCACCACCGGCAGCAGGGTCTGCTCCCAGACGGTCTCGTTGACCACACCCACGTGGCGATACCGGACCACGCCAGAGGCGTCGATCACGAAGGTTTCCGGTGCGCCGTAGACGCCCAGATCAAACCCCAGTGTGCCTCTGGGGTCGTAGATAACGCTCTGGTACGGATCGCCCAGGCGGTCCAGCCAGGCCAACGCCTCGTCCCGGTCATCCTTGTAGTTCAGGCCAATAATGGCCACGTTCTTTTCCTTCGCCAGCCACATGAGGTCGTCATGCTCGTCCCGGCAGGCCGGGCACCAGGTTCCCCAGACATTCAGCAGGGTGACCTGGCCCCGGAACAGCTCGCTGGTCAGCTGAACCTCGGGATCGTGCAGGTCCTTGAGACTGAATTCCGGAACGGGCTTGCCCACCAGCACCGATTCCAGCCTGGTCGGGTCCTTGCCAATCCCGGCAAAGAGGACAATCCCGATAACCAGGGCAACCAGCAAAGGCAGGAACAACAGAAAGCGCTTCATGAAACCGCTCCCGCCGAGGCACCAGATCCGCTTTCAGAGACTGGGGACGGCGCCCGCTCCGAGGCACGTTCCTTGATTCGGTAGCGCCGATCGGCAATGGCCAGGAAGCCACCGGCCGCCATGAACAGGGCGCCCAGCCAAAGCCAGCGTACCAGCGGCTTGTACTGCAGCCGTATGGCCCAGGCCTCATCGGTAATGCGCTCGCCTATGGCCACGAAAATGTCACGGAACAGACCGGCGTCAATGTCGGCCTCGGTCATCACACTCATGCCCACCGGGTATTGGCGCTTCTCCGGGTGCAGAACCGCGACGCGCTCGCCGTCCAGCATTACCTCGAAGGTGCCGTACTGGGCGCTGAAGTTAGGGCCCTGCCGGGCGCCGATTTCTTTGAACGCAAACTGGTAGTCTCCCACCTTTGCCACGTCCCCCGGCACCATGCGGACATCCCGTTCTATGCCGTAGTTGGACACCACGGTGGCACCGGCCATGGTGATGGCCAGACCCAGGTGGCCCAGCACCATGCCATAGTAACTGCGGGACTGTCTTCTGAGTCCGTGCAGGCGTCCTTTGCGCGAGGACGACTTGTCCCACAGATCCCAGAGAGTGGCCAAGGTCACCCAAAGCGCCGTGAACACACCGATGAACGCCCAGGGCTTGAATCCGCCATAACCGATCAGAATGGCCGTGGTGGCCAGAGTACTGACCGCCAGGGGCCAGAGCAGCTTGCGCGCCAGCCAGCCACCGTCGGTTTTCTTCCAGCGGGAGAAGATACCGGCGCCCAACAGGAGACCGGTGGCAACGGCCAGCGGACTGAACGTCAGGTTGAAGAAGGGTTCGCCAATGGACAGTTTGCCCAGCTCCAGGTAGTCCAGAACCAACGGATACAGGGTGCCGACGGCGACCAGGAGCGTGGCGGACACCAGCAGCACGTTGTTCAGCAACAGGAAAACCTCCCTTGAGAGAGAGCCGTAACGGGAGCGTACATGAACCACCGGCGCCCGGAAGGCATAGAGCGCCAGGCTGGCAATCACCGTGACCGCGAGCAGTCCGAGCAGGAAGGTACCGCGCTCGGGATCCGAGGCGAACGCATGAACCGAGGTGAGCACGCCGGAACGCACAAGGAAAGTGCCCAGCAGGCTGAGGGCGAAGGTAACGATGGCCAGCAGGACGGTCCAGCTTTTGAATACGCCGCGTTTTTCGGTCACCGCCAGCGAGTGCATCAGCGCGGTTCCAGACAACCAGGGCAACAACGAGGCGTTTTCAACCGGGTCCCAGAACCACCAGCCGCCCCAGCCGAGCTCGTAGTAGGCCCACCAACTGCCAAGCGCAATGCCCAGCGACAGGAAGGCCCAGGCCACCGTGGTCCAGGGTCGGGACCAACGTGCCCAGGCTGCATCCAGTCGGCCATTGATCAGCGCGGCCACCGCAAAGGCAAAGGCCACGGCAAAGCCGACGTACCCCATGTACAGCATGGGCGGATGAACGATGAGGCCAAAGTCCTGGAGCAGCGGGTTCAGGTCGGCGCCATCGGCGGGCACATTCGGCAGCAGACGATCAAACGGGTTGGAGGTGATCACGATGAACAGCAGGAAACCGACGGTCACCATACCCAGCACTGACAGCACCTGGGAAATCATCACCGAAGGCAGACGGCGGCTGAAGATGGCCACAGCCAGGGTCCAGCCCGCCAGCATCAGGATCCAGAGCAGCAGCGAGCCCTCATGACCGCCCCACACAGCACTGAATTTGTAGTACCAGGGCAACATGCTGTTGCTATTGTTGGCCACGTAGGCCACGGAGAAGTCATCGGTGACAAAGGCGTGGGTCAGCAGAGCGAACGCCAGGCCAATGAAAACAAACATGCCAGAGGCCAGGGGCCTGGCAAACGCCTGAAGATTGTCACGGCCGGTCAGTGAGCCCGCCAGGGGTACCACGGAGAGGAGTACTGCCAGCAACAGCGCGAGAATCAGTGCGAGCTGTCCGAGTTCGGGATACATCAAAGCCCTCCAGAAGCCAGGCTGTCAGTTGAGTCGTTCAATAGGATACGGTGTCAGCGGTGCCACCGGCCTTGTGCTGTCCTTTGGACGCCTTTTCCAGGGCATCGGCCACTTCCGGTGGCATATAGTTCTCGTCATGCTTGGCCAGCACCTGATCGGCGACAAAGCGCCCGTTGGCGTCCAGCCGGCCCATGGCCACAACACCCTGCCCCTCGGCAAACAGGTCCGGCAGAATACCGGTGTATTCAACCGGCACCGAGGCATTGAAATCCGTCACCCGGAACTCTACCCGAAGGCTGTCCGGATCACGCTTTACCGAGCCCTCTTCCACCATGCCGCCGGCACGTATCCGCACATCGACCGGTGCTTCGCCGGCGGAGATCTGGCTGGGATCGTAGAAAAGATTGATGTTCTGCCTCAGGGCGTAGGTGGTCAGCCCCACGGCCAGCCCCAGCCCCAGCACCAGAAAAAGCACAATGGTCAGCCTTTTTTTTCGGATAGGATGCATCAGATACCTGCCACTCAGTCTTGGGAAACCTTGATCCGGGTGAAGGCCGCCACCGGCTGTTGCGAAGCCTGCTGGCTGTGCCCGTCCGCCTGGTGCTCAAACCCGCGCCGACAGGACTCGATCACAGCCCTTCTGCGGCGAAGCGAGATGGCCATCAAACCGATCATCAGCAGGAAAAAAACGCCGTAGCACGCCCAGACATAGGGTCCATGACCCTCCATCACCACAAATGCCGAAAAGGAATCAAACGCCATTGGTCAGCCCCTCCCGGCCATCACAAATTCTTTTACCCAGCGGGTGCGCTGCTCCCTGAGCAGAATCTCGGTTTGCATGCGCAGACAGGCCAGCCAGCCAAACAGCAGGTACAGCCCCAGCACCGATAGCAGCAAAGGCACCCACATCTCCGCTGGCATCGCCGGTTTCTCGGTCAGTTTGAACGTGGAAGGCTGATGCAGGGTATTCCACCACTCCACCGAGTACTGGATGATCGGAATGTTCACCACGCCCACCAGTACCAGCACGGCCACAGCCCGGGCTGCCGACTTCTCGTCGTTGATGGCCCGGTCAAGCGCGATCACACCACCGTAAAGGAACAACAGGATCAGCATGGAGGTCAGCCTTGCATCCCACACCCACCAGGTGCCCCAGGTCGGCTTTCCCCACACGGCACCGGTAAACAGCGAGAGGAAGCAGAGAACCAGGCCCACGGGCGCCACCGCCTTCACAAAGACATCGGCCAGCTTCATGCGCCATACCAGGGTTACCACCGCGGCAACGGCCATCATGACATACACCGACTGGGCCAGAAACGCGGTGGGTACGTGGATGAAGATAATCCGGTAGCTGTTACCCT
Source organism: Marinobacter sp. (assembly GCF_041984545.1). Taxonomy (GTDB): domain Bacteria; phylum Pseudomonadota; class Gammaproteobacteria; order Pseudomonadales; family Oleiphilaceae; genus Marinobacter. Next base: position 36,893 of record NZ_JBHIXV010000016.1, on the reverse strand, counting down.
GCAGATAATCCTTGGGAGCGAACGCCAGCCCCCAGACAATGCCAGTCAGCAGCAGCGCAACACCACCAACCAGCAGCCAGGGCATGAGCCGGGTCGCTATGCCGAAGAACCATTTGGGCGAGCCCAGCTTGTGAAAAAATTGCCACATCAGATGGTCACCGTCTTACCGTAAGCTTGTTTCATCCGTTCGACAGGCTGATTCGAAGTGCCGCCGCCGACGCAAAGGGTGCCAGGGTCAGTGCCAGCACCAGAAGAGCCCCCATCAGGGCCATATAGGCAGCCACCGGGGCGCCCTCTGCGGCCGAAGCCACGGTGCCCGTGCCAAAAATCAGCACGGGAATGTACAGCGGAATGATCAGCAGGGACAAGAGCACGCCTGCCGAGCGCAATCCAAGAGTCAATGCAGCGCCGATGGAACCGATCAGACTCAACACCGGTGTACCGATCAGCAGCGTTAGACACAAAACTCCGATGGAGTTCCCGTCCAGATGCACCATTACGCCGAGAACCGGCGCCAGGGCTACCAGTGGCAGCCCGGTCAGCACCCAGTGCGCCGCGGTTTTGGCCAGCACCAGCAAGAACAGCGGATGGGGCTGCAACACCAGCTGCTCGAGGGTGCCGTCATCAAAATCGTGCCGGAACAGGTGATCCAGCGACAGCAGAACCGAGAGCAACGCCGCAACCCACAGGATACCTGCTCCGGCCTCCTTCAGAAATGACACTTCCGGACTGACTCCCAGGGGAAAAAGTGCCACCACCATTACGAAGAACAGCAAGGGATTGAGAAGGTCCTGACGCTGCCGGAGCGCCACTCGCAGATCCCGGCTGAAAACCGCAACCATGGCGGACAATACGCCAGGAGTCTCATGCTGGAGTGCCAGGAAAGGCTGGTTAGCCGCGTTCATGAAACGCCCCCTTCCCCGAGTACGATGCGCTGCATACCGGGTAATTTGAGTTCGTGGTGGGTGGTCACCACCACCGCTCCACCCTCGGCCGCACGCTGTTGAAGCAGCGACTCGATCGCAATGACGCCCTCCAGGTCGATGGCAGTAAAGACCTCGTCCAGCAGCCAGAGCGGTTCGTCCGCCACCAGCAAACGTGCCAATGCAACCCGCCGTTGTTGGCCAGCGGACAGGGTACGGCAGGGCACATCCTCGAAGCCCGCCAGGCCGGTACCCGCCAGTGCCTGACGCAGGACCCTGTCCGGCAGGGGCCGCCGCCCGGCGGTGAGCGCACGCAGATTCTCGACGGGCGTCAGCAGCGACTTGATGCCCGGCCGGTGGCCAAGGTAAAGGGTATTGCGCAGGAACGCTTCCCGGCTGGCAGACCTGGGCGCGCCACACCAGAGAATTTGCCCTGACCAGGCGTCGTTGAGGCCGGCGAGAATCCGCAAAAGCGTCGTCTTGCCAGAGCCGTTGGGGCCCTCGACACGGGTGACCGTACCGGGCACTATGGAGAACGAAAGATCGCGGAAAAGTAATCGTTCATCCCGTTCGCACTGCAGGTCGACAGCCTGTAATAACGGCTCAGACATCAGGTCCCCGTAACCAGGACGATGCGCGTGTTGACGGCATCGGGTGTATTCACAGCCGCTGCCAGCGCTACCCTTGAGTCAGTGGCGAAACAGGTGCGGCCGGCCGGCGCGGCGTATTATAGCGAAAGCCCGTGCCGATTACTCTTGTTCAACATCAATTCGGTGGCGATGAAACTACCCAGCGGACAACAGCCTCCGGCACCCCAGCCTCAGCCCGTTTCGACAACCAGAACCGGGCAGACACCGACCAGCGGTTCCGGCGAACCGGCCGCAGGTCCGGGCCCGAGCGGGCAGCCAATAACCCCCGCCTCGGCGAGGCAGTTGCTGGACCAGCTCCAGCTCGCCAACCGGGAGACCACCCTGGCCCGGGTGGCGGAAATCATCCAGCAACAAGGGGGCAAAGGCACCGATTTGCTGCTGGATGTGCGAGGCAAATCCCTGCTGGTACAGGCCGCCACCGGTAAAACCGAGTTTGCCGCGGGCGACTGGGTCAAAGTGATGCGGGCCGGCAACGAGCTGCAGTTGATGGGCAAACTGGCACCAGCTCCGGAGGCCGGAATAGCGCGCGCCATGGCGCAGCGATTGCCCTGGCAACAGAGTCTGGACGCCGGGCTGGCACAGTTACTGGGGGCTCTCAAACAGGGACTGAAACCGGATCCGTTGCCGGGCCAACTCCCCTCCGCCCGCATACCTCAGCCTCTGCCGGAAGCAGCCCGGCAGGCCGTTGAGCAGATGCTGTCCCGACTGCCGGGCAGTACCAGCCTGTCGCCCGGCGACGGTACCCAGCCACAGATCGCAAGGCAAGTGCGCCAGTGGATGTCGGAAAGCGGCCTGTTTGCCGAATCACGACTGGCCCAGGCGCCCTCACCCCAGCTTCCGGATCTGAAGCTCGCCCTCGGGCGGATTGTGACCTCGCTACTGGCCCAGCAAGGTCAGCCTCCAGAGCAGTTCAACCGTCTCACGCCACTGGCGACTGCCGATCTGATGCGGGCCCCCCTGCAATTTCCCCAACCTCTGACAACGCCCCAGCCAACAGCAGGTGGCGAGCCGGCAACGGCCGGGCAGATGCTCCGGCTGCTGGCCGGTATGCTGAACCGTATCACCGTCAACCAGTTGCACAGCCAGGCGCTCACGGCCCGGGGCGGCGCCGAGGCTGGTGCTCCGGCGTCCACCCTGTTGCTCGACTTGCCCTGGCTAACCCCGCAGCATGAGCCCAGGCTGGCCCAGCTCAGGATTGAACAGTACCCGGAGAACAAGGAATCGGATCACAAGACTCCGGCCGCAGCGGTTGCCGAGTGGCGCCTGTCGCTGGCCATGGATCTCGACGAAGCAGGCCCCCTGCATTTCGATGTGGCCCTCCGCCAGCAGTCGGTCAGTGCCCGGGTGTGGGCAGAAAAACAGAGTACCCTTCAACGGGTCAACGAAGAACTGCCGCTGTTGCGGCAAAGCCTCACCGACCTGGGGCTGGAAGTGTCGGATCTTGAATGCCGGAGGGGGACCCCTCAGGGCAGCGTTACCCGTCTGGAACATCGACTGGTGGATACCCGGGCATGAGTACAGATCAGGACTTCAGCAGTCGCGCCGCAGTGGCGCTGCGTTATGATGGCGAGCGGGCCCCGACTATCAGCGCCACCGGCACCCACGAACTGGCCGAAGAAATCATTCGCATTGCCCGCGACCATGGCGTGCCGCTGTATGAAAACGCCGAGTTGGCGAGCATCCTTGCCCGACTGTCGCTGAACGAGGAGATTCCGGAGTCGCTGTACCGGGTAATTGCGGAGATCCTGGCGTTCGCCTTCCACATCCGGGGTTTCACGCCCGAGGAAAGGCGCCGCGGCGCTACGCCGCCTGACGCTTCCTGAGCGCTGACACCAGCTCGGCCTCGGGACGGGATATTCCGCACGTGTTCATAAGATCGTCGATATCAGCACCGAGATCAACCAGGCGGGAGGCCTCATCATAGGAAATCCGCAGCGGATCGTTCTGTCGCATTTCATCCAGCGTGCTGCGCAATTCGTGGAGCTGTCGCTCGCAGCTAACGAGACGCTGGCCCACGCCCATGCTGCCGCTGGTGGTGGCGTGCAATTCCCGCCCCAGCGTATCGCACCGGTTTTTGAGCTGGTCGCGCAGGCTGCGGATCTGGCGCCGCTGCATCAATCCCTGCACGAAAACCAGGGACAGTGCGGTGACGGTCAGGGCCCAGGGAAGGTATGACGGAATTTCTGCAAACATGACGGATGTCTCCCGTTTGTGGCCACGGAAGGCATCCATCGGAGGGCGCTGGGCGGGTTGCCCCGGTTACAGTGCCGCGATTTCAGCCCACTCGTGGTCTGACAGCATCTTGTCGAACTCGACCAGTATGATCAGTTCGCCATCCTTGTTGCACACGCCCTGGATAAACTTGGCACTTTCCTCGTTACCCACGTTCGGTGCGGTCTCAATTTCACTGGACTTCAGGTAAACCACTTCGGCCACCGAATCCACCAGAATACCCATGACCTGATTGGCGGATTCCATCACCACAATCCGGGTGGCGTCGGTCACTTCCGCATCCGCCAGACCGAAACGGCGGCGGGTATCGATGACCGTAACCACGTTACCCCGCAGGTTGATAATGCCGAGTACGTAGTCCGGGGCACCGGGAACCGGCGCAATCTCGGTGTATCTCAGCACTTCCTGGATCTGCATGACATTCAGACCGTAGGTCTCATCATCCAGCCTGAAGGTAACGTATTGCAGTACCTGGTCGTCCTGGGCCTGATTGGTTTTTCCGCTCGGGGATGCCATAGCGATGTTTCTCCTCTGGGGCTGCCCGGCGGGCAACCTGATCGTCAAAAAATTATCATCAGTGCCCAATACTATAGTTAAGGGCACAAACCGTGCCAGCTAGGCTCGGTTTCATTCGGTAACGGTTGTTTGCTTCAGCTCAAGTCCAGATGGTGCTCTCTTTCCGCCCTGATCAGCAAGTCGGCCATGGTGCGAACGTCAATCAGTGCGCACATGTGATCAATCACGGTTCCGGCCAGCCAGGGCCGTTTGCTGCGGGCAGTTCGCCAGCGCACTTCCTCGGGCTTCAGCGTGAAGGACTGGGCCACATCGTCGCAGGCCAGGCCCCAGTCGCTGTTATCGAGCCGAATCACAAACCGGTAATTGTCCCGGGCATTTTCCGGAACCCGCCCGGCCATGATCCACTCGGCGGTGTCCACCACCCGCAGGTTCTGGTCACGATCGGCCCGAATGCCCATGTACCATCGGGGGCTGCCGGGAATCGGGCGGATCTCGTCCTCAATCCGGTGAATCGCGCCCAACAGTATTAACGGCACGGCCAACTGCAGCCCCGCCACCGTGAAGATCAGGCACTCGAACGGCTTGTCCGACCACTCAGGCCGGGGCGGTGGCGCCACAGGCGCTGGTTCGGCCGTGGCCTTCTCTGCTTTCTGGACCACCGGCTCCGCAATGTGAGGGGCCACCGGCGTCTTTGCTCTGGCCGGTTCCGGGGGTGTCGCCCTGACCCGCCTGACTGGCTCCGGCCTGGCTGGCTCCGGCTTAGGTGCCGGTTTTTCGGCGGTAACGGCCGGGCGAGGCGCGGGTGCCGGTTTCGTTGGTGCAGCTTCCGGCGCCAGGGATTCGGAACCTTCCTCACGCCGGGCGGTATCTGTGGCGGTGTGAAGCAACTCGTCCAGGTAACTGGCGATCGCGGTTTCCGGATCCGCCAGCCGTGTCAACTTTTCGTCAGCCATGCTGACGCTCCCTCACCTGGCCAATCCGCGACATCAGATCGTCCAACAGATGGCTGTAGGCCCGAACGCCATGGGTTTCCGCATCCTGCGCGGACGGGACCACGCCTGCCTGGCTGGCATCCCGGAACTTGGTATCCACCGGAATCGCAAACTGCCAGAGTGTGTCCCGGTAGGTCTTGCGCAACAGGTTGAGGCTTTTCACCGACGCCTGGGTACGGCGATCGTACAGGGTCGGCACAATGGTGTAGGCAAGTGAATTCTTCTGGGATCGCATGATCATCTGAAGCGTGTGCAACATCCGCTCCAGGCCCTTGATGGCCAGGAACTCCGTTTGCACGGGGATAATAAGGTGTTGGGCCGCGGCCAGGGCGTTTACCATAAGAACGCCCAGTGACGGGGTATTGTCCAGCAGCACGTAGTCAAAGTCGTCCCACAGCTGAGTCAATGCCCGGGAAACGATCAACCCCATCCCCTCAACGCCAATCATGCGGCGCTCGAGAGTCGCCAGCGCTGCGCTGGCCGGCAGCAGGGAGAGTCCCTTGCAGCTGGTCTCCGTGATCAATTGGGCTGGCAGTCCCTGTGGCACCTTGCCCTGGTGCTGGAAAAGGTCGAACACACTGTGGGCAATGGTATCCGGATCGTAACCAAACCAGCTGGTCAGCGAGCCGTGGGGGTCCAGGTCAACGACTAGTACCCGTTTGCCACGTTCGGCAAGTAATCCGCCGAGGGTGACCACGGTTGTCGTTTTACCCACACCACCTTTCTGATTGGCTACTGCCCAGATTCGCACGCTTTGGTTCTCCAGAAGACAGGTCATTTCGCCGACAGCCCGCGGCGCGTACCTGAGGGGTTATCGGCCAGTCTGCGGGCAACTTGAACGAACGGCGAACAGGATTACCGGCAAGCGGTTGCCGTCGTTTGATATTAACCGGAAGTAATACAGGAACCATGCCAACCGGCATATACGCATCTGCCGAGGAGAACTGTCAGCGCATCGCGCCCCGGATACTGGCATCCCGGGAAATCAGCAATACCACCCGGCGATTCCTTTGCCGTCCCGCTTCGGTGTCATTACGGGCTACCGGCTGGTACTGGCCATAGCCAACCGCCGCCAAACGCTCCGGCTCAATGCCTTCCATCACCAGCATCCGGACGACCGCCGCCGCCCTGGCTGCGGACAGTTCCCAGTTGGATGGAAAGCGGGAGCTGTTGATCGGCTGGTTATCGGTAAAGCCCTCAACCTTCACGGCGTTGTCCCGGTTATTCAGAACCGTGGCAATCTTCTCGACCACTTCAAAGGCATCGTAATGAGGCTCGGCATCGCCACTGCCAAACAACAGGCTGTTCGGCAGATTGAGCTCGAGCCAGCGGTCGCTGGTCTCCAGGGTCACTACCCCCTGGTTGATCAGCTCATCAAATTCCAGTGCCAGCTGGTCGGCCATTGCGCTGAGGGCTTCAGTCCGGGCCTGGGCGTCCATTTCGGGGTTCTGCGGGGCTTCCGTTACCGTCGGAGGAATCACGTCTTCGGCTGGAGCCTCGAGGGACCGCCGGGGCTGGTCTCCCACCTCAATGGGCTGGAAGGACCGCTGGGGCGCGTTGAAGACGCCGGTCATGGTTTCGGAGAGTACTTTATACTTGCCCTGGTTCACCGAGGACACCGAATACATCACCACGAAAAAGGCGAACAGGAGCGTGATGAAATCGGCGTAGGAAATCAGCCAGCGCTCTTTGTTGTGCAGATCGTCCTGGGCTTGCCTACGGCGCCTCATAAGTTGGCCTGCGTGCGCTCACTGCAGGAAGCCCCGCAGCCGCAATTCGATGGATTTCGGGTTTTCGCCTTCGGCGATGGCAATAATGCCGTCAATCATCATGTCTTCGTAGCGGGTGCGCTCGCGCACAATGCCCCGCATCTTGTTGGCCACAGGGAAGAACAGCAGGTTGGCCAGGGCAACACCGTAAATGGTGGCCACAAAAGCAGTGGCAATACCGCTGCCCAGGGACTGAGGATCTTCCAGATTGGTCATCACCTGAATCAGACCCATGACCGCACCGATGATACCGATGGTGGGCGAATAGCCCCCCATGGCCTCAAACACCCTGGCTGATTCCAGATCCCGCTGTTCCCGGGATTCCAGATCCACTTCCATGATGCTGCGAATGGTTTCCGGTTCGGCACCGTCCACCAGCAGTTGCAATCCCTTGCGGGCGAAGGATTCCGGCTCACGCTCTGCCAGCCCTTCAAGCCCCAGAAGCCCCTGTTTCCGCGCTTTCACACTCCAGTCGATCACTTTGCCAATGCCGTCCTCCAGGCTGATGAACGGCGGCACGAACACCCAGCGCACCTGGCTGAAGGCCCGCTTGAGCATGGGCCAGGACGTCTGCAGGATGGTTGCCGCGAGTGTGCCACCGATCACTATGATCGCCGCCGGGGCATTGAACAGCGATGCGAGGGCACCGCCCTCAAGCAGATTGCCACCGAGGATCGCGGCAAAACCGAGAACAACCCCGAGCAGGGAGAGGATATCCATCAGCTAACGCCCTCGATCAACCGGGGGCCGATGTCATCCAGTGACAGCACTTCGTCGGTCAGACCCGCCTTGGCCACGGCCATGGGCATGCCGTAAATGACCGAGGATTTCTCATCCTGGGACCAGACGTCTGATCCGCTCTGTTTCATCAGCCGGCAACCTTCCTTGCCATCCGAGCCCATGCCGGTAAGGATCACACCAAGGGTCTTGCCGGGAAAGCTGCGAGCCAGCGAACCGAAAGTGACATCCACGCAAGGTTTGTAATTGAGGCGCTCGTCCCCGGGCAGTATGCGAACCCTGGCCTGGCCGCTCCGGTTCTCGATCATCATCTGCTTGCCGCCCGGCGCCAGCAATGCAAGTCCGGGCCGGAGCACATCGCCATCTTCGGCCTGCCGCACTTCAATCTGACACAACTTGTTCAGCCGTTCGGCAAAGGCGGGGGTAAAGCTGGCCGGCATATGCTGAACCAGCACCAGGGGCGCCGGAAACGAGGCCGGCAGAGCCGTCAGCACCCTCTGCAGGGCCACCGGTCCACCAGTGGAGGTGCCAATACCCACCACGGCGTAATGCCTGGCGGGGCCACGCCGGACCGGGCGCCGGCCAGTCTCTGCGTCGCCGACCGGTGCCGGGGTGGCGGGCCGTTCCCGCAGTGAGGAACGAGGCCGTTCCACCGACGCCGTTCGGGACCGCAACGCCGGAGATGGCTCCCGGCCTGACGGCGCCGACGGCCCGGGAGCGGCTGGCGCCGCCTTGTTACCGGGCCGGCTGCGAGCCACGTCCAGAATCCGGTCGATGAGGATTTTCTGTAACTGGCTGTTGTCGCGCGCAATCTCTTCGAAATTCTTGGGCAGGAAGTCCACTGCTCCCGCCTCAAGCGCGTCCAGGGTGACCCGTGCTCCCTCGTAGGTAAGGGACGAGAACATGAGTACCGGTGTCGGGCGCTTGCGCATGATCTCCCGCACGGCGGTGATGCCGTCCATGACCGGCATCTCGTAGTCCATGGTGATCACGTCCGGACGCAGCTTTTCTGCAAGCTCCACACCCTCGCGCCCGTTAGTGGCGGCACCCACCACCTTGATCTGGCCGGAACTGGTCAGGATCTCCGTCAGCCGTTTTCGAAAAAAACCTGAATCATCAACGACCAGGACAGAAACTGTCATCCAATTCTCCTACCCAATCCTTCGCTATCTGCCCGGTATCACCTGCGCGGTTCAGCTCAGCCGTAATGCTGCAACAGGCTTGGAACATCAATAATCAGTGCAATCCGGCCATCGCCCGTGATGGTCGCACCGGCCATGCCGGGGGTTCCCTGGAGGGCGCGGCCCAGCGGTTTGATTACCACCTCTTCCTGTCCGACCAACTGGTCAACCACAAAGCCCACCTGCTTGGTTCCCATGGCAACAATCACCACATGGGCGTTCTCCGGCACCTCTTGGGAAGAGCCGTCCCGAACCAGCCAGCGCTTGATATGGAACAGCGGAAACACCCGTTCCCGAACCACGATGCACTCGCGACCATCAACAATGTTGGTCTTGGTCAGATCCAGGTGGAAAATTTCCACTACGTTCACCAGCGGCAGGGCAAACGACTGGTCGCCGAGCATGATCATCAGGGTTGGCATGATCGCCAGGGTCAGCGGCACCTTGATGACAATTCGCGAGCCCTTGCCCAGCTCGGACTCAACGTTCAACTGGCCGTTGAGCTGGCCGATCTTGGTCTTCACCACGTCCATGCCGACCCCACGGCCGGACACGTCGGAGATCTGCTCCTTGGTGGAGAAGCCGGCGGCAAAGATCAGATTGTAGCATTCGGTCCTGGTAAGCCGGTCTGCCGCGTCCTGGTCGTAGATGCCCTTCTCCACGGCCTTGCGACGCAGGACCTCCGGATCCATGCCAGCACCGTCATCCTCAATGGAAAGCAGGATATGGTCGCCTTCCTGCTCCGCTGACAGGGTGACCGTGCCCTGGCGGGGCTTGCCGGCCTTCTCCCGCACCTCCGGCGACTCAATACCGTGATCGACGGAATTGCGAACCAGATGCACCAGGGGATCGGACAGGGCCTCCACCAGGTTCTTGTCCAGGTCGGTCTCCTCACCGTGCATGACCAGATTGACCTCTTTCTTGAGGCTCCGGGCCAGGTCACGTACCACTCGTGGGAACCGGCCAAACACTTTCTTGATCGGCTGCATGCGGGTCTGCATCACTGCCGACTGCAGATCGGTGGTTACCACATCAAGGTTGGAAACCGCCTTGTGCATGTGTTCGTCTTCGCTTTCAGCGCCCAGGCGCTGGAGGCGGTTGCGCACCAATACCAGCTCGCCGACCATATTCATGATGTCGTCCAGGCGCTTGGTGTCTACCCGAACGGTGGTCTCCGCCGCGGGGGCGTTTTCCCGCGACGGCATGGCGGGTGCAGCACCGCCCTTGGCAGCCGGTTTTTCGTCGGGCTTCGCTGGCTCAGCGGGTTTGGCGGACTTGGGTTTGGAGGAATCCGGTTCCGCAGCCCGGGGCTTTTCCGGCTTCGCCGGGCCGTCGGCCTTTCCCGCCGTGGGGCCACCGCCTTTGCCGTGAAGGTCGTCCAGCAGTTTTTCGAACTCGTCGTCGGTAATCAGGTCGTCGCCAGATCCAGATCCAGCCGGCGACTTGTCGGCGGCCTGCTCCCCGGCATTGCCCGTTTCATCCTTGCCGGATGAGGACGGCTCATCGGCCGCCGGCGCACCGGCAAACTGCCCCTTGCCGTGGAGCTGATCCAGCAGCGCCTCAAACTCGTCGTCGGTGATGTCGTCGTCACCGGACGCGTCGCTGCTCTTAGCTTCCGACGCTGATTTTTCGGTTGTCGAGGCTTTCGGCTCATCGGCCAGCGCATCCAGCAGCTGCTCGAATTCATCGTCGGTGATATCCCCACCCTCTTCGGCCGCTTCCGCGGTCTCTGTCGGCTCGGCGGGCTGCGCCGGGGCAGCAGCGTCCTGGGATTCCGGCTGCGCAAACGCATCGAGGCGTGCAATCAGCTCGTCCGGGGCCGGGGTGAGCTCTTCGTGGTTGCGCACCTGCTCGAACATGGCGTTCACATGGTCCAGGGCTTCCAGAACCACATCCATGAGCTCAGAATCCACCTTGCGCTTGTGGTTGCGCAGGATATCGAACACGTTCTCCGCCGAATGGCAGCAGTTCACCAGCGCCTCAAGCTGGAGGAAGCCGGCGCCCCCCTTTACGGTGTGAAAGCCACGAAAGATGGCGTTGAGCAGATCACTGTCATCCGGATGTCGCTCAAGGTCTACCAACTGCTCTGACAGCTTCTCGAGTATTTCGCCGGCCTCCACGAGGAAGTCCTGCAAAATCTCTTCATCAGCATCGAACGCCATGCGTTACCCTCTTTAATCAGAAACCGAGACTGGACAACAGGTCGTCTACGTCGTCCTGTCCCGAAACTACATCTTCCCGCTCGTGGGCCTTGATCTGCGGCCCGACACCCTGTTCCGCGGATTCCTGCCGCTCTTCAATCTGGTGGACAGTGCCTGTCAGCTGATCCACATGGCTGGCCATGACCACCAGGCTAAGCATCTGCTCTTCCACTTCCTTGACCAGGGCGGTGACCTTCTGGATCACCTGCCCAGTCAGATCCTGGAAGTCCTGGGCCAGAAGAATTTCCGACAGGTTGTTGTACATGGTGTCGACGTCTGTCGCCATGCTGACAAAAAACCGGTCGATCCGTCCGTACAGCTCCCGGAATTCCGCGGGCTGCATCTCGCGACGACGAAGGCGCTGCCATTCATCGCGAAGCGACGCGGCTTCGTCCCGCAGGGCATTGGCCACCGGCATGGTCTCTTCCACCAGGTCCATGGTTCGGTTAGCCGCCTCACCGGTCATCTGCACCACGTACTCAAGCCGGTCGGAAGCGTCTGTCATTTTGGACAGGGCCTCCTGCTGTTCGGCATTTCGGGGATCTATCTGGAAGTTCCGGATGGCTTCGTGCAGGCTTCTGGTCAGCCGGCCCACCTCCCGATACAGACTCTGATCGCGAACCTCGCTGAGTTCATTGATCAGGGTCATGGCCTTGGCATAATCACCAGCGCTGACGCTCTCCGCCAGCTCGGCGGCCTGCCGCTCGAGTTTTTCCGTTACCTCCGGTTCCAGGCCCCGATGGTTCTGTTTGCTATCGCTCATGAGAGCCATCCGACCTCTGGTTACTGGATTCTTTCAAAGATTTTCTCAATCTTTTCCTTGAGCACTGCGGCGGTAAACGGCTTGACAACGTACCCGTTCACACCTGCCTGGGCCGCGGCGACAATCTGGTCACGCTTGGCTTCCGCGGTAACCATCAGCACCGGCAGTGTCTTGAGATTTTCGTCGGCCCTGACCGCCTTCAGGAGATCAAAACCGGACATGCCGGGCATGTTCCAGTCAGTCACCAGAAAATCGTATTTGCCGCTTCTGAGCATCGGTAGCGCGGTGTTGCCATCGTCCGCTTCATCGGTGTTGGTGAAGCCGAGATCACGCAGCAGGTTCTTGATGATCCGTCGCATTGTGGAAAAATCGTCCACAATGAGGATTTTCATGTTCTTGTCCAATGGGACCTCCAGTTAGTAACACCCGGAATTCGTTTGACCTATCTGCTCGAAGTCTAGCAGGCCGCTGTTTTAACCGCTTATTGTCAGGCCTTTACCACGGTTGTAAAGCGTCGGTTACCAAAAACTACAGTCTGCCTGAGTGCGGACACACAGCGCGCTCTCAGCGACCGGCACCCTGGTGCCAGTCCGACAACCGGCTCCTCAGTCGCAATGCCGCCTGACTGTGAATCTGGCTGACCCTGCTCTCACTGACCCCAAGCACCGCACCGATCTCCTTGAGGTTCAGTTCCTCCTGGTAGTACAGGCTCAGCACCAGTTTCTCGCGCTCCGGCAGATCCTCAATCGCCTCGGCCAGGCTGCGTCGGAAGGCATCCGATGACAGCCCTTCCAGGGGATTGTCCTGGGTCTCTGTCTCTTCTATCGGCAGCTCTCCGGATTCATTGAGCTCATCGAGACTAAAAAGTCGGCCACTGTTGGCGTCGGAAAGGTATGAATGGTATTCGGTCAGGCCCATGCCCAGCTCATCGGCGACTTCAAGGTCGGTCGCCTCACGACCAAGACGGTCTTCAACGGCCTTGATGGCCTGGGAGATTCGGCGGGCGTTCCGGTGCACAGAGCGTGGTACCCAGTCGCCCTTGCGGATCTCATCCACCATGGCACCCCGGATCCGGATGCCGGCGTAGGTCTCAAAGGTGGCGCCGCGGGTGGAGCTGTATCGCTGGGCAGCTTCCAGGAGCCCGATCATGCCGGCCTGCATCAGGTCTTCCAGTTGTACAGAAGCTGGCAGCCGCGCCATCAGGTGCAGGGCGATTTTCTTCACCAGGGGCGCATGCTGTTCCACAAGCTGGGAGGGCCTCTGGGTGCCAGACTGGTTGTAGATACCGAGGTTGTTCGCCAATGCCATGTATCCGGTGTTGTTTGACAGGATCCGATTCAGACTTCGACGAGCCGCTCCACAAAAAATTCCAGATGTCCCCGGGGCGAAGACGGCAGCGGCCAGTTATCGACTTTGTCCGCCAGTGCCTTGATGGCCAGGGACGCCTTGGCCCGGGGGTAGGCATCCAGTACCGCTCGCTGTCGCTGAACCGCTTTTTTCACAGCCTCATCGTAGGGCACTATCCCCACATATTGTAGCGCTACATCAAGGAAGCGCTCGGTAACACGGGTCAGTTTTTCGAACAGGTGGCGACCTTCCTGCTCATTGCGCACCTGGTTGGCGAGGATCCGGAAGCGGTTGGTGCCGTAGTCGCGGTTCATCAACTTGATCAGTGCGTAGGCATCAGTGATGGAGGTGGGCTCATCACACACCACCAGCAGCAGTTCCTGGGAAGCCCGCAGAAAACTCACCACCGATTCGGAAATGCCGGCGGCGGTATCGACAATCAATACGTCTATCTGGTCGCCCAGCTCGCTGAAGGCATTGATAAGCCCGGCATGTTCCATGGGGCTCAACTGGGTCATACGCTGGGTACCCGAAGAGGCGGGGACAATCTTGATCCCCCCGGGGCCATTGACGAGTACATCCTTGAGTTCGCATTCGCCGGCCAGGACATCCTGCAGATTCCTGTTCGCGGTCAAACCCAGCAGCACGTCAATGTTGGCCAGGCCCAGATCGGCATCGAGAAGCACAACCCTGCGCCCTTTCTGGGCCAGCGCTATGCCGAGGTTCACCGACACGTTACTTTTGCCAACGCCCCCTTTGCCGCCCGAAACCGCGATCACCTGTACCGGATGTGCTTTGCTCATACTCGTTTTTGTCTCTCGCCACGTTTAACCGGGTCTTGTGTGTCCGGACACCTGCCACGCATCCGATAACGGGTCTCGATCTTCAGGCGCCCTCAGCCACCGCCTGCTGTCGCTGCAGGGCTTTCAGGCGATCGACAGCCAGCCGCACCAACGGAACGGCCTGGGCGTGGTGCAGATCTTCCGGAATCTTCTGCCCGTCGGTGTAATAGGCCACAGGCAGGCCGGTTTCCATGACAAAGCCGAGGGATTCGCCGAGCGTCAGGGCCTCGTCTACCTTGGTCATCACACAGCCCGCAAGATTTGCCATCTTATAGCAATGCCACACGGATTTCATGATCCGCGGTTGACTGGTTGCCGACACCACGAGGTGCGTCCGGACATTGTGGTGGCTTTGGGCCAGTTCAGCCAACTGTTCCTGATAGCCCTTGTCAGAGCTGGTCAGACCGGCGGTGTCTATCAGCACCAGATGCCGGTCGGACAGTTCATCGAGAATGTCATCCAGGCTGTGGCTCTCGTCAACCACCCGCACCGGCACATTCAGGATGCGGCCAAACACGAACAGCTGCTCGTGGGCGGCGACCCGGTAGCGGTCAGTGGTAACCAGCGCCACAGCGTCCGGGCCATGCTTGAGCACATATCGCGCCGCCAGTTTTCCGATCGTAGTGGTCTTGCCCGAACCAGTGGGGCCCACGAGGGCGAAAACACCGCCTTGGTCCAGCCACTCGGTGCGCGCCGTGCGCACGCCGGTACACAGCATCTTGAGGGACTGTTTCCAGCCGTCCTCCAGACGTCCTGCCTTGTGGCGGCGAGCAATGGATACCGCCAGCTCGTTGCCAAGGCCAAATTCCTGCAGCCGTTCCGCCAGCCGTTGCTGGACGGCGCTGGTGGCCGACGGCTCAACCGGAGACTGGGTTTTTTTGCCCTGCATGAGGTCGCGCAGCGAGCTGATCTCGGCGCGCATCTGCGCCAACTCATCGGAATAGGCCTCACCCGTGCGGCCGGTCGACGGCACCTGGACATCAGCCTGCTCGTCCACCGCCTGCTGGATGTCTGAAAACGATGCACGGGCGTAACCAGCACCCTGCCCGGCCCGCTTCTCCCGAACCTCGCGAATCCGATCGCGGGAGCGGCTCAGCTCGTCCTCCAGCCGACGGTGCTGGTCGGCCTGCAATTCGGCCAGCCGGGAGCCATTGGTGGCTTCCTCGGCCCGGCTTCCCAGACGCTGGCGCGCCATATTTTCGTCGTAGTCCAGTGCCGTCACAATTTCGACACCACCGTCTACGCGCCGGTTGGAAAGAATGACGGCGTCCGGCCCCATCTGTTCACTGACCTGCTTCAACGCCTCTGCCATGGTCTGAGCAAAAAACCGTTTTACTTTCATGATGCCTCTTCCTCCACCGGCAACGCCGTTCCGGCGCTGTCCGTTCTGTCATCCGCGCCGTTACTGGCCAACGGACGCCACAATCGTAATCTGCTTGTTATCCGGTATTTCCTGGTAGGAGAGCACGTGCAGCCGCTCCACACCGTAGCTGGCGAACTTCGCCAGCACCGGCCTCAGCGGGCCGGACACCAGAAGGATGGCCGGTTTGCCGAGCATTTCCTGCCGCTGGACGCTGTCCTGCAACGAACGCTGGAGTTTCTCCACCATGTTCGGTTCCAGAACCAGGCCAATATCCTCCTGACCGCCGGATTGTTGACTCTGCTGAACAGACTTCAGCAATAACTGTTCCAGGTCTGGATCCAGGGTAATCACAGGAATCTCCGATTCGTTGCCGCAGATGCTCTGGATAATCATCCTGCGCAGCGACTGGCGCGCTACAGTGGTCAGCAGCTTCGGATCCTGGCTCTTCGGATGCACGTTCACGATCGCCTCGGCAATGGAGCGCATATCCCGAATCGGCACTTCTTCCTTAAGCAGGTTCTGCAACACCTTCAGCAGCAGGCTGATGGAGACGGTGGTCGGTACCAGTTCCTCGGCGAGTTTCGGAGATATCTTCTCCAGCTGGTCCAGCCACTTCTGAACTTCTTCATGACCCAGCAGCTCGTGGGCATGCTTCTGCAGAACCTGGTTGAGATGGGTCGCTACAACTGTGCTTGCATCCACTACTGTGTAACCAAGGGTCTGGGCCTGGTCTTTCTTGTCGGGCTCAATCCAGATGGCATCCAGGCCGAAGGCTGGATCCTTGCCCTGGATACCCTCCACCTTGCCGAACACCTGGCCCGGATCAATGGCCAGCTCCCGATCAGGGTGAATCTCGGCTTCGGCGATGGTCACGCCCATGAGCGTGATGCGATAGACATTGGGCATCAGGTCCAGGTTGTCGCGGATGTGAACCGACGGCATCAGGAAACCAAGATCCTGGGACAACTTCTTGCGGACGCCCTTGATGCGACTGAGCAACTGGCCACCCTGGGACTTGTCCACCAGCGGAATCAGCCGGTAACCCACTTCCAGGCCGACAATATCGACCGTGGCGACGTCATCCCAGCCCAGTTCACGGCTTTCTCCCGGAGCCGGCAACTGGCGAGCCTGGTCGCCACCTGCGTCCCCGCCGGGCGGAAGATCACGACCTGCAGGCCGCGGTGCCGCGCCGCCACCCCGCGCCGGAAATGCGCCGTCTTCCTCCACGGTCTGGCGCTGGTGCTTCCAGATGTACCAGGCGGCGCCGGCGGCAAGACCACCCAGCCCGAGGAACGCGAAGTGGGGCATGCCCGGAATCAGGCCGAGGATGATCAGGATGGCGGCCGCAATGGCCAGCGCCTTGGGGGCGCTGAACATCTGCTGGAGAATCTGCCCGCCCATGTCCTGACTGGAGGTGACCCGCGTCACCATGATGGCGGCCGATGTGGACAGCAGCAGTGACGGAATCTGGGCCACCAGGCCGTCACCAATGGTCAGCAAGGCGTAGCGCTGCATGGCCAGGCCAAAATCCAGACCGTGCTGGAGCATACCGATGGCAACACCACCAACAATGTTGATGAACAGAATGAGCAGACCGGCAATGGCATCGCCTTTCACAAACTTGGAGGCACCGTCCATGGAGCCGTAGAAGTCTGCCTCCTGGGCAATCTCGGCGCGCCGGTGCTTGGCTTCGTCCTGGTTGATCAGGCCGGCGTTGAGATCGGCATCAATGGCCATCTGCTTACCGGGCATGGCGTCCAGGGTGAAGCGGGCGCTTACCTCGGACACACGGCCGGCACCCTTGGTGACCACCAGGAAGTTGATGATCATCAGGATGGCAAACACCACCAGACCCACGGCGTAGTTGCCGCCAATCAAGACCTCACCGAAGGACTCGATGACCTTACCGGCCGCATCCCCGCCCTCGTGGCCGTTCAGCAGCACAATCCGGGTCGAGGCCACGTTCAGGGCCAGACGCAGCAGCGTAGCTACCAGCAGCACCGTGGGGAAAGAAGCAAATTCCATGGGCCGAAGCGCGTACACGCACACCAGCAGGATGACGATAGACAGCGTGATATTGAAGGTAAAGAAGACGTCCAGCAGGAACGCGGGCATGGGCAGAATCATCATGCCCAGCAATCCCATAAGCATCAGGGGGACGCCAATATTGCCCCGCGTCAGGGATTTGACGTTGTTAAGGACCAAAGCTCTGTCCATGCCGGAACCTTCTCCGATTGGCGGTGCCCGAGGGCGCTCTCAGGGTCGAAAATCTGACGCCGGGGCGTCGTTTCGGAGATGAGCGGCAAGATCCGTACCACACCGGTTATTTTTTCGGAATGACGCCGGCTGGCGGCCTGACTCGCTCAGCCAGATGCGGTATCCTTGCGCCATTTGATCGACCACACACAGACCACAGGTGACCCCATGCCTATCCACGAGGTAAAACACCCCCTGATCCGCCACAAGCTCGGCCTGATGCGCCGTGCGGACATCAGCACCAAGAATTTTCGTGAGCTGGCACAGGAAGTCGGCGCACTGCTGACCTACGAGGCCACCAAGGACTTCAACCTTCAGGAAAAAACCATTGAGGGCTGGGCCGGCCCGGTCACCGTGGAGCAGATCCACGGCAAGAAAATCACCATCGTGCCGATCCTGCGAGCCGGCCTGGGCATGCTGGATGGCGTGCTGAGCCTGATCCCGGTGGCCCGTGTGAGCGTCGTTGGCCAGATCCGCAACGAAGAAACCCTGGAAGCGAGTACCTACCTGGAAAAGCTTGTGGGCGAGCTGGATCAGCGTATGGCGCTGATCGTCGACCCCATGCTGGCCACCGGCGGCTCAATGATCTCCACGATCGATTTGCTGAAAAAGGCGGGCAGTACGGAAATCCGCGCCCTGGTGCTGGTGGCCGCACCGGAGGGTATCGAGAAAGTCCTCGAGAAGCATCCGGATGTGTCCATCTATACGGCCTCCATTGACCAACGTCTGAACGAGAAAGGCTATATTCTCCCGGGTCTCGGCGATGCCGGTGACAAGATCTTCGGCACCAAGCAGAAGGACGTATAAACATGCAGGACCACACCAACGACCCGGTCTGGAAACAGGCCATTGCCGGCTCACAGATGTTGCTGGTGGCGTTCGGCGCCCTGGTTCTGATGCCGCTGATTACTGGCCTGGATCCCAACGTAGCCCTGTTCACTGCCGGCCTCGGTACCCTGATTTTTCACGTGGTGACCGGCGGCCAAATTCCCATCTTCCTGGCCTCCTCGTTCGCATTCATCGCACCGGTTATTGCATCCAAGGGCCGCTTCGGCATGGAGGAAACCCTTGGCGGCCTGATGGCGGCGGGTATCCTCTACATCGTACTGAGCGGACTGGTCCGCTTGCGTGGCACCGGCTTTGTCCGGCGGCTGCTGCCCCCGGTGGTCATCGGCCCGGTCATCATGACCATCGGCCTGGGCCTGGCACCGGTGGCTGTACACATGGCTTCCGGCCGCACCGGTGACGGCTCCACACAGCTGATTCCCTACGACACTGCCATCTGGATTGCGATGATTTCCCTGGCGGTGACCATTGTCATGTCGGTGTGGGCGAAAGGCATTTTCCGGCTGATCCCGATCATGTTCGGCGTGATCACCGGTTACGTTTTGTCTGCGTTCGCGGGCATTGTCGATACCACCCCGATTCGTGAAGCCGCCTGGTTTGCCATGCCCAATTTCGTGGCCCCGGAATTCAGCTGGGGCGCCATCCTGTTCATGGTGCCCGTGGCCATCGCTCCGGCCATTGAACACATCGGCGACGTGCTCGCGATCGGCAACGTAACCCGCAAAAACTACCTGGAAAAGCCCGGCCTGCACCGCACCCTGCTCGGTGACGGCCTGGCCACCAGCGCCGCTTCCATGCTTGGCGGGCCGCCCAATACCACCTACTCGGAGGTAACCGGTGCGGTGATGCTCACCAAGAACTTCAACCCGAAGGTGATGTGGTGGGCCGCGGGCGTTGCCATCGTGCTGGCGTTCGTCGGCAAATTCGGCGCGGCCTTGCAGACCATCCCGGTACCGGTCATGGGCGGCATTCTATGCCTGCTGTTCGGCTCCATTGCCGTTGTTGGCCTGAACACCCTGATCCGCCACCAGGTAGACCTGGCCCAATCCCGCAACCTGGTTATCGTGGGTGTCACCCTGGTATTCGGCATCGGCGGCATGGTACTCGGACACCTGGAAGGCATCGCCCTGTGCGCGGTCGCCGCCATCATCCTGAACCTGATACTGCCCGGCAGTCGCGAGGCCTGGGGCAAAGCGGTGTATGAGCAAAAAGCCGACTGACAGCTCCGGCATCAGCTTTACCGCCCTGTATACCGGTGCCGTCTGGCACCGGTACGGGCTCTCCGACGATGCCCTGGCCACCGAGAAAGGCCGCTGGCTCTACCGTCTGATGACCCCGTTCGAAGCCGCCAGCAAGGCAGCCATCGGCGGCAACATCCGAACTTTCCTGTTACAACGTCACCTGATCATCGATCACCTGATTGATCAGGCCATCAAAGAAAAGGGCATCACCCAGGTCCTGGAAATCGCCTGCGGCATGTCCCCAAGGGGCATTCGATTACGCCAGAAACACCCCCTGCTCCACATGGTCGAAGCCGACCTGCCCGACATGGCCGCTCGCAAGGCCCTCAGGCTCATGGCCGCCGGCCGCCTGGGCGACCATCACCAGGTCACGCCCATCGATATTCTGGCCGACCATGGCGAGTACCAGCTGGAAAAGGTCATCGACCGGGTATTCGAAAACCGCGAGCCGGTGATCATCGTTACCGAAGGCCTGACCAGCTACTTCTCCCTCGAAACCATCACCGAATTCTGGCGCCGCCTGGCCGCCGCCATGGCCACGCGCCCCGGGTCCGTCTATCTGTCCGAAAGCTATTACCAGCCCACGCAACCTCTGCTGAACACCTCGCTCAAAGCCCTGGGCTCGCTCTTGGGCGCTGCCACACGCAGCCAGGTGTCGTTCCATTTCCAGACCGACGAGCAGGCGCGGGAACACTTCCGTTCCTGCGGTTTTGGTTTGACCCGGGTTCATGACCCGCGGGACTGGTATGGGGTTCTGCCGATCCCTGAGAGCCGCGGGGAGCCCATGGTTCGGGTTATTGAGGCTGGCTACTGAAATTGGCCTTTAGTCCTGCGCTAGCCTGCTTGTTGTGGGGGAAGAGGTTTGTGGGGTTGCCTCCCAAAAAACGCTACGAGCACATCCATGTGCGCTTGGCGTCGGCCATCCTTGGCCGCCGACATTTTTGGGAGGCAACCCCACAAACCTCCCCAAATTCAGAGATATCTCCACATGACGAATCCGTTTGCTTGGCCGAAGCCGTTCATCCAAGTTTTCCACGCGATATCGCTGGGTTCGAAAGAGCGGTTGTGGGTGGCTTTTTCAGGACTGTCTGTGGCCATGGATGGCCACAGCCAAGCGCACATGGATGTGCTCGTAGCGTGTCCTGAAAAGGCCACCCACAGCCGCTCCGCCCCTACACTCGCAGGCTAAAAGAAGAAACCAAACTCCAAACTAAACGTCACGCCGCAAATCCGAGGGAATGGGGAAGTCAGGCATGCCAGGCTTGGGCCCACGTCCCTTGCGGAACTGGCGGAGCTGGAACACGTAAGCAAGCACCTGGGCGATGGCCATGTACAGGCCGTCGGGGATCTCCTCGCCGAGGTCGGTGTTGTGGTAGACCGCCCGGGTCAGCGGCGGCGTTCTGAGGATCTCGACTTTGTTTTCCCGGGCTATTTCCATGATCTTGAAGGCCACCTCATCGGCGCCCTTCGCAACCACCACCGGCGCCGCCATGGCTTTCTGATCGTACTTGAGCGCTACGGCGTAGTGGGTCGGGTTGGTGATGACCACGTCGGCCTTGGGCACATCCTGCATCATCCGGCGCTGGGCCATTTCGCGCTGGAGCTGGCGGATTTTGCCCTTCACTTCCGGCTTGCCCTCGGTGTCCTTGTATTCGTCCTTCACCTCCTGCTTGGTCATGCGCAGTTTTTTCTGGTGATCGTAAATCTGGAAGGGCACGTCGATGGCGGCGATGATGATGGTGGCGCAGGACAGAAGGAAAAAACTCCAGGCGATGGTCCAGAGTACGTGCTCCATGGCCGGCACTACCGGCTCCTCGGCAATGGCCAGGAGGTCTTCGGTGCGCAGGTTGAGAATGAGGATCGCCAGGGCCATGACCAGGCCGACTTTGGCAATGGCTTTGACCAGCTCTACCAGGGAGCGCGCGGAGAACATGCGGCCCAGGCCCTTGATGGGGTCCATGCGGTTGAGTTTCGGCGCCACAGCCTTGCCGCTGATGAGCAGGCCACCAATGCCGATGGAGCCGAAGATGGCGGCGATGAGCAGCATCACCAGAATGGGCGCCAGTGCCCAGGCCGCTTCCTTGGCGGATGCAATCAGTTGGACGCTCATGTGGCGCATGTCGAAGATGGCGGAGCGTTCGATCACGAAGCTGTCGCGCATGATGGCCTCCAGCGACGCGCCAAGGCTGGCACCAAACATCAGCAGGCCGCCGGCGCCCGCCAGGAGTACGGCCATGGTGGCCAGTTCCTTGGAGCGGGCGGTCTGGCCTTCCTCCCGGGCTTTTTCAAGTCGTCGGGGGGTGGCCTCTTCCGTTTTTTCCTGACTGTTGTCGTTTTCTTCGGCCATTCCGGTCTTCCGAAATTGTCAGTTTCGGCGGGCGGGGCAAGCTTTCCAAAACACGCTGTGGATACATCCCTGTACGCTTGGCTCCGCCATCCATGGCTCCGCACAGTTTTGGAAAGCTTGCCCCACCCGCCTCTGCATACTCACTGCGTGGAGTCTCCGAGGCGCACATGAGAGAAATTCAAGGCTGCCCCTGCAAACCCCGCATAAATTCAAACGTCTCGCGGGTGTGCTGGTCAAAGTGCGGCAGGAAATTGGCGTGCAGCACCCATATGGCAAACAATCCAAAAATCAGGCCAATCGGGAAACCCAGGGCGAAGATGTTCATCTGGGGCGCGGCGCGGGTCATCACGCCGAAGGAGATGTTGACGATCAGTACCGCAGTTACCGCCGGCAGCGCCAGCAGCATGGCGGAGGCGAACATCCAGCTGATCCGGTGGGCCAGTTCCCAGACGCCGGCCTGGCCCAGGCCTTCCATGCCGATGGGCAATGTGCGAAAGCTTTCTATGAAGACCTCGAAGGCCACCAGATGGCCGTTCATGGCCAGGAACAGTAGCGTGATCGTGATGGTGTAGATCTGGGATAACACCGGTACATTGACGCCGTTGGCCGGGTCGACCATGGAGGCAAAGCCAAGGCCCATCTGCATGGCGATCATCTGGCCGGCGATAACAAACAGTTGCCAGAGGGCCGTCAGCGCGAAGCCCATGCCCACCCCGATCAGGATCTGCTGCAGGCTGATGACAACGGCGTCGGCGCTCAGGGCGTCCACCTGGGGTACCGGAGGGATCATGGGTACGATCAGGACGGTCATCAGCAACGCCAGCCCCAGGCGCACGCGGGCCGGAACCAGCTGGGTACCGAAAATGGGGATCACCATCAGAAAGCTGGCCAGGCGAAACAGCGGCCAGAGATGCTGACCGACCCACTGGCCGATCAGGTCGACGCTGATCTCCGCCGGTATCATCCGCTAGCCGATCAGGTAGGGTATGTTGCCGAACAGCCGGTTGGCGTGATCAAGCAACTGAGTCAGCATCCATGGGCCCCAGACGATGATCACAATGAGCGTGACCAGCAACCTCGGCAGGAAGCTCAGGGTCTGTTCGTTAATCTGGGTTGCTGCCTGGAAGGTGCTGACCACCAGGCCAATGACCAGGCCGGGGCCGATGATGATCGACGCCAGCAGCACGATCATCCATAGGGCTTCTCGGAGGATGTCGATGACGGTTTCCGGGGTCATGACGCGGCTCCTATATTCCGTAACTGGCGGCCAGGGTTCCCATGATCAGGGCCCACCCGTCCACCAGGACAAACAGCATGATCTTGAACGGCAGCGAGATGATGATCGGAGACAGCATCATCATACCCATGGCCATAAGCACGCTGGCCACCACCATATCGATGATCAGAAACGGTATGAACAGTATGAATCCGATCTGGAACGCAGTCTTGAGCTCACTGGTTACGAAGGCCGGCATCAGCACCCAGAACGAGACATCCTGGGGCGTGTCGTACTGCACGTCGGCAATTCGCATGAACAGGGCCAGATCGTCCTCGCGGGTCTGTTCAAGCATGAACTTGCGGAATGGCTGGCTCGCCAGCTCTACCGCCTCCAGCGAGGTTACTTCCTCCTGCAGGTAGGGCTGAAGCCCCACCCGGTTCGCCTCTTCCAGCACCGGTTTCATGATAAAGATGCTCAGGAACAGCGCCAGGCCCAGCAGAATCTGGTTGGACGGTGTCGACTGCAGGCCGATGGCCTGACGCAGTATGGCGAACACCACGATGATGCGGGTAAACGACGTCATCATCATGAGCATCGCCGGCAGGAACGTGAGCGCGGTCATCAGCGCCAGGATCTGCAGGGTCACCGAGTATTCCTGCGCACCCTCGCCTTCGCCGGGTGTCACGGTAAAGGCCGGAATACCGGGAATGCCGGTGGCGCCAGTGGCGTCCTGGGCCATGGCGAATGCCGGCAACATCAGGCCGGCAATGCCTATCAACGTGGAAAGCAGTCGTTTCAGGGTTTCGGCTCGCATGGCCCTAGTCATTCCTTGTCGGCGAGGTCCAGGACTTACCGATCATGCCCTGCAGCTTTCGGGCAAAATCCCCGGAGCCGGCGGCACTGGCATCGACCACAGGTTCGTCGAATACGTGCAGCGTGCGAATGGCAGAAGGCGTGATGCCAAGCAGTATCTGCTGCCCCCCCACCTCGATCAGCGCAATGCGTTCGCGGGCGCCAATAGCCATCACGGAGACCACCTTGATGGCGTTGTTGTTCATGCCCGTCATGCCATTCATTCGCCGGATGATCCAGGCGCAGCCATAGATCACGGCAACCACGGCCACCAGCCCCAATCCAAGGCTGACGATGGTGCCCAGGGTGTCGGGCGCCCGCACTGGCGCCTGCTTCGCGGCCGTGTTCGCGGCCTCCTGCGCCCAGGCAGGAGCGGTGACAAACAGCGCCAGAGCGCCCGGCAAAGAGAATCGCATGTTATTTCTGCAGCCGTTTGATGCGTTCGCCCGGGCTGATCACGTCGGTCAGGCGAATGCCGAATTTCTCGTTGACCATGACCACCTCGCCGTGGGCGATCAGGGTGCCGTTTACCAGCACATCCAGGGGCTCACCGGCCAGTCTGTCGAGTTCAATCACCGATCCCTGATTCAGTTGCAGCAGGTTTCGGATGGGAATCTGCGTGTTGCCGACTTCCATGGAAATGGTCACCGGGATATCGAGAATCACATCAATGTCCGGCGCCTGACCACCGCCCTTGGCGAGACTGCTGTCCTGACCAAACTCTTCCATTGGCGCCGCCTGGACGTCGTCGTCTTCCGACTCACCGGCCTCGGCCATGGCAGCGGCCCACTCGTCCTCGCGGTCACCATCATCGCCGGATTCCTCCATGGCGGCTTCCCACTCGGCGGCCAGCTTCTCGTCTTCGCTGAGCTCCTGCTCGTCTTTCTTGTCGTCGTCAGCCATTACGTCCCACCTTGAGTTGTTTCTTGACCTTGGGCAGCGTTGCCCGTTCTTGAACTTTCAGTGCCAGTTTTCCGTCACGGGTACCCAGCGTGGCCTTGTAGATGGGAATTCCGTTGGCGGTCACCGTCAACTGCTCCGGAATTTCCACGGGAATGATGTCGCCGGCTTTCAGCTTGGCGATATCCCGCAGGGAGATCCTCCGCCGACAGACCGTGGTATTGATGGGCACGCTCACGTCCTTGATGTCTTCCTGGAGGGCATTCACCCAGCGCTCGTCCACGTCGTCGATGTCACTCTGAACACCGGCGTCGAGAACGTCCCGGATGGGCTCAATCATCGAGTACGGCAAGGCAAAATGCAGTTCGCCCCCGCCACCGTCCAGCTCGATGTGGAAGGTGCTGACCACCACCACCTCGCTAGGACTCACAATATTGGCCATGGCAGGATTCACCTCGGAACTGAGGTACTCAAAGTCTACCTTCAGCACCGCGTGCCAGGCTTCCTTCATATCGTGGAATACCTGGTCGAGAACCATCTGCACGATACGGGTTTCAGTGGGTGTGAATTCCCGTCCCTCGATCTTGGCATGGCGACCCTCGCCCCCGAAGAAGTTGTCCACCAGCTTGAAGACCAGTTTGGCGTCGAGCACAAACAGGGAGGTGCCGCGCAATGGGCGAACCTTGCACAGGTTGAGGCTGGTGGGCACGTACAGGGTGTGGATGTATTCGCCAAACTTCATGATCTGGACACCCCCGGTGGAGACGTCCGCGTTTCGGCGCATCAGGTTGAACAGGCTGATCCGGGTATAGCGGGCAAAACGTTCATTGATCATTTCCAGGGTCGGCATCCGTCCCCGGACAATGCGGTCCTGACTGGAGAGGTCGTAGGACTTTACACCTGTATCGTCGGTTTCTTCGTAGGTATCAATGTCGCCGTCGTCCACACCGTGGAGGAGCGCATCGATTTCATCCTGTGATAACAAGTCCTGCATGTTTAGTCCTGCCCCTGATATGCCTGGCTAGTGCCCTATTGCACAACAAAGTTCGTGAACAACACCCGCTTGATCGGGGCCTCGCCTTCCTGTTCCAGCACCTGGTTCACGGTGGCCAGCATACGGTCAGCCAGTGCCTGGCGTCCTTCCGGTGTCTGGAGATTGTTGAAGTCGCTGCTGCCAAGCACCATCACCAGTTGGCTCCGGATCAGGGGCATATGCAGCATGGCCGCCTCGAGGGCCTGGGGACTGCCAGACTCCAGCGCCAGGTGAACCTGGCCGTAACGTTGCCGGCCTTCCGCCTGGACGGTAGTAACCACCGCCTTGTCCAGGACATGGTAATTGCTCGGGGTAAACGTCTCCTCGGCGACCTCTTGCCCTTCGCCGGAGTCATCGCCCATGCCCGGCAACCCGCCGCCGAGGAACCATAGGGTTCCTACTACCGACAGTACGATGGCCAGAATCACCACTACAACCAGCATGATGATCAGATTGAGTTTACCCTTCTTGGCAGGCGCCGCCTGAGTTTCGTTGTTTTCAGCCATAGTGTCCGCTTTGCCAGAAATCCGTCGGCGGAAGCGCTTTTCCGCGACTTTTCAGGAGTGGATGCAAAGGGCGGGCCAGAACACCCAGCCTTCCCGTTCAGAACCGCAGTTTAGCGTTGCAGGGAAGGATGGGCAAAGGAGTTTGGAAGAGGCAGGACAAACGATCAGGCGAAGATGTCCACTTCGCCCTTCCAGCTGAGATCCAGGGTATGGGCGTGGCTACCATCGGCGTCCGGATCCCCGTCAACGAGAGCGGTGCCGGTGCCCCCGGCGGCCTGGCCGTCAGCAGTCTCCTGCTGGCCGGACTGCTGCTGGGGCGAATCCGAGACATCAAAGCCGGCCAGGGACAGCCCCTGCTCGCTCAGCATGTCACGCAGGCGGTGGGAGTTCAGTTCAAGCTGGTCACGCACCACCGGATTGGCAGAGTGTACCGTGATGCTGGCCTGCTCGTTCTGGACGCGTACCTTGACTTCCATGGGCCCCATGTCCGGTGGCGTCAGGTGAATTTCGGCAACCGACATGTTTCTGGCGGTGAGCCAGCTCAACTTACCTACCAGCTTGTCACCCCATTCGGCGTGACCAACCGGCACATCAATGGAGGTGGCATAGCCACGGAGGGGTGCGGCTGTTTCTGGCGTCAGACGGGCCGTGTTGTTTCCGCCGGCCGCCTGCTGGGACACCAGATCCATGGCCGACTGGAATCGACCGTTAGCAGGCAGCGAGCCCGCATCCGGGTTACGGCCCAGCTCGGTCACCAGTGACGCTTTCAGCGATTCTGCCGTAGGCCCATCCTGCACCGCGCTGGGATTCCCTGGAATTGTCTGGCCGGTGGCAACGCCGCGCAATCCGTTCAGCGAGCCCTGCGACGCTGTCTGAAGCCCGCTCTCTCTGAGTTGGCCGTTCATGGCGTTCTGTAGTCCGGCTGCCACCGCGGGCGCTTCCATTGCGCGGGCACCCTGGGGGTTCACGAGGCTTTGCAGTTCAGCAAAGGTGAGCGGTAACAGCAGTGGGTCCACAGCCAATTCACCGTTCCCTGCCGCCAGTGCGTCCGCCGGCACAGGTTCTGCAGTGTCTTGCGTCTCCTGAGGCCCGTTACTGGCCTGCGCGTCCCTGGACGCCGCATTGCCGGAGGTTTCGCCGGCCTTTGCCTGATTGGGCGACTCCTGCCGGGATTCACTGGTCTTTTCCCGGGCTTCTGCGTCCCGGGCTTTTGCGTCCTGGGCTTTTTCAGCGTCTTTGCGCTCGGCCTGCTTGCGATCAAGACGCTGCTGTTCCGCCTTTGAGACAGATTCGAAATCGTTTTTCCTGTCGGCCGGATCCTGGCTGGAAACAGACTTTGACGGGCCGGGATCCTTGTGGGTCCCGGGCGCGGGGGTTTGGGGGAGAACCATCTGGGCCATGGCAACCTCTTGCCGCTTTTATCGCATGATCGCCCTTACCTTGCCGGTTTGTAGCCGTGGTAGAGGCGGTTTGTTCCGTTATGCGATAGTCAAAGCAAATGTGATGCCATGGATCGTTTCAGCTTACCAGAAGCGCGTGCAGCCTCTGTGTGACCTGCCGGAATTCGGTGTCTATGGCGTCCAGTAACGCGGGTGCCTCATCAAGCCTTGACGCCCTCCCGGTTTGCTCCGCCTGCCGACAGAGCTCCCCGAGCCTGGGCGCTCCGATGTTGATACAGCTGCCCTTGAAACTGTGGGCGGTTTTGGTAAAGGCGTCGCAATCATCCGCCTCCAGCGCCTGCCGAAGACTATGAATGCGATCCTGTGAATCGGCAAGATAGGTCTGGATCAGAACTTCGAATTCGTCCTCCATCACATCCTGGAGTTCCGCCAGAGCCTCTTCATCTAGGTGTGGTTTGTCACCCATGACCAACTCTCCTTGTGTGTTCAATACCGTAACCCCCTATTGCCCGGAGGTCTCGGAAAAATGCCAATCGTACACAATTTCAACATGATTGCCGCGACCATGAAACCGGATCGACTCGGCAAGACGCCTGAGCAGGAGTAATCCCCGACCAGAGTAGTGCCCTCTGCTCAGCGGCAGCCCCTCGGTTCCCAGCCCGGGGTGATTGTGGAAGTCGAACCCCTGACCACTGTCTTCGCAGATAATGCGTAGCCTGCCACCCCCGTCTTTCAGTGAGTGATGCAGGGTAAAGCGGATGTAGTGGCCGTCAACTTCAGCCAGGCGCCGCCGGCGTTCCGCGTAATACTGGCCGAAGCCGTCCCGGGATTGCTTCCACTCCGACGGCAGCTTGAGCACACCGTGCTCCAGGGCGTTGTTGTAGAGTTCCGCCAGCATGGTATAGATTTCGCCGCTCTTACGACGCAGCCCGGGCACCTCCATACAGATATGCAGCAGCAAAGGCAGCGGACTGAATTCACCCAGGGTCTGCTCACGCACCTCGTAACTGCACCGCCATTCCGCCGGACCTGCCAGGGCGGAAGGCGTTACCCTATCCGTCAGGGAGGGCATGCCCGTCTCATCGCTCATATCCAGGCAGCACAGGGTGAGATCGTCGCCATCACCGGGGCTCCCCTTGAACTCCCGCACCGCCGACATGAGGGCATCGAACGGATGCGTCTCGCGATTGACTGAGCTCAGGGTATCCCGAACCCCTGCCTCACCAAACACCCGACCATCCGCATTGACCGCCTCCAGGAAGCCGTCTGTCATCATCAGTAGCCGGTCCCCTAGCCGGGTTCCGATCCGTTCAAATTCGGCATCGAACGCCTCGGGGGCAAGGATACCCAGCGGCAGATGGCGGGAGGATAGCAGCTCGGATTCTCCGTTACCCCGTACCAACCAGCCATCCGGCAACCCTCCGTTCCATACCTGGAGCTGGTTGTGCTTGAAATCCGCCTCGATCATGGCACCGCAGCAGAACATGCCTGTGGGTAGAATACGCTTGAGTTTCTGGTTGATTTCCTTGAGCACGTCCTGGCCGTTGAAGCCTTTGCTGGACATGCCATAGAAAATCTCCGCCACCGGCATGGCGCCGATGGCCGCCGGCAGGCCATGGCCCGTGAAATCGCCCATGAATACCAGCATGCCGCCCGAAGGCCTGGGGGAGGCAAACAAGACATCGCCATTGAAGATTGACTGGGGGGAAGCGTGATAGCGGATATTGTCGGCATCCAGACAGCCGGAGTGTGCAACGTTATCGAACACCCGCTTGGCAACCTCCTGCTCCTCGGTTAACTGCCGGTTGCGCTCACGGATCAGGTCTCTCTGGTTGGACAGCGTCTGGTGCATAAGCCGCATCCGGTTGAAAGCTTTGATCTTGGCTTCAATAATTATGCGGTTGTAGGGTTTTCCGAGGAAATCGTCGCCTCCGGCCTCCAGGCATCGAGCCAGGGCACCGGCTTCGGAAAGGGAAGTCAGGAAAATGACGGGAACCAGCTTCTCGCCGGCCAGGTCCTTGATCTGACGGGCGGCCTCCATACCATCCATCACCGGCATCAGGGCATCCAGCAAGACCAGATCGGGCGACAACTCCCGGAAGCGGTCAACGGCGTCAGAGCCGTTGGTTACATCCACCACGTCATGCCCCAGGCGTTTTAGCAGCGTCTTTAGAATGAGCCGGTCGCTGTCGGAATCGTCGGCAATCAGGATCCTGAGAGGGCCGTGTTCTGCAACGGAATCATCCATGAGAACTCCGGAAGAGCTCGGGCATCAGCGAATCTGGAACAGCTGCTCGAAATTGGAAATGGAGAGAATCCGCCGCACGTCGCTGTTGCAGTTCTCAATGACAACCCGGGCATTGTCGCCCCCCGCGTAGTCCCGGAGTAACAGCAGCATACCCAGGGCGGAACTGTCGAGGTAGGTGGTTTCGGACAGATCCACGATGTAATCCTGCACGGAAGGGTCACCGTGCTCGTAGGCATCCCTGAAGGCCTGGTGAGTGCTGAAATCAAAACGCCCTTCAATGCTGATAACAAGGGTCTGACCGTTATCATCGCGGCGCGTCTGAATCGGCATTCCAAACCTCCATGGGCATCACGAGCAATGTTTCCGCGGGCGTCCACCCGCTATCCCTTACCGGTAAAGGATAGCTGAGTTGACCGGATTTGCATCCATTTTGCGCCGGCGGTTCTGGTATTTCAGCGCTGCCGGCGCTGAAAGGCCCGCACGGCCGCTTCGTCAGCCAGTTTCTGCTCTCGCAGGTCCTGCTCTCGCTGCTCCTGCTGCCGACAGCTTTCGATGTACTTCTCCATGCCGCGCCGTCGCTCCCAGGCCTCCTGCCACGCTTTCTTGCGCGCCTCGAACACCTTTTCGGCCTGTTCCAGCTGCTTCTGCTGCTGGCGAATCACCTGGTCTAGCTGGGCAATGAAGGCCTGCCAGGCCTGCAGACGGGTCACCTGAACCACGCCCTGCTGACTGTTACGGATCTGGTCACGGTATTCCTGCTGGTAACGATGCAGGTTCTCAACCTGTTCACGCTGTTGCTCAACCTGCTTCCTGGCTTCTCCCATGCGCTCCAGGGCTTCCTGCTCCTTTCGCTCCTCAAGGGTCAGAACCACTTCCAGACGACGGGACCGAAGCATCAGGCCTCACCTCCGCCGCCGGTACCCGAGGGATTGGGCACAGCCGACCGGCGCCGCTCGGGCGACCGGCGTTCTGGCACCACCGCGAGTAACTGTTCGATACTCTCGCCCAGGGGCGCGCTCTCGTTCAGCCCCTGCTGCAGGAACTGGCGCATGTTGCCAATGTGGGTGATGGCGAAATCGGTTTCCGGATCCGAGCCCTTCACGTAGGCCCCCACGGAAATCAGGTCCCGGGCCTGTTGATACCGGGAGTACACCTGCTTGAAACGCTGGGCGCGCGAAAAATGCTCGGTTTCGGTAACCTGGGGCATCACCCGGCTGATGGAGGCCTCCACGTCGATGGCCGGATAGTGTCCTTCCTCTGCCAGGCGCCTGGACAGCACGATGTGGCCGTCGAGAATCGCCCTTGCGGCGTCCGCAATCGGATCCTGCTGGTCATCACCCTCGGTGAGAACCGTGTAGAAAGCGGTGATCGAGCCACCACCGGGGCGGCCGTTACCGGTACGTTCAACCAGCTGCGGCAACTTGGCAAACACCGAGGGCGGATAGCCTTTGGTCGCGGGTGGCTCGCCAACCGCCAGCGCAATTTCCCGCTGGGCCTGGGCATAACGGGTCAGGGAGTCCATCAGCAACAGCACCCGCTTGCCCTGGTCCCGGTAATACTCGGCAATCCGTGTGGTCAGCATGGCAGCCCGCAGACGCATCAGCGGTGAGTCGTCGGCCGGCGCCGCCACCACCACAGAACGCGCCAGGCCCTCGTCGCCGAGGATATCCTCGATGAATTCCTTGACCTCACGACCCCGCTCGCCAATCAGGCCCACCACCGTGATGTCGGCATCGGTGAAGCGTGTCATCATGCCCAGGAGCATACTCTTACCCACACCACTGCCGGCGAACAGGCCAAGACGCTGCCCCTGCCCTACGGTCATCAGCGCGTTGATGGCGCGAATGCCGACGTCCATGGACTGGCGTACAGGCGCACGGTTGAGCGGGTTAATGATATCGCCGGTCAAGGACACCCGGGCCTCGGCCTGAAGCGGGCCCTTGCCATCAAGCGGCTCGCCGCTGCCGTCCACCACCCGGCCAAGCAGCTGCGGGCCCACCGGCACGCGGCTCGCTGCCGACAGTGGCACCACCCGGGCACCGGGCCGGAGCCCTTCAATGGCCGTCAACGGCATCAGGTAGACCTTGTCGTCCTCAAAGCCCACCACCTCTGCTTCCACGTTGCCTGCGCTTTGGCCAAAAATGACACAGCGGTCGCCCACCACCATGGGGCAACCCACGCATTCGAGGGTCAGACCAACCATGCGGGTCAGGCGGCCGGATAATTCGGGTTCGGGTCCGGTGCCAAGATAATCCTGAAACCGGTTCAGGCGTTCAGCGAGAGTCGAGGTCATCGTCGTCTCCGGAGGCGTCCTGCTCAGTGGAATCCAGAACGTCGCGATGGAAACCGGTCAGGTCCTCCATCAGGGAGTCGAGTTCTTCGGTTTCACCGCCTTCGCTGCCTTCCATCTGCTGGTCCAGCATGCCCTGAACCGCACGCTGGAATCGCTTCTCAACCGTGAAGTCCACGAGGCTGTGGCGGGTTTCAACCTGGCAGCCACCCGGCAGAATACTACTGTCTTCGACAACGGCGGCCGACGCATCCAGGCGCCCGGCAACCTCTCGCACCAGTTCAACGTCGTCGGGGTGGACACGGATGCGGATATTATCGGCAGTGGAAGGCAGGGATTCCATTGCCCGGCGAACCACCTGCTGGATCTGGGAGGAATCCAGAGTGAGCTCGCGGTAAACCACGGCTCTTGCCAGCACAGTGGTCAGGTTGACCAGTGCGGTCTCGAGCTCATCCTCATGGCGCTTGATTGGCAACAGCAGCTCCCCGAGCAGGTGCTCCAGGCGATCCAGCTTGGTGTCAATTTCCTTGCGGGCATCGTCGTAGCCCTGGCCCTTGCCCTGCTCTCGACCCTCCGCGAGACCGGAGTCCAGCCCCTCTTTGTGACCCGACTCCCGGCCCTCAGCAAACCCGGCCTCATAGCCCTGTTCGCGGCCTTCGTTGTAACCGTCCTCGCGGGCGGCTCTGCGAATTTCCTCGATGTCCGCCGCCGTCAACGGTTTGACATCACGCTCTTCCTCGCGGGGCACTTCGTTTCCCCGCTCATCAAGCAACGGCAGCTCCCAGCGCTCATAGGCTGTCAGCTGCTCCTTGGGAATGCGGTTGCGGTCGCGGGTGGAATCTTTCATTACATCATTTCTTCACCGGCACCACCGAGGGAGATCTCTCCGGCCTCGGCCATGCGTCGGGCGATGGTGATGATGTCCTTCTGGGCCGCTTCCACTTCGCTGACCTTGACCGGCCCCTTGGCCTCAAGGTCATCCTGCAGTAATTCCGCGGCACGCTTGGACATGTTCTTGAAGATCTTCTCCTGCACTTCGTCGTCGGCACCCTTCAGGGCCACCACCAGGACTTCCGAGGACACTTCGCGCAGCAGCGCCTGAATACCGCGGTCGTCCACCTCTTTGAGGTTGTCGAACACGAACATCAGGTCTTCGATGGTGCTGGCCAGGTCCGGATCCATGTCCTTGATGGAATCCATCAGGCTGCCCTCAATGCTGCGATCCATGAAGTTCATGATGTCCGCAGCCCGCTTGACACCCCCGATCCGACTGGTCTGGGAAGCCGCGCCACCGGAGAACTGCTTCTCGAGGATATCGTTGAGCTCCTGCAGGGCCTGGGGCTGGATGCTCTGCAGCGAGGCTACCCGCATCATGACATCAAGACGCACCTTGTCATCCAGAGTGGCGAGGATTTCCGCGGCCTGGTCCGGATCAAGGTAGGAAATCACGATCGCCTGAATCTGCGGGTGCTCATAGCGGATAATGTCGCCAACAGCGCGGGGTTCCATCCACTTGAGGGTGTCGAGGCCGGTGGTGTTGCCACCGATGAGAATCCGGTCAATCAGGCTGGCGGCCTTGTCATCGCCCAGGGCTTGGGTGAGCATGGCGCGGATGTATTCATCGTTACCCACGCCCAGACCAGTCTGGCCGCCAACGGCGTCCACGAACTGGTTCAATACGAAGGTCACGTCGTCCTTGCTGACGTCCTTCATCTGGGCCATGGCAACGCCTACCCGCTGAACCTCCTTCGGCCCCATGTGCTTGAGCACTTCGGCGGCGTCGGCCTCACCCAGAGACATCAGCAGGATGGCGGCCTGTTCAACCCGGGGAATCTTCCGCTGGGGTTTCTGCGGGGTACCGGCCCCCTGCTGGTTGGCTTGTTCAGTCATCGACGTTCACCCACTGGCGCATCACCTGGGCAACCCTCGCCGGGTCTTCCGCGATCAGCCCTTTCAGTGCATTCAGTTGTCTATCATAACTGTCCGTAGCGCCCGGCAAAAGCAGGTCATCCTGGGACGACATGGCCTTGCGCAACTCGTCGCCACCCTCAATCTCGTCCAGCCCGCCAT
The DNA here is from genome assembly GCF_041984545.1 of Marinobacter sp. Classification (GTDB taxonomy): domain Bacteria; phylum Pseudomonadota; class Gammaproteobacteria; order Pseudomonadales; family Oleiphilaceae; genus Marinobacter. Next base: position 2,168 of record NZ_JBHIXV010000016.1, on the reverse strand, counting down.
AGCCGCTGTCGGAGGTATCCAGACCGCGCGCTCTCTGACCGCCACCGGACAGGCTCTTGAGCGTCGGGCGCAGCAGGCCAAGCACCAGCACCAGAATCACCAGTCCCGCCAGCACCTGCTTCATCAGGTCCCAGAACCAGGGTTGTTCCCAGAAGCCGGGCGCTTCGAATTCCACAGTCTCCTCAGGCGCAAAGGCAGTGTTCATAACGGTCACACTGTCTCCGCGGGCAGCGGAATAGCCCACGGCGTCACGTACCAGCATACTCAGGCGCTGCAGTTCCTGCTCCGGCCAGGGTTGATAGCTGACTTCGCCGGTCTGGGGATCCACCACTTTCATGTCATCCACGGCCAGGGCAACCGTTACCCGCTTGATCCGACCAAGTTCCTGGCGCACGTAGCTGACAGTGCGGTCCATTTCATAGTTGCGGGTGGACTCCCTGCGCACGTTTACCGGCTGCGCTGCGGCGCCTTCCTCACCTTCGGCACCGGCGGCCTGCTCGGGCACGGTGGCGTCGGCCGGCGGCTGGTTGGACAGTGCACCCGGAATACCACCCGGTGCGCCGGTCGCCCGCTGCTCGGTAAGCTCCCGCTCGCTACGCACCGCTTGCTGTTCCGGGTTGAACAGTTCCTCTGCCTGCTCAACGGATGAGAAATCCAGATCCGCCGAGACCTCGGCGCGATAGCGACCATCGCCAACGATCGGCGCAATCAGGGACGCCACACGGCGGGTCAGTCGCTCCTCGACCTTGGCGGTGTATTCGTACTGGTCCTGCATACGGTCGGCGTCACCCTTGCTTTCCATACCGGTGAGCAGGTTGCCGTTCTGGTCGACAACGGTCACCTGGTCCTTGGTCATCATGGGCACGCTGCCCGCCACCAGGTTGACGATCGCACTGATCTGCTCCTGTTCCGGGCGACGGCCGGCAAACACTTCCAGAAATACCGAGGCGGAAGGATCACGGGCGTCACGCACGAACACCGAGCGCTCGGGAATGGCCAGGTGCACCCGGGCGTTGCGCACACCGCGCATACTGGCAATGGTGCGGGCCAGCTCACCCTCAAGACCGCGGCGGTAGCTGATGGTTTCCATAAACTGGGAGGTACCCAGGCCGCGCTCCTGGTCCAGCAGCTCATAGCCCATGGTTTTCTGGTCCGTTACGCCTTCGGCGGCCAGCTTCAGGCGGGCATTGTAAACCTGTTCGGAAGGCACCAGCAGCGCGCCGGTACGGGGATCCATCTTATAGTCAATGCCGTTGCTGTCGAGAATGCTGGTGACATCCTGGGGGTTATAGGAGGAAAGGTCGCCCACCACAGGCTGGTAATTGGGTTCCTGGGCCCAGAGCACAACAGCGAGACCAAGCGCGACGCTGGCGGCAAGCCCCACCATCAGGCCGATCTGACGCAGCAGGTTCAGGCGGTTGAAGCCCAGGAACAGGTCGCTCCGGCTCTCCGGCGCGTCGCCCTCACGGGCCGCGGGCACGTTGGAGGCATTGGTTTCTGCAGGTACGCTGGCCATCACTCTGCTCCGTTATCAGATCGGCATGTTCATAATGTCTTCGTAGGCCCGAACCACCCGGTTACGAACCTGGGTCAGTGCCTCGAAGGAAACAGAGGATTTCTGGGCGGCAATCATCACCCGGGTAATATCCACGTTGGGATCGCCCATGTCGTAGGCGGTGCGAAGATCGCTGGCGCTCTTCTGAAGATCGTTCACGTTGTTGACTGCCTTGCCCAGCATATCGCTGAAACTCGGGGTTTCCTGCGTTTCCTGGGTCTGGCGCGGGCCGTCAATCCGGCCACGAACCGATTGATCCTGTTCGACTCGCTGGTTCTGCATCATCTGTGAACGCAGGGACCGGATATCGGACAAAACGCTGTTGATGTCGGCACGCTGAACCATATCTTACTCCTGGCTCTGCCCCCGGGAAGGGCAGCTTTGCTCTGGGAATTCTCAACCGAGACTCTGTTGAGCAAGCCTAAGCAATCAGCAGGCCAACACCTTTTTATTACTATTTATCAGCATCTTAAGCCCGACATTTTAGACTCACCAAGAGCCAATGACGGAGTTTTGACAGGGCTTTCCGGGGACCGGACATATCGGAAGCGTCCGGTAATCGGGATAGGGGGGAGCCATGAGGCTCCACCCCTCCCACACCACCCGGCATGCG
>NZ_JBHIXV010000015.1:0-94152 GCF_041984545.1 Marinobacter sp. | reverse complement strand
CACCTGCACCGGAACAGCGCCCGTCAAGGCGCTACGCGCCATGCCTGGCGCACCAATAAAAAAACCGGGCATCTGCCCGGTTTTTTTATACCTGCCGAAAACCCTTTAGCCCCGAGACAGCAAATCCCGCATGTCGCTGATGGCCGCATTGGCCCGTGACAGGTAAGCCGCCATGGTCAGGGAGTGGTTGGCCAGCACGCCAAAGCCGCTGCCATTCAGGATGACCGGGCTCCACATCTCGCCCTGGGTTCCCTCCAGCTCGATGATAATCTGCTTCAGGCTGGCCATGGCGTTCTTGTCCTGCAACACCTTGCGGAAATCCACCTCTATGGCCCGGAAGATATGCAGCAACGCCCAGGCGCTGCCGCGGGCCTCATAGAAAACGTCGTCCACTTTGGTCCAGGGGGTCTGCACTTCGTTGGCGCCGGTTTCCTCCGCCAGCGGATTACCTTCTTCCACGTTGGCCACCGCGTCGGAAACCGAGGCCTTGCCCACGCTTTCGCCCAGGTTTCTGGAAAGGCTACCAAGGCGGGTCTCGAGATCGGCCAGCCAGCTGTTCAGGTTATCCGCGCGGGCGAAGAACTGGGCGTTGGCCTGTTCGGGCGCGCTCAGGCGATTCAGATACCGTTTGAGAGCCTCAATACCGCGTCGGTACTCGGCTTCGGTGGACGGAATGGCCCAGCTTTCGCTGTCGAAGTGGAACTGGGGTTCTGCGATCACCAGGTCCGGGTCTTCGGCGGACTGGCTCTGGGACCTGGCGATGTCACGACGCATGGCCCGGGACAGATCCCGCAACTGTACCAGGACGCCGTACTCCCAGTTGGGAATGTTGTCGAGCCACACGCCCGGCGGGAAGATGTCGTTGGACAGGTAACCGCCGGGTTTCTCCAGCAGGGTTTCGGCGATGCGGATCATGGTAACAGTGGTGGCAAAACCGGTGATGGGTTCCCGTTCCATCGCGTTTGCCACCGAACGAGTGTGCTCACGTACCGAGAAGGTATCGGGCTCACTGCTCCAGTACATCCCGAGAACCACGGCCACCAGCAGGTACACACCAACCACGGCCAGGATCAGTTTACCGATGACGCTGCTGCCGCCGGCGTAATCCTGTACATCCTCTTTCCGGTCCCTGAAATACTGTCTGATTCTGCCTGGCATAGAGCACTCAATCCCCTGTCTGTTGGTTATCAGCGGCAAACGGTCGACCCAGATGGTACCCCATGGCCCCGTCAATACCCAGCTGACAGAGTACCGAGTATTCGGCCGCCGTTTCCACTCCCGTGGCAAACACCTTCACACCGCGACTGTGGGCAATCGCCAGCACCGACTCCACATAAAACCGGTTGTCCTCGTGGGTGTCGATGTCGTGAATAAAACTGTTATCGATACGCAATCCCTGAAACCTCAGATTTCTCAGGTAGCTGAAGGGCACGCCGCCCACACCGAAGCGGTCCACAAGCACCGGAACACCCCGACGCCCGAGCGCCCGCACCAGCAGGCCCGCCGCCGTGCGGTGATGATGAATGGCCTGTTCAGAGATGCCAATCCAGAGGTTGCCGGCAAGCTGGCCCGCCTGGTCCAGTTGTGCCAGCAGGTCCGAGCGGAAACTTTCGCTGGCGACCGAGGCGTTGCCCAGGGTGATGGCCAGTGGCTGGTCCGGAAAGGTGCCCAGCCGCTCCAGCACCCGCTCAATGAGCAGGCGATCGAGATCGGCAATCAGACCAAAACGCTCGGCCAGGGGCACGAAGGTGCCCGCCTTCAACGATCCTTCCGCCGAATCAATGCGGGAGAACACCTGATGGTAAACCGGCATCAGCCGACCCTCATTCACCATGGGCTGTAGCCAGAGCGCCAGCGTTCTCTGGCGGATAGCCTGGCTGATGATGACCCGCCAGGTTTCCAGGTTGTGGTGGCCATCCCGCTCTGGGTCTGCCAGATGGCAGCCACTGCCGTTCCGGTTCTGGGCGGCACGGAGGGCCTCGTCGGCAGCGGCCATCAGCTCCCGGGCGCCCCGTCCTTCCAGCGTTTTTGCCAGGCCGGCGTGAACCGAGGTATCGATGGGCGACGCCAGGTCGGCATAGACGCCATCGAGATCCGCAACCAGCTGCCGACACCAGACACCGGCGTCGGCCGCCATCACCCCGGGCAGAAAAATCGCAAACTCGGCGCCGGTGCGGCGCCCGGCAAAGGCGCCGGCATGCTGATTCACGAAGTCTGACACCACGCTCGCCACCCGCAGCAACAGGCGGTCGGCGTCGTTGCGACCGTAGGCCTGGTTGTAACCGGCAAAATCCGCCAACTGGATCAGGATCAACACCCCTGGCGCCGCCTTCTCCTCGGACTCCACTTCCACCTTCAGGCGCTGGTCAAACGCACTGCGGCTGGCCAGACCGGTCACCGCATCTTCGTTGTTGACCCGACGCAGGTGCTGGATCAGCCTGGCCTGCCCTTCAAAGAGCTGGCCGAGATCATCGGCCATCCGGTTCATGGCCTCGGTAACCTGATTGATTTCCCGGGTGGAGTTAACCGACACCCGCTTGCGGAAGTCCCGCTGGCCAAGGGCCCTGGCCTGGGCTTCCAGTGCCCGAAGCGGTTGCAGGGTTCGTCGCAACAACAGGAACACCGCAAACAGTCCGAGGCCGCCAATGATCGCAGTGCTGGTGGTCAGGCCCACGGTGATGCGCCACAGGTCCTGATAGGCCCGGCCCGGGTGGCTGATGACCTGCACCGTGCCCAGCCGGCTCCAGCCCCGGACCACCTCTGCCTCTGCCACCGGCAACGGCAGGTCTGCCAGTGACCGGAACCAGGACGGCACCGCTATGTTCTGAAGGGTCATCGCACGACCAGCAATCTGCTCGTCCTGGTGATTCCGGTAGCTGATGGAGAGGTAGCGACCACTGTCGAACACCGAATCGATCAGCGACGCCGCGGCAACCGGGTCGCGATCGTCAATGGCGTTGGAGAGCGACAGACCGATGGCGGTGGCGCCATCACGGGCATGGCCGGCCAGCTGGTCCGACACGTAATCGCGGAAATAGCCGTAGCTGGTCACGAACACCGCCACCAGCAAGGTGATCAGCAGAGCGCCGGTGAGAACCAGAAGAATGGTGCTGAGGGTCGCCACTCCCCGCTGAGTGCGTTGCTTGATGAACTGCTTCCATGCCATGGAGGTGTCTCCGGACCGGCTGTGCGGCAACTGGCGGGTCGATTGTGACCTGCACCTCAGAGTTGACAAACATTTACACAGCGCAACCTACGCCGACAACATTAAACACTATAGACTCTGCAAAGGGACTAAGGTTGAAAAAGTGGTCCGGGGCGAGACCACCCAAAACGAAAAAAAGAGACAGGCCGGAGCAGCATGAACGACGAAAGCCAGAAGGAAAAACTCAGGCAGCATTTCGCACGCCGTGTCACCACCCAGGCCCGGGTTGTTCTGGACACCTGGCAGAAGATCCACGAAAACCGGGAAACGGCCCCCGGTCATCGCAACGAATTCGTTGCAGCCATCGACAAGCTGGTGCGCTACGCCCAGCGGTTCGAAATGGCCAGCCACGCCAGGGCCGGTGAATCGCTCCGGGAACTGACCAACCGGTGGGAGCCGGAAACGCCACTGGACGATGCCCTTGCCCGACAGCTGCAGGATGCCATTGAAGGCCTTTCCCACAGCACCCTGCGCCGCACCGACCTGAACAGTACCGAAGCCCCGCACCAGTTCCGTCGCACCCCGGTGTACATTGCCCTGGCCAACCAGGAGATGGCGGGCCGCCTCATTCGCCAGCTGGAGTTCTTCGGCTTTCGCGCCTCGGCCTTCGCCAACGCCGAGGAACTGACCGAGGCCTGCGCCCTGCACAAGCCGGAAACCATTCTGGTGGATGTCAATTTCACCGGCGAGACCAACGCCGGCATCGCCACCATCGAGACGCTTCAGGAACGCCACGACACGCCCATCCCTATCATTTTCATGAGTGACGAGGACGGCTCCATCGAGACCCGCCTGAGGGCCTCCCGATGCGGCGGCGAGGAATTTTTCTATCCGGCGGTAGACCCCGGACAGCTGATCGAGAAAATCGAGACCTACACCCACGGCAACACCGTCGAGCCCTACCGGGTGCTGGTGCTGGACGACTCCCGGGCCCAGGCCAAGTACATGGAGACGGTCCTGAAGAAAGCGGGCATGACCGCCCACATCATTACCGACCCCATGCAGATCATCCACGCCCTGGAAGAATTCTCGCCGGAGATCATCATTCTCGACATGTACATGCCCGGCTGCACGGGCATGGAGATTGCACGGGTCATCCGACAGCAGGACCGCTTCCACAGCGTGCCCATCATCTACCTCTCGGCGGAAGAGGACGTCACCAAGCAGTTGCACGCCATGAGCCTCGGCGGCGATGACTTCCTGACCAAGCCCATCGACCCCAAGCACCTGATTGCCACCATCCACAACCGGGGCCGCCGGGCGCGCTCGCTGCTGGCCCTGATGATCCGGGACAGCCTGACCGGCCTGTTCAACCACACCCACACGCTGCACCTGCTGGACCAGGAGATTGTCCGGGCCCGGCAGAAAGACCAGCCGCTGTGCTTCGCCATGATCGACATTGACTACTTCAAGAAGGTGAACGACACCTTCGGCCACCCGATTGGCGACCGGGTCCTCAGAAGCCTCTCGATGTTTCTGAAGCAGCGGCTGCGCAAGACCGATCACATCGGCCGGTACGGCGGCGAGGAATTCGCCATCATCCTCCCCAACACCCGCCCGAGCGATGCCCGCAACGTGCTCAATGAAATCCGGGAGCGGTTCTCGGAACTGCAGCAGCCGGCCGGCGATCGGGAGTTCAATGTCACCTTCAGCTGCGGCATATCGGCCTGGAATAACGAAACGTCCCAGGCGCTGTGTGAGCGGGCCGACCGCGCCCTTTACACCTCCAAGGAACACGGTCGCAACTGCGTTACCCTGGCCGAGACCTGAGTTCGGCAGCCAGCTCCCCCTCCCTGCTCCGACACCAGCCAGCCGGGCGCGGCACCTGACCGCCCCGGCCCCGGGCTTTATGAAACCAACGTCGTATGGAAGTTCCGGTCATCGTTGACGACAATTCCTGTCATCAGCAAAAAGGTCCGGTTTCGATTCATTTGCCGTCTTTTTACGACCAATGGACAACACGGACGAATGTCAAAAAGTGTTGATCTGAGGGATATAAGCACGCACCATTGGGTGAACATGCCGTTAAATTCGGCGATCCTGTAAAAAGACACCAAGGCAGCCAGCACCATGTCGACAATTCTCGTACTCCATGGCCCCAACCTCAACATGCTCGGCAGCCGCGAGCCAGAGGTCTATGGCTACGAGACCCTGGCCGACATCGATGACCGCCTGCGCTCGGTAGCGGCCGAACACGGCCACCACCTGCTGCACCTGCAGTCGAACGCGGAGTACGAGCTGATCGAACGGGTGCACGAGGCGCGTGCGGAGGGCGTGGATTTCATCATCATCAATCCGGCCGCCTTCACCCACACCAGCGTCGCACTCAGGGATGCCATGCTGGCCGCCGGCATCCCCTTTATCGAAGTGCATCTTTCCAACGTGCATGCGCGGGAACCCTTCCGCCATCACTCCTATTTCTCGGATATCGCCGAAGGCGTTATCTGTGGGCTGGGCAGCCAGGGGTACGATCTTGCCCTCCAGGCCGCCCTGACACGCATACACCGATAGAACTGACACACGGGACTGGACTGACTATGGATATTCGCAAAATCAAGAAACTGATCGAGCTGCTCGAGGAATCCGACGTCGAGGAGCTGGAGATTCACGAAGCCGACGATTCGGTGCGCATCTCCCGTCGCCGCGAACCAGCCGCAGGCACCCAATACGTGAGCCACTACCCGGCGCCTGCGCCGGCTCCCCAGCCTGCTCCGGCCCAGGGTGGCTCCGCACAGGCCTCCGAGGAATCCGCGGCACCGGCCGCTCCCTCCGGCCACACCGTCAAATCACCGATGGTCGGCACTTTCTACCGCTCGCCCTCACCCACGGCCAAGGCGTTCGTGGAAGTCGGCCAGAGCGTGAATGTGGGCGACGTCATCTGCATCGTTGAAGCCATGAAGATGATGAACCAGATCGAGGCCGACAAGAGCGGCACCATTACCGAGATTCTGGTCGAGAATGGCCAGCCGGTAGAGTTTGACCAGCCCCTGGTCGTCATTTCCTGAACGCGGTGATAGCAACCCATGGCCATGTTAGAGAAAGTTCTGATCGCAAACCGGGGTGAAATTGCCCTCCGGATTCTGCGCGCCTGCAAGGAGCTGGGCATCAAGACCGTGGCGGTGCATTCCCAGGTCGACCGCGATCTGATGCACGTGCGGCTCGCCGACGAGTCTGTCTGCATTGGCCCCAACAGTGCGACCGACAGCTACCTGAATATTCCGACCATCATCAGCGCGGCCGAAGTGACCGACGCCGTGGGCATCCACCCCGGCTACGGGTTCCTGGCCGAAAACGCCGACTTTGCCGAGCAGGTTGAGAAGAGCGGGTTCCGGTTCATCGGCCCCAAGGCCGAAACCATCCGTTTGATGGGCAACAAGGTGTCGGCCATCAACGCCATGATCAAGGCCGGCGTACCGACGGTACCCGGGTCCGACGGCCCGTTGAACGATGACGAAGAACGCACCCTGCGCATTGCCCGGGAAATCGGTTATCCGGTGATGATCAAGGCAGCTTCCGGCGGTGGCGGCCGGGGTATGCAGGTGGTGCACTCGGAAGCGGCCCTGCTCAAAGGTGTGCAGATTACCCAGAGTGAGGCCCGCAACGCCTTTGGCGACCCCACCGTGTACCTGGAGAAATTCCTGGAAGCGCCCCGTCATGTGGAAGTGCAGGTGCTGGCCGACATGCACGGCAACTGCATTCACCTGGGCGATCGTGACTGCTCCATGCAACGTCGCAACCAGAAGGTTATCGAAGAGGCGCCGGCGCCCAACATCAACCCGGAATCCCGGGAGCGCACCCTGAAGGCCTGTGTGGATGCCTGCAAGGAAATCGGCTACGTGGGTGCCGGTACGTTCGAGTTCCTGTACCAGGACGGCGAGTTCTACTTCATTGAGATGAACACCCGGGTCCAGGTGGAGCATCCGGTGTCGGAAATGGTAACCGGCGTGGACATCGTCCGCGAGCAGTTGCGCATTGCCAGTGGCCTGCCCCTGCAGTACACCCAGGACGACATCCGCATTTCCGGGCACGCCATGGAGTGCCGGATCAACGCCGAGGATCCCAAGACCTTCGTGCCCAGCCCCGGCAAGGTCAAGCATTTCCATGCCCCCGGTGGCAACGGCGTGCGGGTGGATTCCCACCTGTACAGCGGCTACACGGTACCGCCGTACTACGACTCCCTGGTGGCCAAGCTGATCACCTGGGGCGACGACCGGGACATTGCCCGGCGCCGGATGAAGAACGCACTGGACGAGCTGGTCGTCGAGGGCATCAAGACCAACCAGTCCCTGCATCGGAAACTGGTACGCGATGGTGGCTTTAAAACGGTAGACTTCACCATCCACTACCTCGAGAAACTGATGCGGGAATAACCATGCCCTGGATACAACTCCAGATCCCGGCTGATCCGGACAACGCGGATCAGCTGGAGGATCTGCTCATGGAGATGGGCTCGGACGCCGTCTCCATGGAGGACGCCGCCGACCAGCCCCTGTACGAACCCGACCCCGGCACCACGCCGCTGTGGAGCCAGACCACCGTGACCGGCCTCTTTGACTCCGACCGGGACGTTGAGCAGCTGTGCGCCGACATCCGCGACGCCTGGCACCAGAGAACCCAGCAGGACCTGCCCGAAATCGACGTCAGCCTGGTGGAGGACAAAGACTGGGAACGGGCCTGGATGGACGACTTCCAGCCCCTGAGATTTGGCGACCGGCTCTGGATCGTACCGAGCTGGCATCAGGCGCCCGATCCCAAGGCAGCCAACCTTATGCTCGACCCCGGGCTGGCCTTCGGCACCGGCACCCATCCCACCACCGCCCTGTGCCTGGAATGGCTGGACGGGCAGGACGTTCAGGGCAAACAGGTCATCGACTACGGCTGTGGATCCGGCATCCTGGGACTGGCGGCATTGCTGCTCGGCGCCGAACACGTGGTGGGCGTGGACACCGATCCCCAGGCCCTGGAGGCCAGCCGAGAGAATGCCCGTCGCAACGACATCGACGAGCAGCGGCTGGACCTCTACCTGCCCGATAACGAACCGGACACCTGCGCCGACATCATGCTCGCCAACATCCTGGCGCAACCGCTGATCGGCCTGGCGCCGCACCTGGCGGCCCGCACGCGGCCCGGTGGGGCCCTGGTTCTGTCCGGCATACTGTCCACCCAGGCCCGCGAGGTGATGGCGGCCTACGAGCCCTGGTTTGTGATGGACGAGCCCGAGCAGAGGGAAGAGTGGATACGCCTCACAGGACGGCGCATCGACAGATGACGAACCCGGTCGTAACGACTAAACTCCGACAGTCGTAGCCCCGTCGCTTTCAGGAAGAAGCATGACCCAGAGCAGCCTGCAGACACAGTGCCCCAAATGCCAGACCCGCTTCCGGGTCACCGAGGAGCAGCTTGGCGTTGCCAAGGGCAAAGTGCGCTGCGGCAACTGCATGAACGTGTTCAACGCCATCGAGCACCAGATCATGCCGGGAAGTTCCGCCGGCAATCGTCCTTCGTCAATCCCGTCCCGCCCCTCTGATACGGCATCGGCCTCATCCGGCGCCAGCGAGGAAGACTTCGTCTTTGCGGACAACCCGGAGGAAGACGCCGCAGAGGGCCGATACGCCGGCAGCAAACTGACCTTTTCCGACGACGAGCTCAGCGACAGCTTCCGCAGCTTCGACGAGCGCGACCAGAGTGACTACAAGGACGTTGAGGACGACCATTCCGAGCAACCGGTGGATGAAAGCTGGGCGGAAGCGATTCTCGACGACGAACCGGAGCCGCGCAAACCGTCGACGCCGCCAGCAAAAACGGCCAGACGCGAGCCAGAGCCGGAACCGGAGGTTCCCGCGAAGCCCGAACCGAGTCCGGACATCGGTGCCGAACTGAGCCTGGAAGAAGAACCCATCTACCAGAGTTCGCCGGCCACAAAGCCCTCGCAGACAACCGCTGCGACTTCTTCGCCAGAGGATTCGGGCAGCGATGCCGCCATCGAATTCGAGACACCCGAACGGCAAGAAGACAGCTTCCGGGCCGATCCGCCCTTCCGGGATCTCCGCCGGGAACCCGTGGCCGTCGACAGCGGCAGGGGAGGCAGCCTGCGCACCGTTATCTGGAGCCTGATTGTACTCGCCCTGATCGGGGTGCTGGTGGCACAGGTGACCTGGTTCCAGTTTGATCGGCTGTCGGCCATCCCCGAACTTCGCCCCTTCTACGAGAAGGGCTGCGAACTGGCGGGCTGCGAACTCAAGCCCCTGATTGACGTTGAAGCCATCCAGAGCCGCAAGCTGGTGGTGCGTACCAATCCGGACAATCGCTCGCAGCTGGTGGTGGACGCGGTCATCATTAACCGGGCCGACTTCGAGCAGCCATTCCCGGCCATTGCCCTCACCTTCTCCAATCTCAATGGCGACGTTGTAGCCCAGAGCCTGTTCACTCCGGAGGAGTACCTCGCCGGGGAGGGCAAAGAGCTCGAGACCATGCCCCCGGAAACACCGGTTCGCATCGCCATCAACATCCGCGACCCTGGTCGCGATGCGGTCAACTACAACATTCTGTTCCGCCCTTACACGCCCTGACACCGGCGCACGCCGGCACTGGTATCAACAAACACAGCTTCCGCTCCACCGCGCCGGGGCCAGCTCAACGCATAAAAGTCAACCAGACAGCGCGAAAAATAATCAGTTTTTTCGCCCCCGGGCCCCTTCAATCAACGTGCCCCCGGCGGTATCATTACCGCCCTTCGGAGGCATGATCGGTTATTTTCTGAGCAACCGTTCAACTCCGACTCTGGCTTAACCCGCTGTGACACGGACTCAGATCATGCTGCCAACGGCAAAAATCGGGCCGTACACCTTGCCCAATCCGCTGATTGTTGCACCCATGGCGGGTGTGACCGATCGCCCCTTCCGGCTGCTTTGCCGGCGGTTGGGCGCTGGCCTGGCGGTATCGGAGATGGTTATAGCGGACAGCAAGCTCTGGCATACGCGCAAGTCCCGTAGCCGCCTGAACCACGAGGGTGAGCCCGAGCCCCGCTCCGTGCAGATTGCTGGCGGCGACCCCGAGATGCTGGCAGACGCGGCCCGTCAGAACGCCGAGTTTGGCGCCCAGATCATCGACATCAACATGGGTTGTCCGGCGAAGAAGGTGTGTAACAAGGCGGCCGGCTCGGCGCTGATGAAGGATGAAGCCCTGGTACGCGACATCCTGCATGCGGTGGCAGGCGCCGTCGATGTGCCGGTTACCCTGAAGATGCGCACCGGCTGGGACAGCGACAATCGCAATGCCCTGACCATCGCCCGCATGGCCGAGGACGCCGGCATCCAGGCGATTGCGATACATGGCCGCACCCGGGCCGACAAGTACAACGGCCAGGCCGAGTACGACACCATTGCCGAGGTCAAATCCAGGGTGTCCATTCCGGTGTTCGCCAACGGGGACATCACCTCCCCGGAGAAGGCCCGGGACGTGCTTCGTCACACCGGGGCTGACGGCTTGCTGATTGGCCGTGCCGCCCAGGGCAGCCCCTGGATCTTCCGGGAAATCCTGCATTTTCTGGAAACCGGGCGCCACCTGCCGGCACCGCCGCTGGACGAAGTGGAGCAGATCCTGACCGAGCACCTGCAGGCCCTGCATGACTTCTACGGAAGCACCATGGGCCCGCGCATTGCCAGAAAACACGTGGGCTGGTACCTGCAGTCCCACGACCCGGGCAAACAGTTCAGAAAACGCTTCAACGCCATCGACGATGCGGTGGAGCAGAAAGACGCGATTCAACAGTACTTTGCAGGCTTACGAAATGGAGAGGTATTCGCAGCATGAGCGCTGAGACTTTGGCAAACGACAACCTGAGCACCCCCGCCAACGATGATATCCATCAGTTGCAGACGGTGAACAGCAGCGGCAACACCGTCACCCTGCGTGACAGCGTGGAAGTGGCCCTGAAGAACTACTTCGCCCAACTGGATGGCGCTCCGGTCACCGAGGTATACCAGCTGGTGCTTTCGGAGGTGGAAGCGCCCCTGCTTGAGCAGGTCATGAAGTACACCCGCAACAACCAGACCAAGGCATCCACCATGCTGGGCCTGAACCGCGGCACCCTGCGCAAGAAGCTGAAGCAGTACGGTCTGCTATAATCCAGACATTTGAAGAGGGCCTCCCGGACACCATTCGCGAGGCCCTTATTCGTTCATCTCCAGCGAAGATAGTGACCCATGGCAAACCAGGCTAATACCTCCGTCCGTCGCGCGCTGATCAGCGTGAGTGACAAGACAGGCATCGTCGATTTCGGACGAGCCCTGACCGAACGCGGCGTTGAACTGCTCTCCACAGGTGGCACCTATCGGCTACTGAAAGACAACAACGTTCCCGTAACCGAAGTGTCCGACTACACTGGCTTTCCCGAGATGATGGATGGCCGGGTCAAGACCCTGCATCCGAAAATCCACGGCGGCATACTCGGGCGTCGGGGCACGGACGACACCGTCATGTCCGAGCACGGCATCAATCCGATCGACATGGTGGTGGTGAACCTCTACCCGTTCGAGGAGACCGTGGCCAACCCCGACTGCGATCTGGCCACTGCCATCGAGAACATCGACATCGGCGGGCCGACCATGGTGCGCGCCGCAGCCAAGAACCACAACGACGTGGCCATTGTTGTCAACGCCTCCGACTACAACCGTGTACTGAAAGAGCTGGACGCCAACGACGGCCAGTTGAGCTACAGCACCCGGTTCGACCTGGCGGTCAAGGCCTTCGAACACACCGCCGGCTACGATGGCGCCATTGCCAACTACCTGGGTGGCCGCACGCCGGATAACGAGAACGCCGATTTCCCGCGCACCTTCAATGCCCAGTTCGTCAAGGTGCAGGACATGCGCTATGGCGAGAACCCACACCAGCGGGCCGCCTTCTACGCCGAGCGTCATCCGAAGGAAGCCTGCGTGGCCACGGCCAAACAGCTGCAGGGCAAGGAGCTGAGCTACAACAACGTGGCTGATACCGACGCCGCCCTCGAGTGTGTGAAGCCCTTCGCCGACCCGGCCTGTGTGATCGTCAAGCATGCCAATCCCTGCGGTGTGGCCATCGGCGCCGATATCCGCCAGGCCTATGACCTGGCCTTCGCCACCGACCCCACTTCCGCTTTCGGCGGCATCATCGCCTTCAACCGTGAACTGGATGCCGAGACCGCCAAGGCGATTATCGACCGGCAGTTCGTGGAAGTGATCATCGCTCCCACCATCGCACCGGAAGCGGTGGAACTGGTAGCCGCGAAGAAGAACGTGCGCCTGCTGGCCTGTGGCGAGTTTGACGGCGAGCGCGCCCCCTCCATGGACTACAAGCGCGTTACCGGCGGCCTGCTGGTGCAGGACCGGGACCTGGGCATGGTGGCCATGGAGGACGTGAAGGTGGTTACCGAGCGGCAGCCGTCCGAGCAGGAACTGAACGACCTGCTGTTCGCCTGGGAAGTGGCCAAGTACGTCAAATCCAATGCCATTGTCTACGCCAAGGCGGGCCGCACCATTGGTGTGGGCGCCGGCCAGATGAGCCGGGTGTACAGCGCCAAGATCGCCGGCATCAAGGCCGCGGATGAAGGCCTTGAAGTGAAGGGCTCGGTGATGGCCTCCGATGCCTTCTTCCCGTTCCGGGACGGTATTGATGCCGCGGCCGCAGCCGGTATCACCGCCGTCATCCAGCCGGGCGGCTCCATGCGCGACCAGGAAGTGATCGATGCGGCGAACGAACACGGCATTGCCATGGTCTTTACCGGCATGCGTCACTTCCGGCACTGAGGTACTGAAACGATGAACATTCTTGTTATTGGCTCCGGTGGCCGTGAACACGCCCTGGCCTGGAAAGCCGCCCAGTCCCCGAAAGCAGACCGGGTTTTCGTGGCTCCCGGCAACGCCGGCACCGCCCGGGAACCGGGTCTGGAGAACGTTGATATCGACGTCATGGACCTCGAGGGCCTGGCTGGTTTTGCCGCCACCAACAACGTGGAGCTGACCATTGTTGGCCCCGAAGCACCGCTGGTAGCGGGCATTGTCGACAAGTTCGAGGCCCGGGGCCTCAGGGTGTTTGGCCCCAGCGCCGGCGCCGCCCAGCTGGAGGGCTCCAAGGCCTTTACCAAGGATTTCCTGGCGCGCCATAAGATTCCCACCGCCGGTTACGGCAACTTCACCGATGTCGACGAAGCCCTGGCCTATGTGCGCAAACAGGGCGCACCAATCGTGGTCAAGGCCGACGGTCTGGCCGCCGGCAAGGGCGTGATCGTGGCCATGACCCTGGCCGAGGCCGAGGACGCCATCCGCGACATGCTGGCAGGCAATGCCTTTGGCGATGCCGGCAGCCGTGTGGTCATCGAGGAGTTCCTCGAAGGCGAGGAAGCCAGCTTTATCGTGATGGTGGACGGCGAGCACGTGCTGGCCATGGCCACTTCCCAGGATCACAAGCGCGTGGGCGACGGCGACACCGGACCCAACACCGGCGGCATGGGCGCCTATTCACCGGCGCCGGTGGTCACCGATGAGGTGCACCAGCGCATCATGGACGAGGTAATCTACCCGACGGTGCGGGGCATGGCGGCCGAGGGTCACCCCTACAAGGGCTTTCTGTACGCCGGCCTGATGATCGACCCCAGCGGCGCCCCCAAGGTCATTGAGTTCAACTGCCGCTTCGGCGATCCGGAAACCCAGCCGATCATGCTGCGCATGAAGTCCGACCTGGTGGAACTGTGCAGTGCCGCCATCGACGGCAAGCTGGACCAGTGTCGCTCCGAATGGGATGACCGCGCTTCAGTGGGTATCGTGCTGGCCGCCGGCGGTTACCCCGGCAGCTACAACAAGGGTGACGTGATTTCCGGCCTGCCTGAGGAAGAAACCGACGGCGAGAAAGTGTTCCACGCCGGGACCCGCCTCTCGGGCGATCAGGTGGTAACCAACGGCGGTCGGGTCCTGTGCGCAACGGCCCTTGGCAACACGGTTACCGAGGCCCAGCAGCGGGCCTACGACGTGGCAGGCAAAATCCAGTGGGACGGCGTGTTCTACCGCAAGGATATCGCCTTCCGGGCGATTGCCCGCGAGCGTTCGTGAGCCGTTGAACGAAAACACCAACGCCTGCTCGAAAACACAGCCCGGTCATTGACCGGGCTTTTTTATGGGGTAATGTAAACGCCTCGCAGAGGACGCTAACCCACCGATTGCCAAGGAGCCCGCCATGCCCCGTTTTGCCACCCGCAACCTGCTGTTCGTGCTGACCGTTTCACTACTGCTGAGTGCCTGTTCCCGCCAGGGCCTTTACGACACTGCAATCGGTCTCGAACGTTCAATGTCAGGCCTCGAGGCGGACACCCTGGTGGTCGGTGAACTGACAATCGCTTACCTGCGCAACGAGCAGCCCGTCGATGGCGAAACCATTGTCATGATTCACGGGTTCGGCGCTAACAAGGATAACTGGACCCGGCTTGCCAAGCACCTGACCGGTGATTTCAACGTCTATGCCATTGACCTGCCGGGACACGGCGACAGCAGCAAGCCGCTCGACATCGGGTACCACTTCGACGAACAGACCAATCGACTGGCAACCATCCTGGACGAGCTGGGCCTGGACCGGTTTCACATGATGGGCAACTCCATGGGCGGCGCCATTACCGCGCTCTACGCCGCCAACTTCCCCGGGCAGATCCGCTCCGCGACCCTGTTCGATCCTGCGGGCATCTGGGCCTACGAGTCCGACCTCTCCGATCAGGTGATGGCCGGTGACAATCCGCTTATTCCCACCAAAGAGGGCGACTTCGAACGCCTGGTCGATTTCGCCCTCGAGAAGAAGCCCTTCGTGCCCTGGCCCGTGTACAGCGTGATGGAGGAAAAAGCCATCGCAAACCGGGAAGTCAATACGGTCATCTTTAGCGATATCCGCGACAGCACCATGGCGTCCGCCTTCAGCGAGCGCATCACGGAGATTCAGGCGCCGGTACTGATCGTCTGGGGGCAGGAAGACCGGATCACCGATCCACGTAACTCCGATATTTTCGTCCAGCAGATACCCGATGCCCGAAAGGTCATTCTGGAGGGTGTTGGTCATGCACCGATGATCGAAGTCCCAGAGGAATCGGCCCGATTGTTCCGACAATTTCTGGCCGAGTCGGTGAAAACACGCTAGCCTTGCCTGCGTCCAAACCGAAACCTCGCGTTACCCATGCCTGAAGCCATCTGGATTACCTTTGCCTTTGTTCTCGGTCTGCTGGTCAAAATGGTGGGCCTGCCGCCCCTGGTGGGTTACCTTGCAGCCGGTTTTGTACTGAGCGGCATTGCCGAGACCACCAGCCTTGCCATCGAGGCCACCGGCGTGCTCCAGCGCATCGCGCACCTCGGTGTGCTCCTGCTGCTGTTCACTGTTGGCCTGAAACTCAAGCTGCGCTCCATCGTCAGCCCCGAGGTAATCGGCGGCAGCCTCCTGCATTTCGCCATAACCTGCGCGGTATTCGCGCCGGGGGTCTACCTGCTCCTGGACGTCTCCTGGTCGACTGCGCTGATGCTGGCCATCGCCCTGTCCTTCTCAAGCACCGTGCTGGCGGCCAAGGTGCTCGAGTCAAAACGGGAGCTGCGTGCGTTCCATGGCCGCGTCGCCATCGGCATCCTGATCATGCAGGACCTGATTGCTCTGGTGGTAATGAGTCTTGCTGCCGGCAAGACGCCGTCACAGTGGGCATTGATTGTGTTTGGCCTGCCCCTGCTGCGACCATTGCTGTTCCGCCTGCTCGACGCCAGCGGGCACGACGAGCTACTGGTGCTGTTGGGGCTGTTGCTGGCCCTGGTTGTTGGCGGGCTGGGTTTCGAAGCCGTGGGGCTCAGTTCCGAACTCGGCGCCCTGATCTTCGGCGCCATGCTCGCCAATCACCCTCGGGCCCAGGAACTGTCAAAGTCGCTCTGGAGCGTGAAGGAAGTTTTCCTGGTCGGGTTTTTCCTGCAGATTGGCATGGGCGGGCTCCCGGATTCCGACGCCCTCCTGTTTGCCGTGATCGCCGGTCTGGTGCTGCCACTCAAGGGTATCCTGTTCTTTTTCCTGCTGCTGGCGTTCCGGTTGCGGGCCCGCAGCGGCTTCCTGAGTGCCCTGGCGCTGACCAACTACAGCGAATTCGGCCTGATTGTCGCCAGCGTCGCGCTGCCCGAGTGGCTGGTTCCCCTGGCCATTTCGGTCTCGGTGTCGTTCCTGGTGTCGGCGCCGCTGAATCGCTTCTCCCACGGCATTTACGAGCGCTATGCCGGAAACCTCAGCCGGTTTGAAGGCCGCAAGCATCACCCCGACGAGCAGCCTATTTCCCTGGGCGACACCCGGGTGCTGATCATGGGGATGGGCCGCACCGGTACCGCCGCCTACGACTGGCTCGCCGACGACGAAGCCCGGCTGATGGGGCTGGATTCGGATCCGGCGAAAGCCCGCCAGCACCAGAAAGCCGGCCGCAATGTGGTGTTCGCCGACGCCGAGGATGCTTCCTTCTGGAACGGGCTGCATATGCCTGCCGTTCAGTCCGTGATTCTGGCAATGGGCGACATCGAGGGCAAGCTCATCGCCGCGCGTATGCTCAGGAAGCTGGGTTTCAAGGGCTATATCGTCGCCCACACCATGTACGAAGACGAAGCAAAGCAGATCCGTGAGGCGGGCGCCGACGAAGCCTACCTCACCATGAGCGAAACCGGCGTGGCACTGGCCAGTCACATCACCGACAGGAGCGCTGCGAGATCGGCACCGTTCGCCGGCACGGCTGACTAGTGTCGGAGGCTTCCCGCCTACGGGTCTCCAAGTGCACAGGTACGGAAGCCGGTATAGGTATCATTGCGCAATGGCAGATAGGCCTGGCGATAGGTACCGCGTATCAGGCAGGACGACGTGGCACAGCTGCCACCACGGGTTACCTTGTGGTCGCCGAACTGAAGGGTGGACATGAACGGATACACATCCACCTTGAAGCCGTCGTACGGGAAGAACTGGCTGCTGGTCCACTCCCAGACGGTACCCGTCATCTGTCTGCAGCCGAAGGGGCTGTCGCCCTCGGGATAATCGGTGACGGGATTCTGGGCCATGGCCCGACCGTCGAGATCGGCCCTGCGGTCGTCCGGCGTGTCATTCCCCCAGGGGAAACGACGCGCTGGCTCACCCGGTCGGTTGCCAAGCGCCGCCACCTCCCACTCAAACTCGGTGGGCAGCCGTCGCCCGGCCCAGTGACAGTAAGCCTCGGCCTCCCAGAAAGTCACGTGGGTGACCGGAGACTCGGGATTCAGCGGCTGCCAATGGTCAAACAGCCGTTCCTGCCACTGACCCTCGTGCCAGCGCCAGTACAGGGGGTGTTTCGGAGCGCGTAGCAACGGTTCATCGCTGCCATGGACCAGGGCCACATCGGTCTCTGTCTGCAGCCATTTGCGGCCCCCGAACGACCACAGCTCGGGCCGCCGATAGCCACCGTCCTCGACGAATTCCCGGAACTCACGGTTGCTGACCAGATGTTTCGAAATGGCAAACGCCTCCAGGCGAACCTTGAAGGCCGGCTTTTCATTGTCGAAAGCAAAGTCCTCACGGGCATAAGCCTCCGACTCGCCGGGCATGCCAATGAGCCACTCGCCGGCCGGAATCATGACGTCACCCCCCTGCCCCTCGCCAGGTGCCGGCCGATAGCAGTCGGTGCCCGGCGGCGCCGGATAACCCACTGTCTGACGACACCAGATCAGCGACTCGATGTGCATGTTCTGGTGGTAAATAGCGTACCGGTACAGATAACGGGCCTGGTCGGTCAGCGGCTGGGTCCGGATGCGTTCGGCCACCCGGTCGTAGATCAGGTTGAAGTAGGCCAGGGTCTGCTCCCGCCCGGGGAACAGCTCGCGGTTCCACCGGTCCCGATGCTCCACGTGGAAGGAGTCCCACAGATCGTCCATGGAAGGATCGACGCTGGGGGTGCCGTCCAGCAGGTTGAACACGAAGACCTCGTAGAAAAACGCGGCGTGCCCCATTTCCCACAGAGGCGGATTGACGCCGGGATGGTAGGGTACGTCCAGCATCGCTTCAGGCAGGGAGGTCACCAGGGCCTCGGTACGCTTCCGGGTCCACTCCAGCTGGCTCAGCAGCTCGGCTCTGGCTTCGTCGATTCGCTCTATCGTGGTCATATCACCCATCATCCACCTCATCCTGGCTGCCCATCAGCATAACAGACAGCGAAAAACGGACGCCAAACCAATTCAACCGGTCTTCTGCAAAGACCTGGGGTTTACGGACAGACAGCACCATCGGATCGGACGCGCCATCAGCTGCGCCCGCTCAGGCCCAGAGCATCAGGATCAGCGGAGTTGCCACCAGGGTGACAATCACCGAAAGCGGCAACCCCAGGCGCCAGTAGTCGCCGAAACGATACCCGCCGGGCTCCATGACCAGGGCATTGGACTGGTGCCCAACCGGAGTCAGGAAGGCGCAGGAGGCACCGATGGCCACGGCCATCAGCAGCGCATCGGACGACACATTCAACTGGCTGGCAATACTCAGGGCTATGGGAGCCACCAGGATGGCCGCTGCCGCATTGTTAACGACATTCGACAGCAGCATGGTGCCTGCCAGCACAAGGGCAATCACCAGCCAGGGCTCACTACCGGAGCCGAGCTCAAGCATCCAGGAGGCAATCAGGCTGGCCGCCCCGGTGCTCTCCAGGGCCTGTCCGACTGGAATCATGGCCGCCAGCAGGACAATCACCGGCCAGTCAATCGCGCGGTAGGCTTCCTGGTGGCTGAGCACACCGGCGAGCACCATCACGACGGCGCAGGCCACCAGCGCCACCGGAGGCGACAGCCAACCGGCGACAATCAGGGTTATGGCGGTCAGGAAAAGCCCGCCGGAGAGCAGGCCACTGCGCTCCTGGCCAAATCGCAGACCACGCTCCGCCAGGGGCAGACACCCCAGATTCTGCAGCGTCGCCCGCAGGGTCTGCTCATGTCCCTGGACCAGCAGGATGTCCCCGGACTGAAATCGGATATCACCCAGCCGTTTCTCCAGTCGCTGCCCCTGTCTGGCCACGGCAACAATGTTCAGCCCCCGCTGCTCCCGAAGGTTCAGGCGGTTTGCCGTCTGACCGATCAGCACGGATTCGGGCGCAATCACCGCCTCGAGCAGACGGACGTCCCCCTCTGCCAGAGCCGGCTCGTCGGGCTCGTCTACCGAGCCCCCGTCGCCCTCCGGGTCATCGGCCTCGTCCTCCTCTACTCCGGCAACATTGGCAAGCTCCAGCTGGGTCTTGTCCAGAAACTCCTGCAACGCGTCTGTACCGGCTTCCACCAGCAGCAGGTCGCCGCCGCGCAGCACGGAAAAGGTCGTCGGCGCCAGGTTACGCTTGCCATCCCGGATCAGCGCCAGCACCACCACGTCCTCCTCGGCATCGGCACCGGTCAGGAGATTGTGCAGGGTAGCGCCGGCATGGGAGGAATCCTCGGGTACCCGCAGCTCGGTCACGTAATCGCCAACGCTGAACAGCTTGCCACCATCGTCGGCCTTGCCACGCCTTGGGGTCAGTCGCCAGCCAATCAGTGTAATAAAGCCAATCCCGGCCAGCGTGATGGCCACGCCAACCGGCGCAAAGTCGAACATGCCGAAAGACCCGGCCTCACGATAACTGGCAATGATGATGTTGGGCGGGGTGCCGATCAGGGTCATGGTGCCGCCCAGCAGCGACCCGAACGCCAGGGGCATCAGCAGTACCGAGGGCGAGCGCCCCGCCTCGCGGGACATCCACACGGCCACCGGCATCAGCAGCGCCAGGGCACCCACATTGTTGATGAAACCCGAGCACAGGGCCACGACCGAGGTGAGCATCAGGACCTGCAGCGTCGGCCGGTGGCCAACCTTGCCCAGCAAACGTGCAAGACGGTCAACTACCCCACCATTCACCAGGCCCTGACTGATCACCAGAACCGCTGCCACGGTGACCACGGCCGGGTGCCCAAAGCCATCGAACAGCCGGTCGGTGGGAACAATGCCGGTGACAGCCACCGCAAGCAGAGCCAGCAGGGCCACCAGATCAAAACGGATGCGGTTCCAGACAAACAACGCCAGGGCGCTGGCCAGTACCGAGAAGATGATTATCTGATTGGCGGTCACAAGGACTCCCTGGTGATCATCCTGTTAGAAGGCCACGACACCCGGTGCCGGGCCTGTGTCGGCAAACTTTACAGGAAACGCCGATGTTCGACAGCGCCGGCTTATAACCGACTGAATCGGCAACACCTGTTTGAACTGGCATACAACCTGTATAGCAGTTAACAGGAGTCTTTTGCCTGTTTCCCCCAGCCGTTTGCGGTCACAGGGCAGTGATCGGATCGAGCCGTTCCGGTAGCACCAACCTTTACTGAACGCTGTGCAGTCCGTTTTCCCGACCCCTTCACAGGAGAGTCGCCATGGAGGAAAAACGACCGCTCGTTTGGTTGTCGGCGGCATACCCGGATTTTCTCGCCAGCGAGCCCGTGTTCCGTGGCTGGCGACTGCTTTATTACTCATTAATGCCGATGCAGGAGAGCTCCGGCTACGCCATTCCGGACCTCAATCCGGAAGCCAGAGTCGGGGTATTTGACACCAGCGCCCTGGCGTCAGACGCCCTGGCAGCGCTCGAAAAAACCCTTGAGTGCCTCCCTCTGGAACGGTGGGTTGCCATTGTCGAAGCCGACCAGCTTCGCAACCCCGAGCTGCGCCGCCTGATTCAACGATTCTGTACCGATTACCACACCCGTCCACTGCAGCCGCAGCGACTCGGCGCGTTTATCGGACACCTGTGGGGCATGTCCGTGCTGCAGGCGAGCCTCCCGGATACCCGGTCGGGCACCTACCAAAACTGTGCACTTGTCGGTAACTCGCCGGGTATCGTGAGGGTCCGGGACTTACTGCAACGGTTTGCCCAAACCGACGAGCCGGTACACATTGATGGTGAAAACGGCACCGGCAAGGAGGCGGCGGCCAAGTACATCCACGGGCTCTCGGCAAGACGGAGCAAGCCCCTGGTGGTGGTAAACTGCGCCGCCCTGCCGCCGTCACTGACCCAGAACGAGCTCTTCGGTCATGAAAAAGGGGCCTTCACCCACGCCATGAGCGCCCAGAAAGGTCGGATTGAGGCAGCCCACGGCGGCACTCTGCTCCTGATGGGCATTGATGAACTTTCGACCGAGCAGCAATCCGCCATTCTCCGGTTCCTGCAGGAGGGTGTCATCGAGCGGTTGGGCTCCACTCACCCGATACGGATCGATACCCGCCTGATCGCCACCAGCACCCGCCCTCTGGACCAACTGGTTGAGGTGGGAGCCTTCCGAAGTGACGTGTTTTACCGGCTGGGGAGCCTGCATGTGCGCATGCCCCCGCTCCGGGACCGCCGGATGGACCTTCCGGCACTGGTTACCGGCCTGTTGTCGGCGACTGCCTCCGGCGGGCGCGGCCTTCGTCTCACTGATTCGGCCATGGTCTGCCTGACCGAGCACGCCTGGCCCGGCAATCTACGCGAACTCCAGAACCGCCTTGGGCAGGCGCTGCTGCTCAGCGAAGGGGTCTGCATTGAGCCACATGACCTTGGCTTTCCCGTCGCCACCGATAACGCTCGAACGGAACTTTCCCTCGATGCTTTCCGTTCCCGGGCCGACCGTGAAGCGATCTCGGTCAGTCTCGCCCTGGCCCGGAACAACGTCTCGGCAGCCGCAAGACTGCTCAGGATCTCACGAGTCTCGATGTACCGGCTGATGGAAAAGCACCAACTGCACCACGGAAAAGCGGGGTGGAACACAGGACGCGAGTAAAGGAGAGTGATCAATGAACAGCACAGCGCTTTATCTGCTACCGGTGTTAACCGTCGCCTTCGCGTTGCCGGCGGTGTCTGAGGAGGCGGCCGACGGCGCCAGTGCCGCGGCACAGTCGGCTGCGAACACCACCCGCCAGGGCGGACAGGAACAGGCCACCGACATTGCCTCGATAACCGTGGACCGGGGTATTGTCACCCGTCCCGGGCGCCTGACCATCGAGCCCTCCTTCTCCTACGCACACAGTAACTCGACACAGGTCGCCGTGGAGGGATACACCGTGATACCCGCCCTGCTGGTGGGCCTGATCAATATCTCCGAGATACAGCGGGACGTTCTGGTGGGCGCGCTGTCTCTTAAGTACGGTTTTACCAGCCGCTTCGAGGCGTCGCTGCGAGTGCCCTACCTCAAGATTGACGAAGATCTTCGGGAACGGGAGGCCTTTCAGGGCACTCCGGTTGATACTCTGCGCGAGTCCTCCGGAGACGGACTGGGCGATGTCGAACTGGCACTCCGGTACCAGATCAATGACGGGTTGGACGGCTGGCCATACGTTATTGGCGTGATTCGCGCGAAAGCGCCCACGGGCGAGGGACCCTACGACGTGGATCGGGAGACCATCGTTGACAGCCAGGGCAATCCTATTGGTGTGGAACTGGCCGAGCGGCCAACGGGGTCCGGATACTGGGCATTCGAACCCGGATTGTCCTTTATCTACCCGTCGGACCCGGCGGTTCTGTTTGGCAACCTCAGCTATGTCTGGACCCGGGAAGAGGACGAGGGAGCGGACAATGGCGGCAGGATCGATGCCGGCGACGTGATTCGGTTCGGGTTCGGGATGGGGTTCGCATTCAACGAGCGGACCTCCTTCAGCCTGAGTTACGACCACTCGATCATTCGTAAGACAGCCATTGAACTGGACAACAATCTGTTCGATGCCAACTTTGACCGGATCCACGTGGGCACCCTGTCGTTCGGACTGTCCCAGCGACTGTCACCGGATGCCAGCCTGAACCTCTCGGTCGGTGTCGGCGTTACCGACAGCGCTCCGAACACCGAGATCACGCTGCGGCTGCCGTTCAGCCTCTGAGGACCGATCAGGGCATGACCGGAATGGAGTCCCGGATACCATGGGGCAATCTGTACATGGCGCCCAGGTTATTCAGCTCAATGTTCAGCTGCTGCAGGCTCTGGATAACGGTACCATTGACGCGGTTCTGGATCACCGTCATCCACTGACCGGCATTCACCTGGCTGGAGACACCCGAACCTGCCCCCAATGCGGGGGACGGCGTGCCTGGGTGCGAAGAGGTCACAATAGCGGCGTTACCCGTCGGCAGCGCGTTTGCCAGGGCCTGCTCGACTCGGGCGGCGATCTGGCCGGCGTCCACCGCCTTATTCAGGTCGGGAATGGTCAGCCGGTTAAGGATCAGAGTCTTTCCATCAATGGCCACCCGTTGCTCAAGCCCGATGCTGATCTGCAGATTGTCGAGGCCCACGAACCCACCGCGAAGCATGGCAAGCTCGGTGTCGGACAGGGGCGAACCCGAGTCCTCCGGCCAGGTTGCGCTGGCGCCCCCGACGATGGCACATGAAAGAATCCACGCTGACAGTATTCTTGACGACAAGCCGATATTCATCATCACCACTCCCTGGATGAGGGCCAATAGGGCAAGCTATGGCCAATCGTTGACGGTTCCTGGGCGCTGGAGAGCGGCGCTCGGGCGATGCCAGACCAGTCGCCTGCCAACAGGAAACTGGCTCGGCCCTGCTCAAGGTGACTGCGTATGACAAACGCAGCACCATCCCAGTGCTCCAGAAACTCCGTTCTGCTGTACTCCTTGAGACCGCGGGCGGGGTCACCCACCAACACCGCGTTGTCACTGATGCCCTTGATGATCACGAAGTGTCGGTAGCCGTCAAAACTGACCAGCACGATGACCGGCAACCGGACTTTCGTGCGCAGCCCCTCGAGCGGCATCCGGAAACCATCCGCTCTGTACCCACGCTGTTCCAGATACCGTTTCATATCGAGCATGGAGAAACCTTCCTGCCGGACCTTCTCGAGGTTGGCAACCTCAAACATGCCCGTGAACACGTCCTGCTCCGACACCGGGTCGTTATAGTGGTAGGTCAACAGGGAGGCGAGAGCGGCAGATCCACAGCTGAAATCGAACTGCTGACGCATGACGGAGCGGAATCGCTGAGCCTGAAAGCTGGTAACCGGCACCTCCAGGCTGCCGGCAATACCCGGCACCGCGACGGTTCCCCCGTGGGCCGGGGGCCAGAGCGCCAGCAAAGCCCCCAGGCCTGCCGCCATCAAGACCTTGGACGCCATGGCCCACCTCCCTGCTACTGGTTTATGTGCACGTTGATCTGGGTGCTGTCCTGAATCACAACCTGATTGCCCGTGTTCTGTATCACCGTGGCAATGCCACTCATGTTCTGGAACGCCTGGTCCATGATCCGGTTGTCACCGGTGGCGACGTTGCCGCTCAACACGTTGTCACTGACGATGGCATTCTGCTCGGTATCGTTCAGCTGCCACTGCACCGGCAAGCCCTGTCGGCCGCTGGACTGCTCGAGCTGTTCCGCACTCATGGGGGTCAGGCCAAGCAGCTCCTCCGCCTGGGAAGGCCGTGGATCGCCGATCAGAATCAACGCAATTGCGAATGCCATTCCGGGAATCCTCGTCATGGCATGCCTCCTTGCTGAGAGCTGGCCGCACCCCGGAAAGGATGCGGCCGGCTTCCCTCGGCTATTGGGTAGACAGATTGGACATGACACTCACATTAGCCTGGGTCACGCTGCCCACGCCGGCATTCTGGGCAAAGGCCCCGACACCGGTGAAGTTCGCAGAACCTCCGGAGATTTCATTGGAGGCCCGGGCTTCGGTGTAGGAGCGGCGCCCGTTGGCATCGCCGTAGTTCGCAGACACACCGGAGACGGAACCGTCCAGATCGGCGTTGTTCAGGAACACATCCAGCTCCAGCACCACGGAATTGTCGGAGCTGTCGTTGCCACTGCCAGACACTGTGGTGTTGCCACTGTCCGCAATGTTGGTGGAGTTGTCGGAGCTGTCGTTTCCGCTGTCAGCGACGTTGGTCGAGTTATCCGAGTTGTCATTACCACTGTCGGCAACGTTGATCGAATTATCCGAGTTGTCGTTGCCGCTGTCCGCCACGTTGGTGGAGTTGTCCGAACTGTCATTACCGCTGTCCGCCACATTGGTGGAGTTGTCGGAACTGTCGTTGCCACTGTCAGTGATCGCGGTGTTAATGGAATTGTCGGAACTGTCGTTCGCACTGTCGGCAACGCTGGTGGAATTGTCCGAGTTGTCGTTGCCACTATCAGCGATCTTGAACGAGTCGTTCACGCTGGTGCTGTTGTCCGAATTATCAGAGTTGTCTGAATTATCGGAGTTATCCGACATGTCATTGCCGCTTTCGGCAATCTTGAACGAATCCGCCACGTTGGTGCTGTTGTCGGAGCTGTCGGAATTATCGGAGTTATCCGAGTTGTTCGAGTTGTCCGTGTTGGTGGACTTATCGTTTGCCGAATCGGTATTACCGGAGTAACCGTTATTGGCAGTGGAGGTGTTGTCCGCATTGGTGTTGGGATCTCCATCACCCCCCTGATCCGCGTAGGCCAGGCCGGAAATACCCATGGTCATTGCGATGGCAGCAGCTAGCAGTGCTTTCTTGGTGTTCATGACGTCATTTCCTTTGAGTTATTGGCTTTGAAGGGATCCGACCCACCCCGTCCGTTATCGGGTAAGCCAAGGTTCAGACCCGCCTGATGAACGGAGCGATTCCCGTGCCAGAATCGTCCTGGCGATGCTGGGTGCTTGTTTTTGCGGGCTTTTCTCGAGCGGAGCACCAGCAGGACGCCGGTTTTGGCGGGGCAATCTGTTTCAGTGATGAAACACGCGGAGAGGGATATTCTGACTGCGCCGTGCTTTATCCATCAAAAACAGTCAGGTAAGGCAAACCGATGGTGTCAGAAAAGCAGAAACCCCGCAGACGCGGGGTTTCTGGTTCAGGGCGGGTCTGACCCGCCCTGGCAACATCCGAACCTTCGATTAGCCGAACTGGTTCATGGTGTTGTCTTTACCACCGGCCTTCAGGGCCGCGTCACCAGCGAAGAATTCCTTGTGGTCGTCGCCGATGTTGGAACCCGCCATGTCCTGGTGCTTGACGGTGGCGATGCCCTGACGGATTTCCTTGCGCTGTACACCGGCAACGTAGGCCAGCATGCCTTCGTCGCCGAAGTAGCCCTTGGCCAGGTTGTCGGTGGACAGGGCCGCTGTGTGGTACGTCGGCAGCGTGATCAGGTGGTGGAAGATACCCGCTTCGCGAGACGCGTCACGCTGGAAGTTCTGGCACCACTGGTCAGCCAGCTGACCCAGCTCGGTGTTGTCGTACTCTTCACTCATCAGCTTGTCACGGTCGTAGGCAGAAACGTCCTTGCCTTCTTCCTTCCAGGCGTCGAATACCTGCTGACGGAAGTTCAGGGTCCAGTTGAACGACGGGCTGTTGTTGTAAACCAGCTTGGCATCGGGCACCACTTCACGGATGCGGTTTACCATGCCGGCGATCTGGCCAACGTGGGGCTTCTCGGTTTCGATCCACAGCAGGTCAGCGCCGTTCTGCAGGCTGGTGATGCAGTCCAGGACAACGCGGTCTTCGCCAGTGCCCGGACGGAACTGGAACAGGCCAGACGCCAGACGCTTCGGCTTCATCAGCTTGCCGTTGGACTTGATGACCACGTCACCGTTGTTGATTTCAGAAGCGTCCTCGATGTAATCACCGTCGAGGAAGCTGTTGTACTGGTCGCCCAGGTCGCCCGGCTCGTCGGTAACGGCCAGCTTCTGGGTCAGGCCGGCGCCCAGGGAGTCGGTACGGGCAACGATCACACCGTCGTCCACGCCCAGCTCCAAGAACGCCAGACGAACGGCGTTGATCTTGGACAGGAAGTCGGCGTGGGGAACGGTAACCTTGCCGTCCTGGTGACCACACTGCTTCTCGTCGGATACCTGGTTTTCAATCTGGATGCAGCAGGCACCGGCTTCGATCATCTGCTTGGCCAGCAGGTAGGTCGCTTCCGCGTTACCGAAACCAGCGTCGATGTCGGCAATGATCGGAACAACGTGAGTTTCGTGGTTGTCGATCTGCTTGATCAGCTCTTCAGCCTTGGCGTTGTCGCCGGCTTTCTCGGCTTCTTCCAGGGCGCGGAACAGGTGGTTCAGTTCCCAGGCATCCGCCTGACGCAGGAAGGTGTACAGCTCTTCGATCAGACCGGATACGGCAGTCTTCTCGTGCATGGACTGGTCAGGCAGCGGGCCGAACTCGGAACGCAGGGCGGCAACCATCCAGCCAGACAGGTACAGGTAACGACGCTTGGTGGTACCGAAGTGCTTCTTGATGGACAGCAGCTTCTGCTGACCGATGAAGCCGTGCCAGCAGCCCAGGGACTGGGTGTACTGGGAGCTGTCCTTGTCGTAGTTCGCCATGTCTTCGCGCATGATCTTGGCGGTGTACTTGGCGATGTCCAGACCAGTCTTGAACTTGTTCTGGGCGCGCATGCGAGCGGCGTGCTTCGGGTTGATGGCGTTCCAGGTCGGGTGCTGCTTCAACAGGGAAGCAATCTGGTCAACGTCTTTTGCGTAGGGCATGGTCTCAATCCTTTCTACGTTGGTTTTCTAAGTAGGTACGGAAAAGCTAACTGCGACTTCCGAAGCCAACAACCTGCTCACTTTTTGAGCTAAGCGCTGACGTTGACGGTTACTTTAGTGGTTTCGTTTTTATAATTGAAATTTATATCATCTATTTTCGGCATTTTTTCGGTGAATGCTGATCAGGCCGGCCAAACGGCCGACCTGACGCACCTCGGGCAGGCATTCAGGTCAGGCAGAGCACCACCAGCTGGTCTCCGGGCTGGAGTTCCAGGTAGTCCTGGCGGGCAGGATTCAGTTGCAGATGTCGGCCCCGTGAATCGGGGCTGGCGCGAAATACGCCCAGGGCAAGCTCACCCTCGGCGGCGACAATTTTTTCCAGGGTCTGGAAGGTGGCGCTTGCCGGCAGGGGATAGTTCTCCGGGTTGCGGAACTGGATTTCCGCCCCGCCCACGGTGAACAGCTCATCCAGCACCACGCGCAATTCCCGGCGCAGGGAAACCTGGGCCAGAATGTGGCTGAGAATCATCGGACTGATGAGCATTTCGCTCTGGTGTCCCTCCAGCAAATGCCGGTTGTCCGGATCGCTCAGTTCCATGATCAGTTGCGGCCGGTGCGACGACTCGGTAAGGATATCCTCCAGTTGCAGGTAGCCCACCATGGCCCTGGCGTCTGCCTCCTCGCCCGAGGCCAGGCGGTCGCTGCTGAGCAGGATCACGGTGTCGTAATTGGCCGGCCCGATCCGCCTCAGCTCGCCCTCGACCATGTAATCCGCCTCGATATGGCGACAGACCACGCGACCATCGTCGTCGACATACCGGGCAATGGCCTGTTCCCGCTCTGCCTTGGGTACCACGGACACCAGATCCACCTCGAACCGGCGGTGACTGTAGCTCAAAAACTCGGCCACCAGGCTGGGCACGCGCCGGTTCCAGCCCATCACCAGGACCCGGTGATGAATCCGGTCAGCCGGTGGGCTGACCCGAACCGCGGGGCCCCGCTCAATGACAGGCAAAGGCGTGCGCTTGGCGTCGGGCTCGGTTTCGGAATAATCCCGGGCCATGATCACTACCCGGTCTTTCGGGCCGATGGGGGTGTCCGAAGGCGCCAGCAGGCACACTTCCCAACCGGTTTCCCGGGGCTTGAGCAGGCCCAGGACAATGACCTCCGGGCGCGCCGCCGCCAGCTCGGCCAGGGTCATACCGGCCAGGGACTCACCGCCACGGATGTAGATTTCATTACCCTCCCCGGCCGTGAGCAGCTCGTTGAAAGCCTCCGAAAGCCCCGGGTGGAGGATGTTCTGCACCATCAGACGGCTGATGGTGGCGTCGCCACCGACCACTTCCACCGCGCCGGGATAGGCGCGCTCGATTACCGGCAGTTTGCGGACATCCTGGATTTCCGCCACCACGAACGGCAGCGACGTTTTCAGGTAGCGGGCCTGGGCGGCGATGGACAGCAGCGCCTTGACCGTTTCCACATCCGAGGTGACCAGGCTGCCCGCCTCATGGGCGGCACTGGGCACAATCACCGCCGCTGCATCCAGGCAGGCAACCCGATGCAATGCATCCGGCTGGATCGCCGAGCCCGAACGCAGGATCACCTGCCGCGCCCGACGCCCGATCCCGGGCTCGCTTCGTATTTCGTGTACCTGGGCTGCCGAGGCATCTTCGGACAGCACCACCAGGTTCAGTTTCTGGGCGTCGTGTTTTTCCAGGAAGCGCCGCATTCGTCCACTGGAACCGAGCAGTTCCGACAGCAGCGGCAGGGTCTGGCTGGTCCAGCCCAGCACCACTATGTGGTTTTTCAGGGTCACCGGCGTCAGGCCGCGCTCCAGGTCGGCCATCTTGGCAATCAACCAACGAGTGAGGATGGCGACCAGGGTGCCCATGAACACCACGTAGCCGCTGATGGTCAGCAGGGTCGAGACGAACCGCTGCCAGGTGCCCACATCGTCCCCCAGGTAACCGGGGTCGGTCAGCCTCAGAAACGCCCACCAGATGGCGGACCCCGGATCCTCGAAGTCGCCACCCTGGGGCACCACCAGCAGCCCGCCCACCAGCGAGATCAGGCCGATGAACACGGCTACCACCAGGAGCTGGAATCCGGCGCCCTTGACCAGTTGCCTCTCCACGATGAATTTCAGTCTGTCGATAAGCCGGAATGGCAGCATGGCGTTCCTCGTTATGTGGGTGTTTCTGCACTGACAAGCCGCAGGGCCTCGTCCAGAGACGAAGTATAGCGGCTCACGCCCTCGATGGGTGCCACACCGGCACGGGCCAGGGTCCGGAGGGGCTGAAACTGCAGATCGGCAATGACTACCTCGGTCCCTTCCCGCTGACACGTGGCAATCAGCTTGTTCAGGGCCGCCAGGCCGCCGCCGTCGAGAACGGTGACTCCGTCCATATAGAGGATAAACCCGCGAGTATCGCGGGACATGACGGCCAGTTCACCGAAGATGCGGTCTGCCGCCGCGAAGAACAGCGGACCATTGATTTTGAACACCCGCCACCCCTCGGGCAGTCCCCTGCCGGCGACCCGACTGCCAGCCGTGATGTCCGTGACCCGCGTCATCCGCGCCATCTCACGCATGAACAGTACCGCCGCCAGCAACACACCGGTGGTGATTGCTATCACCATGTCCAGCAGCACCGTCAGGGAGAAGCAGGTAAGAAACACGAGGATGTCACTGCGAGGGGCCGTTTTCAGCAGGTGCACGGCCTTGGGGGCCTCACTCATGTTCCAGGCCACCATCACCAGCAGGGCCGCCATGGCGGGCATGGGAAGGTACGCCAGGACGCCCGACAGGGTTACCAGCGCCAGCAGCACCACGACCGAGTGCACCATGGCCGAGACCGGTGATTCGGCTCCAGCCCGGTAGTTGGCGGCCGAGCGGGCAATCGCGGCGGTTGCCGTGATCCCCCCGAAAAACGGAGTGACAATATTGCCCAGACCCTGCCCCATCAGTTCACTGTTGGCACTGTGACGCTTGCCGGTCATGCCATCCAGCACCACCGCGCACAGCAGCGATTCGATAGCACCGAGCATGGCTATGGCAAAGGCGGCGGGTAGCAGATCCCGGAACAGCGACCATGAAAAGCCGATGGCCTCGCCAGATGCACCCGCCTGCTGCCAGGGCCAGACAAACTCGGGCAGGAACGGCGGAATGCCTGCCCCCTCGGAGCCATCCGGAAGCAGATAGGTGAAGCTTGAGCCAATGGTTGCGACATTGGCGCCCCGGGCATTGCACCAGAGCGCCAGCAGGCTGCCAATCACCAGGGCGGGAAGGTGGGGCGGCACCGGCGTTTTCAGGCGGGGCCAGAGCAACATCACCGCCAGGGTCACGCCGGCAACGAGCGCACTGACCCGGTCCATCTGCGGCAGCGCGCCAGCCAGTGTCACCAGTTTCTGCCAGAAGTGCCCGGGCAGGTCGCCGATGGGCAGCCCGAGAAAATCCGGTACCTGGAGGATGGCAATCACCACGGCGATGCCGGCGGTAAAGCCCAGGGTAACGGACTCGGGGATATACTCGATCAGTCGCCCCAGGCGCATCAGGGCCATGGCCACCAGCAGCACACCGGACATCAGGGTGGCGATCAGCAACCCGCCAAGGCCGTAGGTCTGGGCGATGGGGTAGAGAATCACCACGAAGGCGGCGGTTGGGCCGGAGATGCTGAACCGGCTGCCGCCGGTCAGGGCAATGACAAAGCCGGCGATAATCGCGGTATAAAGCCCGTACTGAGGCGCCACGCCACTGGCGATGGCCAGCGCCATGGCCAGTGGGATGGCAATGATGCCCACGGTAACGCCGGCCATCAGGTCACGCAGCAAACGCCGGCCCCGGTAACGCTCATCCAGGCAGGCTTCGCGAACGGCGTGAGCCAGCCGAAGGGAAAACAGATGGGCGCGGTGCGGCATAGTGGACTCTTTTGCTGACGGCAAGACAGTTGCTTCGCAACCGGTGGAATTATAGGCTCGGCCAATCGGGCCGCGGAAGCGTATGGCTTATTATGAATCAAGTTACTCTGGTTAATCTGACACTGCTGGTTTCCACTTTCCTGTTGATGAATGGATGCGCCGCCATGCCCGATGCTCCGGCCCCGGAACCGCTCTCAGCGCCCACAACCCAATACGATGCCCGAGTCGTGGCGCCGCCTGACACAAGGCCACTTGGTATCGAGGAACTGGCCGAACGACTGGCCGGTACCGACGTGGTGGTTGTCGGAGAATATCACGGCCATCATGCCTCGCATCTCCTGCAATCACGCCTTCAGCAGGCCCTGTACCGGCAGCACCCGCGGCAGGTCCTGTCCATGGAGCAGTTCGACCTTGACCACCAGGATGCCCTGAACCGATACCTGACCGGCGACATCGGCGAAGCCGAAATGATGGAAGACGCAGAGGCCTGGGACAACTACCGCGGCGCCTACCGGCCCCTGGTGGAGTTTGCGCGCCTGCATGACCTGCCGGTGATCGCTGCCAACGCCCCGGCCCATGTGGTTCGCTGCGTGGGCCGACAGGGGACAGAGTATCTCGACAATCTGCCTGAGCCAGTCAGACACTCCCTGCCAGCCAAGCCCTTCCTCGACATTCCCGCCTACCGGGAGAAGTTCATGGCCGCCATCGGCGCCAGCCACCGGGCAGACAGCACGATGGAGGAGCGCATGAGCAATACCTACAAGGCCCAGCTCCTTCGGGACAACACCATGGCCGAGCGCATTCTCCAGGCACGCTCACAGTATCCGGAACACCAGATCCTGCACATCACCGGCACCTTCCACAGCGAGCAGGGCCTGGGAACGGTCGCCTTGCTGAAGCAACGGGCGCCGGCGATCTCCGTTGCGGTGATCGGCCCGGTTGTCTGGCCCGGGGAAGCCGATACCCCACCCCTGGCAGAGAACCCTACCCGTGGCGACTATCTCTACCTGATCCAGCCCCTGCCGGAGGAATTCCGCGACCCGGAGCGCGCACGCAAGGCCATGACCGAGCGCTTCAGTCGGTCCGCCCGCACGGACTGTGACTGAACACACTCAGTCAATCACCGGACAGCCTGGACTGGTCCTTTCGCGCGCTCTCGAACACCGCGAGATCATCATCACTGAAGAGCACAAAGCGGATGGTCCGGACGGTTCGCAGCTCGTCGAGCGTGTCAGCCACCGCCTCCATGACTACCTCCGCGGCCTGTTCCAGCGGGTATCCGAACACGCCCGTGGATATCGCCGGGAACGCAATCGAGGCCAGGCCATGATGGTCGGCCAACCGGAGCGCATTGTGGATACACTCTCCCAGCAGCCGGTCCGAAGGCTCATCCACCCCATAGACCGGCCCCAGGCAGTGGATGACGTGCCGGTTTGGCAGCTTGTGAGCCCCGGTGATCACCGCCTGACCGGGCTGGATCGGAGCCAGGGGCCGACACTCCTCGGCGAGCTCCGGCCCGGCGGCGCCGTGAATGGCGCCCGCCACACCGCTACCCGGCATCAGCTCGCCGTTGGCGGCATTGACGATGGCATCCATATCCGGCTGTGCGGCGATATTGCCCTGCACGCACTCCACCCTCACCGAAGCTGTCCTGTCTGTCATGATTCCTCCCTTTTCGCCGCAGCGGCGAAACGCTAATCTTGATGGCTGTTTTCAGCATAGCAGTCGACCACCGGCACTTGCCCGGGCCGATTGCGACAGCACACAGGGACACGTCATGAAAGCGATCTCCGCACTGATCCTGGGCATCAGCGCCATCATTGCCGCCGCGCTGATTGGTGATGGCCTCACCGACCTGCGCACCGGCGACCGGTATGTCACCGTCAAGGGCGTGGCGGAACGGGAGGTGACCGCCGATCTCGCGCTCTGGCCTATCCGGTTTGTGGCTACCGGCAATTCCCTGAACGCGGCCCAGGAAAAGGCCCGAAGCAGCCGGGATGCCATCATGGCGTTCCTCAAGCTGCAGGCAATCAGCCAGGACGCGGTGGAGCTGCAACGCCTGGACGTCACCGATACCCGCGCCAACCCTTACCAGAACTCAAACGGCGGGCAGCAGTTCATCATCAACCAGACGCTGATGGTGCGCAGCACCGATATCGACAGAATCCGCCAGGCCGCCCAGGGCGTCAGTGAACTGGTGGACTCGGGCGTGGTGCTGTCGTCTGACTACGGGCCTTCCGGCCCCACCTACCTGTTCAACGGCCTGAACGACATCAAGCCAGACATGATCGCCGAAGCCACAGCCTCGGCCCGGGAAGCCGCCGCGCAGTTTGCAAGGGATGCCAATACCGAACTCGGCGGGCTGCGGCGCGCGAACCAGGGGGTGTTCCAGATATTGGCCCGGGACCAGGCGCCAGGCGTGATGGAAGAGCAGCAGCCAGTGAAAACCGTCCGGGTGGTGGCAACGGTGGAATACTACCTGCGTTAGAATACTACCCGCGCTGAAGGGTGGCCTTACTGCGTTGCCACCATTTCATCGGTCACCCGGTACTCGCCGGCAAGCCAGCGCAGAATCTCATTGGCAGCGGGGTGATCGAACGCGTCGTAGGTGTGCTGCAGACTCTGTCTTTTTTCGTCGCTGATACGCCCCAGGCCGGCGTCCTGCAACACCAGAAGATCCGCCTGCAGCTGCGCGGCCAGATCCCGCCCGAGCACTTCCCGCGAGACGTTGCGGAAGGCCTGGCCGTACTGGTAGGCCGGCCCCAGTCGGTAGGATTCCGCCAGCGTGATCGCGGGGATAGCGGTCAGCGTGGGTTGCAGGGCGGGATTGATGCCGTGTCCTGCCAGATGCGCCGCATTCGCCGCCGGCCGGCCGGTAAAGGCCCGCAAGTGCAAATGCTGCGACATCCGGTCGCCGTCGTTCACCGGGTAGTTGTCCCAGAGCACCGGTTTGCGCCCCAGCAGGTCGCCCACCCGCTTCAGGTGTCCCGGAGAGATCTCCCGGGAACACACTTCCTCTCCGGTCCAGAAAATATTCACCGAATGATCCAGCTTGCGCCCCAGGGTCTCCAGGTAATCGGCGGGCCGCTCGCCGAACACCCGGTCGAGCACGGGGTCGTCGGAATAGTAGCTGGGGCAGACACTCAAACGGGCGATGCCGGTGCGTTCGCGCACCCAGTCGACAATGTCGACCTGGCTCCGGGCAAGGTCCGGCGTGTCGGCGGTCATGTCATCGAACAGAATGGCCAGTTCATCAATGTCCATTCGTTCCAGCAGCGTAAGTTTGCGTGCGAGTGCGTTACGGGCCTCGTCGTCAAACCGGTTAAAAACCTCGAACGGGCTCAACCCGACGCCAAACCGCATGCCCTGTTGGCGGCAGAAACGGGCGAAATCCGCAAGCTCGGCGGCTACCGCCGGCGGGTGCGGCTGTTGCCACTTTCGTCGCAGGTAAAGATCCGCCTTGGGCGCATACAGGTAAAAGCCATAACCGTGCGGGGCCAGGGTTCGCACCAGATGCCGGCGCTCTTCCCAGGTCCACATGGGGCCATAGAATCCTTCGATGATGCCCAGTGTCGTTGTCATGATGCCACGCCCCTCCGGTTTCCTGGGCTGGAGGTTCACCAACCCATAACCATCAATTTTGACTAGACTGGTGAGTATTGCCAACCAGAAAACCGATCCATGTCCCGCATGGCCAGATCCCTTCAAGGAGGCGCGCGATGGAGATAAAAACCTTTGAAGACCTGATTGACTGGACGCGGCAGCTGCATGCCCACCTCGCCAGATGCCTGCACGAGTCCGCCAAGCTCAACAACGACGAGAGGGCCAGCGCATTGCTCGACTACCTCGCCGGCCACGA
Organism: Marinobacter sp.; assembly: GCF_041984545.1. GTDB lineage: Bacteria > Pseudomonadota > Gammaproteobacteria > Pseudomonadales > Oleiphilaceae > Marinobacter. The sequence goes on along the minus strand of NZ_JBHIXV010000015.1, from coordinate 58,696 downwards.
GGCATTGCTGGAGAAGGCCGTCGGCGAATTCGAGAAACAGGCAGACCGCAAGGCCATGGACACCCGCCTGTACGACTACCTGAACCACAAGCCGATTGGCCCCAGCGCCGACTCCTACACCCATTACGCCTCCATGTCCTTCCGGGACATCGCCGCCGAGGTGTTCCAGTTCCATGATCAGGTCATGGACCTCTACGACTCCCTGATCGGCAAGGCCGAGATTTCCGAGGCCAAGGCCCTGCTGGAAGACCTCCTGTCCATGGAAGAACACGAGGCCATGCGACTTTCGAGTCAGATCGGCCGGATGGAAGATCTCTGATCCCGCGTAAGACCAAGGTCGTACAACCAGCGGTTTTTGATTTAGTTTGTTAACGATAATTGCTAACGTGAACTAGCATTCAGAGTAGTTCAGTCCCTTGACAAGGGGGGGACGCTCGACCCACAAAAACGATAAGAGGATAGAAGAGCAATGAAGATCCGTTCTGTTCTTTCCGCGGCTGTGCTGGCTGTGGCAACTACCTTTGCCTCCACACAGGCGCTCGCCCAAGAGACTTTCACCCTCCGCCTGGCGGAAACCTGGGGACCAAACTTCCCGATTTTCGGTGACACCACCAAGCGCTTCGCCGAAAACGTTGAAAAAATGTCCGACGGACGCCTGAAAGTCCGTATCGATTCCGCCAACAAACACAAGGCCCCCCTGGGCGTGTTTGACATGGTCAAGGCCGGCCAGTACGACATGGGCCACTCCGCGTCCTACTACTGGAAAGGCAAGGTTCCCGAAACCCTGTTCTTCACCAGCATGCCCTTTGGCATGAATGCCATGGAACAGTACGCCTGGTTCTACCACGGCGGCGGCATGGAGCTGATGCAGGAGGTCTACGAGCCCCACAACATGCTGTCCTTCCCCGGCGGTAACACCGGTGTCCAGATGGGCGGCTGGTTCCGCAAGGAAATCAAGTCCCTGGAGGACCTGCAGGGCCTCAAGATGCGCATCCCCGGCTTTGCGGGTGAGGTATTCGCCGAAGTGGGCGTAAGCCCGACCAACATCGCCCCGGGCGAGCTCTACACGGCCCTCGAGCGCAACACCATCGATGCGGTCGAGTGGGTTGGTCCGGCGCTGGACCTGCGTCTTGGCTTCCAGCAGATTGCTGACTACTACTACACCGGTTGGCACGAGCCGGCCACCGAGCTGCAGTTCCTGGTGAACAAGCGGGTATGGGAAAAGCTGCCGGCAGATCTGCAGGAAATCATGCGTGTGGCCATGCGGACCGCGTCCTACGACATGCTGGTTCACTCCCAGCACGCCAACGCCGACGCCTGGGCCAACATCAAGGAAGAGTATCCGAACGTGCAGATCAAGCAGTTCCCGGATGACGTGTTCGACGCCATGTACGCTGCCAACAACAAGCTGCTGGACGAAGCTGCCAAAGGCAGTGAGATGGCTGCAAAAATCATCAAGTCCCAGCAGGAGTACCTGGAGAAGAGCCGCGCCTACACCAACATTTCCGAGCGCGCCTACCTCAACACCATGGCCGAAGTCGAGTAAGATATTGGCTTTAACGGAGCCGGGATCGCTCTTGCAGTGATCCCGGTTTTGTCGTTTAGAGCAATCGAAAATCGCCAGTTCGCTGGCGGAGGATCATCAATGCGGTGGATTATCAAACTGGATGAGGGGCTTGCGCGCCTGTCCACATTCTGTGGCTGGGTGGCCTGTGTTGCCATGATTCTGATGGCAGCCAACGTCTTTTACGACGTGGTGGCCCGCTACGCGTTCAACAATGTTTCAATCGGCATGCAGGAAATGGAGTGGCACCTCTATTCGGTGGTGTTCCTGCTGGGCATTCCCTATGCGCTGCGCACGGATGGTCACGTGCGGGTCGACGTCTTCTACACAAAATGGAGCAACAAGGCCAAGGCATGGGTCAACCTGGTCGGTGCCCTGATCTTTGTCATACCGTTCGCCTACCTGATCGGTATCTTTGGTTACGATTTTGCCCTCGACTCCTACAACATGGGCGAGGGTAGCGGCGATCCGGGCGGCCTCCCGCACCGCTGGATCATTAAATCGGTGATTCCGGTCACCGCGGTTTTCATCGCGATCGCCGGGCTTAACATGATCACCTACGCCCTGCGGGTCATGGCAGGCGACAAGGAATACGAAGGCGAACACAGCGCAGGAGGCCTGTCATGATCGGTATGATTATGTTCGGGGTGGCCCTGCTGATGCTCATGCTGGGGTTCCCGGTTGCCTTTACCTTCGGGGGCGTCGCCCTGTTCTTCGGAATCTTCGCCGAAGGCATGGATCTGTTTGCCTTCATGCCCTACCGCATCATGAGCGTGATGCAGAATACCGTGCTGATGGCCGTGCCCCTGTTTATCTTCATGGGCGTCGTTCTTCAACGGACCCGGTTGGCAGAACAGCTGTTGACCTCCATGGGCCGCCTGTTCGGTGGTTTGCCCGGCGGTCTTGCCATCTCAACCATCCTGGTAGGCGCACTGCTCGCAGCTTCCACCGGTGTGGTCGGTGCCAGTGTGGTTGCCATGGGCCTGATCTCCCTGCCGGTGATGCTGGCCCACAAATACGACAAGCGGCTGGCCACAGGCACCATCTGTGCGTCCGGCACCCTCGGACAGATTGTCCCGCCCTCCATCATCCTGATCATCCTGGGTGACGTTCTGGGCCTCCCCGTGGGCGACCTGTTCAAGGCAGCGGTCTGGCCGGGCGTCGTCCTGATCGGCCTGTACATCATCTACATTCTGGTATTGACCCGGTTCCGGCCTGAGACGGCGCCGGCCATGCCGGAAGACGACAGCGTGTCCCGTAAGAAGGAAATCCTCGACGCGCTGCTGGCCATTATTCCGCCGTTGGCACTCATCGTGGTGGTACTGGGTTCCATCTTCACCGGTATTGCGACGCCTACCGAGTCGTCGGCCCTGGGCGGCGTTGGCGCCGTGGTTCTGGCCATCATCTATCGCCAGTTCTCCTTCAAGATGGTGTGGGATGCCTCCAAGGACACGGTGAAAGTCACCGCCATGGTTTTTGCCATCCTGATCGGTGCTACGGCCTTCTCCATGGTGTTCAGCTACACCGGCGGCGACTACCTGCTGGAGGAATGGCTGCTGCAGCTTCCGGGCGAGAAGTGGGGCTTCATCATTCTGGCCATGGTGGTCATTCTGGTGCTGGGCTTCTTCATCGATTTCGTGGAAATCTCGTTCATCATCGTGCCGATTCTGGCGCCGGTGGCCGAGGCCCTGGGCATCAACATGCTCTGGTTTGCCATCCTGATCGCTATGAACCTGCAAACCAGCTTCCTGACGCCGCCGTTCGGGTTCTCGCTCTTCTACCTGAAGGGAGTGGCACCACCGGAGGTGCGAACAACCGACATCTATCGAGGGGTGTTACCGTTCATCCTGTTGCAGATGCTGGTGCTGGCCCTCATCGTGATCTTCCCCGAGTGGTTCGGGATGAGTTCATCCTACTGACAAGCAACAGCAATCCAGAAAATACCGGGCCCCTGGCCCGGTATTTTTTTTATCCGGCCAAACTCTCCCTCTGTTCGTTCCCTGAGCCGGCGTTTTCCACCGGACCTGACAAAACGCCACTGTTTTCTATACTGAACACACAACTGGCGATTCTCAGAATGGTAGTCGGGAAACCCTGGTACGCGAACATCGCGCAAAAACAGTGATGTTGACAAGCCTGCAAGCAAGGTTATCAAGGGAGAGCGGAGTCCATGAACCAGAGTACTGCCCAGAAACCCCGGGACAGCGAGCAGACGGGCAAGTCCCATGTGCTGACCCTGCCACTGGAAGACACCCACGTTGACCGGTCACCTCACACCTACGAACGCTGGCTGATTGCCAAGCTGATGCGCATGGCCGGCTCGCCGCCGCTGCGGTTCCGGCTCTGGAACGGCGACGTGATCGAACCGGAAGGACAGCAGTCGCAATTCACCTTGAAGCTGACCGATCCCAAGGCCCTGTACGCGCTGGTTACCAACCCCAACCTGGCCTTCGGCGACCTGTACAGTGCCGGCCGCCTGGAGGTGGAAGGTGACCTGCCGGAGCTGATGGAATGTCTGTACCGGTCTGTGCATCAGGCCCGTCAGAAGTGGCCGAAGTGGCTGGAGGCGCTGTGGCGCAACCATAACCCGCGCTCAACCGGCATCTCGGAGGCCAAGGAAAACATTCACCACCATTACGACCTCGGCAACGAGTTCTATCGCCTCTGGCTCGACACGGCGGAAATGCAATACACCTGCGCCTATTACGAATCCGCCCATCTTACCCTGGAACAGGCCCAGCTGGCGAAACTGGAGCATGTCTGCCGAAAGCTCCGGCTCAAGCCCGGGATGACCGTTGTGGAAGCCGGTTGTGGCTGGGGCGGGCTGGCCCGCTACATGGCCCGCAACTACGGGGTGAAGGTGCGCGCCTACAACATTTCCAGGGAACAGCTGGCCTACGCCCGGGAAGAAGCCCGGAAGCAGGAGCTGGATCATCTGGTGGAGTACGTCGAGGACGATTACCGCAACATCGATGGCCAGTACGACGCCTTTGTTTCCATCGGCATGCTGGAGCATGTGGGCAAGGAGAACTACCCCGCCCTCTCCGAGCTGATCAAGCGCAGCCTGAAACCGGACGGCATAGCCCTGCTGCACAGTATTGGCCGCAACCGACCGATGCTGATGAACGCCTGGATCGAGAAGCGGATTTTCCCGGGCGCGTACCCTCCGAGCATCGGCGAGTTCATGGAAATTTGCGAGCACAGCGACTTCTCGGTGCTCGATGTGGAGAACCTGCGCCTGCACTACGCCCAGACCCTGAGCGATTGGATGGAACGGTTCACAGCACGGGAGGACGAGGTCAGCGCCATGTACGACGAGCACTTTACCCGTGCCTGGCGCATGTATCTCGCCGGCTCCATCGCCGCATTCCGGGCCGGATCGCTGCAGCTGTTCCAGGTGGTATTTACCCACGGCGACAACAACCGGCTGCCCCAGAGCCGCCAGGATATCTATGCCTTTCCAGCCGCACCCGAGGAGGCGTGATGGATTATTACGACCTGATCATCGTTGGCGCCGGCCCCGCCGGTTCCACCCTGGCCAGAGCCCTGGAAGACACGGGCAAGAAAGTACTGATCATCGATAAACAGGACTTCCCCCGGGACAAGACCTGTGCGGGCTGGGTGACGCCCGCGGTTATGGAAACGCTCGGTATTGATCAGAAAGACTACGGAACCGGACGGACGCTTCAGCCAATTCGGCGATTCCGAATCGGCATGATGGGGCAGACCGCCGTGGAAAACGACCATGGCGAGGTGGTGAGTTACGGCATTCGTCGCTGCGAGTTCGACGACTATCTTCTGGCTCGGGTCGCGGGCCCGAAACAGCTGGCCACCCCCGTCAAATCCATCGTCCGCAGGGGCGGTAACTGGGTGATCAACGATACCTGGGAAGCGCCACTGGTAGTCGGGGCGGGCGGCCACTTCTGCCCGGTAGCCCGTCTGCTGGGAGACGGACCCGGCGGCCATGAAACCGTGGTGGCCGCCAAAGAGGTTGAATTCGAAATGACCCCGGATCAGGCAGCCAACTGCCAGGCCCGGGGCGACACCCCGGAGCTCTGGTTCTGTCGCGACCTGAAGGGCTACGCCTGGGTTTTCCGCAAGGGCAACTATCTCAACATCGGTCTGGGCCGGGAGGACAATCACAAACTCACCGGCCACCTGGAGGCGTTTGTCGAGGAAATGAAATCGACCGGCCGCATTCCCGCAGACCTGCCCGGGCGATTCAAGGGCCACGCGTACCTGCTCTACGCCCATGCCGAGAGGCCCCTCGTTGACGACGGCGTGATGCTGATTGGCGATGCCGCCGGTCTTGCCTATACCCAGAGCGGCGAGGGTATCCGGCCCGCCATCGAATCCGCCCTGATGGCGGCAGACGTCATCAGGGGGGCGGCCGATTACTCTGCCTCATCGTTGCAGGTCTACGGCGATGCCATTACCGAGCGATTCGGCACCCGTGCCGCAGACGCGGACCAGGGCTGGCAGGTGCCGGACTGGGTCAAGATGCCCCTGGCCAGCACCCTCATGCGGTCACACTGGTTCACCCGCAAGGTGGTCACCGAAAAATGGTTCCTGCACCGGGAGGTGCCGCCCCTGCCAGCCGCTGTCTGAAATGACGAGAAGGGAAAGATAGCCCTTCCCTATCATTTTTCTGAAACCAATTTATTTAACAGTGAGCGCCCAAGCCTGTTCAATAAACTCTCGGAGTTAGTTAATGGAGCAGGTCATGAGCGCGTTGAAGTTATTTGTCCATCATCACGGTGTGCGAGGCGATCAGTCGCTGATTAAAACCGTCACCTTTGCCCTGACCCATTTCACAGTCGCCTTCACCGTGGCGTATCTGCTGACCGGTGACCTGATCATCGGCAGCCTGATTGCCATGGTGGAACCGGCGATCAACACCGTGGCCTACTTCTTCCATGAGAAGATCTGGGCCAGGCGCCAGCGCGGGTTACTGGACAGAAAGACGCCCGCACCACACCCGTCTTCACAGGCGTGCTGAGCTGGCAACCGGCCAGTGTCAGACTCCCGGCCCGCAGTCGGTACAGCCCTCCTCCGGGGCCGGGCCAATGCTGAGATTTCGGTTCAGGTCCTTGAGGGCAGAGCGCAGCCCCTCTTCGATGACCGGATGGTAGAACGGCATCTCCAGCATCTCGCTCACCGTCAGCCGGCGCTGCGCCGACCAGGCCAGCAGGTGCCCAATGTGTTCAGCCGCAGGCCCGAACATTTCAGCGCCCATGAACAGGCCGCTACCGTGCTCTCCGTAGACCCTCAGCAAGCCCCGATTCTTGCCGATCACCCGGCTCCGCCCCTGATCTTCAAAGGACACCTCGCCGACAGCAAAGCAGCCCTGGCAGCGTTCGTTCACCTGATCGATCGTTAGCCCCACCGTCGCGATCTGCGGGTCGGTAAAGACCACAGCCAGAGGCGTCCGGCGCAGTCCTGCGCGCACCTCCGGGTAAGCGGCGGCGTTGTCGCCGGCAATTCGTCCCTCGTCGGCAGCCTCGTGCAACAGTGGCAAGCGGTTGTTGGCGTCGCCGGCGATAAAGACCGAGCTCTGACCACAGCGCAGGGTGTGGGGATCGTAGACCGGCGTGCCGCGGTCATCCAGCTCGAGTTCGGCGTTCTGGATATCCAGGCCGTCGACATTGGGCCGCCGCCCGGCGGCCGCCAGCACATAATCGAACACTTCCCGGGTCTCGCCTGCGTCTTTGTCGATATACGTGACGGCCACGCCGTCTTCTAACCGCTCCACCGACCGGACGTCGGCATCCGGGTCCAGGGGGAATTCTTCATTGAACGTTTCAAGCGCGTATTCCCGGAGACTGTCGTCCTGGATCGGGCCGACACTCCCGCCAACGCCAAACATGCGCACGCGCACACCCAGCCGACTGAGGGCCTGGCCGAGCTCAAGGCCAATAACGCCAGGACCGAACACTGCCACAGAGCCGGGAAGATCCTGCCATTCGAAAATGTCATCATTCACCACCAGTCGATCCTTGGCGTCTTTCAGGAAGCCGGGAACATTGGGACGGGAGCCGGTGGCAATGATGATCCTGTCGGCCTGCACTTCGGTGTCTTCTCCCACCTTCAGCAGATCAGGACCGACAAACCGGGCATGCCCCATCAACCGGTGCTGCCGGGGAAATTTCTCAACCGACCGGATGACGCCGTCAACGAAACGGTCGCGCTCGGAACGAACCCGCTCCATCACCCTCTTGCCATCAATGGCAACCTCCCGGGCGAACACGCCAAACAGCTCACCCATCCGGGCCTGGTGGGCGTTCTCCGCCGCTGCAATCAGCAGCTTGCTGGGCATGCAGCCCACGCGGGCACAGGTGGTGCCGTACTGGTCGGACTCGATCAGGACCACCTTGTCGGTGACTTTCCGTACCCTCTGGTAAGCCACCATGCCCGCGGTACCGGCGCCGATGATGGCAACATCAACCTGTCGTTTATCCATGAACTGCCTCCTGCCAGACGCTCCCGACAGCCGGGAACGGGGGAAAGGTTTGATCGGGTGTGTCCTCAGTATAGAAGCACAGGCAAGGTGCACGCGTCGCGTGAAAAACCCGCGCCTTCACACTATGCTGTCAGGCTTCGATCATTGGTACCCAGTCAGATACGCGCGGGAGGGGAGACACAGACCATGCAGACTTACTGGCCGGAATTTCTGACGGTTGCCCTGGTGCACCTGCTGGCCGTGGCAAGCCCCGGGCCCGATTTTGCGGTTATGCTGCGCCAGGCCCTGTTCCAGAGCCGTCGAAATGCCCTGCTCTGTGCCGTGGGTATCGGCGCCGGTATTCTGGTGCACGTAACCTACTCGCTGCTGGGCATTGGTCTGCTGATACAGCAGTCGATCCTGTTGTTCAGCATTCTGAAAGTGCTGGGCGCCCTGTACCTGGCCTGGATAGCGGTCCAGTGCCTGAGAGCCCGGGCCGGGGGCATCCACGTTGGCCAGCACTCGGGTACCCGGCAATCCGGCGCAGCGGCGCTGCGCCTGGGGTTTCTGACCAACACTCTGAACCCCAAGGCGACCCTGTTCTTCGTGTCGCTGTTCTCGGTGGTCATCAGCCCGGGCACGCCGGTTGCGCTGCAGGCGGGCTATGGCCTGTACATGGCGCTGGCGACCGGACTGTGGTTTGCCATGGTGGCGGTATTCTTCACCCTGCCCCGGGTCCGACGGGGCTTTAACCGGTTCGGGCACTGGCTCGACCGGTTGATGGGCGGCGTGCTGTTGTTGCTTGCCGGCCAGCTCCTGCTCTCTACAGTGAGCGGATCAGAGCCTCCGTCTGGGCCCACCCCAGGCACGGGTCGGTGATCGAGCAGCCGTAACGCAGCTCTTCGCCGTCGTCCTGGCGCCCCGGCTCCAGGAAACTTTCCAGCATCAGCCCCCGGATGTGATGGTTGCCGGCAAGGCGCTGGGCCATCACGTCCCGGGCGATGTCGAGCTGGCGTTCCGCCTGCTTGCGGGCGTTATCGTGGCTGCAATCGACCATCACCGCGGTAGACAGGCAGGCTTTGCGAAGCGAAGCCACCGCCTGCTCAATGCTCCCGGCGTCGTAGTTGGTAATGCCACGCCCACCCCTGAGCACCAGATGGGTGTCGGGGTTGCCGCGGGTGGTGATCATCACCGGTGCTCCGGTGGCTGAAACGCCCATGTGGTGATGTGGATGCGCTGCCGACTTCATGGCGTTGGTGGCCACGGCAATGCCGCCGTCGGTACCGTTCTTGAAGCCGGTCGGCATGGGCAGGCCGCTGACCATCTCCCGGTGCACCTGGGATTCGGTGGTTCTGGCGCCAATGGCGGTCCAGCTGATCAGATCACCGAGATAATCCATGGCGAACGGACTGAGCGCCTCGGTGGCCAGTGGCAATCCCATGCCCGCGAGATTGAGCAGCAGGCGTCGTGATCGCAGCAAACCCTCCCCCAGATTGCCCTCGCCGGTACGCTCCGGATCGTAAAGCAGACCTTTCCAACCCACGGTGGTGCGCGGCTTCTCCAGGTAGGCCCGCATGACAATCAGGAACCGGTCGCTCACCGTATCCGCCAGGACTTTGAGTTTCTCGGCGTATTCCAGCGCCGCCACTTCGTCGTGAATGGAGCAGGGGCCCATCACAATCAGGAGTCTCGGATCGTCCCCCCGCAGGATAGCCCGGATAGCCTGCCGGTGTTCGGCCACCCGGGCGGCCAGCGCATCGGTCGTCGGCATCTTCCGCCGGAGTTCGGCCGGGGTGGGCAGTCTGGTCTCAACCCGGTGGGCTGGCGTGCCCTGGCTGTCCTGCTGGGTCAGTTCGGTTTTCAACGGCATGTTCATGTCAGTGTTTCCGTTTCCCTGGGTCAGAATCAAAAAAGCCCCGGCTGGGCTACCAGTCGGGGCTTTCTGAGTCCGGTGGCAGCCTGGGTTTTCTGCCGGGCTGCCTTCCTCGTTGTTCGTTCGATGAAGATCCTATGGGCGGCCCTGGCTCTGGCTAAAATAAAAGCCATAACCAAACCACCAGAAAAACACAGCAGCGACCGAAGCCACCGGCTTGGCGCCGAAAGCTTGCGAAACATTCAATTGACAGGTCGCGTGTGTGATCTTCATGCTTTTCAATATATACCCCCGGTTTTCCCCTTGGCAACCCGTGCGCCGGAGATTTTTTTCCTCTTCCCTCAAGATCGGGAGCAGACACTGATGGTTTCACCGCAACGTTTCATCTCACTGCTGGTTCTGGTTTGGGCTCTCTTCCTGGCCACCGGGCCGGCCACGGCCCGGGCGGAAACGCGGACCTACGAGTTGAATAACCGGGCTGGCGAGGAGGTCGCCAGGCAGGTTGAGAACCTCTACCAGGGATCGCCCGTCACCGTTATTGCCCGGGGGCAGCAGTTGATCGTGCGCGGTCAGCCGGACCTGCTCGACGAGATTGGCACTCTGGTGGAGACCCTGGACGTGGCGCCGGTGCAGCTGCGGATCACTGTTCGCTCCAGCACCGACAGCGGCGGCAAGCGCTCGGGCGCGGGCGTATCGGTGACCAACGACCAGGTTGGCATCGGCGCTGAACGCCGGGTGACTACTACTGGACAGAACCAGGAGCGGAGCCTGGTGATGCAGGACGGCCAGTCTGCCCACATCACCTCTGGCCAGATCCGCACCCTGCCTGTGGCCATTCAGGGCGGAAGAAATCCCGCGGCATTTCTGCAACAGGTGGAAACACGCAGCGGCTTCCTGGTAAGCCCCCAGGTCATTTCCGACCAGGCGGTGGAGCTGAGCATCGTGTCATTCGAGGAGGACCCGGCATCGATCGAGGGCTATGAAACCGAGGCACTGGTGACCGTTCGCAGGGTGGAACCGGGCCAATGGGTCAGCCTCGGCAGCACCAGTACCCGCAGATCTCAGCAACGAAGCGGCATCACCTACCAGGTGAACAGCAGCCGCTCAGACAACCGCAGCTTTGAAGTGAGAGTGGAGCTCCTGCCCTGAGATCAGGTTTTGCGCCGGGCCAGCAGCACCTGCTTGGCCTCGTTTAGCTTGGCCGCCAGGTAATCGTTGCCGCCGCGATCGGGATGGAGTTTCTGCATTAACCGCCGGTGCGCCATGACAATATCCTGCTCCGGACAATCCTCGTCTACGCCCAGGATGTCGCAGGCTTCTCGCACCGACATACGGTCGGTTGCCGGAACCCCGGAGTCTTGCCTTCGGCCAAAGGGATCTTCTCCCCGGGCGCCCTCGCTGTCCCCGACGCCAAAAAGGCGGCTGATGGCAGGCGCGTACTTCAAGAGAGCCGGCAACTTTCGCAACAGTGGAATGACCGCTGCCACGGCCGCTGTCAGCACGTGAACCCGGCCGGTGAGCACCATGAAGACCAGCAGTGCACCGCCCACCACCAGGACAATTTTCCAGATGGCCGCCTTCTTCTTTTCTGCCGTCAAGGCGCCCCACTGCTTAAGAATCACAAACACCGCCGCGGCCAATGCGATTCCCAGAATCCACTGCATGGTTGATCCCTACTCTGAATGCCGTCGTAATTCTGTCACCGACAACCATTAGATTACCAGCACCCCGGTGGAAAAACGGTACTGGCCAAAGCCCCTCGCAATACGGCAAGATCGGCAGGCCAGACTAGTGTCCCGTCTGGCTAATTCCTTAACCTACTGAGCGCCTGAAAAGCCGAAGAGCTAGGCGTGCTGGTGAAGGTTTGGTGGTTCCAAATCGAGCCAGCAGAACGACGCTTTTCGGCTTTTCAGAAGCTCCCGAAGGGCTTGCCTCTGGGGACTCTGAGCCGGTGTTGCCAGTCCTTGATGTGGAACCACCACATCTGCAGACTGGCGCCTTGGTCAGAGTCCCCAGAGGCAAGCAGTAGATTGAGGAATTAGCCAGACGGGACACTAGATAGAAATACCTACAACCCGGTGACAATAGCAATCGTATTTTTGTAGGATGCTATGTTTCGTCACACGTGAATGATTCCCGTATTCAATCAGTCTGTCGTGTAATGGATCGGCAAGGGAACGCAGATCACCCGCCTCCCCTGAATCCCGACACTGTTGCAGCGCCCAGACTGGACAAAGATTTCCAGGACCCGACCTATGCGTACTGCTTCCCGCTTTGTGATTGTCATTATCTTTCTTGGCGTGGTGCTTGGGGGCATCTTCGGCTACAAGTTCTACCAGTTCGGCCAGATGCAGGAGCAGATGTCCCAGCCCCAGCCGCCCGCCCAGATCTCCGCCACCGAAGCCCGCACCGAGAGCTGGACACCTGCCATCAAGGCCGTTGGCAGTGTGGAAGCGATCAACGGCATCGAGGTGGCCAACGAAGTGCCCGGCGTGATTGAAACCATCAATTTCGAGTCCGGTGACGTGGTCAAGCAGGGTGACGTACTCATCCGGATCGATTCGGCCATCGACGAAGCCGCGCTGCGCACGCGACGGGCCGAAGCGCAACTGGCGGAACAGGAATTCAAGCGTGTATCTGACCTGCTGCCCAAACGCGCCGTTTCCCAGTCCCAGTACGACGAAGCCAAAGCCAACTTCGACGCTGCCCGCGCGCGGGTCAATGAAGCCGAAGCACAGCTCAGCAAGAAGATCATCCGGGCTCCCTTCGACGGCACCCTCGGTATCCGTATGGTGGATCAGGGCGAATACATTGCCACCGGCACCCCGATTGTCGAGATCAACATGCTTGATCCGATTTACGTGGATTACACCCTGTCGGAAAAGAATCTGCCGGACATCGACACCGGGTATCCGGTGATCGCAACGGTCGCAGCCGTGCCTGAGCAGCAGTTCAAGGGCACCGTCAGCGCCATCAATACCTCGGTCAATCCGGAAACCCGTACCGTTCGCATCCGGGCAACCCTCAAGAACCCGGCCAATCTGCTGCGCCCGGGTATGTTTGCCACGGTGCTGACCCAGCAGCCAAAAGATAATGAGGTGGTAACTGTGCCGCGCACCGCCATCTCCTACAACACCTACGGCGATTTCGTGTTTGTGGTCGCGGAAAACGACAACGGCGAGCTGGTGGTTGAGCGGCGCACGGTTACTACCGGCGAGACCCGCAACACCCGCGTGGCCATCCTGTCCGGGCTGGAAGCCGGCGAAACCGTGGTTTCCAAGGGCCTCCTGCGTCTGCGTGCCGGCCAGAAGGTCACCATCCAGGAGAGCAGCGAGTCGCAGGACAGCAAGCAGGAGGCGTCTGAGTAATGCGCTTCACCGATATCTTCATCCACCGGCCGGTACTGGCCACGGTGGTCAGCCTGCTGATCCTGCTCCTTGGCGCCAGGGCCGCCATGGAAATGGAGATACGGCAGTACCCGGAGCTTGAAAGCACCACGGTGACGGTCACCACTGCCTACCCCGGTGCCAGCTCGGACCTGATCAAGGGGTTCATCACCACGCCGCTGCAGCAGGCCATTGCCGAGGCCAGCGGCATTGATTACCTCACGTCCACCAGTTCCCAGGGCACTTCGACCATCGAAGCGAAGATGATCCTGAACTACGACGCCAATGCGGCGCTGGCAGAGATTCAGGCCAAGGTGGCCAGCCAGCGCAACGTGCTGCCGGCGGAGGCCCAGGATCCGGTCATCACCTCCACCACCGGCGACTCCACGGCGCTGATGTACATCGCGTTCTACAGTGAAGAGCTGGCCGTTCCCCAGATTACCGATTACCTGACCCGAGTGGTGCAGCCCCGTCTGCAGGCGCTGTCCGGCGTCGGCAAGGCGGAACTGCTGGGCCGGAAGTTTGCCCTGCGGGTATGGCTGGACCCGGAACGCCTGGCGGCGGTGGACATGACCCCGCAGGAAGTGGTGGCACGGCTTCGTGCCAACAACTATCAAGCGGCCGTGGGTAACACCAAAGGCACCTACACCGAAATCAGCATGACCAGCGACACCGACGTGGCCGACCCGGACGCGTTCCGGAACCTGGTGGTGAAACAGGCCAACGGTACCCAGATTCGCCTGCAGGACATTGCCCGCGTGGAGCTCGGCTCCGAAACCTACAACCAGCTGGCGCTGTACAAGGGCCAGCCTGCCACCTACGTGGCCATTGAGCTTGCCCCGGGAGCCAACCCGCTGACCGTGGCTGGCCTGGTGAAGGACCAGCTCCCCGACATTGAGAGCCAGCTGCCGGACGGCCTGAAAGTTCGCCTGGCCTACGATGCGTCCGACTTCATCGAGGACTCCATCAACGAGGTCATCAAGACCCTGCTAGAGGCCCTGGTGATCGTTCTGGTGGTTGTGTTCCTGTGCCTCGGTTCCATTCGAGCCTCGGTGGTACCTTCTGTGGCGGTGCCGCTGTCACTGGTTGGCGGCGCCTTTATCATGCTGATGTTCGGGTTTTCCCTGAACCTGCTGACCCTGCTGTCCATGGTGCTTGCCATCGGCCTGGTGGTGGACGACGCCATCATCATGGTGGAAAACGTTCATCGCCACATCGAGCAGGGCGAATCCCGCTTCGAGGCAGCCATTCACGGCGCCCGTGAAATGGCGGTGCCGATCATCGCCATGACCACTACCCTCGTGGCAGTGTACGCACCCATCGGCTTCATGGGTGGGCTGGTTGGGTCCCTGTTCACCGAATTTGCCTTCACCCTTGCCGGCACCGTGGTGATTTCCGGGATCGTGGCACTGACCCTCTCACCGATGCTCTCGGGCAAGGTGCTCAAGCCCCACGGCAACCCGGGGCGCTTCGAGAGCCTGGTGGAGAAAACCTTCAACGGCCTGGCAGCGAGCTACAAGCGGGCGCTCAGCTCACTGATGCAGACCAAGTCAGTGGTTATCTTCTTTGCCGTGGTGGTTCTGGGCTCCATCTACTTCATGGTGACCATGAGCCAGAACGAACTGGCGCCGACTGAAGACCAGGGCATCCTGTTCTACCAGGGCCTCGGGCCACAGACCTCTACCCTGGATTACCTGCTTGAGCACGGCAACGAGATCCAGGAGCGCATGGAAACCGTCCCGGGCTACAACGAGGATTTCCAGATCATCGGCATTACCGGCCCCAATGCGGTATTTGGCGGTTTCAAGATGGCGCCCTGGAGCCAGCGTGAGATCAGCCAGTTTGAGGCCCAGCCGCTGCTCGATGCCGAACTCAAGAAGGTGACCGGCCTGCAGACCGCCGTATTCCCCCGTCCGTCCCTGCCGGGCTCGGGCGGCGGCCTGCCGTTCCAGTTCGTGATCACCACGGGCAGCAGCTACGAGCAGCTGAATCAGGTGGCCGATGCAATGCTCGGCAAGGCCATGGCCAGCGGCAACTTCATGTTCCTGCAGAAGTCCATCAACTTCGACCGGCCCATTACCCGCATCAATGTCGACCGGGACCGGGTTGCCGACCTGGGTCTTTCAATGCAGGACGTCGGCCAGAGTCTGTCGAGCATGCTCGGCGGCGGCTACATCAACCGCTTCAGCATGGAAGGCCGCTCTTACCAGGTGATTCCACAGGTGGACCAGCAGTTCCGGCTGGACGCCCAGGCGCTGAACGATTACTACATCCGGGCCGATAATGGCGAACTGGTGCCCCTGGGCAGCGTGGTCAGTTTCACCCGGGACGTGGAGCCATCGAACCGCACCCAGTTCAACCAGCAGAACTCGCTGACGCTCCAGGGCGTTGTCATGCCCGGGGTGGCGGCGGGGACCGCCATGGACTTCATGGAGCAGACCGCGGCCGAGGTGTTGCCCCAGGGCTTCAGCTACGACTACACCGGCCAGACCCGACAGCTGGCCACCCAGGGCAGCGCCCTGATGGTGACCTTCTTCCTGTCACTGCTGGTGATCTACCTGGTGCTGGCGGCGCAGTTCGAGAGCTGGCGTGATCCGTTCATCATCCTGGTGTCCGTCCCCATGTCGGTGGCCGGTGCCATGGCGTTCATTGTGCTCGGGTTCGCCTCCATGAACATCTACACCCAGGTGGGGCTCATTACCCTGATCGGGGTGGTGTCCAAGAACGGCATCCTGATCGTGGAATTCGCCAACCAGCTGCAGAAAGAGCGGGGGCTCAACAAGTTTGACGCGGTGGTGGAAGCGGCCGCCATCCGGCTGCGGCCCATCATCATGACCTCGCTGGCGCTTATCTTTGCGATGGTGCCGCTGCTGATTGCCATCGGCCCGGGCGCCGAGAGCCGTTTCGCCATCGGCCTGACCATCAGTGCCGGCCTGGGCATTGGCACGCTGTTCACCATCTTCGTGCTGCCGGCGTTCTACATTCTGCTCGGCCGTGATCATCACGGCACTGCCGCTGAAGAGTATGGCAACGGCGGAGAGAGTCAGGACAAAGCCGCTCCGGCACACTAGACTAATGAATCAGGGCCCGGCCACAACTCTGTGTGCCGGGCTTTTTGTACCCCGGTTGCAAAAAGGCAAAACAACGCTGTGACTCTCGGAACCCTGTTCTGGCTGTTCGTGGCCGGCTTCGCTGTCTGGTACTGGTGGCGCGCCAAGGCCATCAAGGATTTCGTGCTCCAGGCCGCACACCGCTACTGCAACAGCATGGATGTCATGCTGCTCGACGACGCCGTCTTTCTGCGCGGGCTCTGGTTCAAGCGCGACGAACAGGGCCGGCTTCGGGTGTGGCGGCGGTTCCTGTTCGATTTCACCTCCACCGGTGAGGAACGCTATACCGGCCGCATCATCATGCTGGGACAGCGCATCCAGCACATGGAACTGGAACCACACCGGTTTTCCTGACTCCCCCCGGTACCCGGCCTCCCCCATTTGGGCGATTTCTCAACACCGCATCTGCACGAATAATCGACAACGCATCGACGACCGTCGGCCAACTCACGTGGCCGTCAACAAAAACAACAGGAGTCAAACATGCGTTCCCGACTTACCGCAGCAATCATGCTGGGGCTGGCCTTGCTGTCAGTCTCATTTTTCAGTCACGCCAGCTACACCCAGACCCGACATCCGATCGTGCTGGTTCATGGCGTCACCGGTTTCAACACCATCGGTGGCCTGATCAACTATTTCCACACCATTCCCTGGAACCTCGAACGAAGCGGCGCGAGGGTGTATTCCGCCAGCGTTTCCTTCGTGAACAGCAGTGAACAGCGGGGCCAGCAATTGGCCAACTACATCAATACCCTGGGGCATTCCAAGGTCAACCTCATGGCCCACAGCCAAGGGGCACCGACCTCCCGGGTTGCCGCCGCCCTGATCCCCCACCGGATCGCCTCGATTACGTCGATCGACGGCGTCAACAAGGGCTCGAAAGTGGCGGATGTTATCCGTGGCATCATTCCGCCGGGCAGTTACGTTGAAGGCGGGGCCGATGCCATTGCCAACGCCCTGGGTGAGCTGATCAACGCCCTGTCTGGCGCCAGCAACCCTCAGGATGGCCTGGCCGCCCTTGAAACGCTCACCACACCCGGCACCACCAGCCTGAACAATGCCCTGGGCTGGAAAGGCGTAAACCGCTACAACTGTGCCGGTACCAGTGAAGACGTGTGGATCAACGGTAACCGCGTCAAGTTCTTCTCGTGGACAGGCCGGGGCGTCTGGACCAACGTCTTCGACATCACCGATCCGTTCCTGGGCATCACCTCGCTGGCCTTCGGCAGCGAGCCCAACGATGGCCTGGTCGGCGTCTGCTCCACCATGATGGGCAATGTGATCGGCACCCACTACGACATGAACCACGTGGATGCCATCAATCACCTCCTGGGCGCCCGTTCGCTCTGGACCAACCCCGTCACACTCTACCGCACCCAGGCTAACCGGCTGAAAAACCGCGGGTTGTGAGGTTCCGATGAAAGCAAGAACCATCGATTTCCCTCGATGGCTGATTGCCGGGGCACTGTCGACCGTTCTGGTCGGCGGTGCCTTCTGGTACATGCAGCCGACCCTTCCCCCGGACAATCACCAGCCAACCACTGGCACTCAGGCATCGGACCAATCATCTGCCCCGGTGAATGCCAGTGCCGGCACCAACGATCAGCGTCAGCCCGCGCCAGCCCCTGAACCCACACAGGAAGAGCAATACCAGACACCGCAGTCCCTCGGGCCCGAGCCTTTCGCTCCGTCCCTGGCGGGCACCCAGATCGACGGTGTGCTCAGGGCCGATGCCAACGGCCAACTGGTGGTCGATCTGAGGGTTCGCGATTTCTTTGATTACTTCCTCAGCACGGTCGGGGAAGTGTCTCCGGAGACCGCCATTGGCCAGATTGAGTCAATGGCTCGCACCCATCTGCCTGAGGCCGCCGCCAGCCGGGCCCTGGAACTGCTCGACCAGTACCTGGCCTACAAGCAGTCGGCGCTCTCTGTGATGCAGACCGAACTGGATCCCGCCCTGCGGGAGGACCCCTCCTATCAGCTGCGTGCGCTGGGCGATGCGCTGGCCAGACTCAAGCAGCTACGACAAACCACCTTCGATACCGAAGCCCACCAGGCCTTCTTCGGCCTGGAGGAAGCCTACAGTGAATACACCCTGGCCGGCCTGGCCATCCAGCAGCGGAACGACCTCAGCAGCCAGGGCAAACAGGCACTGATCGAATGGCATCGCAACCAGTTACCGGAACAAATCCGCAACACCGAACAACGCCTGCATGCCAGCACCCGTCAACAGCAGGCCCGGGTCGCGGCCATCGACGCCGCTGGCTCACCCTCCGATGCCGGCGAGCGCCTTGCCGAGCTGGGGCTGCCGGCCGAGGAAGTCACCAGCGTGGTGAACTATCTGGAGAACCGGGAACGCTTCGAAGGCCGGTTCGAGGACTTCCGGCAGGCCATGAACGAAGAAGACACTTCCGGTCTCTCGGCGGCCGATCGTGATCGCCATCGGGAAAACCTTCTGGAGCAGTATTTTCCGGATGAACAGGACCGGACCTGGGCGCGTCTGAAGATGCTCGGCAACAGCTGAGGAATGTGCGGGGACTCCCGAAACTCTCGGGGCCGGCCGGATACAATCCCGGTAACGATGGCACGGAAATGGTCATGGATACCGAGCAGATCAGAAAGCAGCAGGCGTCCGGGTTCGGCTACCTGCGTTTTGAGCCGGCGCTCGAAGCCCCCTACCGGCTGGCCCGGGCCGCCCTGATTCGGCAGCGGGCCCGGCCGGTGTCTATCGCCGGATTTTTGCTGTTCCTGGTTTACGCCGGCATGGATCTGGTCACCCTGCCCCCGGACCTGGCCAGAGTGACGGTATCCATTCGCCTGGCCATTACCTGCCCTGTGATCGCAATAGTAGTATGGCTGGCCTACCGACCCACGCCGTCCGACCGGGTGTTTGAGCACATCTATCTGGCAGCGTATCTGGTCGGCGGGCTGTGCGTGGTTGCCATCATCGGCGTGGCCCGATCCATGGCTTTCCCGCTGCCGTACGAAGGCATGATTCTGATGCTGATGTTCGGGTATTTCGCCATGGGCCTGCCGTTTCTCAGCGCCTCTCTGGTGTCCTGGGTGCTGGTGGCCAGTTACCTACTGGTAGAACTCTGGACCGCCGAGCCAGCCGGCGACCTGCTCATCAACCTGTTTTTCCTGGCGACTGCCAACGTGATCGGCATGATCGGGGCCTGGACCAGTGAGTACCGGCACCGGGCACACTTTCTGGATCGCCAGCTGCTCAAACACCTGCACCACGCGGCCCGCGAGGAAAGCCAGCGCAAGACCGAGCTGATCACCGCCGCCAGCCACGATCTCCGGCAACCTCTCAATGTCATTGATATCACACTGCAGACGCTGGCCCCGGGTCCGGACTCCGTCGCCGGGCAGTTGCGGGACCGGGTCCGGCACCTCCGGCGACTGCTGAGCACCGTCTTCGACAGTGCACGGCTGAACGAGGGCATGATTACGGCGGAACTGCAGCCCGTTCGCCTGGCAGGGCTCTATCAGGACCTGGAGGATCTGGTCGCCGATTCTCAGAGCCGGGAATGCATGGCTCTGGAGGTTGACCATGAGTCAGGCCATCACCAGGTGGTGGCCGACCCCAGCCTGCTGTTCCGGGTATTGCAGAATCTGGTCTTCAATGCGCTGGAGCACAGCGGTGGTCGCCGGGTCCGCCTGCAGGCCAGCGTCGAAGCCGGCCAGGTGACTGTGGAGGTTTCGGACGATGGCCGGGGGCTGCCGGCCGAACTCAAGGACAGCCTGTTCCTGCCCTACGTGCGTGGGCACGGGTCCAGCGAGTGCCCGGGACTGGGCCTGGGGCTGACCATTGTGCGGGAGTTTATCGCCTTGATGCACGGCAGTTGTGGCGCCAGGTCACGGCCGGAGGGTGGCGCCATCTTCTGGGTCCGTCTGCCTGCGGTTACAGCCAGCCCCGCTCGCGAGCCAGATTCACGCATTCCGTCCGGTTATGCACGCCCAGTTGGGTGAAGATTGCTTTCAGATGGGTTTTCACGGTGTGCTCGGTGAGGTTCAGGCTCTGGCAGATGCGTTTGTTGGGAAAGCCCTGAGCCAGTAGCAAAAGCACGTCCAGCTGTCGGGGCGTGAGCGGCATATCCGACCCTAACGGGGCAACGCCCCCGGGGAAATAGCCGTCGCCCCGTATAACGGCCCGTACCATGCGAACCAGCGCTGCGCGACCAGCGGATTTGGCCAGAAAACCACGGGCACCGGCTGCCCGGGCAGCCTGAACCGCGCCGGCGTCATCACTGCTTGAAATGATGACCACCGGAGGCGCCTGGGGGCTGGGCGCCAGTCTTGGCAACAACGCCAATCCCGTTTCTCCCTCCAGGGCAACATCAAGGAGGATCAACTGAAAGTCCGGATGGCGCGCCAATAGAAGGGTGGCCGCCTCAACGGTGGGGGCGGTGAAAATCTCCGCAGCCAGGCTCTCCTGTTTCAGTAAACCGGCCAGTCCCTGGGCAAACAGGGCGTGGTCATCAACCAGCAGCACCTTGCCCAGCGGCAACGGCGGCTCCGGGCGCGCGGATGGCATTGGCCGTGATGGTGTGGCTTGCATACTGTGCCTCTTCCCGCTGTGTTTGTTTTTGTTACCGCGGCGCCTCCACTATAAGGCAGCCCGTGGGCCCGCGCCGCGGCCTGCTTAACAGTTTTTTACACAAAGCTGCCTCCTCTGGCACGCCTACCCGGACTCCTGAAACATGCCTGTCATATAACTGCAGCATTCTTGTCAGCCAGCAAGCTCTTCCCTAACCAACTGTCCTGCATAAGGTTTCGATACGATGCGAGTAGCCAAACCGACAACTGTCGGCCTGTACGCCCTTCTGGCTGGTTTCCTGTTGGCCCCAGTCGCCCAGGCCTACGAACTGGAAATCCACGGCTCCAACACCGTTGGCGCAACCCTCGCGCCGATGCTGGTGAGTGGCTACCTTGAGCGCATCGGTGACGGGCCGGTCGTGGCCAGGGGCAACGGCCTGGAAAACGAAAAGGAACTCCTGGTACAAACCGGTAACGGCAAGGTGAGCGTTCTGGTAGCAGCCCACGGCTCCAGCACGGGCTTCAAGGCGCTGGCGTCCGGGCAGGCCGATGTCTGGGCCTCATCGCGCCCGGTCAAACCTTCGGAAGCCGAGGCGTTCCAGTCTCGCGCCGACCTGACAAGCCCGGACAGCGAGCACGTCATCGCGATCGATGGCCTGGCCATTCTGGTGCACCCTTCCAACCCGCTCAACGCGGTAAGCATCGACACCCTGGGGCAGATCTTCTCCGGCCAGATCCGCAACTGGTCGGAGCTGGGCGGCCCCGATCGACCCATCCGCCTGTATGCCCGGGACGATCGGTCCGGCACCTGGGACACCTTCAAAAGCCTGGTTCTGGGCAAAACCTACTCGCTCCAACCGGACGCGTTACGGTACGAGTCGAACGACCAGCTGTCGGACGATGTCAGCCGTGATCCCTCCGGCATCGGCTTCTCGGGGCTTGCCTCCGTTCGTGACAGCAAACTGCTGGCGGTCTCCGATGGTAAAGCACCGGCACTGAAACCGAACCAGCTGACCGTGGCCAGCGAGGACTACCCACTCTCCAGGCGCCTGTTCATGTACACCGGCGGCTCCGATACTCCCGCCATGGCGAGGGAACTGGTCGAATTTGCCCTGGGACCGGATGGCCAGGCTCTGGTGGCGGATTCCGGCTTCGTATCCCAGAATCCGGTGGCAGTGAAACCTCGGTTTGATGCCGGCACACCCGAAAGCTTCCAGCGCCTGACCGCCAACTATCGGCGCCTGACGGTGAACTTCCGGTTCTCCGAGGGGCGCACCAAACTCGACAACAAGGCCCGGCGGGATCTCACCCGGCTTCAGCAGTATCTCGCAGACCAGGGCCGTTCGGCCGACGACCTGCTTCTGATCGGTTTTGCCGACACCCAGAGTCATGAGCTCCGGGCGCAGATGATTTCCGAGCTGCGGGCACTGTCCGTGCGCAAGGCGCTGCAGGATACCGGAGTGCCAGACGTTGCTTACACCGGCTACGGTCAGTACATGCCAGTGGGCGGTCAGGGCAGTCCCCGTAATGGCCGGGTGGAAGTCTGGATCAAGGAACGCTGACCAACACTGCGGCAATCACCTACCAATGCCGCGCTCACAGAGTCCGTGGGGTTTTCTATACTGGTGAGGTCACTTCCAACCAACAGACAGGGACCATGAACATCCACACCGACCACCGTTACGCGATCAACCTGAATGTACGGGGCATCCAGCCCTCGGCCACCCTTCGCATCAACGAGCTGAGCAACCAGCTTCGATCCGAAGGCAAGGACATCATCAAACTGGGGCTCGGCCAGTCGCCGTTCCCGGTTCCCGATCGCGTGGTGGCGGCGCTCCAGGAGCATGCCCACGAGAAAGACTACCTCCCGGTAAAGGGCCTGAAAGGCCTGCGGGAAGCCATCGCCGGCTACATCAATCGCAGCGAACGCATGCGCTGCACCTGGGAGGACGTGCTCATTGGCCCGGGTTCGAAGGAGCTGCTGTTCATGCTACAGCTGGCCTATTACGGCGACCTGCTGATTCCCCGCCCGAGCTGGGTGTCCTACGCACCCCAGGCGAGAATCATCGGCCGCTCGGTCCACTGGCTGCCGACCCACGCCGAGAACAACTGGCAGCTGACGGCGGAAGAGCTCGACATCATCTGCCGCGACGACCCGTCCCGGCCCCGGATCCTGATTCTCAACTACCCGTCCAACCCGACCGGTTGCACCTACACTGACGATCAGCTGCTGGCGATTGCCAACGTGGCCCGCAAATACAAGCTGATCCTGTTATCGGACGAGATCTACGGTGAGGTGCATTTCGAGGGTAAGCACAAATCCATTGCCCGGTACTATCCGGAGGGCACCATTATCAGCACCGGCCTCAGTAAATGGGCCGGCGCCGGCGGCTGGCGCCTGGGCACGTTCATCTTCCCGCCCGAGCTGCGGCCGCTGCAGGATGCCATGGCCATCATTGCCAGCGAAACCTACACCGCCACCAGTGCGCCCATCCAGCATGCGGCCATCGCCGCGTTCAATGGCGGCGACGACATCGAGGAATACCTGACCCAGTCCCGACGGGTGCTGAAGGTGGTAGGCGAGTACATGCATCGCCGCCTGAGCGACATGGGCGCCGTGGTTCAGAAACCCGAAGGCGCCTTCTACCTGTTCCCGGATTTCTCCGGGTTCCGGGAGAAGCTGGCGAAAAAGGACATCAAGACCAGCCAGGCCTTCTGCCAGGCTCTGCTGGAGAACACCGGCGTGGCCATCTTGCCGGCCAGCGATTTCGGCTTCGTACCGGACCACCTCGGCGCCCGCCTGGCGTTCGTGGACTTCGACGGCGCGGAGTCCCTGCGCCTGGCCGGCGGCGACTACGCAGACCAGGAGCTGGGCGACGATTTTGTCAATCAGGCCTGTCCGCGACTGGTAGCCGCCATGGACAAGATGGAGCAGTGGCTCAACAGCCTCTGATCCCCGCGTGTTAGACTGGCGCTCTTATTCTCTGACGAGACACCAACGGGGGCGCCATGTCTGACAAAGTCTCTCTGCTCGAGATCACCGATTTTGCCGAGAATCTGGCCCGCGAAGCCGGCGAGCTGATTCGCCGCGAACGGGACAGCCAGACCCTGCGCACCGACTACAAGCACCAGACCGAGCTGGTGACCCATGCCGATGTGATGGCCGACGAGTTCATCACGGAGTCCATCCGCAAGCGCTTTCCCGGCCACCGCATCCTCTCCGAGGAGACCATGCCAGACTTGAGCCAGGCCGAAGAACTGGACACACCGCTCTGGATTGTTGACCCCATAGACGGCACCGTGAACTACGCCTACGGCCATCCTCAGGTAGCGGTCTCCATTGCCTACGCCGAGCGGGGAAGGGTCCAGGTCGGAGTAGTGCACGCCCCCTTTTCCCGCGAAACCTTCCGTGCGACGCGCTCCGAGGGAGCGACACTCAACGACAGGCCCATCCGCCACAGCGGGGCCACGGTACCCAGGGAGGCCCTGTTTGCCACCGGTTTCCCCTATACCAAGGACGCCCTGGAACCGCTGATCAGCCGTCTGGACGCCATGATCCACCAATGCCGCGACCTCCGCCGCATCGGCTCGGCGGCCCTGGACATCTGCTGGGTGGCCTGTGGCCGGCTGGACATCTACTACGAGAACGTCAGCCCCTGGGACTTCGCCGCCGCCCGCCTGATCGCCCTGGAAGCGGGCGCCACCGCCGGCCATTTCAGCGAGGTGCCAGACGGCTACCCGGCCGACCTCTGGGGGCGCGATATTCTGATCTCGGCGCCAGCCCTATGGGAACCTGTTCGGGCTATCCTTCGGTCGGCCTCTGGGTATGACTAACGTTATAGCCACGGAGTGAGTTTCCGTAGCCTTCTAGCTCTTGGGTTGGCAGGGGAGGGGAACCTTCTTCCAGGAACCGCTACGAGCACATCCATGTGCGCTTGACGTCGGCCATCCTTGGCCGTCGACATTCCTGGAAGAAGGTTCCCCTCCCCCGCCGGCATAGCTACGAGGAATACCAAAGGATCTACAAAATTATGTTGCACAGGGATCGGACCGAATAGTAACTCGATTACGGTGAGTCAAAGGTGAGGGAATCAAGCGGCACCAGCCGGTCTGATTTTCATTTTTGATATATCGATAAGTCCGAAAGGGCGGGGGCAGGAAGGGCTTTCCCTAAATGTCGGCGGCCATGGATGGCCGACGTCAAGCGCACAGGGATGTGCTCGTAGCGGTTTCGGGAAAGCCCTTCCTGCCCCCGCCTCACCGCCAAATCAATCAGGCTACGAAGAAACGAACCTAATCTGCTCTCAGCCCCAAACGCCTTCCGAAACCAACCCCCAACTTTCGTCAAAGTCGGTAGAAGGCACCCGGGAAAACGAAGACCGGACAAACCTCTGAACCCGCCCCTCCACGAACACCAGCACAAAATCCGCCCCCCGCGCCGAGGTGGTCCGGGGCCGCAGCCCCTGGCGGATTTCGCCTTCTTTGAGGATCTGCCGCACCTGGGTTTCCAAGCGTTCGAAGAACTGCGAGGCTCGCCGGCGCAGGGTTTCGTCCTCGCCCATCAAGGCATCGCCGGTCAGTACACAGCACAGGCCCGGGTTGCGTTCGGCGAAAACCAGTACCAGGTGCACCAGCTGCTGTAGGCGCACGCGCACATCGTCCTGCTCCTGCAGGATCACCTGGCAGCGGGAGAACACGGCATCTTCCGCAAACTCGATCAGGGCCTCGAACATTTTCCGCTTGCTGGGAAAATGGCGGTACAGGGCCGCTTCCGTCACCCCGACGGATTTGGCAAGGCCGGCGGTGGTAATTCGGGCTCCCGGGTCCGTCTCCAGGAGTTCCACAAGGGCATGCAGAATCGCCTCGCGGCGACTGGGTTTCTGGTCAGTCATGGCAGGACAGCAGCGCTCTGTTTTATCGTTGTCGGGGCCGGTCGTTTATGCCGGCCCTCGGTTATGGATAGTCCGGATTGTGCCCGAGATCAGAAGAAGGTGCCATCAATGGGTGATGAGGCGCTGGCGTAGAGTTTCTTGGGCATTCGGCCCGCCAGATAGGACTCGCGACCGGCCTCAATGGCCAGGCGCATGGCGTTGGCCATACGGATCGGATCCTTGGCCTGGGCGATGGCCGTGTTCATCAGAACGCCGTCGCAGCCAAGTTCCATGGCAATGGTGGCGTCAGACGCGGTGCCAACACCTGCGTCAACGAGCACTGGAACGCTGGCGTTCTCGACAATCAGCCGGATGTTATAGCGGTTCTGGATGCCCAGGCCCGAACCGATGGGGGCACCCAGGGGCATGATGGCCACGCAGCCCATCTCCTCCAGGCGCTTGGCCAGCAGAGGGTCATCCGAGCAATAGACCATCACCTTGAAGCCATCTTTGATCAACTCCTCGGCGGCCACCAGGGTTTCGGTCATGTTCGGGTAGAGGGTTTTCTCCTCCCCCAGCACCTCGAGCTTTACTAGATCGTGGCCATCGAGGAGTTCCCGGGCCAGTTTACAGGTGCGCACGGCGTCCTTGGCGGTGTAACAGCCTGCCGTATTGGGCAGGATGGTGTAGCTGTCCGGGGAGATCACGTCCAGCAGGTTAGGCTCGTCCGGGTTCTGACCGAGGTTGGTACGGCGCACCGCCACGGTCACGATCTCGGCGCCACTGGCTTCGATGGCGTGGCCGGTTTCCATCATGTCACGGTATTTGCCGGTACCCACCAGCAGGCGGGATTTGTAGATACGCCCTGCAATTTCGAGGGGTTTGTCTTCGGGGAGCTGTGTTTCAGGTGCGTCTGTCATAATGTTCCTGGATCGTCGGGATTCGGGAGAATGAAAACCGCTGCAACGGGTGAAGAGGTGGCCGACTTGGGTGTTCAGCCGCCACCGATGGCGTGAACGACTTCTACCCGGTCGCCATCGCTCAGTGTAAATTCCGGGTGCTGGCTGCGGGGCACGATGTCTTCGTTAACCTCGACTGCCAGCCTTTTGCCCGCAAGGGCCATTTTTTCAATCAGCGTGGCAACGGTTGCCCCTGCCGGGAGCTCCATCGCATCGCCATTTACCTGAACCTGCATCATGTGTTCTCACCTCAATCTTGCTCACCGCACACGGCGCAAACCGGCGGCAATTATCAATACCCAGCCCACCATGAAGCAGGTGCCACCCAGGGGTGTGATCGGGCCAATCCAGCGAATATCGGTCAATACCAGCAGGTACAGGCTGCCGCTGAACAGCAGGATGCCGGCCAGGAAAAAGCCCGATGCCCAACAAAGCAGTCTGGCCGAAAGGCCCTGCCCGACCAGGACGGCCACCAGCACCAGCGCCAGGGAGTGATACATTTGATATGTGACGGCAGTCTGGAAAACTTCAAGACCCCGCTCACTGACCAGGCTGCGCAGGCCATGGGCCCCGAAGGCGCCGGCCATCACAGCAAGCAGCGCCAGGCCGCCGCCCAGCACCAGAGGCAGCGTG
The DNA here is from genome assembly GCF_041984545.1 of Marinobacter sp. Taxonomy (GTDB): domain Bacteria; phylum Pseudomonadota; class Gammaproteobacteria; order Pseudomonadales; family Oleiphilaceae; genus Marinobacter. The sequence continues at coordinate 31,319 of NZ_JBHIXV010000015.1, read as the reverse complement.
AGCAACCGGGCTGGACTGTGTTGTACGGGCTCAGCAGTCACAGTGGATCTTCTCTCCCGAGTCCAGGTTCATCATGGTGAGGGCACCGCCCCACACGCACCCGGTGTCCAGGCCGACGAACCGGTCGCTGCCGGTGCGCCCTTCCAGGGAGGCCCAGTGACCGAACACCACCTGTACATCGTCGTTGCGGGGAAAGCTGAACCAGGGCTCGAAGCCCTCGGGCGCGTTGCCAGCCGACTCCTTGGTGGCCAACTCCAGCGTGCCATCGGCGGCGATAAAACGCATCCGGGTAAAGTAGTTGGTGATCACCCGCCAGCGCCCGATGCCCGAGAGGCTGTTATCCCAGCGCTCCGGCTCGTTGCCGTACATATGAGTGAAATACTCCCTTGCGTCATCACCCCGGATAACCGCTTCCACTTCACGCGCGCATTCCAGGGCCTGGCTGACCGACCAGATATGGGGCAGGCCGGCGTGGGCCATCACCAGATTACGGTCCGCGTCGTGGACACACAGGTGCTGGTGCCGCAGCCAGTGCACCAGGCGGTCATGGTCCGGCGCCTCCAGGATTTCTTTCAGGGTATCCTTGCGACGGGGCTCGTGGCCGCCGAGCGCTACTGCCAGCAGGTGCAGATCGTGATTGCCCAGGACCACCACCGCCGAATCACCAAGGCTCTCGACGTAGCGCAGGGTTTCCAGGGACGACGGCCCCCGGTTGATCAGGTCACCGGCTACCCAAAGCCTGTCCCGGGAAGGCGAGAAATCCACCTTGGCCAGCACTTCCCGCAGGCGTTCGTAACAGCCCTGAATATCGCCAATGGCGTAGTCAGTCATCACTTACCTCGTTTGCCGGTTTGGCTGTGCTTTTGTCGTCCGCCAGCAGGTCGGCGATGGCCACATAGTCGGCCAGGGCCAGGTTCTCCGGGCGCAGGCCATCGTCGATGCCCAGGCTCTGGAGCTGGGCCACGGACACCAGACCACCGAGCGCCTTGCGCAGGGTTTTCCGGCGGGCGTTGAACGCCGTCCTTACCACCGACTGCAGGATCGACAGATCTTTGGCCGGGTGCGGCAGGGTGGCGTGAGGCACCAGTCTCACGATGGCCGAATCCACTTTCGGGGCCGGACGGAAGGCGCCCGGCCCAACCTCGAACAGCGGCTGAACCTTGCAGAAGTACTGGGCCATGATACCCAGACGGCCATAGTTGTTGTCGCCGGGTACCGCGGCCAGGCGCTGCACCACTTCCTTCTGCAGCATGAAGTGCATGTCCTGCACCACACCCGCCTGTCCCAACAGGTGGAAGATCAACGGCGTGGAGATATTGTAGGGCAGGTTGCCGATGATACGCAGGGGCCGGTCGGCCACCAGCTGGCTGAAATCAAACTTCAGGGCGTCGGCCTCGTGAATCCTGAATTCCGGGTAGTTGAAGAACTTGGTGCGCAATACCGGAATCAGGTCCCGGTCCAGTTCAACCACCTGCAAGCGCGGATTCACCGCCAGGATTTCCTCGGTCAGTGCGCCCAGGCCAGGACCGATCTCCACGATGGCGTCGTCCGGCCGGGGATTGATGGAGCGAACGATACGCTCGATCACGCCCGGATCGTGCAGGAAGTTCTGGCCAAACCGTTTGCGTGCCTGGTGCCCGGCTTTGTTACTCACGTCGACGCCTCCTGGTTGGCGGATTGGCGGCAGCGGGCCATGTGCGATCCAACCCGGATGGCCGTTTGCAGGCTGCCGGCATCGGCGCGCCCGGTTCCGGCCAGATCGAGAGCGGTACCGTGGTCCACGGAGGTCCGAACGATCGGCAGTCCCAGGGTGATGTTCACGGCCCGACCAAAGCCCTGGAACTTGAGTACCGGCAGTCCCTGGTCGTGATACATCGCCAGGGCCGCATCGGCCTGATCAAGCCAGTGCGGCGTAAACAACGTATCGGCCGGCAACGGACCGGTCAGCGTCAGGCCTTCGGCCCTCAGTTGCTTGAGGGTAGGTTCAATAACCTCGATCTCTTCCCGGCCCAGGTGGCCACCCTCCCCGGCATGGGGATTCAGGCCTGCCACCAGAATGCGTGGCTGGGCAATGCCGAAGAAACGCTTCAGGTCGGCATTGAGGATTCGGGCAACCTGGGTAAGGCGCTCCGGTGTCACTGCTGCGGATACGTCTTTCAGGGGCAGGTGGGTGGTCACCAACGCCACCCGCAGTTCCTCGGTGGCCAGCATCATGACCACCCGCTCCACGCCACAGAGCTCCTGCAGGAACTCGGTGTGGCCGCTGAAGGCAATGCCTGCATCGTTGATCACGCCCTTGTGCACCGGCGCCGTGACCATGCCGTCGAAGTCCCCATTCAGGCAGCCTCTGGCAGCTACTTCCAAAGTCCGCAGAACATAGGCGCTGTTGCGGGGCTCGAGCTGTCCGGGCACATGACTGAAACAGCCATCCACCGACAGTACCGACAACTCTCCGGCGGCAAGACGCGGCGGCTGCCCCGGTTGCCAGGGGTGCAGCGTTACCGTCAGCCCGACCTGACGGGCCCGCTCGGCGAGCATCGCCTGGCTGGCGACGACCACGACACCGGTCGAGCGCTCTTCCCCGGCCAGTTGCAGACAGAGCTCGGGGCCGATGCCGGCGGGCTCGCCGGCAGTCAGGGCCAGCACTACAGGGTTATTCATGGGCAGACTCCTGGCGCCACCGCATCAGGACACCGGCTCCTCGGCAGAGGCGCTGTCGTTGGCGTATTCGCCCTTGAACTCGATAAATGCCTCGTCCCGGATCTCACGGAGCCAGTTCTGCAATTCGGTTTCAAACTTGCGACGGTAAATCGCCTGGCGCGCCTCTGATTGGCGCACCTCGGCGCTGATATCACGAGTCCGGCGCTCCTGCACCTGGAGGATGTGCCAACCGAACTGGGAGCGGAACGGCCCGCGGAATTCGCCCACGTCAGCGGCCAGCATTGCCTCCTCAAAGGCCGGCACCATCTGGCCCGGACTGACCCAGCCCAGGTTACCGCCATCGGAACCGGAAACAGGATCGTCGGAATACTCGCGGGCCAGGGCGCTGAAGCTGGCCCCGTCCTGCAGTTGCTGGTAAAGCTCACGGATGCGGGTTTCCGCCTGGGCGTCGGTCACCGCCTCGGAGGGCCGTATCAGAATGTGGCGAACGCGATGCTGCTGGATCATTTGCTGGCGCTCACCACCGCGCTTGTCCATCACCATTACCAGGTGAAAACCGCTGTTGTTCTCCAGCACAGGGGAAGGCTCGCCCACCGCCAGCTCCGGTACGATCGGTGCCACCAGGGAAGGCAACTGGCCTTCGTCCCGCCAGCCCATGTCACCGCCCTCCAGGGCATTGCTGGCATCCGATTCGGCCACCGCGACTTCCCGGAAGTCCCGGCCTTGCACGATCTGGTTGCGAAGACGTTCCGCCTTCTCCCGGGCCGCATCCACCTGCGCCTCATCGCTGGGATCGTCAACGCTGATCAGAATGTACGCCAATCGATACTGGGCAGTGTTACCGCCACGGGCCTCCAGGCTGTCGAGGTAGTTCTGCACCTCCCGATCGGTCACCCGTACCCGGTTTCCCACCTGTCGCTGCTGCACGCGGTTCGTGAGCATTTCCTTGCGAATCTGCTCCCGGGCCTGGTTATAGGTCACGCCTTCGGCAGCCAGCTGGTTCTCGAATTCCGCCAGGCTCATGCCGTTACTCTCGGCAATGTTGGCCATGGTTTCGTTCAGTTCATTGTCGCTGATGCGCATGCCGGCCCGCTCGGCCATCTGCATCTGGATCGATTCGGTGATCAGCTGGTCCAGCACCCGCTGCTCCAGGATCTGCCTGGGCGGCAAGCCGGTGCCCTGAGCCTGCAGGCGGCTGGTGATAGTTCCAATGCGGGCTTCCAGCTCACTTTGCAGAATGACGCTCTCGTCCACGATGGCCACCACCTGGTCGAGCAGTTTTCGCTCGGCCTGAACCGACAGCGGTGCCAGAGCAGCAAGGACAACCAGTAACACGTATACACCCTGGCGAAGAGTCGCCTTCATAATCACCTCTGCAAATTGAATGTGAGCTTTCCTGGCGTAGTGGGGGCCTTAGTCCCGGATTCAATCAGGGAGTTCCAAAACGGCGCCGTTCACGCTCATCGAAACCGTAAATAGCCTGGGAAATACTGGAAGATGCACCGTCGCTGCCGCCCAGGCCCTTCAACTGAACCTGAAACAGGATCCGCCCTTCCAGTTGCCGATCATCGGTCAGATAGTTCTGATGCACCACCTGAACGCTCCAGCAACAGTTATTGTATTCAAGTCCCGCCAGAGACCCCACCGTGCGATCCAGGTTCGAGTCGTAGACCCAGCGGCCGATCAGGCTGACACTGTCCGTTACCGGAAATACCGCGGCAATGTCGGACTGCTCAAGCTCATTGCGGCTGTAGGTGTGTCCGAGTGATGCCAGGTAGCGGTAATCATCGGTGTGGAACACCAGCTGGCTACGGCCCTCTTCGGTGTTTCCGGTGTCCGGATCCCACAGCCCCGAGGAGCGGATCTCCAGACTCTCCAACGGATTGAGCACCACCTCACCGGCCAGCGGTGACCGGCTACGGGTACTGGCACCCTGGCCAAACAGGGTAACCTCCCGGTCGTCGAAATACTGTACCTGACCAATACTGAACCGGGCCCGCTCAGCCCCTGTCAGCAGATCATTGAAACGGCTGGTCACGGCGACGGTCAACTGGTTGGCGTCGCCCACCCGGTCGCCGCCGGTAAACCGGTCCGGGCGGAACAGCTGGTCAAACCGGAACGTCTGCAGGCCGGTGTCAAAATCCGGGATATCGTTCTGGTCAGCTTCGGCATCGGCCCAGGCATAATACAGCCGTGGCTCGAGGGTCTGGTTGTAGGGCACATCGAACAGGCTACTCTGGCGATCGAAATACAGGCCGTTATCCCACTCCGCCACCGGCACGGTCCGATCCAGGCTGCCATCCCCGAGCGTGTAATCCTCCAGCTCATAGCGGGTGTAATCCAGGGTCACGGAGGGGCGACTGAAGCCCCACAGTGCCCGCATCGGCAACGCCAGTTCCGGCCGCGCCCTCAGGCGCTGGCCGTTGGCGCGGTCCAGGCCGGTGAGCCCTTCGTTGTCCCGGTAGAAATTGGTGTACTGGGTTTCCAGATTCGCCTCCACCACACCGGCCCTGGCCTCGCCGGCGTAAATCACCTCCGGAAGCTGTGCGTACGGCCGGTTGGCGTTGGAGATCCGGTCGCTGATGGTCTGGTAGTCGTTCAGGTAGGCGTCAAGGTACTGTTGGTCGCTGCGGTAGGTCACCCCGCCACGGCGCTGGAGATGCGTCGCCTGGTTGATTTCAAGGCTTCGGTTCAGGTCACTCAGGTAATCTTCGTCGCTGACCACCGAGAAATCGCCGTACCCGCGCCAGCCGCCGCCAAACTCGGCCCGGGTGGTGGCATCCAGCGCCCAGCGCTCACCCGATTCACCGGGGTTCTCTTCCTCGAACGCGCTGTCGTTACCGATGTAACCCAGCTGCAGTGTGGTTTCCCCCAGGCTACTGAGGTAACGGCCTTCCACCTCGTTGAACAGGCCCCGACCGTGGATGTATTGGGGTGTGAGGGTGGCGTCATAGTGCGGCGCGAGGTTCAGGTAATAAGGCACCGCAATGAATGCACCGCTGCCGGCACTGGAGGAGCCAAATTGAGGGTAGAGGAAACCGGTCTTGCGCCGGTCGTCGATGGGAAAGCTGGCCCAGGGCCAGTAGAACACCGGCACGTCGAGCACTTCCAGACGCAGGTGTTTGGCCGTGCCGAAACCCTCCGCCCGATCCAGCCGGATCTCCGAGGCGACAACGGCCCAATCGTTCTGCCCGGGGGCACAGGTGGTAATCAGTCCCTCCTCGATCACCACCTGCTGCTCGCTGATTCGGGACAACCGGTCTGCGCGACCCCGCATTTCCGGACCGTGCAGGAGGAAAGTCGCCGTGTTGATGTCCAGGTGGCCGCTGTCCACGTCGTAGTCGGCGGTCTCGCCGGTGAGCAGAAACCCCTCGCCGCGACTGACCAGGGGACCCTGCACCGACACCGCACCCTCGGCCTGGTTGTAGCGGGCCTGACTCCCGGAAACCTGGAAGCCACCCTGTCGCAGCCGTACGTCGCCCTCGAGGTAAAGCTCCTGATCGATTTCATAGCGGGCATTCAGGCCGCTGGCATGCAGGGGCTGCTCGCTGTCCGCAACGCCCGGCAACACACCGGCCGGCGTCTCGCCCGCATCGGAGGGCAGGTAGCCGCCTTCACAGAACACCGGCAGACCGGCGCGTACCGCTTCCGGCAACTCGGCCCTGGGCCGCCAGTCAATCTCCGCTGCGGACGGTGGCGTCTGGGCGTGGCCACTGCCAGCAACACCCAGGGTACCCATCAGCAACCATCGGCCGCACCGGCTCTGCCACCGATGATTCGGCGATTGCAGTGGGTATTGGGGGCGTGGCACGGTGGCAGGATCCTGTTCCGGGTGACTGTGACGACGGGCCTATCAACAGCGGCCTAGTTTACACGTGCCCCGCAGGCTTGTTAACGGAAACTCCGCTGCAAAACTGTTTTACCCTCTTTATACTCCTCTGCTAACTTTCGCTGTGCGTGACAGTACATTCACCCACAGGATCGCTCTCTTCACAGGATCGAGCCCCAAGCTATGGACACCCGCCTGCAGTTGCTGACCGAGTGGGTCAGACAGTTTCCCGGCTTCGAGCAATGCCAGGCCGAGCCGGTTTCCGGCGACGCCAGCTTCCGGCGTTACTTCCGGGTATGGCGTGAGGCCGGGCAACGCATCCCCCATATCGTGATGGACGCGCCACCGGAGCACGAAGACTGCGTGCCGTTCGTAGCAATTGCACGGCACTGGCACGGAGAGGGTGTGTCCGTGCCCGGGATCCTCCAGACCGATCTTGCCCAGGGATTCCTGCTGCTTGAGGATTTCGGTGACCGGCTGATGCTGGGACAGCTCAACGACCACTCGGCGGATGCCCTGTACCGGGCGGCGATGGAAGAACTGCTGCTGATTGCCGGCCAGCCGTCCCCTCCGGATTACCCTCTGCCACCCTACGATGCCACGCTCCTGGAGCGCGAAATGGCGCTGTTCCCGGACTGGCTGCTCGAACGACAACTCGGCATGAGCCTGGACAACAGCGATCGAGCGCTGCTGGACACCACGTTCGCGATACTCCGGGAAAGTGCCCTGGCCCAGCCGGAAGTGACGGTGCATCGGGATTACCATTCCCGGAACCTGCTGGTTCGCCTGAATCAGGAACGACCCGGCGTCATTGATTTCCAGGACGCCGTTACCGGGCCGGTCACCTACGATCTGGTCTCGCTGCTGAAAGACTGCTATATCCAGTGGCCAGAGCAGAAGATCTGCGAGTGGCTCGAACACTATCGGCAAAGAAGCCGCGAGGCCGGCCTTCACCGGGCCGATCCCGACACCTTCCGGCAGTGGTTCGAGTTGATGGGTATGCAACGCCACCTCAAGGCCGCGGGCATTTTCGCCCGGCTGTCCATCCGTGACGGCAAGCACGGTTACCTGAACGACATCCCCCGTACGGTGCACTACCTGATGGTTGCCAGCAGTCGGCAACCCGCCCTGCGACATTTCCACGAATGGCTGAGCGACACCGTGATGCCCCGCATCGAAGCCAGCATTGGCAAGGCGCCCGGCCGTGAGCGGTCCGGTTCGTGAAAGTCATGATCCTCGCCGCCGGCAAGGGCGAACGCATGCGGCCACTGACCCTGAGCACCCCGAAACCGCTGTTGAAAGCCGGCGGCAAACCGCTGATTGTTTATCATCTGGAGCGACTGCACGATGCGGGGATTCAGGACGTGGTCATCAATCATGCCTGGCTGGGAGACCAGATTGAGGAAACCCTGGGCAGCGGCCAACCATTCGGTGTTTCAATACAGTATTCCCGGGAAGGCGAGCCGCTGGAGACCGCCGGAGGCATCGTACGGGCCCTGCCCATGCTAACGGGCCCCGACTGTGACTGGTTCCTGGTGATCAACGGAGACATCTGGTGCGACTTCGACCTTTCGACGCTGCTGCCGTTGGCGGCGACCCCGCCCGCCAATACTGACGCCGTGCTCGTGGTCACCCACAATCCCCCGCACCATCCGTCCGGCGATTTCCATCTCAATGCGGAAGGCCTGCTGACCGACGACGACCGGGACCGGCACACGTTCACCGGCATCAGCCTGCTGCATCGCCGTCTGTTTGAGGGCCTGAGCGATCAGGCTGGCAAACTCGGCCCGGTGTTGCGCAGGGCCATGGCGCAGAAGCGGGTGCGAGGCCTGTTCCATCCGGGGCAATGGGTGGATGTGGGTACGCCGAAGCGGCTGCGGGCTCTGGATCGACATCTGCATGGCAGGACACACGACCACCATGGCCAGCACTGACACTCGCTCCGTTCTGCCGGCTCGCATGGAAGCCGAGTTCTCGAGCCTGATGCAGGAGCTCTCCGCCTGCGGCCACCAGGCGCCGGCTCTGATCGAACGGGCGCGCCTGCCCCGCTGGTGCCGCCGGCCGCTGTTCTTCTTCCTGGGCTATATCGCCAAGGCCGACGGACGTGTGACCGAAGCCGATATTGGCCACGCCGAGTCGCTGATCAAGGCCATGAAGCTGTCCCGACGCCAGCGTCGGCGAGCCATTGGCTGGTTCCAGCAAGGCAAGTCCGCCGACCGGCTGCCTTTCATCCGGGGCCTGGCCCTTCGGCTCTCCCGCCGACTCTGGCCGGCCCCGGCCCTGAAAACCGCCATCTGTCTCTGCCACGCCAGCCAGCTTCATGGCCGCCCGGCGAAACCGCGACGGTACCGCTGCGAAGACGCCATCGATCAGATTGGCCTGCCCGTTGGTGTGACCGAAGAAATCTTCGACAGTTACGCGAGCAAGGTCTGGGCCCGCCAGAGCAAGAACCTGGCCCGCCCCACCAGCTACCAGCAGGCCTGTGAAATTCTCGGCGTGACCCGTCGCGATTCCCTGGAAATCATCAAACGGGCCTACCGGAAAAAAGTGTCCGAATGCCACCCGGACAAGCTGGCGCAGCAGCAAATCAGCGCCAGTGAGCAGACGCTGGCCAAGGAACGCCTGCTGCACTATCAACAGGCCTGGGAGTTGATAAAACGGCACCATAGCCCGCGCTGAGCGCGACCAACAGCGGCCAGAGTTACTTCGATTGCAGCCAGGCCGACACCCGACTGGCCACCGAGTCGCCGAGGGGCTCGAGCGGCGGGCTCAGCCAGGGCACCGGTTGCCGGTCCACCGTGGCCACGCCGGCCCTTCGTAAGGTCAGACCGATGGTCTGTTCCGGGTCCGAGGCCTCGTTTGCACCTCCCGACGGGTAGAGTTCCAGCATCCTCGATTCCATCCCTTCCAGCAGTTGTGGCAGGGCCTGCCGGTCAACGGGATAGAATCGCGGCGCCACCCAGATCAGCGCCGACACCTCACTCGCCTCCAGGGCATAATTGGCCACGTGTACCGCTGCCTGACCAATACCCAGCACCGCCGGAGCGTCATAACCCCTCGCCTTCAGTTCAGCCACCGCTGCGGACAACGCCTGGCCTATGCGGCTCCGATATTGTTCTTCGAGACCCTGGGCCTTCTCGGATGCCATGACGTCAATCATCACAGACTGGGTCGATGACGACTCTTCTGAAGAACCGGCTTCCTCCTCCCCAGTTGGTGTCGGCGACCGTGCCAGTATTTGCTGCAGCACAGGGGACGGTGCCTCCAGCCCGAGACTCATCACCGCCCAACCTCTGGCGGTCAGGCCTCGCGCCAGGGCTCGGGTAATACCGGAGGCGGCGGTCTCGCCGGTATCAGCGAGTACAACGACGGCGCCCAGGGCCGGCGTACGGTCCTCCGGGTGAAACAGGGCAAGCGCACGCCCCTCGTTCTCCAGCTCAAGCCAGACCGACGATTCCGGAAAGGTCTGGCTCAGTGCCTGTTCGCCCGAGCCGGTCCAGAGCATGGACCGATCCGCGGGGCTATGGGCGCCCGGTGCGGCATCGCTCTCGGCTGTCGTTTCCTGGGCCGACACCGGCAAGGCCAGGATCCATAAGATAATCACCGCTATGGCCGCCATCCCGCCCCCTGCCCGGTTCCTGATCGTCTGCACAGATGCTTACCCTTCCCCTGCGAAAAAAGCCGATTGAGCTGTTAGACTAGCAGCCATTGTGAAATTGCGGCAGGGACCGCTGATCAGGCCACGTGCCATTATCCCCAATCGTCCAATGTTGCGAGAGAGCTGTCATGAACCCTTACCTGATTGCCCCATCCATCCTGTCCGCCGATTTTGCCCGTTTGGGCGAGGAAGTCGATAACGTACTGGCTGCCGGTGCCGACGTGGTGCACTTCGATGTGATGGACAATCATTACGTGCCCAACCTGACCATCGGTCCGATGGTGTGCGAAGCACTGCGAAAGCATGGCGTTACCGCCCCCATTGATGTCCATCTGATGGTGTCTCCGGTGGACGACCTGATCCGTATGTTTATCGACGCCGGTGCCAGCTACATCACCTTCCATCCGGAGGCGACCAACCACATTGATCGCTCCCTGCAACTGATCCGGGACGGCGGCTGCCAGGCCGGCCTGGTGTTCAATCCAGCCACGCCGCTGAGTTACATGGATTACGTGATGGACAAGCTCGACATGGTGCTGCTGATGTCGGTGAACCCGGGTTTTGGTGGCCAGAAGTTCATTCCGGGCACCCTGGACAAGCTTCGGGAGGCCCGCAAGCGCATTGACGCCAGCAACTACAACATCCGTCTTGAGATCGACGGCGGCGTGAAAACCGACAACATCCGCGAGATCGCCGAAGCGGGCGCCGACACGTTTGTAGCAGGCTCCGCCATCTTCAACACGGACGATTACAAGGCCACCATCGACGCCATGCGCGAGGAACTGGAGCAGGCCCGCACGGTGATCAGCCAATGAGCCTCGCGGGGCTGTTCAGCCCTCGCTGGCCCGGTGTAGCCCTGTTTGATCTGGACGGCACCCTGGTGGACAGCGCGCCAGACCTGGCCGCGGCGGTCGACCAGATGCTCGAGCACCTGGGCCGCTCGCCCGCGGGGCTTGAGCGGGTGCGGCAGTGGGTTGGCAATGGCGCCAGTGTGCTAGTGCGGCGGGCCCTGGCCGGCCAGGTGGACTGGGAGCCCGCGCGGCCGAAAGACGACGCCCTGTTCAAGGATGCCCTGGCGATCTTCTACCACGCCTACGGCACCATCAATGGCCGGCACTCGGTGGTCTACGCCGGTGTCGAGGCCTGCCTGACGCACCTGAAGAATCAGGGTTGCCGGCTTGGCATCGTGACCAACAAGCCGGAGCAGTTTGTAGCCCCGCTGCTCGAGCAGATGAACCTGGCACACTGGTTCGACCTGAGCGTTGGCGGCGACACGCTGCCGGTGAAAAAACCGGACCCGGCGCCGCTTATCCACGCCATGGAGAAACTCGGGGGTACCCGGGGGACCACGGTGATGGTGGGCGACTCGGCGGCGGATATTAACGCCGCCCGGGCCGCCGGCATCCCCTGCGTGGCCGTCCGCTATGGCTACAACTACGGGGCGTCTGTAGATACCCTGGGGGCCGATGCCGTTGTTGATTCACTGGCCGAGCTTTTGTAATCTCACAAGGATCTGACATTGAGCACTTCATTACGGGAGATTCCTGCCGTGCAGGGACTGAATCTGACTGCAGCGCGAGGCATCCTCACCACCCGCGCAACACGATGGTGGCGATGGCGCACCGGCTGAGCAAGCCCGGAGGCTGGCTGGCGTCTGCCCGCTGAGCCTCGCACCCGATGCAGGCGCAGGCCTGCGTCCACAACGCAGATCAGAGTTCAGGAATCCGTACCATGACACCCGAGCAATTCGCCGAGCTCGCCGAGGCCGGCTTTAACCGCATCCCCGTACACCGCGAGGTGCTGGCCGACCTCGACACACCTTTGAGCACCTATCTGAAGCTCGCCAGCGGGCCCTACTCCTACCTGTTTGAATCCGTGCAGGGCGGCGAGAAATGGGGTCGTTACTCCATCATCGGTCTGCCCAGTCAGGAAGTGCTGAAGGTCTTTGACCACCGGGTGGAAATCACCCGCAACGGCGAGATCGTCGAAGCCGAGGAAGTGGAAGACCCCCTGGCCTTTGTCGAGTCCTATCAGAAGCGCTTTCACGCTCCGGACCTGGACGAACTGCCCCGGTTCAATGGCGGCCTGGTGGGTTACTTCGGCTACGACACTGTGCGCTACATCGAGAAGCGCCTGCGCCAGAGCTGCCCGCCGGACAAGATCGGCACACCGGACATTCTGCTGATGGTGTCCAACGAGATCGTGGTGTTCGACAACCTGCGTGGCAAGCTGCACCTGATCGTCCACGCCGACCCCTCCGTGGAGGGCGCGTTCGACAAGGCCCAGATCCGCATCGATGAGCTGGAGGGCCGGCTGCACCGCCAGACCGCCGATGCCCCGCGCACGCCCGAACACCTGCGTGGAAACGTCGTCGACGAGAGCGATTTTGTCTCCGGCTTCAGCCAGGACAAGTTCGAGGCTGCCGTAGACAAGATCAAGGGCTACGTGCTGGACGGCGACGTGATGCAGACGGTGATTTCCCAGCGCATGTCGATTCCCTTCGAGGCGCCGCCGCTGAATCTGTACCGCTCTCTGCGGGTGCTGAACCCGTCGCCCTACATGTATTTCCTGGACCTGGAAGACTTCCACATCGTTGGCTCCTCACCCGAGATCCTGGCCCGTGTGGAAGACGAAGAGGTCACCGTACGGCCCATCGCCGGCACCCGCAAGCGCGGCGCCACAGATGCCGAGGACAAGGCGCTGGAAGCGGAGCTGCTGGCCGATCCGAAGGAAATTGCCGAACACCTGATGCTGATCGACCTGGGCCGAAACGACGCTGGCCGGGTGTCCGAAACCGGTACCGTGCGGCTCACCGACAAGATGATCGTGGAGCGCTACTCCCACGTGATGCACATTGTCTCCAACGTTACCGGCCGGCTGAAGGAAAACACCAGCTGCCTGGACGTACTGCGAGCCACCCTGCCCGCCGGCACCCTGAGCGGCGCGCCCAAGATCCGGGCCATGGAAATCATCGACGAGCTTGAGCCGGTGAAGCGCGGCGTCTACGGCGGCGCCGTGGGCTATCTGTCGTTCAATGGCAACATGGACACCGCCATCGCCATCCGTACCGCCGTGATCAAGGACAACACCTTGCATATCCAGGCCGGCGCCGGCGTGGTGGCCGATTCGGTGCCCCGCCTCGAGTGGAAGGAAACCATGAACAAGGGCCGTGCCATTTTCCGGGCAGTGGCCATGACCTACAACGATTTCGACCACTGAGGCGGAGGAACGGATTATGTTGCTGATGATCGATAACTACGATTCCTTCACCTACAACGTGGTGCAGTATCTGGCAGAGCTGGGCGCCGATGTACAGGTGTACCGGAACGATGAAATCACCATCGAACAGATCGAGGCACTGAACCCGGAACGGCTGGTGATTTCTCCCGGCCCCTGCACCCCGAACGAGGCTGGCATTTCGATGGAGGCCATCCGCCACTTTGCCGGCAAGTTGCCGATCCTGGGCATCTGTCTGGGTCACCAGGCCATCGGGCAGGTCTACGGTGGCGACATCATCCGCGCCGGTCGGGTGATGCACGGCAAGGTCTCCCCGGTGTTCCACAAGGACACCGGCGTGTTCCGGGGGCTGAGCAATCCGCTGCAGGCCACTCGATACCATAGCCTGGTGATCGACAAGACCAGCCTGCCGGACTGCCTGGAAGTGACCGCCTGGACCCGCAACGACGACGGATCCATCGAGGAAATCATGGGGGTTCGCCACAAGACACTGCCCATAGAAGGCGTGCAGTTCCATCCGGAGTCTATTATGACGGAACAGGGTCACGAGCTGCTGCGCAACTTTCTGAAAACACAATAAGAGGCCGACACATGGACATGAAAGAAGCTCTCAACCGCATTGCCTCCAGCCTGGACCTGTCCCGGGAGGAAATGAAGGACGTGATGCGCATCGTCATGAACGGCGAGGCCACCGACGCCCAGATCGGCGCGTTTCTGATGGGGTTGCGCATCAAAAGCGAAACCATTGACGAGATCACCGGCGCCACCGAGGTCATGCGAGAGCTGGCCACCGGGGTGACGGTGAAGGCCGAGCCGCTGATCGACATCGTGGGCACGGGAGGCGACGGCGCTAACCTGTTCAACGTGTCGTCAGCCGCGTCGTTCGTGGTGGCGGCCGCCGGCGGCTTTGTGGCAAAACACGGCAACCGGGCGGTGTCCTCCAAGAGCGGCAGTGCCGACCTGCTCGAAAAGCTGGGGATCAACCTGAGCATGAAACCGGAGGAGGTAGCCCGCTGCGTCGAGGAAATCGGCGTCGGCTTCATGTTCGCCCCGGCCCATCACGGCGCCATGAAGCACGCCATTGGCCCCCGCAAGGAGCTGGGCTGCCGGACCATTTTCAACATCCTGGGCCCGATGACCAATCCGGCGGGTGTAAAACGCCAACTGATCGGTGTGTTCACCAGGGAGCTTTGCCGGCCCATGGCTGAGGTGCTGTCCCGGCTCGGCGCGGAGCACATTATGGTCGTCCACTCCAAGGACGGTCTCGATGAGATCAGCCTGGCCAGTGCGACCCACGTGGCGGAGCTGAAAGACGGCAAGGTCACCGAATACGACATCACCCCCGAAGATCTGGGCATTAAAAGCCAGTCTCTGGTGGGACTGACTGTCGATACCGCCGACGATTCTTTGAAGCTGATCAAAGCAGCTTTCGGTCGTGGTCACGATGAAATGGCCGAGAAGGCCCGGGACCTGATTGCCCTGAATGCCGGCGCCGCGATTTACGTGGCGGGGCTGGCCAAGACACCGAAAGAAGGGGTGGAGCTGGCCCTGGACGCCATGGGTTCAGGCCTCGCCGCCGGCAAGATGTCGGAGCTGGCTGATTTTTCTCAGTGTTTTTGATCGGATAAGCCTGTCGGATTTCGGCAGGACGACCCGGTGGAGCAGGGCTTTCCAAAACACGCCCGTGAATACGTCCCTGTAGGGCTTGGCTGCAGCCCTCCATGGCTGCAGACAGTTTTGGAAAGCCCTGCTCCACCGGCTCTCGCTAACTATTTGCAGGCCGCTAATGACTGAACGACATCTGGATAAGACACCGACGATTCTTCGGAAAATTGTTGATCGGAAGTGGGAAGAAATTGACGAACGCAAGCGCGACGTTTCGATTGCAGATCTTAAGGCCAAAGCGGGGGATCAACCGGCAGCAAGGGGCTTTGCAAACGCTCTGCGTCGCCGGATTGAACAGCAGACTCCCGCGGTTATCGCCGAGATCAAGAAAGCCTCACCGAGCAAGGGCATTCTGCGGGATCCGTTCGAACCGGCCATTATTGCCGAGAGCTACGAGAACGGCGGCGCCGCCTGTCTGTCGGTACTCACCGACCGCGACTTCTTCCAGGGCCACGAGGACTACCTGGTGGCGGCCCGCAACGCCTGCAGCCTGCCGGTGATCCGCAAGGACTTCATGGTCGCGCCGTACCAGGTTTACGAAAGCCGCGCCATCGGTGCGGACTGCATTCTGCTGATCGCCGCCTGTCTGACTAAAGACCAGATGCAGGAGCTGGAGGGCATTGCCCATGAAATCGGGCTGGATGTTCTGGTGGAAGTGCACGACGGCGAGGAGCTGGACGATGCGCTGACGCTGAGCACGCCGCTGGTGGGCATCAACAACCGCAATCTGCATACCTTTGAGGTCTCGCTGGACACCACCTTTGAACTTCATGAACGCATCTCACAGGACCGGCTGACTATTACCGAGAGCGGCATCATGACGCGCAGCGATGTGGAGGCGATGACTGCTCGCGGGATTTACGGTTTCCTCGTGGGCGAATCATTTATGCGTGCCGAGGAGCCTGGCTCAAAACTGCGAGAAATGTTTTTCCCTGAAGGCTAACTCCCAATTATGAACAGGCCGGCGGGAGGGACCTGCCAAAATCGTGCGGAGCCATGGATGGCGGAGCCGAGCGTACAGGGACGTATTCACAGCGTATTTTGGCAGGTCCCTCCCGCCGGCCTGTGCACACGAGCCTGAATCAGCGATTATCCCTCAGGCTCAGCCAAAGCCTCCTGCAAAAGTTCCAGAAGGTGCGCCGGCATCCCCTCCGCCAGCTTTAACGCCGCCTCGTGCCCCCGGGGCGACATCTTGCCCCAAGTCCGGCGCACGATGCGCAGCCACTTCTCCCGATCATAGTCTGCCTTTTCCTCGTAGAAATCCGCGAAGTACTTCTCCAGGAACACCATGCAGGCCACGTCCTCCAGGAGCTGAGTGTCGGCATCCTGCCTCAGTTCCCGCTTGGTCAGGATGGTCTCTACCCTGTCGCACTCCTCCTGCGGGTAGTCACAGCCGGCCATGATCTCGGCAGCCCGCTTGCCGTGCATCCGGCCGCAGGCCTGGCGCCATTGATAATAGGCCTTCCGGCCTTCCGGGTAGTCGCTGCGGGGCAGGGTCCAGCGCTCGATGTGCTGGGCCCGGCAGGCGATCTGCATGCGCTCGGAAGGATTGGATTCAAGCGCGAACAGCCAGCGGGTCATGTGCAGGCTGTAGGCGTATTCCTTGGGCAGGTGCTCTCCGTCGAATGACTCCTGGTTGGGATCGGCCCTGTTTGCCGCGTCGATCGCGGTGAGCGCACACTCAAGTCTTGAATCCGTGGTGGTCATTGTGATCTCTCTTCTGGTTCCGGAACCGGCCGGGGCTCAGGCCTGGGCCGAGGGGCGTTCCTTGATGCGGTCGTACCAGGCCTGGAGGTTGGTCTGCTCAGGCTGGATGCGGATACCCACCACCCGTGCAAAGGCCACCGTGGTGAAGGCGTTGATGTCGGCAGCGGTGAAACGGTCGCAGCAGATGTATTCCTTGCCCTCGAGCTGCTTGTTAAGGAAATGCATGAACTTCTCGACGTTCTTGCCGCACTCCTCGCCCCATTCCTTGATCGGGTTCATGCGATCCTTGAAGTAGCCGGTGGTGTGCTGGAAGCACATGCCGGTGGGCATGAAAAAGTAGTACTCGATCCAGCGCAGCCACTGCTCGAGCTGTGCCTTTTCCAGCGGGGTGTCGCCCAGCAGGGTGGGTGTGTCCGGGTAGCTTTCTTCGAAGTAGCGGCAGATCGCCATGGTTTCGGCGATGCAGGTGCCGTCGTCCAGCTCCATCACCGGCACTTTCTTCATCGGGTTGCGGGCGGCGTATTCAGGGGTCAGGTTCTCGCCCTTCTGCAGGTCGATCTCGATGAACTCGACCTTGTCCAGCAGGCCTTTCTCGGCCATGAACATGCGCACTCGACGGGGGTTGGGGGCGGTTTTGGTCTCGAAGATTTTCATTATTATCGGCTCCGTTCCTCGGGTTTCGGCATTGGCGGTTGAAGGACAGAAGACTGACCGGAAAGAACGGTTGCGTCAAGCAACCGGGATTACCGGGACAGCCACTGATGCATGCGGCGGATGACCCATTCAGGGTCGTCCAGCGGCAAGTCGTGGCCCGCATCCGGGTGCAACTTGAGGATCCACTGCCAGCGCTGTTCCAGGGCCGCACTGCAACGCCAGTGCACAATCCGGTCACCCCGGCTGGCCAGCAGCAGGGCCTCCGGGAGCGGGCGTTTTTCGGCAGGGCGGAAACGGGCGGCTGCGGCGAGCTGGTTCAATGCGTTCCGGGCACTGACCGGTCGCTGGCGCTGGGTGCTGTACCACCGCTTGGCCAGTTCCAGGGGCACGTCGCGGTTGGAGGTCAGCCGAAGGATATCCCGCTCACGGTCAAACAGTTCCCGACGGGCCAGCAGCCGGAGAATTCTGGGCCAGGCACCCGGGCGCATGCGTTGCCAGGGCGGGCTGAAGCCGGAACTGGTATTGATCAGTACCAGATTCTGGATCTCACCCTCAGTCGCCTGCTGGGCCCAGTCCAGGGCGACCATTCCACCCATGGAGAGTGCCAGAAGGCTGAATGGCCGGGGAATGTGGTCGACCTGCCGGATTACACGCTGGCGGATCCCGGCGATGGTGTCCGGGCTGTCCTCGCGGAAGTGGACACCGGTACCGGGCAGGTCCACCGCATGAAACTGGTGCCCCGGAAACGCCTCCTGAAGGCGTGCGGGGAAGCTCCCCCAATGGGCCTGTTCCCGCGTCAATCCGCGCAACAGAATCCAGTGCATAGGTTCGTCCTGTCGGGTTACCACACCATCACGCGCTTATGGGATGTCCCGGTACCAGTGCATGATGGCCGCTTCCCTCAGCATGGACTCCTCCTCGTGAGCCGGCAACCAGTTCTCGTGGCTGGCCGCCGCATTCACCAGGAAATCCATCCAGGTAAGGTGGCTGCGCAACACCCGCTGGTGTCGGTGCGGCACCAACGGATTGAACAGACCATCCAGACGCAGCAGTTGCCGGGGTCGTTTCCGGATCCAGCGCCAGGATCCCATCTCGAGGGTCAGCGGCAGGAACACGCCGGCGTTCTCCCGGTTGACCTGCTTGTAGAAATAATCCCAGAGATCCCCGTGAGTGAGGTAGTGGCGGGACTGGGGTTCGAACCGGTAGTTGTGGTTCGGATAGGCCTTTTCCCAGATCAGTTTCAGCGCCATCACCGAGGCAATACGGCGCATGGGTCGACGACGATAAGCGTAAGGAAACCAGATCTGGTCCTGCCAGCCGAAGCCCGAGTGGCAATCGAGGGCGACACTGAACGGACGACCGGGGAGCAGTTCGCGGATCACCGTTTCCAGAGCCCGGTTTTCGGTTTCCATACCCTGCTCCGGATCGCCCGTGTACCAGGGCAGCCGGGGCGACAGGCGCTGTCCACCAAGCAGGAAGGCGCTGCGGTCCTGGGCGGTTATGGGCGCATTACGCATCAGGTCCACGCCGTTCGGGTTGCTGCGCTGGTTAAGATACATGCCGCCGGGGTTGAGAATCGGCAGCAGGGTAATCCGAACCGTCTGAAGTAGCTGAGCCAGGTGCTGATCCCAGGTCACCCGCGCCAGCAACGACCGCAACCAGGCCATCACCACCTGGCTGCCGATACGCTCAAGTCCGTGCACCCCGCCAACCACCAGCACCACCGGTGCATCCGGCCGGGTTGAACCGATATCAACCCGATAGATCGGCAGCGACAGCTCCTTGAGCGCGACCCGCTCGACCAGATCGGTGGTCACCAGCTCCGGTGCTTCTGCCAGCAGCCTTTCCAGACCCACCAGCTCCGGCAGAAAGGTGCGCAACAGCCGCCTCTGGCGACCATCCCGGCCAGCCTGTTCATTGGCAATCGCGGTGTGGGGTGTCAGGTCACGCAATTCAGTCATCGGCATCTCCGGTACAGGGACGCCTCAGGGTAACGGGCAATTGCTTCAGATTGTTGACGGTGTCGACAGCCGATCTGTCCGCAAACCGGACGGATTTTCGTTACACCCTTGTAACTGAGCTGAGGTTCGTTATCCTAAAGAGTAAGCAATAACCGAGACTTCTGTTTTGCCTGACCTCAACAGCACGCTGAAAACTGCTGTTATCCCGGTCCTTATGGACTGCGGCTCCCCAGTACTGGAAGTCACACCGGCAACGGTGTGTAACCTGGCGCCGGCCCCCGATCCGGTGCGACTACCAGAACCATTCTCAAAGAATCACAAACCCTGAAAAAGGAGAAGTGACTATGCGAAAGCTCACGTCTGCTGCAATGCTTTGCGCTCTATCCATTCCCGCCATCGCCCAGGCTGACTGCGGCGAGGTGTCCATCACTGAAATGGGCTGGGCGTCCAATACGGTGGTCACCAACGTTGCCACCTTCATCATGGAACAGGGCTATGGCTGCGATGTCACCATCGTGCCCTCCGATACCGTACCTGCCGTGACCTCAGTCGCCGAGAACGGTGAGCCCGACATTGTCACCGAGCTGTGGCTGAACTCCGCCGGCGAGGCCTACCTGCGCCTGGAAGAACAGGGCAAGGTCGAGCGTCTGGGCAAAGTCCTTGATCCGGGCGGTGTTGAAGGTTGGTGGATTCCGACCTACCTGGCCGAGAAACATCCTGAACTCAAGACCATTGAGGGCGTGATGGCCAACCCCGAACTCGTTGGCGGGCGCTTCAACAATTGCCCGGACGGCTGGGGCTGCCGCGTGGTCAGCGATAACCTGGTTCGTGCCCTGGACCTCGAAGACTCCGGCATTGAAGTATTCAACCACGGCTCCGGCGAGACCCTGGCGTCATCCATGGCCTCAGCCGTACAGAACGAGGAGCCCTGGTTTGGCTATTATTGGGGCCCGACGGTGCCGCTGGGCAAATACGACATGACCCGGGTCGATCTCGGTGAGATCAAGCCCAAGGTGCACCAGAAGAACCAGACCCCGGATGTGGACAATCCCGGTGTGTCTGACTTCCCGGCCGCCACGGTGCTGACTTCCGTTACCACCGACTTCAAGGAACGCGAACCGGAAGTGGCCGAGATGCTGAGCAAGCTGACTTTCCAGACCTCCACCATGAGTTCAATTCTGGCTTGGATGGACGAGAACAACGCGTCCGGCGAGGAGGCAGCAGTCTACTTCCTGACCAATAACCGCGATGAGTGGGCAAGCTGGCTGAACGACTCCGCCCGGGAGCGTCTTGCGAGCGTTCTGAACAACTGATCTACCTGCCCCGCCCGGGCCAACACTGTGTGGCCCGGGCAACCCTCCGCACAATCGAACCCAATTCAGACGCGCGCAGGAGAGACTGAACGCCCATGGCAACCTACGACCCGCTGTTTTCCGCCCTCGGCCTCGAAGACTGGTGCTCCGAAGGCAAGAGTGACGGCCCCATGTCGATGGCCGATCTGCTGGCTAAAACCAAGGGCAAGGAAGCCGACGACCCGTCCATCTGGGAGCTGCCGTTCCCGTCCATGGATGCATTGAACGAATCCTGCGCCGCGTTTCCCCAGTCCAGGGAACTGACCAAGGGCCTGGAGCAGGGTTTCCTGGCCATCAAGGACAGCCTCAGCCTGGTGCTGGATCCGCTGACCCAGCCCCTAAGCTGGTTCCTGGACGGTGCGCTGTACGCCATGCTGAACACGCCCTGGTGGATCGTTATCCCGGTTCTTCTGGGCATCGTATTTCTGGTTACCAAATCCTGGAAGCTGGTGGCGTTTGTCGGCGGCAGTGTCATGCTGCTCGCTTTCATCGACCACTACGACTACGCCATGCAAACGCTGGCGATCATTTTCGTATGCGCCTTCCTGTGCGTGTTGATGGGGGTGCCCATTGGCATTGCCATGGCCCGAAGCAATGCCCTGCAGCGCATGATCGTACCCATACTCGACATGCTGCAGACCCTGCCCCCCTTCGTGTATCTGATTCCGCTGATTTTCCTGTTCAGCGTCACCGAATCGAAGCTCTACGGCATCGCCATTATCCTGTACGCGATTGTGCCCGTGATCCGGCTGACCAACCTGGGTATCCGCCTGGTGGACAAGGATGTGATCGAGGCCGCCGACGCCTTTGGCATGACCCCGCGCCAGAAGCTTTACAAGGTCCAGATACCCCTGGCGCTGCCCAACATCATGGCCGGGGTCAACCAGACCATCATGATGAGCCTGGCCATGGTGGTGATTGCCTCGCTCGTGTCTGCGCCCGGTCTCGGGGTTCTGGTACTCCGGGGCATCCGAAATCTGGAGCTGGGCGTGGGCCTGGTATCCGGTCTCGGCATTGTCATCCTGGCCGTTATCCTTGACCGGGTGACCAAGGCATCGCTTGCCCGAATCAACGTTTCCCAGAAGCAGTGAGGAGCCAGGTCATGGCAAAAGACATCAAGATTTCGATCCGGAACCTCTACAAGATCTTCGGCCCCACACCCGATGTCGCCCTGGAATACGTGCGCAAAGGCATGGGCAAGGCAGAACTGCTGGAGCAGCAGAAACACGTGCTTGGCCTGCGGGACATCAACGTGGATATGCACGATGGCGAGATCACCGTGATCATGGGTCTCTCCGGCTCAGGCAAGTCCACGCTGATCCGCCACCTAAACCGCCTGATTGACCCCACGGCGGGCGAGATCCGGGTGGATGGCGAGGATGTCATGAGCTATTCGGAGGCACAGCTGCGCCGCCTTCGCCGTGAACGCATGTCGATGGTGTTCCAGAAGTTCGCCCTGTTGCCTCACAAAACCGTGCTGGAAAACGCCGGCATGGCCAAGGACATTCGCGGCTACACCACCTCGGATTTCGAGGCGGATGCCCGCAAGTGGCTGGCCCGGGTGGGCCTGGAGGGCAACGAACACCAGTACCCACACCAGCTCTCCGGCGGCATGCAGCAGCGGGTGGGCATTGCCCGGGCGCTGGTCTCCGACGCCCCGATCATGCTGATGGACGAGGCCTTCTCGGCACTGGACCCGCTGATCCGCTCCGACATGCAGGATCTGCTCCTGGAACTGCAGGGTGAGCTGCATAAGACCATCGTGTTCATCACCCACGATCTCGACGAAGCGCTTAAGCTTGCCGATCATCTGGTGATCCTGAAGGACGGCGAGGTGGTGCAGCAGGGCGACCCGCAGCACATACTTCTGGAACCGAACGATCCCTACATTGTCGACTTCATCAGCGATATCAACCGGGCCCGGGTACTCCGGGTGCGCTCGATCATGAGCAAATCCGGTCAGGCCGGCGACAACAACTACGCCGGCGATGTCACCGAGCAGGACAACCTCGAAACCGTGCTCAAGGTGTCTGAGGGTGACATGACCCTGTGTTTCCGGGTAATGCGGGAGGGCGAACAGGTAGGCACACTGCACATGAAGGATCTGGCGCGGGCTCTGGTGCCCACCGCAGCGTCTGCCGATCGGGACAAAAACGCCGCCTGAAGCCAGGCGACCGTTACAAAAGACGCGCCACGAACTATGCTTACAGGAGAAGTATCCCTTCCCTGCTGGAACGAAGATCGTGGCAAGAATCCTGTTCTGCTGCCTGGCCCTGTTCCTGGCTGCCTGCTCGGAGCCTGAGGATCCCCCCGTTCCGGTCATGGAAGTGGCGGCCGAGACCGCCACGGGGTTAGAACCGGAGTCAGAACCGGAGTTAGAACCTGAGCCAGAACCGGCGCCACGGTCACCCCGGACCATCACCATTGCCGCCGACCCCTGGTGCCCGCACAACTGCGAGGCCGGTACCGATCATGAGGGCTACATGATCGACATTACCCGGGAAGCGTTTGCCCGGGCGGGCATCGAAGTGGAATACGTCAACATGAGCTGGGCGCGGGCCCTGCAACTGGCCCGGGAAGGCCATATGGACGCCGTGGTGGGCGCACTGCCGGCGGATGCCCCGGATTTCGTGTTTCCGGAGGAAGCCATCGGCCATACCACCATCGCCCTCTACACCCATCCGGACAGCGACTGGCAATACGCCGGCGTCGAATCCCTGGCCGGCGTCATCCTGCTTGCCATCAACGGCTATGCCTACTCGCCGGAACTGGATGCCTACATTACCCGCTACCAGGACGATCCCGAGCGGGTCTGGATCCTGTCCGGGCCGGCCCCCCTGGGGCGGGCCATCGAATTGCTGTACAAGCGACGCTCCGATGTATTCCCCGAAGACCGCTTTGTCATGGCCTGGGAACTGGCACAGGGCGGCGATACCCGGACGCTCAGATTGGCCGCCGTGCTCCACCAATCGCCTCTGTATGTCGCCTTCTCACCAGCCCGCGATGAGTCCCTGCGGCTGGCCACCCTGCTGTCCGAGGGCACTCGGGCCCTGCAGGCCTCTGGCCGGGCCGAACAGATCCTCGGCCGCTACGGGCTGTCCTGGTCGGATTGAAATGCGCGGATAACCTTTCCCCCGGCGGAAGTCAGCAGCAATTCCCCCTGCTGTCCGATACGGATATCCGTTGCCGCCTGAAGAATATCCAGGAATCGCTGTTCCTGCGTCATCAGGGCTGGAGCACAGGCCATGCGCGTGGCGGCCACCTGCCCCACTTCAATACCCTCGCCCCTGAGTTCATAACTGCCGGTGTAGCGGTTGCAGGACGCCCGGCCGGCAATGCGGTTGTTGTCGAGAAACTCGATGGTGACTCGCGAGCGGTCAATGATACCGGTGTCGCCGATATCCTCGACAATCCAGACGGCTCCCCGGAATAGGCGCTGACGGTCGCCACCGCAGCCGCTGTAGGGCTCGCCATCCACAGTCAGGCGAACCTGGGCCGGATACTGGGCGCCGGACATGCTGTCCTGGCAGAGCTGCCGTGCGATGGTCAGGCTCACGTCCAGTTCATCAACGGTCGCTGTGTAGGTTCGACCGTGCCGGTTAGCGGTATCCAGGGTCACTGGCAGCCGGCGGGTACCCCGCTCTTCGAAGGGGCGGGTCAGCAGCAGTTCCCCGTCTTCAATGGTGGCGTGCCAGAATGGCTCGTTGCCCCGGGCTTCGAAGGGCATCTCGATATCGCCGGGCTTCAGGCATTCCGGGTAGGACCGCCCGCCGATGGTCAGGGTCGCCCGCTGGCCTTTGTTCCAGAACCGGGTGTTGTCATCGCCGGGCGCCACATACAGTGCCCCGGAGGCGCTTACCGCGGGTTTAAGTAGCAGGCGGCGGTCGAGGTAATTGATTCCGAGCAGATCGCTGCCCTCGGTGCCAGCCACCTGGATCTCCAGCTGGCCGCAATGGTAGGTTCCGAAGGAGGTTTCGGGTGCGCTTTCGGTATTGCCTCCGGGCAGCGTCGAGCAGGCGGAGGCCAGCCACCCGGCACAGGTAACGACGGACAGCGTCAGAACTCGTCGTAAATACATGGTCAGTTCCCTTGTTCGCATGATGTTCGGACCACAGTTTAAAGGGCATGGCCACCACAGGCCAATGCCATGACATCCCAAGCTTCTTATCCGGCGGCGGCGGCAGTATGCTAGCCCAAACCATCAGGAGGCCGCCATGGCGCTGAAACTCTACCAATTTGCCATTTCCCACTACTGCGAAAAGGTTCGCTGGGCCCTGGATTACAAGGGCATCAACCATGAGACAGTCAATCTGTTGCCGGGCCAGCACATCAAGACAATTCGCCGGCTGACCGGACGTGAGTCGTCAGTGCCGGTGATTGATCACAACGGCCAGGTTGTCCAGGGCTCCGCCCGCATACTGGACTACCTGGATGACACCTTTCCCGAGCATCCACTGACCCCGGACGATCCTGTCGAGCGCGAGCAGGCCCTGGCCTGGGAACGCCGGCTGGATGAGGAAGCCGGGCCGGCGATTCGCTGCTACTCCTACCACCATTTCCTGAAACGCCCCAAGGTGGTGGTGCCGATGCTGGCGGCGGGCACGCCTTTTTACAATCGCATTCTGCTCAGCCTGGCCTTCAGCCGGGTAGACGAGGTAATGCGCAATTGGATGAAAATCAATGAAAAAACTGCGGAGCAATCCCGGCTGACCATGGAGGGACTGCTGGCCGAGCTTGAGCAGATCTATGGCTCCCGGTCGTTCCTGGTGGGTGATCGCTTCTCCCGCGCAGACCTGACCGCCGCCGCGCTGTTTGCGCCCATGTTCCAGCCAGCCCAATACCCGGTGCCCTGGCCCAAAGCCAAGCGTATTCCCAAGGACATCCAGGCCTGGCTGGACCAGTGGCAACCGCAGCTGGCCGCCCTGGAGGCTGTCTACCGGGACCACCGCGGAGGCGATGCCAGCCCCTGAGCCGGGCCTGTCGGAAATGGTCAACGGAACTGGCGGGAACCGACATTCCCCGGCGCCAGTTCCGTGCCAGAGTATCAACACCATTCCCTGATCCCGGCGGTATTCCATGGCCCTGACCGACATGATGCTGGCAGTGCTAGAAGACAGTGGCCTGCTGTCCCTATGGCAGTGGGCCGCGCCCTGGCTGGCGCTGGACGAGCGGCAACTGATCTTCGTGATTGCCACCCCCCTGTTCATTGCCGTGACCCTCTGGGAATACCTGCGGATACGCCACAACCCCCGCCTGATGGATGCCCGCGAAGCGGTGCGGAATTTTGCCCTGGGCGCCGGCTACCAGATCACCGAACTGCTGTTCGCGGGGATCATTGCGTTTCCCGTATACGCCCTGTGTTACCACTACCGTCTGCTGGACCTGGAACTAAACGCACTCACCGCCTTCCTCACCTTTCTGGGTGTGGATTTCTGCTTCTACTGGATGCATCGGGCGAGCCACCGGGTGCGCTGGTTCTGGGCGGCACACGTGGTTCACCACTCCTCCGAGCGCATGAACTTCTCCACCGCCATGCGCCAGAACGCCACCAACATTTTCAACGGCATGTGGGTGTTCTACCTGCCCATGGCGCTGATCGGCTTCAATCCCGTGTGGATTGGTGTCGCCTATGCCTGTTCTCTGGTGTACCAGTTTTTCATCCACACCACGCTGGTAGGAAAACTGCCGGCCTGGGTCGAGGCGATCTTCAACACTCCCAGCCACCACCGCGTGCACCATGGCCGGAACCCTGGCTACATCGACCGCAACTACGGCGGTACGCTCATCATCTGGGACCGGCTGTTCAGCACCTTCGTGGACGAAAAAGCGCAGGAACCGCCGGTGTACGGCATCACCCGCCCCGTCGACTCCACCAACCTGATTGTGCTCTGGACCCACGAATACGTGGACCTGTTCCGCGACATGGCCCGGCCGGGCGGATTATGGTCTCGCCTTACCCATCTTTGGAAACCGCCGGAGTGGCAGCGCCCGGCAAAGGACGACAACAACAAGGAACCGGGCGGATATGACCGACACACACCCACTGAGTCTGGACACCCCTGACCAGCACACAATCACTGGCAGCCTGACGACACCCGCCAACCCTGCCGGCGTTCTGGTGATCAGCCATGGCATGGCCGAGCACGGTGACCGCTACGCGCCCCTGGCCCTCTGGCTTGCGGATCGGGGCCTCGCGGTCATCACCTACCATCATCGCGGCCACGGCACCCGCTGTCCGGCGACAGCCCTCGGCCATTACGCCGACACCCGGGGCTGGCTCCGGGTGATCTCTGACCTGCATCAGGTCATCCAGTACGCTCGGGCCCGTTTCCCCGGGTTGCCGCTGCACCTGTTGGGGCACAGCATGGGCTCGTTCATCGCACAGAGCTACGCGCAGCAGCACGGTGATACCCTGGACAGCCTGATCCTGAGCGCCACCAACCGGATTGATCGCCGCCAGCTGCTGGCGTCCGGGGCGCTGGTTCGCCTGATCCGGCTGGTGCGGGGCAAAGGCCACCGCAGCCGACTGGTGGCACGGCTGACCTTCGACCAGTTCAACCACCAGTTCCGCCCTAACCGGACTCCGGCGGACTGGCTGAGCCGCGATCCGGAACAGGTTGACCGCTACATTGCCGATCCGCTCTGCGGCTTCACCTGTACGGTGGGGCTCTGGCAGGATTTCATCGGAGGCATGCTCGGCATTCGCCCCTCGCTCTGGCGGAAGAACCTGCCCGTGCACCTCTTCTCCGGCACGGCAGACCCGGTCGGGGAAATGGGGCGGGGCGTCCGCCGTCATTTCCAGGCCATTCGCGAGGCAGGCATCGAGAACGTGACCCTGCGGTTGTTTGAGGGCGGGCGCCATGAGATGCTCAACGAAATCAACCGCGACGAAGTCTGGCAGTACTTGCATTCCCTGTGTCTGTACAGGGAAAATCAAGCCGGTCAGTCAGCCGCCTAACAGTAAGTCCTGCGCCATGCCAGAGCCCCGAGACGCCCAACGCCTGTTCCGCCCCGGGCCATGGACGACGTTCACGATGACGGTGCTGCTCTGGGCGGCGGGTACGCTGGCCATTGCGGGTGAAGTCAGTCTTGGCGTGGCCGCCAACTTTACCGACACCACCCGGGATCTGATCAAGCGCTTCGAGGCCGACACCGGCCACAGGGTCTCGGCCAGTTTCGGTTCCACCGGCAAGCTTTACGCACAGATTCGCAACGGGGCACCGTTCGACGTTTTCATGGCGGCCGACGCCCGGCGACCAGAGCTGATCGAACAGGCCGGCGCCGGAGTACCGGGCAGCCGGTTTACCTACGCCCGCGGCAGGCTCGCACTCTGGAGCCCCACAGCAGATGCGTTCAGCCGTGGCGAGGCCTATCTTGAAGAACAGTCTTTTGCGCGGCTGGCCATGGCCAACCCCAAGACCGCGCCCTACGGGCTGGCTGCCCGCCAGGTTCTGGAACATCTTGGCCTCTGGCAGCCGCTGCAGACCAGGCTCGTGCGCGGAGACTCCATCGCCCAGGCGTTCCAGTTTGTGGTCAGCCGCAACGCCCAGGCGGGCTTCGTTGCAATGTCCCAGGTCATCGCCTGGGAGGCGGCACTGGCGCCATCAGAGCGGGGCACGCTGTGGCAGATCCCGCAACGTCTTTATCAGCCCATCGACCAGCAGGCGATCCTGCTGGCCCACGGCGCCGATAATGACGCAGCCCGGTCATGGATGGCGTTCCTGCAGTCAGAAACGGCCATGGCCATTATTCGCGACTATGGCTACGACACCGGACAGACAACGGCTGAGTGATGCTCGAAACCTATTGGGACCCGGTCTGGCTGACCCTCAAGCTGGCCACCACTACCACCCTGCTCCTGTTGCTTGGGGGCACGCCCATCGCCTGGTGGCTGGCCCGTACCGAGCATTGGCTGCGACAGCCCATCGCGGCCATCGTCGCCCTACCCCTGGTGTTGCCACCTACCGTGCTTGGTTTTTATCTGCTGCTGGTGATGGGCCCCGAAGGCTGGGTCGGCCAGTTGACCCAGGCGCTCGGCATCGGCCTGCTGCCGTTTACCTTCGAAGGTCTGGTGGTGGCCTCCGTGATCTACTCCCTGCCATTTACCGTGCAGCCACTTCAGAACGCCTTCGAATCGGTAGGCGACCGGTTTCTGGAAGTGGCCGCCACCCTGCGTGCAGCCCCCTGGGACCGGTTTCTGTTCGTTGCCGTGCCCCTGGCCCGAAACGGTTTCCTGACCGCCGCCGTGCTGACATTCGCGCACACCATCGGTGAGTTTGGCGTGATCCTGATGATCGGCGGCAACATACCCGGCGAAACCAAGGTGCTGTCAGTTGCCATCTACGATCACGTGGAGTCTTTGGAATACCTTGAGGCCCACTGGCTGTCCGCAGGCATGGTGGTCTTTTCCTTTGTGGTGCTGGTCACCCTGTACGCACTGAACGGCAAGGCCCGTTCGGGAGCCCTGCGATGAGCGCCAGCGACACCATCTGTGCCCGCTTCCGCTGCGCTTTTCCGGGCTTTACCCTGAACGTTGACCTGACCCTTCCCGGCACCGGTATCACTGCCCTGTTCGGCCACTCGGGCTGTGGCAAGACCACGCTTTTGCGCTGCATGGCCGGCCTGCACAGTGCCGACGGCACCATGACCGTGCTGGGCGAACCCTGGCAAACGCCGCGAACGTTCCTTCCGGTCCATAAACGTCCACTGGCCTATGTCTTTCAGGAAACCCACCTGTTTCCCCACCTGAACGTGCGCAAGAACCTGGAATTCGGATATCGGCGCATCCCGGCAGCGGAACGCCAGATCAGCTTTGACGACGCCGTGCGCTGGCTGGGCCTTGAAACCCATCTGACCCGCATGCCGGCCGGCCTGTCCGGCGGTGAGCGCCAGCGGGTGGCCATTGCCCGCGCCCTGCTCACCAGCCCCAGGCTGCTGCTGATGGACGAACCCCTGTCGGCCCTCGACAAGGCGAGCAAACAGGAAATCCTGCCCTATCTGGAGCGGCTCAGGGACGCCCTCGCCATTCCCATCGTGTATGTGTCCCACTCCACGGCCGAGGTGGCCCGCCTCGCGGACCACCTGGTGGTGCTTGAGGACGGCAAGGTGGTGGCCAAAGGCCCGATGCGGGAAACCCTGTCCCGGCTGGATAACCCGTTTCGCCTCGACGATGACGCCGGCGTATTGCTGGAGGGGACCATCGCCGAACTGGATGATCACTGGCACCTGGCCCGCGTCGATTTCAAGGGTGGGTCACTCTGGCTGGGCCGGGACAACGGGATGCAGCCGGGTGACCAGGTGCGGGTCCGGCTGCTGGCCCGGGACATCAGCCTGGCGCTCGAGCGGCACGCCGACCAGAGTATCCAGAACCTGATTCCGGCAACCATCGACCGGATCGAGCCGGACGTTACCCCCGGCATCAGCATTGTGCGGCTGCTCGCTGGGCCAACTCCCGTACTGGCCCGCCTGACCACCCGAGCCGTGGACCAGTTGGCACTAGCGCCGGGTCGACCGGTGTGGATGCAGATCAAATCAGTGGCCCTGGCCGACTGACACCGGCGGCATGGCAGTTGGCCCGCTCTGCCATAGGGTCAGCCCGGCCTCGTGGTTACTCTGGGTCTGTCTTCAGCAGCCACGCAGGCCCAGATCGTGAAGGAACAGAGTGCACACTGGATTACCAGCGGAGACCTTGTCATCCACGCCGTCGCGGAGGGCCATCCGGCGGCCACGCCACTGGTGCTGGTGCATGGTTACCCGGACAATCATCAGGTCTGGGATCAGGTAGCCTCCGCCCTGAGCCGGGACTACCTGGTGATCCGCTACGATGTCCGCGGTGCCGGCCGATCCGACAAGCCCCGGCGCACCCGGGACTATCGATTGGCCGCACTGGCCGGCGATATGCAGGCGGTGGTGGACACACTGATCCCCGGCCGGGAGTTTCACCTGGTGGCCCACGACTGGGGCTCAATCCAGAGCTGGGAGTCGGTCACCGGAGGCCCGCTGCAGGACCGCATCCGGTCCTACACGTCCATCTCCGGTCCCTGCCTGGACCACGTCGGTTTCTGGATCCGGAGCCAGCTGGCGACAACCGGGGCGGAGGGGCTCGGCAAGGTCCTGCGGCAGTTCGCCAGTTCCTGGTATGTGTTCCTGTTCCAGATTCCACTGCTGCCCGAGGCCATCTGGAACGCCGGCCTCGACCGCTACTGGCCAGACTACCTCCGGACCCGGGAAGAGGTTCCCGATGCCCGTTTCAGCGACGCGCAGAAGGCAGACGGGGCCTATGGCGTGAAACTGTACCGGGCCAATTTCCTGCCCAGGTTGCTGCGGCCGCGCCCAAGGGTGGCAAGATGCCCCGTGCAGGTGCTGGTGCCAACCCGTGATGCCTATGTTGGTCCCCATCTGAACGAGCACCTGGAGCGTTGGGCCGGCAAACTGACGGTCCGGGAACTTGATGCGCCCCACTGGGCCCTGTTGACTCAGCCTGAGGCGGTATCCGGCGCGGTCCGGTCATTTATCACGAGCCAGGCCTGAACGCCCGACCATCGAGTAGGAGGGGGAGTTACCTCCCCCGTCCTCTCACACCACCGGGCATACGG